>NZ_CP019699.1:604870-1209741 GCF_002005165.1 Novibacillus thermophilus
CCAAATCTATATGACCGTTTGGTTGGAAGGGTGTCTAGGGTTCCGCCGTAACAGGGTCTGGACCGAGTGACATCAGCACTTACGGCTCGTAAGTGTACACCGTGAGGATAAAAGCCTCTGCGGCAGGTTCTAACCTAATCGTGCCCACATGATTAGGAAATAACGCTGTAGGGGCTTTGATTATTCAACCCCATGATTCAGAAAATTCCAACCGCAGAAGAGGCTATGAAGAGGATAAGACATGAGGCGTCAGGTGTGACAGAGAGCTCTGGGTTGCTGGAAACAGAGTCACCTGCTTCATGGTAGCTCGCCTCGGAGCTTTCCCCTGAACCGCAGTGGGTGTGTGCGCTGCGCAGTAGGATTGGAACGGGTCGCTCCCGTTAAGAGCGAAAGTGTACGACGACGAAACACTTGCTGAGGTTGCGTTTTGCGAAAAACGCGACGAAGTTGGGTGGTACCGCGAAATCCTTCGCCCCAATCTGGCACGTAAAGAGGTGTTAGCTTTATGTGCTGGAAGGAGAAGGATTTTTTATTTTTTAAAAAGGAGGAGACAGTCATGTGTGCCCAGGCGCAAGCGGCGGGAAATGTGTTAGAACTGATCAAGGAAGATGAGGGAGAAGAATTAAGCGGCGCAGAGATTCTTTTGCGGTGTTTGATTCAAGAGGGCGTGGAGCGGATCTTCGGGTACCCGGGCGGGGCTGTGCTTCCGATATACGATTCGCTGTACTCCAGCGCTCTCCAACACATTTTGACTAGACACGAACAGGGGGCGATTCACGCGGCGGACGGGTATGCCCGGGCGACGGGCAAACCGGGCGTCGTCATCGCCACCTCCGGCCCCGGCGCGACCAACTTGGTTACAGGCATTGCCACGGCGCATATGGACTCGGTTCCGCTCGTCTGCATTACGGGAAATGTGGCGACGTCCGCCATCGGGACAGATGCCTTCCAGGAGGCGGATATTACGGGTATTACGATGCCGATTACGAAACACAACTACTTGGTTCGCGATACGAAAGACATTCCGAGGATCGTAAAGGAAGCTTTCCACATTGCGAGCAGCGGCCGTCCCGGACCCGTGCTGATTGATATTCCGAAGGACGTGGCCAACCGGAAAGTGCGATTTCAATCGGTAGACCGTATTTCCCTTCCTGGCTACAACCCGACGTTAAAACCGCATCCCCTTCAAGTGGAACGCCTCGTCAAGGCAGTTGCTGAGGCGAAGCGGCCAGTCATACTGGCTGGCGGGGGGTTGTGAGCAGCGGAGCCGATCAAGAGTTGATCCAGTTCGCGGAACAGGCACGCATTCCCGTCACCACCACCTTGATGGGGATCGGCGGATTCCCTGGGAAACACCCGCTGTTTATGGGCATGCCCGGCATGCACGGAACGTATGCGGCGAACCAGGCGCTGCTCGAGTGCGACCTGCTCATCGGAATTGGGGCGAGATTCGACGACCGGGTCACGATGGGGCGTGTAGACAAATTCGCACGGAAAGCCAAGATCGTCCACATCGACGTCGACCCGGCCGAGATCGGCAAAACTGTCGAGACGTACATCCCCCTCGTCGGCGACGTCAAACTAGTGCTCGAAGCCGCAAACGCGAAAGTCTCGCCGTCTCAGTCAGAAGCGTGGTTGAAGCAAATCGACGAATGGAAGACCGCGCATCCGCTCTCGTACAAAAAACACAGCAACACCCTCATGCCACAGTGGGTAATAGAGCTGTTGTATGAATCGACGGGCGGGGATGCGATTGTGACGACAGACGTCGGGCAGCACCAGATGTGGGTGGCCCAGTACTTTCACTTTAAACAGCCGCGCTCACTTATTTCGTCGGGCGGCCTCGGGACGATGGGCTTTGGCTTTCCTGCGGCCATCGGGGCGCAAGTGGCCCATCCGGAGCGGACGGTCATCTCCGTCAACGGCGACGGTGGCTTCCAGATGAACGCTCAGGAACTGGCTGTTGTCGCCATCCATAATATCCCGGTGAAAGTGGCCATTATTAACAACCAGTGTCTCGGCATGGTGCGCCAGTGGCAGGAGCTCTTCTACGAGAACCGCTACAGTCATATCGATCTCTCGGGGAGCCCGGACTTCGTCAAACTGGCCGAAGCCTACGGCGTTCTCGGACTGAGAGCGACAAATGAGGAGGAAGCAAAAAAGGCGTGGCAGAAGGCCCTCGACCATCGCGGTCCGGCCGTCGTCGACTTCGTCGTCCGCGAAGAGGAGAACGTCTATCCGATGGTGCCCTCCGGTCGCGGTTTGGACGAAATGATTCTAGGGGATGAAGGCAAATGAAGCACGTTAGGGGATGAAGGCAAATGAAGCACGTTCTGTCTGTTCTCGTCAACAATGAACCAGGGGTGCTCGCCCGCGTCGCCGGTCTGTTCGGCAGACGCAATTTCAACATTGACAGCATTTGCGTAGGTGAAACTGAAATCCCGGGTCTTTCGCGCATGATTATCGTCACATCCGAAGACAACCGTACGATGGAGCAAGTGAAAAAGCAGTTGCACAAGCTCGTCGACGTGATTAAAGTGCAGGACTTAAGCGAGAATGCGATGGTGGCGCGGGAGTTGATGCTCGTCAAAGTCGGGGTCACGCCTGCGTCCCGCTCTGAAATTAACGGGATTCTCGATCCGTTTCGCGCAGCTGTTGTCGATGTCAGTCCGGACTCCATCATCGTGCAGGCGACAGGAGACAGGGAAAAACTGGACGCACTGTTGGACCTGCTCCACCCTTACGGCATCAAGGAAATCAGCCGAACAGGGTTAACGGCGATGATGCGCGGCATGGTGAAGGTGCCGTCGTAAGGGTACTGCCACATACGACGTAAATTACAAACTTTTCAGGAGGTTATACGAACATGGCAAAAGTGTATTACAGCAACGATGCAGACATGAGCTACTTGAACGGAAAAACGGTGGCGATCATCGGCTACGGGAGTCAAGGGCACGCTCACGCCCAAAACTTGCGGGACAGTGGAGTGAACGTCGTCGTCGGTTTGCGCAAAGGGAAGTCGTGGGACAAAGCTGTACAGGACGGCTTTGACGTCAAAACGGTGGCTGAAGCGACTCAAGCGAGTGACATTATTCAAATCCTTCTACCAGACGAAATACAGCCGGACACGTACAAAAATGAAATCGAACCGCATTTGACCGAAGGCAAAGCCCTCTTCTTCGCCCACGGGTTCAACATTCACTTCAAGCAAATTGTGCCTCCGGACAATGTCGATGTGGTCCTCATTGCGCCGAAGGGCCCGGGGCACCTCGTGCGCCGCGTGTACGAAGAAGGATTCGGCGTGCCGGCACTCATCGCCGTTGAACAAGATGCCAGCGGCCAAGCGTTTGAAATCGGGATGGCGTACGCCAACGGCATCGGCGCGACGAAAGCCGGTGTCTTGAAGACGACGTTCAAAGAGGAGACCGAAACTGATTTATTCGGTGAGCAGACGGTTCTGTGCGGAGGGGTGAGCGAACTGGTGAAAGCTGGCTTCGAAACACTGACAGAAGCCGGATACCAGCCGGAAATCGCTTATTTTGAATGTTTGCACGAATTGAAGCTCATCGTCGACCTCATGTATGAAGGGGGCCTCACCGGCATGCGCTATTCCATCAGTGACACGGCGGAGTACGGTGATTACGTGAGCGGTCGACGCGTGATCGGTGAAGCGTCTAGGAAAGCGATGAAGGAAGTGCTCAAAGAGATTCAAGACGGCACGTTCGCCCGCAACTGGATCAACGAGCACAAAAGTGGCCGCCCCAACTTCAACAAAATGGCCCAGGCGGACAAAGAAAGCCAGCTGGAGCAAGTGGGTCGCGAACTGCGGAGTATGATGTCTTGGATTAACGACAAGCAGACAGTGAAAAATTAAAACTCGATGATTGGAGGAGGTCCGGAACATGCGCAAAGTGGACATTTTCGATACGACACTGCGCGACGGGGAACAGTCTCCCGGGGTGAATTTAAGTCAAGAGGAAAAGGTGGAGATCGCCCTCCAATTGGAGCGGTTAGGCGTCGACGTCATCGAAGCCGGGTTTGCGGCTGCTTCCCGCGGGGACTTTAACTCCGTCAAGAGAGTGGCGCAAACCGTCAAAAGACCGAAAGTGGTGAGCTTGTCCCGAACGGTTAAAAAAGATATCGATGCCGCGTGGGAAGCGCTGAAAGATGCCGAAAATCCCCGTTTGCACATCTTTATCGCGACCTCACCCATTCACCGTCAGTACAAGTTGCGCATGAGTAAAGAACAAGTGTTGGACAATGCGCGGGAAGCGTTGGCGTACGCCAAACAGTTTTTTTCCGAGATTGAGTTTTCGGCGGAAGACGCCGGAAGGACCGAGTTGGACTTTCTCGTTGAAGTCGCCGACATGGCGATTAAAAGTGGCGCCATTGTGTTGAACCTGCCCGACACCGTGGGGTATTTGAGTCCTGAGGAGTACGCCCACATCTTTAAGTACGTGTCGGAGAAAGTGCCGGATATTGACAAAATAACATTGAGCGCACACTGTCACGACGACTTAGGTATGGCGGTCGCCAACAGCCTAGCGGCAATAGAGGCCGGAGTCGGGCAAATTGAAGGAACAATTAACGGGATCGGCGAGCGGGCTGGAAATGCGGCCATTGAGGAAGTAGCGTTGGCTCTAAACACCCGTAAGGATTACTACTCTGCCATGACCGGACTGAACTTGAAGGAAATTGCGCGCACGAGCCGCCTCGTCAGCAAGCTGACTGGAATGTTCGTCCCCGGGAACAAGGCCGTCGTCGGAGCCAACGCATTTGCTCACGAGTCAGGGATTCACCAGGACGGTATGTTGAAGAACAGCACGACGTACGAAATCATGCGTCCTGAGACGATTGGCCTGTCCCAGAGCAATCTCGTGCTGGGCAAACATTCCGGGCGCCACGCCTTTCGCGACAAATTGCGCAACATGGGCTACCAGTTAAATGACGAGCAAGTCAACAAACTGTTTGAGCGGTTTAAAGATCTCGCAGACCGGAAGAAGACGATCAACGATGAAGACTTGATTGCCCTCGTGGAAGAGCGTTGGGGAGAACCGGAGGAAGTGTACAGCCTGGACTACTTTCATTTATCGTACGGCACGCAGTCCGTGCCGACGGCGACGTTGCGCTTAAACCACAAAGACGGCAAAAAGATCGAGGAAGCGGCTTGTGGCAACGGGTCTATCGACGCCATATACAAAGCGATTGACCGGGCGACGGGTGAACAAGTCGAGTTGGCCGATTACAAAATTAATTCGGTTACACACGGTAAAGACGCCCTTGGGGAGGTGTTTGTGCAACTGCGTCAAAATGAGCTGACGGTTCAAGGCCGGGGGGTCAGCACCGATATTTTGGAGGCGAGTGCACGGGCCTACATCGACGCCGTAAACCGGCTCATCGCCCGCCGTCGGGACCAAGAGACGCAGAAAGGAACCGCTTTGCCAGGGCAGGAAACAGCGACGATCAGTTGAGAAAACCTCTCAACAGTTTCGGTAGACAAAACAGTTTTAGCTTACGTTTCGGCAGACGGATGTCATTTTAGCGAAGAAGCTCATTCATGAGTGTTAGGAGGACCGGAATTTTGGCAAAAGAGAAACAGATAGCAGTTTTGCCGGGAGATGGAATCGGCCCGGAAATCGTCGACGAAGCGGTGAAAGTGCTGAAGCGCGTGGCACGAATGTTCGGCTACTCGTTCACGTTTCAGTACGGCTTGATCGGCGGAGCCGCCCTCGACGAAACAGGACAGCCGCTCCCTGAGGAGACATTGCACATGAGCCAAAAGGCAGACGCCGTATTGCTCGGTGCCGTCGGCGGTCCGAAGTGGGACGACAACCCGGGTGATTTGAGGCCGGAAAAAGCGCTGCTCGGCATTCGCAAGGCGTTGCAACTGTACGCCAATCTGCGGCCAGCGGCTCCCCATGAGCAGCTGATTCACAATTCAACCTTAAAGGAAGAAACAGTGCGCGGGGTCGATCTCATCGTCGTCCGCGAGTTGACAGGGGGACTCTACTTCGGGGAGAAAAAACGGGAACGGACGGAAGACGGGGAAGTGGCTGTCGACACGTTGGTCTATCACGAACACGAGATCGAGCGCATCGTGCGCAAGGCGTTTGAAATTGCTAGACTGCGACGGAAACGCGTGACATCAGTAGACAAAGCGAACGTGTTGGAAAGTTCCCGACTGTGGCGGTCTGTCGTGGAGCGGGTCGCGCCGGACTATCCCGACGTCACGTTGGAGCACATGCTGGTGGACAACTGCGCGATGCAGTTAGTGCGCCGTCCGGCGTCGTTTGACGTCATCGTCACTGAGAACATGTTCGGAGACATCTTGAGTGACGAAGCCGCTATTTTAACTGGTTCAATCGGCATGCTGCCGTCGGCGAGCCTCGGCGACGGCAACATCGGGCTGTACGAGCCGGTACACGGTTCGGCTCCTGACATCGCCGGTCAAGGGATCGCGAACCCCATTGCCACTGTTCTTTCCGTTGCGATGATGATGAAGTACTCCTTCGGCGATGAGGAAGCTGCTCGTGCCATTGAACAAGCGGTGCACAAAGTGCTCGACGCCGGTTACCGGACAGCCGATCTGGCCGGAGACGAGCACACCACTCTCACGACTGCAGAGTACGGCGATAAGATCGTCGACATGTTGGAGAAATAACCGAAAGGGGCTCTCACAAGCTGCAGGTCTAAGCTGTGAGAGCCCTTTTGCGTTCGTTTAAGTGCGCAAGCGCGCTTCAAACCGGTAGATGGGCTGGCCTTTTTTTGAAAACTTTTCTTCATACTCTGTCATAATGTTGTCTTCTCGCCATTCGCTTTCGTGTAAGTTCAGTGTAATGGCGCGGAGGCGGTAATCTCTGTCTGCCACTTGGTTCAGGGAATACTCAAAAAAGCCGGCGTTGTCCGTCTTTAGAAAGATTTCTCCGCCGGGAACGAGCAGCTGTTCGTAAATGGATAAAAAAGAGGGGTGGGTGAGCCGCCGCTTGGCGTGTCGACGTTTCGGCCACGGATCGGAAAAATTTAAATAAATGCGTTCCCACTTTCCCTTGTGGGCAAGAGATGGAAGGTCCTGCACGTCCATCCATAAAAACGCGACATTGCGGAGATTGAGATCAACGGCTTTTTTTACGCACTGCCACAACACTTCCGGTACACGTTCTACACCGACGTAGTTCACATCGGGGTTGCGTTGGGCCAAGGTCGTGATAAACCGTCCCTTTCCCGTGCCGAGTTCGGCGTGAACCGGGTGGTCATTCGTGAAAAAGTGTGACCAAGTCTGCTGTAATCGGTTGGGGTCGATAACGTACTGCGTTTGTGCCAGCAGCTTTTCCTCAACGCCCGGCTTGCGGCGTATGCGCATGTTAGACACCTCGTTTCAGCCTTTTATTATAGCAATTTTTAGGCTTGCACAACAGGCATTCGTCCACGCTATTTTCCGCCACTCTCCATACGTTAAAGAGAGAAGAGGTGGGAAGGAGGAAGGACGTTGAGTGCGAACACCAGCTTCTTCGCTGGCGGGTATTCGTGGATCTGGATTTTGATTATTTTGTTTTTCTTTTTCCTCGTGTTCTGGTGGGGATTCGGAGGTTTTGGCGGCTACGGGTACGGCTACGGTTACGACGGTCCATACTATTAAATCGCACACCGCAAAGGTGGAAAGAGCTTCCTGTTCCCGACAAAGGCAGGTCGCTCTTTTTGAGTCTTGTCGATATGAGAGGTGAAATGGGATGTCGAAACTGTTTCCCTGGTTGGACCACACACGGCACCACGCCGAAATGTGGGAAGATATGTTTCCCCCGTTTGGTCAGTTGTCCGACTTTGCGTGGATGAGACATGAACAGTACGAAACGGAAGACGAGTGGGTGTTTGTCATCGAAATCCCCGGACTGTCGCCGGATCATCAACTGGACATTCGGGCGATAAACGGCGAACTGTGCATAACTGGAAGAAGCAAGGAAAAAAGTGAGGCAGATTTAAATCAGGGGTACTGTGAATCGAACATGTCGTTTCGCTATGTGACGACGCTCCCCAAAGGGTTGCAGAGCGAGCGGATGGAAACGGAGTTGAACGGTTGCGTCTTAAGGGTTCGCATCCCGAAGCCAGAACCCTTCCTCCCCCCGGGAGTGCGACGGCAATGAAAGATGCGGGGAAGAGGTCAAAACTTCCCCCACATCTTGTTGCCTTAAATCGGTTTTTCTGCGTGATCCGGCAAATGGGCGTGCAAGGTGTCAATCAGTTGGCGACGCAAGTCGCTACTGATGTTTTCCCAAATTAATTCAAACACGACACCCAGGCCGGGCAGAAGTTTTTCCTCTTTTTGTTCGATGGAATCGGTGACCATGTCGCGCAATTCCTCCTGCGTCATATCGTGAATGTTGTGAATGACGGCTTTGCGAATACTGATGTTGTCAAGTCCCATCTAGGCAAACCCTCCTGCGTTAGTGTCCACCCCAGCAAACATACCTTGTTCCATAGTATGGCGAAGTCCTTGTGAAAATATAATTGCCGTCTGCTATAATAGTGGAGCAATAGCCGGGATATGTGAAAGGGGAAGCCCTGGATGAAAAAGCAGTTTGCCGTGATCGGTTTGGGCCGCTTTGGCGGCAGCGTGGCGAGGGCGCTGTGCGAGATGGGTTACGAAGTCCTCGTCGTTGACAAGAATGAGCAGAGAATTCAAGATTTTTCCAACATCGCAACCCACGCCGTTGTGGCGGATACCACCGATGAAGAGGCGTTAAATGCCCTCGGAATACGCAACTTCGACATTGTCGTCGTCGCCATCGGAGAGGATATACAGTCGAGCATCCTCACCACCCTCATCTTGAAGGAGTTGGATGTCCAAACAGTCGTCGTCAAGGCGCGAAACGCATTGCACGGAAAGGTGCTGTACAAAATCGGCGCGGACAAAGTGGTCTACCCTGAGCGGGATATGGGGATCCGCGTCGTCCACAGTTTGATCTCCCCAAATATTCTCGACATTATTGAACTGGCGGATGACTACAGCATCGTCGAAATACACGCAGGAGAATTTTTCAGCGGCAAAACGTTGAAGGACCTGGATATTCGAGCCAAATTCGGTTGCAACGTGATGGCGATTAAGAGCGGCGACCGCATCAATATTGCCCCGTTGGCGAGTGACCGCATCAACGAGGGAGATATTCTCGTCGTCATTGGCCACAACGATGACTTGCAGCGCCTCGAGGAGAAGGCGTAGTCGTGATGAATACTGTTGACATTTCGTCTCCGCACAACCGTACCTTAAAGCAGTGGAGGAAACTGCAACATAGCCGAAAGGAACGGTACCGCCGCCGCCAGCTACTCATCGAGGGCGAAAAGCTGTTCACTGAGGCTCGAAAAGCGGGTTGTCAGTTTCATGCAGTGCTGTGTGCCGAAACGCGTTCCCTGTCGGACGAGTGGTGGGATTGGGTACGGCGGGAGGGAATTCCCGTATACGTGCTGTCTCCGCCTTTGTTCCGCGACTTAATGGAGACCGACACGCCGCAAGGGACAGGGGCTGTCGTCGACATGCCCCAAGCTGCGTCTTTTGATCTACATAAGCAAAATTCCCTCGTTCTGTTGCTCGACCGCATTCAAGACCCGGGAAATCTGGGAACACTGCTACGAACGGCAGCAGCTGCAGGGGTGACGTTTGTCGGGCTGGGCAAAGGAACGGTCGACCCGTACAACCCGAAGGTCGTCCGCTCTGCAGCTGGAGCCATATTCCGCATTCCGTTTCAACAGGTCGATCTGGCGGAGTGGATCACGCGTTATCAGGCTGTGGGAGGCCAGGTCGTCGGAACGGCCGCAGATGCCGGCGAGCTGTACCACGCGGTTCGCTATCCTGAACGCGTCGCTTTGTTACTGGGCAACGAAGGGAACGGTCTAGCATCAGAGCTGCGCCGCATGTCCGACCGCAATGTGCAGATCCCGTTGGCTGAAGGGGCCGAATCGCTCAACGTGTCGGTCGCCGGCGCAGTTCTACTGTATGAAATCGTCCGTCAACGCGGGGGTGTGAGTAAATAAAGGATGCAAGGACTGGAATACTGTCTGGCTGACTGGGGATGTCGTGATTTTGACAAATAGTTTTCAGTTGTTTAAGATGACATCAAACGGATGGAAAAGGGTGAACGTTCGCAACATGAGGTTCTAATCCTATTTTGAACGCAACGGATGGAAGGTTTCGCGAAGCGGAAGAGACGTCCGCTATCGTTTGTGTTGCCTTCAAATGCGTATTCAGAATAGGATTGGACGCGATTATTTGAATGGGCCAATACAGTTTGTCTGTGCTCACTCGTTTAGCGCCTCCTATTCTGAACAGGAATGGGAGGCTTTTTATATCCAAAAAGTGGAGATGATCGCATGGCCTTATTGGAAGCCCATCGCTTAAAGATGTTTGAGAGAGATCGGATGTTGTTTGATGTAGACCATCTGCGCATTTATCCGAACGACCGAATAGGCTTAGTGGGGAAAAATGGCAGCGGGAAAACGACGTTACTCATGACGCTCGCTGGGCTTAAAAAGCCAGAGGAAGGTTCGGTCACCGTCCGCGCGTCGTTTCAATACATGCCCCAGTTCAAGGGAAAACACGGTACGAAAAGTGGCGGAGAACGGACTCAGAAATACCTGATTCACGCCCTTTCTAAACAGCCGGAACTGCTCCTCTTGGATGAACCGACGACCCATTTGGATACCAACCATATCGAATGGCTCGAAAAAAAGCTGTCCCGTTGGCCGGGGCCTTTGTCGTCGTCTCCCACGACCGAGCGTTTTTAGACGCGATATGTACGGCCATTTGGGAGATTGATGCGGGTAAGGTGAACATCTATGCTGGGAATTACACTGACTATGCCAACCAAAAAGAGTGGGAGCGCAAGCAACACCAACTGGCCTATGAAAAGTATGTGCAGAAGAAGAAACAGTTGGAAGAAGCGTTACGGCTAAAGGAGCAAAAGGCACAAAGGGCCGCGAAGGCGCCCAAAAACGTGAGTGCATCCGAAGCCAAAATCACTGGAGCCAAGCCCTACTTTGCCAAAAAACAAAAGAAACTTCACCAGACAGCCAAATCGATTCAAACCCGGTTGGAGAAGTTGGAAAAAGTGGAAAAGGTGAAAGAAGAGCCCCCTGTTAAAATGGATGTGTTACATGGGGACACCGTCAAGGGTAAAATTGTGCTACGGGTGAAAGACTTGCCAGGGTTGATGGGGAGCCGTTTACTGTGGAAGCCAGCCAGCTTTGAGGTACGGGGTGGTGACAAGCTGGCCGTTTTGGGACCCAATGGGTGTGGGAAAACGACCCTGTTGAAAAAAATCGTCAAGCAAAGGGAGGGTGTCTCTCTTTCGCCGTCTGTCAAACTGGGCTATTTTAGTCAGGACCTTACCGTTTTATGTGCTGAACAGACCGTATTGGACAATGTCCGTTCTACTTCCAAGCAAGATGAAACCTTGATCCGCACCGTTTTGGGCCGTCTCCATTTTATCCGAGACGACGTGTATAAACCGGTGGGGGTTTTAAGCGGGGGCGAGCGGGTGAAGGTGGCCTTGGCCAAAGTTTTTCTCAGTGATGTGAATGTGTTGATCCTGGATGAGCCGACGAATTATCTGGATATTGCGGCCGTTACGGCCCTGGAGTCCCTTTTGAAAGAATATGAGGGCACCCTCATCTTCGCCACCCATGACCGGCGCTTGGTGCAAACGGTGGCAACGAGAATCTTAACCTTTGAACAGGGGGACATCAAACTGTTTGACGGACCCTATCGCCACTATACAGAGCGTCACGCCCGGAAAAACGGGGATGAGGACAAGGAGAAACGGCGCCTTCTGGTTGAAACCAAACTGACGGAAGTGCTGAGCCGGCTAAGCCTAGGTCCGTCAGAAGACTTGGAACGGGAGTTTGAAAGACTGTTGGCTGAGAAAAAGAGATTGGAAGGAGAATGAGGGGGACCAGAGATCTTGCATAATGTGACAGGTTGATCTATACTGGTAGACAAATTTGAACAGAGAGTAACGGCGAAGAAGGAGAAGGGTGCCGGTACTTGCTGCCAGGGAAGGGGTGTCGTGGACTGGAAGCACCCCTCGGAAAAAGGCCGGACACGTTCCCTCCGGAGCTGTCCCTTGAACGGTCTTGAGAGGATCAGTAGGGGGAACCGGACGATTCCGTTATGCGAATGAAGTGATAAACGAGGGTGGTACCGCGGCCTTTCGCCCCTTTTATAAAAGGGGCGAAAGGCTTTCTTTGTGTGACCTTGCAAGTGAAGTTTAGAAGGAGGAGAAGGGCATGAAAGAACAACTGACAGCGTTGCGAGCAAGGGCGATGGAAGCTGTTCGACAGGCGGAAACGGAGCAAGAACTGTCCGAAACCCGTGTGGCGTACTTGGGGAAGAAAGGGGAATTGACGCAATTTTTGCGTCAAATGGGACAACTTGCGCCAAAAGAGCGTCCTGCTGTCGGGAAGCTTGTCAACAGTATCCGCCGTGAATTAGAGGAGGCCGTCTCCAGGAAAGAAAAAGAGCTGAAAGAACAGGCTCTGGCAGAACAGCTAGCCCGGGAAAGTGTCGACGTGACGCTGCCGGGCCGCACGTTCGATCAAGGGAGCATCCATCCGTTAAGCAGTATAGTCGAACAAATCGAAGACATTTTTATCGGAATGGGATTTCAGGTGGCGGACGGACCACTCGTCGAGTGGGACTATTACAACTTTGAAGCGATGAATATGCCGAAGAACCACCCGGCCCGCGATATGCAGGACACGTTTTACATTACAGAAGACATTCTCATGCGCACCCATACGTCGCCCGTACAGGCGAGGACGATGGAAAGCCGCAAAGGAAAACCGGTTAAAGTGATTTGTCCCGGCTTTGCGTTTCGCCGGGACGACGATGACGCCACCCATTCTCACCAGTTTTCGCAAACAGAAGGGTTAGTCATCGACAAAAATATCGCCATGAGCGATCTGAAAGGCACACTAACGGAGTTTGCCCACAGGATGTACGGAGAAGACCGGCGAGTCCGCTTTCGCGCCAGTTACTTTCCGTTCGTCGAACCGGGGGCCGAGATGGACGTGTCCTGTGCAAACTGTGGCGGAGACGGATGCCATGTGTGTAAAAAAACCGGGTGGATTGAGATATTGGGCGCAGGTATGGTACATCCCCGGGTGCTGGAAATGTCCGGCTACGATCCAGAAAAGTATACCGGTTTTGCGTTTGGCATGGGGATTGAGCGGGTGGCGATGTTAAAGTACGGCGTAGACGACATCCGCTACTACTTCAACAACGACCTCCGTTTCTTGCGCCAGTTTGTCTCGTTGTAACGAGTTGTAGTAGAGGAATTTTCAGTGTAGTACGAGGAGGAATGACGATGCGCGTATCCAAGGAATGGTTATCGCAGTACGTGAATATAGACGGTATCCGTGTAGAGGAAATAGCTGAAAAGTTGACACAGGCCGGTGTGGAAGTTGACACGGTAGAGAAGCGTGACACGGGCATCCACGACGTCGTCGTGGGGTATGTCCTGAGTGCGGAACAACACCCGAATGCTGACAAATTGAAAGTGTGTCGTGTAGACGTCGGGGAAGATCGTCCGGTGGACATTGTGTGCGGCGCTCCCAATGTCGCGGCCGGGCAGTATGTTCCCGTGGCCAAAGTCGGTGCCACGCTCCCGGATTTCAAAATCAAGAAGGCAAAACTGAGGGGCGTCGAATCGAACGGGATGATTTGCTCTGCCAGCGAACTCGGACTGGACAATAAAATGTCCGACGGCATTATGGTGTTAAATGGAAAATGGGAACCGGGGACCGATGTTAAAAGCGTCTTAGGAATGGATGACGAAGTGTTGGAACTCGATCTGACGCCGAACCGTTCCGACTGCTTGAGCATCATCGGTGTTGCCTATGAAGTGGCCGCACTGTTTGACCGCGAACTAAACATACGCTACAGTGAACCGCTTCTGGGAGAGGCGGAGTTGCCGGCAAAGGTAGAGTTGGATGCCGGGGAAGACTGCACGCTCTACACTTTGCAAGTATTGCGAAACATCCAAATCGCCCCGTCACCGCAATGGATGCAAAACCGTCTGATAGCGTCTGGGATTCGCCCGATTAACAACGTCGTCGACATTACAAACTACGTCATGCTGGAGTACGGGCAACCGCTACACGCTTTTGACTACGACAAGGTAGCGGACGGCACGATTGTCGTTCGTCACGCCCGGAAAGGGGAGACGTTTGTCACCCTGGACAACGTGGAACGGGCGCTGGACGAATCGATGATGTTGATTACAGACGGAAGCAAGCCGATCGGCATCGCCGGCGTCATGGGGGGCGCCAACTCTGAAATTAGTGACTCGACCCGGACGGTTCTGATTGAATCGGCCTACTTCTCGCCGCAGTCGATTGGCAGAACGTCTCGCAAACTTGGCTTGAGATCCGAAGCGAGTGCACGTTTCGAGAAAAGTGTCGATCCGACGCGCGTATTGCCGGCATTGCGCCGTGCGGCACAGTTGATGTGCGAGTTGGGTGGAGGTGAGGCCGCGTCTGAAGAAGTGGTGGCTGAAAAAGGGAAACACGCGCCATCGACGGTCTCAATGCGCTACGAGCGGATGAATCAACTGATCGGGGTAGACATCGACAAACGGGAAGTGACATCCATCTTCGACCGGCTCCGCTTTGATTACGATGACAAAGGTGAGCGAATTGAAGTCCACGTCCCGACACGCCGTCCCGACATATCCATTGAAGCTGACTTAATCGAAGAAGTGGCCCGCCTGTTCGGGTACGAGCGCATTCCGGTGCGGTTGCCGACGAGCGAAACGGAGATCGGCTCCCTGACGAAGGTCCAGTCTTTAAAACGCATGTTGCGCCGGACGATGCAAGGTTTGGGTCTGTTCGAAGTCATGACGTACGCTTTTACGGCACCGCACAAAAATAGGGAAATTGAGTCGCTGAACGCAGGGATGCGCGAAATACGCCTGCAAATGCCGATGAGCGAAGAGCGAAGTGTGCTCAGAACCAGCTTGTTGCCGGGATTGCTCGAAGTGGCGCAGTACAACATTCATCGCCGGGAAGAACGAGTCGCCATTTTTGAAATGGGGCGAACATTCGCGACGGAAGAAGCGGAGCTGAGCAAGCTTCCACAAGAGGAGGAGGAGTTTGCCGGACTGTTGTGCGGCCCGTTCATGTCACCCGATTGGCTGGAACAGAAGAAGCCCCTCGATTTCTTTACGGTAAAAGGGTTGCTGGAGGCGCTATTTCAACGGCTCGGCATCAGGGGCATCGCGTACGAACAGGCGTCACCGGAAGGTTTTCACCCTGGCCGAACAGCTGAAGTAAAGCTGGACGGCGAGGGGATCGGGTACGTCGGGCAGTTGCACCCGCAACTTGCCGCACAGTACGACCTTCCCGAAAGTTACGCATTTCAGGTGAAACTGTCTCCCGTTTTGCAGGCGGCAGTGGAAAATGAGGTCCGTTACCGTCCGTTACCCCGCTTCCCGGCCGTGACCCGCGATTTGGCCGTAGTCGTAGACGAAGACGTGCCGGTGAGAGCACTGGAAGACACCATCTGCGACGTGGCGAAAAGATGGTTGGAATCTGTGACGGTATTCGACGTCTTTACAGGGGAAAAGATCGGGAAGGGGAAGAAGAGTGTCGCTTTAGCCCTCGTATTTCGCGACCCGAACCGCACCCTTACGGACGCAGAAATTAACGAGATGCACGATCAGATCGTTCGCCAATTGCACGATAAACACGGTGCCCAATTGAGGTAACCCCGTTCGTGCGTCTATTCTTGACGAAAGGGAAGGAATTGGATAGGGTAGTAGCGAACGAATAACGTGAAAAGCTCGTTATGTTCTGTAGCGGGGAACGGAGGGGCAGTCGTGAGCGAAGAGAAGAACCGTTTAACCGTATCCATTTATGGGAAAAATTATACAATTGTAGGAGATGAAAGCCCCGAGTACATGCGTACACTGGCGGGATACGTGGATGAAGTGATGCATCGGGTCGGACAGGGGAACACCCGTTTGGATACGTCCAAATTAGCCATTTTAACAGCGTTAAACATCGCGAATGACTACTTTCGCCTGCGTCAAAAATACGAGGAATTGGAAAACAAGCTTAAGAACGGAAAAAATCGTTCGTGAATGCCGATGAACCTACTTGACATCGTGGTGTTGTTACTGCTTGCGGGAGCCGTGTTGAACGGGTTGCGCCGCGGATTCGTCTTGCAGATCGCCAGTCTGATCGGATTTGTTTTGGCTTTAGTGATTGCTTTTCGCTTCAGTGCGGATCTCGCAAACGGACTCGGAGAAGTGGTCCCCGTCACGAGCCGTGACGGGGAGACACCGTCGTGGCTGTCATTTTTGCCGCTAGACGCCGTGTTGTACCGGGTGATCGCCTTTGTGCTCCTGTTTTTCGGAACGAAATTCCTTTTCCGCCTTATTGCCGGAATGCTTCACCATGTGGTGAAGCTGCCCGTTTTAAACACTGTGAACCGGTTGGCCGGCGTTTTCCTTGCGCTCGTTCAAATCGGGATCATTTTGGTAATCGCCATCAACGCACTCCAATTCATCCCCGGGCCGAAAATGCAATCCCTCTTGCAAGAGTCGTGGTTTGCCACATGGGTGACGAATACAACCCCTGCCCTGACCAGCTGGTTGAAAGAGTGGATACTTTCGCCGAAAACATAATATAGGTAGCCGAGCAGCCGATGGGAGGGAAGGCCTTTGCCCAGTCATCGCGACATCGCTGAGATGTTGTTCGAACTCGCCAACTACATGGAGATCGACGGTGAAAATCCTTACCGGGCCAATGCGTATCGCCGTGCGGGACAGGCTGTAGAACATTTAAAGCGGCCCTTAGAGGAGATAAAAGAAGACTTGCAATCGGTAGCGGGAATCGGGAAAGGCACGGCTGCTGTCATTCGCGAGATCATAGAGACCGGTGAGTCGTCGCTTTTAAACGAGTATCGCGAAAAACTGCCGAAAGGATTAATGTCTCTTCTGGAACTGCCCGGTCTCGGTCCCAAGTCAGTCAAGACGCTGTACAAAAAGCTGAACGTTACCAATGTGTCGGAACTGGAACAGGCCATTCGCCGACAACAGGTGCGGACTCTGCCGGGATTCGGCGCGAAGTCGGAAGCCAAACTTTTGGAAGCCATCCAACGAGCGGGAACACGACCGGAACGGCTTCCCCTGGGGCATGTTCGGCCTGTCGCTGAAGAGGTATTGACTCAGATTCAATCGATTCCCGAAGTCGTTCAAGCGAGCCTCGCGGGCAGCATTCGCCGCATGGAGGAAACGGTCAAAGACGTGGACATCGTCGTCGCGACGGAACAGCCGGATCACGTTGCGAGAGAAGTTGCGTCCCTCCCTGCGGTCGAGGAGGTCGTGAACCGCGGAACGACGAAAGTGAGTGTTCTCGTTGCGGCGGATTGGCTGGTACAAGTGGACGTGCGCATCGTGACACCGGAGCAGTACGCCACGGCACTTCACCACTTCACAGGGTCGAAAGAACACAATGTGCGCATCCGTCAAATCGCAAAAGAAAAAGGATGGAAAGTGAGCGAATACGGAGTCGAACAGTTGGCGGACGGCCGGACGTTGACGTTTGACGAGGAAACCCACTTTTACAACGAGTTGGGATTGCCGTATATACCACCTGAGTTGCGGCAGGGGAAGGGAGAGACAGAGGTCGGCCTAGAGCAAGGATTGCCCGACCTCGTCGCGGAGAAAGATATTCGCGGCGATTTGCACGTGCACAGTCAGTGGAGTGACGGGCACTGTACGATTCGGGAAATGGCCGAAGCGGCAAAATCGAAAGGATACGAGTACGTTGCCGTGACCGACCACTCCCGTTCCCTCGTCATTGCCGGCGGATTGAGCGTTGAGGACTTGATGAAGCAGCGAGAGGAGATTGATCGGGTCAACCGTGAACTGGATGGCATTACCGTGTTAGCGGGAGTGGAAGTGGACATTCTTCCCGACGGGCGTCTAGACTATCCGGACGACGTACTCGAGCAGCTCGATGTCGTCATCGCGTCTGTGCACAGTGCGTTCGGACAAGATGAGCGGACGATGACGAAGCGCATTTTGCGAGCGGTGGAAAACCCGTACGTCCACGTCATCGCCCATCCGACAGGACGGCTCCTCAACCGGCGTGACAGCTACGCCCTCAACTTGCCGGAAATTTTTAAACGGGCTGCCGATACAGGAACGGTGTTGGAACTGAACGCGAACCCTAATCGCCTGGATTTGAACGATCGCCATTTGAGACAGGCTGTGGAGGATTACGGAGTGACGATTGCTATCAATACCGATGCTCACCGGGCAGAACATCTCCACTTGATAACATACGGCGTGGGAACAGCGCGCAGGGGATGGCTGACTCGGCACCACATTTTGAATACGTTGACATTGGACAAGCTGGTAAAACGGTTGAAAGGAAAAAATCATGGTTCGTAAACTTCGCGACGTCACACTTTACGTACTCCTGTTCGTACTGGCGGTCCATCCACACCGGTCGTTTGCGGAAGGGGAGGCAGGACCGCCTGAATTGCAAGCGGAAGCCGGGATACTGATGGAAGCACAGTCCGGTCAAGTGTTGTACAGTCGCAATCCGGATCGACCGATGTACCCGGCCAGTATCACGAAAATATTGACCGGCATTATCGCCGTTGAATCGGGACGGTTGAACGAGGTGGTCACGGTATCGAAAAATGCCGTTCACGCAGGCGGTACCAGGGTCTACCTCGAAGAAGGTGAACAGAAACCGCTCATTGATTTAGTGTACGGTATGCTCATCAACTCGGGGAACGATGCAGCGGTGGCCGTTGCCGAACATTTAGGAGGGTCGGTGGAAAAGTTTTCGGCCATGATGAACGAGAAAGCCCGGGAACTCGGTGCCACCAACTCACATTTTGTGAATCCCAGCGGGATGCCAGACGAAGATCACGTGACAACGGCCAGGGATATGGCGCTAATTTCCCGTTATGCGATGCAGAATGCGACGTTCCGAGAAATCGTCGGGACGAAAGAATACCCGTGGGAGGGAGAAAGTTGGCAGCCCGGGCACATCGTGAACCACAATCGCCTGTTGTGGGAGTACGACGGCGCGACCGGAGTGAAAAACGGCTATACCGAAGATGCACAACAGACGTTTGTCGCCACGTCTGAACGCAACGGACAACAGCTGATTGCCGTTTTATTAAAGGTTCCGGGTTCGGCTGACAATATGTATCGCGACTTGACGGCATTGATGGATTACGGTCACGAGACGTTTGCGACTCACCGCTTAACCGTCGATGAAGATTCCCTTGCCGGCCTGACTGTAGAAGGCCAAGAAGTGACGGGACAGTTTAAAGAGGACAACTCCTACATCACGTTGCCGAAAGGGGCTTCAGTGGAGACGGTGGAGCAAGATTTCGTCCTGCGCCGGGTGACGCTTCCTATCGAAAAGGGGGAGGAAATCGGCGGCGTTCAACTCACGTTCGATAACGAAGTCCTTAAGAGCATCCCGGTCATTGCAGCGAACAGTGTGGCGAATGTGTCGGCGAGGAGCGAGGAAGAGACGGAGCTGGCGGGATTCCCGTGGATGCTGTGGTTCATCAGCTTGTTGGTCGTTTTTTGGTGTTTACTCTATTTCAGAAGGCAGTGGAAACAGAGACGACGCGTGCGTGCCCGTTTCCGAGATTACCGCTCTTACCGCGGTTAGCCCGAAAAGCGCATAGGAACTCCATCAACTAGGGATAATACTGTCATACAGTGATGTGACTTTCCTGCAAGAAAGGTTGATGTGAGTGGATAAGCGCAAAGTCGTTTCCAGTCTGCTGCTCGGCATATTTCTTACTGCTTGTTTTTTGGGAGTGTACGTGAATACGAACGTAGAGTCGGCATCCGCTTTCGGCGATGAAGTGCTAAAAGTGGGAGCTGAAGGTGGCGACGTGTACGAGTTACAGGGGAGGTTGAAACTGCTCGGGTTTTACACCGGAAAAGTCGACGGCCTGTTCGGCTGGCGAACATATTGGGCGACGCGTCATTTTCAGTACGAATTCGGATTAAATGTGGACGGTGTTGTCGGCCCTAAAACAAAACTGAAGTTGTGGCAGGCGACGAAACATTGGCGACCGAAAGAACATGAGGTGCCGCCTGAGAAACGCTGGAATGCTCCCCAAACGAACCAACAGCAGGAGCAGCAGCAACAGCAGCCGAAGAAGACGGTGCTCGAAAACAGCGCAGGCTTTTCAGCCAACGATATCCGTCTCATGGCAAATGCCGTGTACGGGGAATCGAGAGGGGAACCGTACATCGGAAAAGTGGCGGTTGCCGCTGTGATTTTAAACCGGCTGGAAAGCGAACTGTTCCCGAACAGTCCGTCGGAAGTGATCTTTGAACCGGGCGCGTTTACCGCCGTGGCAGACGGACAAATATGGTTGACGCCAGATGACGAGGCGGTAAAAGCAGTGCGCGATGCCATTAACGGTTGGGACCCGACGGACGGGGCACTGTACTACTACAACCCAGCAAAGACGACAAACAGTTGGATTTACAATCGTCCCGTCATTAAACGCATCGGCAAGCACGTGTTTGCCAAGTAATGAAAGGCGCAAGAAGAAGGACACTGCATCCTCTGCAGTGTCCTTCTTTCGGGATTGGGTTATTTTTCAGCCCGACTTGGCGCATCGAACCGCGCTTTCGTCGGAATGAACAAATCGATGACCCCGATCACTAGCGCCGCCAGCAACGCTCCGATGATACTGGCGCTCACGCCACCTACGATAAACTGTGTCACGTAGATCACCACGGCGCTGACGAGAAAACCGACAATACCGCGGGCGTACGGAGAAATATCCCGTCCCAAGAACGTTTCGATTAACCAACCGAGAGCAGCGATGACGAGTGCTGCCAGAAACGCACTGCCGAAGCCGTTCACTTCGAAGCCAGGTACTAAAAACCCGACGATCCACAACACAATAGCTGCTACGATAAAGCGAACGATGTGGCGTACAATCGTCATGCAGTTCCCTCCTTTTCGTGGATGTAGCATTATCCTTCCCTTTCCTGGAGAAATCTATGTTTTTCATTTGCCTCCCCATTTGTCTCGCATTATAATGACAGCGAGGAGTGACGCCATTGGACACACGGGATTTAGACGCACTGGAGTACCAAAAAGTCATTGAACAGATTCAGCCGTTTGCCTCCTCCCGTTTAGGTCGGGAGAAAGTGAGGCAGCTGCTTCCCGTTCATGCGTTAGCGGAGGTAGAAGAGTGGCTCGCCGCGACGGAAGAGGGGGTAGAGGTGCTGCGACTCAAAGACAGCGTCCCCCTCGGCGGTATACGGGACATCCGTCCGCTTTTGAAGCGGGCGTCCATCGGCTCTGTTCTAACCCCTTCAGAATTGCTGGATATTGCCGGAACCATTTCCAGCGGAAGGCGGTTGAAGCGTTTTCTGCTAGATGTCGTGGAAAAAGAAAACGCGACACTGCCGATCATCACCCGTTTAGCAGGGCAAATAACGAACTTGAAGCATGTAGAAGAGGACATTGAACGTGTCATCGACGACCACGGCGAGATCGTCGACCACGCCAGTGAAAGGTTGCGTACAATCCGCAGCGCGATTCGCCAGACAGAGCGCGACATTCGCGACAAGCTGGAACAGATGCTGAGAAGTACCCGTTACAAAGAGATGCTGCAGGAGGCGATCGTGACGCTGCGCGGTGAACGTTATGTCGTACCGGTGAAACAGGAATACCGTTCACAGTTTGGAGGAACGGTTCACGATCAGTCGGCTTCAGGTGCGACACTGTTTATTGAACCGGATGCAGTCGTCAGTTTGAACCACCGATTGCGTGAGTGGCGTCTTCAAGAAGAGCGGGAAGTGGAGCGGCTGTTAAAGGAACTGACGGCGAAAGTCGCAGAAGTGCACGATGAACTGCAAGGAAATGTCACAGCGTTGGGAGAGCTTGATTTCATATTTGCGAAAGCCGCATACGCTCGCCACGTGAATGCCACCCGCCCCCGTGTGAATGTAGACGGTGTCGTGCGCTTAAAACGTGCGAGACATCCGCTCATTCCGGACGAAAATGTCGTTCCCATCGATGTGGACCTCGGGGACCAGTATACGGCCTTGGTGGTGACCGGTCCGAATACCGGAGGCAAGACTGTGACGTTGAAGACGATCGGGTTGCTGACACTCATGGCCATGTCAGGCTTGTTCATACCGGTAGAAGAAGAAAGCGAAGTCGCCGTGTTTGACAACGTGTTTGCCGACATCGGCGACGAACAGAGCATTGAACAGAACTTGAGCACCTTCTCCGGGCACATGACCAACATCGTGCGCATTCTTACGCATTTGAGCCCCAACAGTCTGGTCTTACTTGATGAACTGGGAGCGGGTACCGATCCGACAGAGGGGGCTGCTCTCGCCATCGCTCTGTTGGACGACATTCAGCGGCGAGGGTGTCGCGTTGTCGCCACCACGCACTACAGTGAATTGAAGGCGTACGCCTACAATCGTGAGAATGTGATGAACGCTAGTGTCGAATTCGATGTTGAAACGCTCAGTCCGACATACCGTTTGCGGGTGGGTGTTCCGGGCAAGAGTAACGCCTTCGCCATCGCGGAGCGGCTCGGTCTCCCCCGACACATCATCAAAACGGCGCAAGAACAGTTGGGCGCAGATGATAACAGCGTGGAAAACATGATTGCTGCTTTGGAATTCAACCGTAAGAAGGCAGAGGGGGAACGAGAAGCTGCCGCCGCCTTGCGCCGCGAAGCCGAAGCACTGAAAGCAAGCGTCGAACGAGCACAACGAGAGCTAGAGCGTGAACGGGAACGCTTACGTATGCAGGCTGAAATGGAAGCGCGCGAAATTGTGAAAAAAGCGAAGCGTGAAGCGGACGCCGTCATCGGCGAGTTACGGCAGTTGAAAAGTACTCCGCAAAACGTGAAAGACCACCAGCTCATCGAGGTCAAAAAGCGCTTGGATGCACAAGAGCCTGAAGTCAGCAGGCCGTGGAAAAGGGCGGAAGGAACGGGTGGAAAACGAGTGAAACACTCTCAACTGAAGCCGGGAGACGAGGTGTACGTCCGTTCGCTCAATCAAAAAGGGCACGTCGCCGACGTCTTAAGCCGCGACGACGTGCAAGTTCAACTCGGCTTGATGAAAGTGACAGTGCCCATCCACGATGTGGAACTAGTGCAAACTCCCGGCGAAAAAGAAGCGGCTCCGATGACGAGCGTCACCCGTGCGGCAGAAGATGTGCGTCCGGAACTGGATCTCCGCGGGAGTACAGTTGAAGAGGCTATTATAGAGACGGATAAGTATTTAGACGATGCTGTATTAAACGGGTTGCAGAGAGTGTCCATCATTCACGGGAAAGGCACAGGGGCTTTGAGAACAGGAATACACAACTATTTAAAGTCACACCGACACGTGAAACAGTTCCGCCTCGGCAGGCAGGGAGAAGGTGGATCGGGAGTGACGGTCGTTGAATTAGGCGAATCGTAGTGAAACGGAACCGTCGCTTTTTCGTATAAGTATTGATGAGCTGCAAATGTGAGAACAAGTGGTACGGGTGGGATTCGCAGTGAATACTTTTTGGGAGAATCCGTATATTGAAACGGCGGCTTTTTACTCAGTGGCCATCGTGTCACTCCTCCTGTCCCTCGCCGTGTTTGAGCTGGCGACGCGCTACCGCAATTGGCATGAAATCAAAAACGGCAACATGGCGGTTGCTTTGGCGACAGGCGGGAAAATTTTTGGCATTGCCAATGTGTTCCACTACTCGATCGCGCACAATGACACGATGTGGGAGGCCCTTGTATGGAGTATTTACGGTTTCGTTCTGCTCTTGGTCGCTTATTTCTTGTTTGAGTTTCTGACGCCTGCGTTTAAAGTTGACGAAGAAATTCAGAACGACAATCGCGCTGTCGGTCTCGTCTCCATGGTGATATCTGTGTCGCTGTCATTCGTCATCGGCGCCAGCATAAGGTGAGCCTATTCTGTCGGCTGGTGCCGTCAGCATGTCAGCGCGTATTTTCAAGAAAGCAGGGATACTGGTGAAAAGACTGCCTCGTATACTAGGGTTGATCGCACTCATTTTTTTCGTAGTCGGATTTCTGTACTTCCTCCTCAACGGTTAATTGATGTGACAGTGATGAAAACGGCAGCCTTTACTTGAGAGGCTGTTTTTTTTGCGCCGAATGAGGGTGGGGACGTTCGGTCATACTGACAAGATAGACGAATGCGAAAAAAGGGGAATGGACATGAGTGATCAGCGAACGAAGTGGCAGCAACAGAAGATTGTCCCCACGTTAGCGGAAAATGTGAACAAACTCAACCGCATGCTCGCCGTCGACCAAAACTTTGACGTCGTACATAGGGAATTCATGTTCGCCGGGCGCCCGTTCTCGATGTACTTCGTGGACGGGTTCGTCAAAGACGACATTATGAACCGCATCATTACCTACCTGAACAAGTTGAAACCGAATGAGTTGGATGACGACACAATTCAGACAATGCTGGAGACGCATCTCGGTTACATCGAGGTCGATACCACTGACAATTTGGGGGATGTTGTCAATCAAGTACTGGCCGGGCCGTTGGCTTTGCTCATGGACGGAGCCGAAAAAGCGATCATCATCGACGTCCGCACGTATCCTGTTCGCAACCCGGAAGAGCCCGATATTGAACGCGTCGTCCGCGGGGCGCGAGACGGGTTTACTGAAACCATCGTTTTTAATACCGCCCTCACGCGACGCCGCCTGCGGGACCCTTCGCTGCGCATGGAGTACATGCAAGTGGGGAAGCGCTCAAAAACAGATATCGCCTTGTCGTATATGGAAGACGTCGCGAATCCGGACACAGTGCGCCTGTTGCGGGAAAAAATTGAGGCCATCGATGTGGACGGCCTTCCGATGGCCGAAAAAAGTCTAGAGGAGTTTGTGTTTGGGAACAATTGGAACCCTTATCCGCTGGTTCGTTATACGGAACGACCCGACGTGGCGGCGGTCCATTTGTTGGAAGGGCACATTCTCATATACGTCGACACGTCCCCCAGCGTCATGATTGCACCGTCTACGTTGTTCCACCACGTTCAGCACGCAGAGGAGTACCGTCAAAAACCGGTTGTCGGTGCTTACTTGCGCTGGGTCCGGTTTTTGGCGATGGCTTTGTCCGTCATTTTGTTGCCCCTTTGGTACTTGTTTGCCACGCATCCGGAACACTTGCCCGAGGCCTTGTCTTTTATCGGAATTGACGACCCGTCAGGAGTGCCGCTCCTTGTCCAGTTTATACTGGCGGAGTTGGGAGCGGATATTTTACGCATGGCGTCGATCCACACTCCTTCTCCCCTAGCGTCGGCCCTGGGCCTCGTCTCTGCCATCCTCATTGGGCAAGTGGCGGTGGAAGTCGGTTTGTTTGTCAACGAAGTGCTCCTGTACTTGGCCATTGCGGTCATCGGGACGTTTGCGACACCTAGTTACGAACTGGGCTTGGCCAACAAATTTGTCCGCCTCTTTCTGTTGTTGACTTCATGGGCGTTCGGATGGATTGGCTTTGTCGCCGGCATCGTGCTTTGGTTTGCATTGCTGTGGCGGACGCGCTCCCTCGACGTGCCGTACTTGTGGCCCTTTGTGCCGTTCAATAAAAAAGCTTTCTGGGACGTGTTGGTCCGTTCTCCCATTCCAGTCAAACACAATCGTCCCAGTATACTCTCCCCTGAAGATCCAGACCGGGAGTAAAGGAAAATCCGCAGCATAGATATACATCATGCCGGTCACATCATATACATGAATGAGTCGCCATTCATTTACAGGGAGGGGATTCATTCGATGTCTGCCGGCATTCCACCGTGGCTGTCCCACTATGAGAAAGAAGTGCCCGCCTCTTTGGACTACCCCGACATTCCGCTACACACTTATTTGGAGAATGCGTACAAGTGCTACCCGGATCACACGGCCATCTATTTCATGGGGAAGACCATGACATACCGTGAACTGTTTCACGACATGCAGTTGTTTTCCAGGGTGTTACAGCAACTAGGCGTCAAGAAAGGAGACCGTGTGGCGATTATGTTGCCGAACTGCCCGCAGGCGGTGATCGCGTACTATGCTGTTTTGCACATTGGCGCCGTCGCCGTCCTGACGAATCCGATGTACAAAAAACGCGAACTAGAGCACCAGCTCGCAGATTCGGGGGCGAAAATTATCGTCTGTCTCGACCTCGTCTATAGCAACGTCGTTTCTGTATTGCCTAGAACGGACCTCGAACACATCGTCGTGACCGCAATAAAAGATTACCTCCCGTTTCCAAAAAATGTGATGTACCCCCTTAAACTGCGTAAAGAAGGTGTCAAACTCCACATTCCGCGGGAACCGTACGTTTCCTACTGGGACGACTTGATGAAACAGCCTGATCTTCCGGAACTGGAAAAGCCCTACATCGACTCTAAAGAAGATTTGGCCCTCTTGCAGTACACCGGAGGGACGACAGGTCTTTCCAAAGGGGTGATGCTCACTCACGCCAATTTAGTCGCCAATGTAGAACAAGCGAGGGCATGGTTTCACCGTTCCCGCCGAGGCGCAGAGTGTATATTGGCCGTGTTGCCCTTTTTCCACGTGTACGGCATGACGGCGGTGATGAATTTCGCCATTCTCCTCGCTGCGAAGATGGTTTTAATTCCGAAATTTGACCTCGCCACAGTGTTAAAAACTGTTAATCGGCTGCGTCCAACGATGTTTCCCGGTGCACCGCCCATGTACGTCGCACTCATTAACCATCCCGATTTAAA
This sequence comes from Novibacillus thermophilus, assembly GCF_002005165.1. Classification (NCBI taxonomy): domain Bacteria; kingdom Bacillati; phylum Bacillota; class Bacilli; order Caryophanales; family Thermoactinomycetaceae; genus Novibacillus; species Novibacillus thermophilus. The sequence continues at coordinate 631,643 of NZ_CP019699.1, forward strand.
AAAGTACGACATTCGCTCCATTAAAGCGTGTATTAGCGGGGCAGCCCCTCTGCCGCGGGAAGTACAGGAAAGATTCGAAGCGATCACAGGTGGCCGCTTGGTGGAAGGTTACGGGTTGACGGAAGCATCACCGGTCACACATGCGAATCCGATCTGGGGAAGGCGAAAAAACGGGAGCATCGGCCTGCCGTTTCCGGATACGGAAGCTAAAGTCGTCGATTCGGAGACAGGGGAGGAAGTGCCGCAGGGAGAAGTCGGGGAGTTGATCGTACGCGGACCGCAAGTGATGCGGGGTTACTGGAACCAACCTGAAGAGAGTGACAACGCTTTGCGAGACGGATGGCTGTACACGGGGGACATGGCGACGATGGACGAAGACGGGTACTTTTACATCGTCGAACGCAAAAAAGACGTGATTGTGGCGAGCGGTTTTAACGTGTACCCCCGCGAAGTGGAGGAAGTGCTTTACGAACATGAGGCCGTAAAAGAGTGCACTGTGGCCGGGATTCCAGACGAGTATCGCGGTGAAACAGTCAAAGCGTACATCGTGTTGAAAGAAAAAAAGGACGTGAGTGCAGAGGAGTTGGAAGCATTTTGCCGCGAACGCCTGGCAGCGTTTAAAGTTCCCCGCAAGTACGAATTCCGCGATGAACTGCCAAAAGCACTCACAGGTAAAGTGTTGCGGCGTGTGCTAGTCGAGGAAGAAAAGAAACGAATGCAAGAGACAAGAGACTGACAATAGTGGAGTAGGCCTGCCTTTTAGGCACTGCTTCGATGCCGGTTGTTCGCCGCAGCGGGAGAGGGAGTTGCCTTCGGATTTTTCCCGATCGGGTGACTACTGCGTGACCAGTCCGTTGATGCCCATGCCCCCTTCGGCGTTTTGTGTGGATCCCCTGAGACACCTTCCTCTCCCACCCGTAGTGCGTATCATTTTGCTGGTGCCGCTACGCCGCACGAGCGTTATTCGGAAACAGGAGACGGAAATGTCGAGTGTTTGACAACGGGCAGCGGTACGTATTACATTAATAGTGAATGAACATTCATTCACAACTTTTTGAATAATGGGTGAAAAGTGAGGCTGACTATGGTAAAATCAACAGGTGAAAAATACGAAGCGATTATCGATGCAGCTGTCAAGGTCATCGCCCGTCACGGTTACCACCATGCCCAAGTGGCCAAGATCGCCCGTGAAGCGGACGTGGCCGACGGCACGATTTACTTGTATTTCGAGAACAAAGACGATATCCTAACCTCACTGTTCCGGGAAAAAATGGGGCGGTTTATTCGAGAAGTCGAACAGGCGCTCGAAAGTGTTCAAAGCCCGGCGGAACAGCTAAAAACGTTAGTTGAAATGCACCTGCGCCACTTAGAAGAAGATCCGGAACTGGCGATCGTCACACAAATCGAATTGCGCCAATCCAACCCCCTGGTGCGCAAAGTCATTGGCCAAATTTTGAAGAAATATTTAAACGTCATTGACCGCATCGTGACGTCTGGTCAAGAAAGCGGCGTATTCCGGCCCCATATCGATGTCAAAATCGCGCGCAAAATGATCTTCGGCACGTTGGACGAAACGGTGACCTCGTGGATCATGAACGGACGCAAGTACTCTCTCACTAGCATGGCCAAAGCGATACACGATCTGTTTTTACACGGTTTAAAGGCCGACTGATTTAGAGAGATATGGCGGCAACCCTTCTAGTGCAGCCGGACCGGGCGGGTATTTTCTCGAAAAACTGGTTATATCCTGTCAGGACTACCAATTAACGACATCATTTTGCGATCAAACTAAGGGAGGAGAAAAGATGAACGATTTGGTAGCGTATCGCGTGTCCCATCACGTCGCGTATTTGGAAATCAGGCATCCGCCGGCCAACACTTTAAGTGAGGCGGCACTGAAATCGCTCACACAGGCCGTCGAACGGGTTGAAGAAGATGCTGCTGTTCGCGCAGCTGTCATCACCGGTGCTGGGAAATTTTTTGTGTCCGGGGCAGATATTAAGGAAATGGCGCAAAAAGCGACGGAAGATGAAGGATTCTCTTTTGCCGCGTTAGGTCAGGACCTTTTCAACCGGATTGAGGGTGGGACGAAGCCGTTTATCGCCGCCATCAACGGAGCTTGTTTCGGCGGCGGGCTCGAGTTGGCAATGGCTTGCCATTTACGGTATGCGGCAAAGGGAGCCAAACTCGGACAGCCTGAGATCAACTTGGGGCTTATCCCCGGGTTCGGCGGAACCCAGCGTCTGCCCCGCCTCATCGGGAGATCCGCAGCTCTCGAGATGTTGTTGACAGGGGAAGCGATTACGGCAGAAGAGGCCCGCAACTTAGGTTTGATCCACCGGGTCGTCTCCGCTGACGACCTGCTCCCGGCTGTTGCGGACTTAGCCGAACAGCTGGCTCAAAAGGGGAGGTTAGCGACGAAATTCGTGTTGGAGGCTGTCTGCAAGGGAAATACACTGCCTTTTGAGGAAGGGTTGCGGCTGGAGGCCCAAAACTTTGGCCGGGCGTTTGCCTCAGATGAGAAACGGGAGGGAGTGGCAGCTTTTTTGGAAAAGCGAAAACCCCGATTTCACGATGTTTAAAAGACTACATAACAGGAGGGAACACGTCATGAACATTGTCGTATGTGTCAAGCAGACATTTGACACGGAAGAGCGCATCGTGATTGAAGACGGACACATTAGCGAGGACGGCGTAGAATTCGTCATCAACCCGTATGACGAATACGCGGTAGAAGAAGCGATTAAATTGAAAGAAACCCACGGCGGAGAAGTAACCGTCGTCACGGTCGGACCTGAGCGGGCGGAACAGGCGTTGAGAACTGCCATGGCCATGGGAGCGGACAGAGGAATCATCGTCAACGACGAGAGTTTGTTCGGTGACGAACATACGACGGCGAAAGTGTTGGCCGCCGTGATCAAAGATTTAGATTACGACATCATTTTGAGCGGGTATATGGCCGTCGATGACGGTTCGGCACAAGTTGGTCCCCGTCTCGCAGAGGAACTCGGCATCCCGCACATTTCTACGATTACGAAACTTGAAGTCAACGGGGACGAGGTTCATGTGGAAAAAGACGTAGAAGGAGATGTAGCCCGTGTCAAAACCTCACTTCCCGTGTTGTTGACCGCTCAACAGGGGTTGAACGAACCGCGTTACCCTTCTCTTCCGGGCATTATGAAAGCGAAGAAAAAGCCGCTGGAGCGGGTGGAAGCCGACGACATGGATGTGGATGCCAGTGCCGTTGGAGCGAAAACAGAAACGCTGGACGTATTTTTGCCGCCGGAGAAGTCGGCAGGCCGCATTTTGGAAGGTGAACTCGACGAACAAGTGAATGCTTTAGTGGATCTGTTGAAAAACGAAAAGAAAGTTATTTAAGGATGACCGGTTTCTCGAAATTACGTTGGCATGAGTATGTTCAGGACAGAAAAAGGAGAGGAGAGCGAAATTCGATGAGTCGACATGTTTTAGTGATGACCGAGTTGCGGAGCGGAACTTTGCGGCAAGTTTCGTATGAGGCCTTGACCGCGGCGCGCAAGTTGGCGGAAGGAGGCGACATTATAGCCGCTGTTTTTGGGAGGGACCTGCCCGATGTTACTGCAGAACTCCAACGGTACGGTGCGAACAACGTGCTGTACGTCGATCACGAACAGTTGAAAGACTATGCGACAGACGCGTATTTGGAAGCGTGGACATACGTGATCGAGGAGAAAAACCCGAGCGTTATTTTAGCCCCCTACACCGCCATCGGGAAAGACGTCAGCCCGCGGGTGGCGTCCAGGCTCGGGATTGGGCTTATATCCGATTGTACCGATGTAGAACTGCTGAACGGCCGCATCGTGTTCACGCGACCGATTTACGCCGGTAAGGCTTTTGTGAAAAAAACGTTCAGAGAGGAATCGCGTGTTTTCGCCACTCTCAGGCCCAACAACATCTCGGCGGAAGAAGCGTCTGATGCGAGGGCGGCGACGGTGGACAAGGTCTCCGTCGACATTTCTCCCAAATCGCTCCGAACAGTGGTCGAAGACATTGTACAGAAGACGTCTTCCGGGGTGGACTTGAGCGAAGCACGGATTGTCGTCGCCGGAGGGCGTGGAGTCAAAAGTGCAGAAGGGTTTAACGTACTGCAAGAACTGGCAGATGTGCTGGGAGGGGCGGTCGGCGCTTCCCGCGGGGCGTGTGATGCCGGTTATTGCGATTACGCTTTGCAGATCGGACAGACCGGGAAAGTCGTCACCCCTGATCTGTACATTGCGTGCGGCATTTCCGGCGCCATCCAGCACTTGGCCGGGATGTCTAACTCGAAAGTGATTGTTGCGATTAATAAAGATCCGGAAGCGAACATTTTTAAAGTGGCGGATTACGGGATTGTCGGTGATTTGTTTGAGGTTGTGCCGAAATTGACAGAAGCGTTCAAAAAAACACTCAGCTCGGTGTAGCACGGTTAGGAGCGTTTGCGCCCGCCCGGAAGAAGAGGCGGGTTTTTTGTGTTGCATAGATTTTCCTTATATTGGCGATTCTATATTTATATGAGTGCAAGAGGGGATTCTTTCGCCGTTTTAAGAAAGGTTAACAGAGTATATAACAGTTTATTTATACAAGGTATAACAGATTTCCCTTTTCATTTCTGATTGTAACGCTTATAATAGGACCTGGAACTGAATTATGCGTTTATCAACATAAGGCGTGATCGACTGAAGGCCTTCGCACTTGGAGGAAATGAATTGAACAGCTTATTTTTTGCGTATAAGACAGGATAGTTCCCGTCTTCTCGACGCTCAAAAAAGGATGAGAGGTGACGATGGATGGATGTGATCAATCCCGATTTGAATGTAAACAGGCAACAAATACTGTCCGAGGACGGTAAAGTCCTCGACGGACAGAACGTTCCAGATTTAAGTGACGACGAACTGAAAGACATGTACCGGTGGATGCTAAAGCTTCGCGTTTTTGACGGACGTGCCATTAAGTTAAACCGCCAAGGACGCCTCGGATTTTACGCCCCCCTCGGCGGACAGGAAGCGTGCCAGATTGCGTCGATGGCGGCGTTAGACAAGAGCGACTGGCTCTTTCCGAGTTACCGCGATATCGGAGCTGCCATGTACCACGGCATGCCGCTCCATCAAGCGTTTCTGTACTCCCGTGGTCAAATCGGCGGGGGTCGCATACCGGATGACGTCAACATGTTTCCGCCGCAAATCATTATTGCCGGACACTTGTTGCATGCCACCGGTGCGGCGATGGCAGGGCAAATGCGAGGTGAAGATTTCGTCACGATTTCGTTTTTCGGCGACGGCGCCACTTCCCAGGGTGACTTTCACGAAGCGTTGAATTTTGCTTCCGTGTTTAAATTGCCGACGATTTTCTTCTGCCAGAACAACCATTACGCCATCAGCGTGCCGCTGGAGCGCCAGATGAACAGCAAGACCATCGCCCAAAAAGCCCTTGCTTACGACATGGCCGGGATTCAGATCGACGGCAACGATCCGTTGGCCGTATATCAAGCGACGAAAGAGGCGGCCGCCCGCGCCCGTCGTGGGGAAGGCCCGACCTTGATCGAAGCGGTCACTTACCGCCTCGGCCCGCACACGATGGCGGGGGACGATCCGAAACGCTACCGCGAGAAGTCCGAAGAAGAAGAGTGGCGTGAAAAGCGAGACCCGCTGAAGCGTTTCAGAGCTTATTTGGAAAGCAAGAACTTGTGGAGCGACACCGAAGAAGAAAAGACGGTACAAGAGATGATGGACGCCATTGCCGAAGGTATTCAAAAAGTGGAGAAAATGGATAAAGGCTCGGTCGTCCAACTGTTAGACGACGTGTACAAAGACATGCCGCCGCACGTTGCGGAGCAGAAGAAAGCTCTGGCCGAAACAGGAGGGGAATTGTAATGGCGAAAATGACCATGGTGCAAGCTGTGCGAGATGCGATGCGGGTCGCGATGGAGCAGGACGAACGCGTCGTCGTTTTCGGCGAAGACGTCGGACCGAACGGCGGGGTCTTCCGAGCGACAGACGGCTTGCACAAGGAGTATGGGGAGAAACGCATTTTCGACACCCCGCTGGCAGAGTCGGCGATCATCGGGCATGCCGTCGGCATGGCCGCTCTCGGGATGAAGCCGATCGCTGAAATCCAGTTTATGGGCTTTATATACGAAGCAATGGACCAAATCGCTTCCCAGGCAGGGCGGTTGCGTTCCCGTTCCGGCGGAAGGTTTAACATCCCAATGGTCCTCCGCACGCCCTTCGGCGGCGGCGTGAAAACCCCTGAACTGCACTCCGACAGTTTGGAGACGATCTTTATGCACAGTCCGGGGTGGAAAATCGCCATTCCCAGCAACCCTTACGATGCGAAAGGAATGCTGCTTGCGGCCATTGAAGACCCTGATCCGGTGTTATTTATGGAATCGATGCCGCTTTACCGCTCAGTGAAGCAAGAAGTGCCAGAAGAGGCCTACACCGTTCCCCTGGGGCAGGCGAATATTGTAAAAGAAGGGCAAGACGCGACGATTTTGACGTACGGCAACATGGTGCGCGTCTCGCAAAGAGCCGTGGAACAATTGGAAAAAGAGCGGGATGCGTCGATAGAGATTGTCGATTTAAGAACGTTGATCCCGCTGGACATGGAGACGATCGCGTCTTCGGTGGAAAAGACGGGACGGGTGGTCGTCGTCACGGAGCACGTGCGCACGGCCGGCGCTGCATCAGAAATTATTACGCGTATTAACGAGCGATCCATTTTGCACGTGAAGGCCCCAATTCAACGTGTGACCGGCCTCGATACGCCGTACCCGATATCTGCGTTGGAAGACGACTGGCTCCCATCCCCGAAACGCATCCAAGAAGCCCTTGCGGATGTTTTGGATTTTGATTAAACAAAGGAGGGACACACGTGGCATACGAATTTAAGCTGCCAGATATCGGCGAAGGCATTCACGAAGCAGAAATCGTCAAACTTCACGTGAAAGAGGGGGACGATGTCCAGGAGGACGACGTATTCGCCGAAGTGGAGACGGACAAGGCGGTCGTAGAAATTCCCGTCCCGATTAACGGAAAAGTCAGCACCCTGAACATTCAAGAGGGAGACACGGTAGAGGTTGGGAGTGTCGTCGCCACGTTTGCCACAGACGAGGATCCGGAGGAGGCGAGCGAAGACGCCAGAGCGGCAGCAGAAGAACCGGATGCAAAGAGAGAAGATCAAGAGACAGTGGAACAGACACCAAGGGCGGTACGACAACCGGCTGCCGACTCGAAAAAAGTGCTCGCCATGCCTTCTGTGCGCAAACTCGCCCGGGAGTTGGGCGTCGACATCACCCAAGTGAAACCGACGGGAAACCGAGGTCAAGTGACGGCAAACGACGTGCAGGCCTTCGCCGACAGCCCTCTGCCAGAGCGGGAACAGCAGCCTGACAGAGATGCCGAAGGGCGAGAGGCAGTCGAAGAGGTAAAGGTTGGGACAGAAGAGCGCCTACCGCTAAAAGGAATTCGTAAAGTGATTGCCGAGCGGATGGTGGAGTCGAAGTTTACAGCCCCACACGTCACGGCGATGGATGAAGTGGACGTGACGGCGCTCGTGGAGCTCAGACATTCGGCGAAGCCCCTTGCGGAAGAAAAAGGCATTAAACTGACGTACTTACCGTATATCATCAAAGCAGTCATTGCGGGACTGCGCCAGTACCCGACGTTGAACGCGTCCATCGACCAAGAAGCCGGTGAAATTGTGATTAAGCATTACTACCACATCGGCATCGCCACGGCGACGGAAGAAGGTTTGATGGTACCGGTCGTAAAAAACGCCGATCAGAAGACCATGTGGCAATTGGCTGACGAGATTGGTAAACTAGTGGAAGAGACGCGAACGCGAAAAATAGCACCGGATAAACTAAAAGGCAGCACGATCAGTATCTCGAATATGGGGTCTGTCGGCGGGGGATGTTCTTCACGCCGATCATCAACTATCCGGAAGTGGCCATTGTCGGCATCGGGACTATATCCGAGAAGCCGGTCGTCCGAAACGGCGAGATTGTCGCCCGCAAAATGATGGGATTGAACGTCACGTTTGACCATCGGCTCGTGGACGGCGATGTAGCTGCGCGTTTTCTAAACGTTGTGAAACACTATTTGGAAAACCCCCAACTTTTACTGATGGAGTTGAAATAACATGGTCGTTGGAGATTTTGCGAACGAAGTGGACGTGTTGGTTGTGGGTGGCGGACCAGGCGGTTACGTCGCAGCCATTCGCGCTGCCCAACTCGGTCGGGATGTCACTCTCGTAGAAAAAGGGGCACTAGGTGGAGTATGTCTCAATGTCGGGTGTATACCGTCTAAAGCGTTAATCTCCGCTGCAGAATTGGCAGAGAGAATGAAACAAGCGGGCAACATGGGGGTTGTAGCGGAGAACGTATCCGTTGACTTTTTGAAAATGCAGGAATGGAAGAACGGCGTCGTGAAGCAGTTGACGAAAGGCGTCGGGCAATTGCTGAAAAGCAACAAAATTACCGTTGTCCAAGGAGAAGCGTATTTCTCCGGAACGGACCAGGTGAGGGTCGCAACAGAAGAGAGCAGTGAAACGTACAAGTTTAACGACTGCATTGTCGCGACTGGTTCGTCATCGGCTGAACTGAAAGCATTGCCGTTTGACGGCGAACGCATTATTTCCTCCACTGAAGCGCTGAACCTTCAACAAGTACCGAAGAACATGATCGTCGTCGGCGGCGGTTACATCGGGCTTGAACTCGGAACAGCGTATGCCAAACTGGGGAGCGACGTCACGATCCTGGAAGGCATGGACCAGCTTCTGCCCGGAACGGATCCGAAAGTCGTGCGCATCATCACGAAAAATTTGAAGAAACAGAAAGTCACATTTAAGACGAACGCTTTTGTGAAAAAGGCAGACGTTCACGGTGACAGCGTGACCGTGACAGCCGACGTGAAGGGAGAAGAGCAGACGTTTACCGCCGACGTCGTCCTCGTGTCCGTCGGACGGCACCCAAACACGAGCGACTTAGGTTTGGAACAGATCGGCGTAGAACTAGACGACAAAGGGTTTGTCAAAGTAAACGAAAAAATGCAGACGAACGTCGACCACATTTACGCCATCGGTGACATAACAGGCCCACCGATGCTGGCGCACAAAGCGAGCTACGAAGGGAAAGTGGCGGCAGAAGTGATCGCCGGCGAAGCGAGCGCCGTCGACTACCGGGCGATGCCGTACGTCGTGTTCAGCGACCCTGAAATTGCCTATACCGGGCTCTCGGAAGAGGAAGCGAAAGCCGAAGGTTATGACGTTACTTCCTTCCGTTTTCCTTTCCCGGCAAACGGGCGGGCCTTGTCGATGAATGCGGCAGACGGATTTGTCAATGTCGTCGCTGACAGAGAGACACAGCGCATCCTCGGCGTGCAAATCGTCGGCCCTGAAGCGTCATCCCTCATTGCAGAAGCGGTCATGGCCATCGAATTCGGCGCAACAGCCGAAGACATTGCCCTGACGATTCACGCCCATCCCACCTTGCCGGAGGTGATCCAGGAAGCAGCCGAAGGCATATTAGGTCACGCCATTCACACGGCGAACAGGTAAACGTAAGGATGTTATAGACCGGACCCCTCTGACCTCAAAAGCCCCGAACTACTTTCAAGTGGTTACGGGGCCTTTAACTTTAGCAGGAACACATATTATTCAGATTGAGAGCGTTTATACTGAATGGCGGCCTGGCGGAGCTGAGCAAAAAATTTGGTCCAATAAGCATAGGTGCGCCACAATTGTTCCGGGTGAAATTGCAACCCAATCAGCCATGGGTGGTCTACACCTTCAAACACTTCGATCACTCCGTCCTCTTCAGACCATCCTACCGCTTTTAACCCTGTTCCAAGCCTAGATACGGCTTGGCGGTGAAACGAGTTCACTTCAATGCGATGGAGGCCGATCCAGTTGGCGATTCGGCTGGCGGGCGACAGGCGAACCGCATGAGTCGCCTGATCGCCTGAAATCCCCTTTCTCCCTTGGTGGTGTTCAGCCGTCGTCTTCCCGTCCAAATTTGTGAGCGTCCCTCCCCGTACGTCGTTGATCATTTGGGCGCCGCGGCATATCCCCAATATCGGGGCGCCTTTGGGTATCATCGCTTGAAGAAGTGCCCGTTCAAAGGCATACCGCCCAGAGCCAGTGCCTTTAAGTCCAGGCAGCGGTTGGGGAGTAGGGTGTAACCTTAAAAAACCTCCGCCAGTTAAAACGAGGCCGTCCAGTTTGCCCACAAGGTGTCGAATGAAATCCCCATCTTGCACAACAGGTACCAGGATGGGGGACATGCCGTGGTGTACTATCGTGTCGACGTAGTGGCGTTCTACGTAAAGTAGGGGGTGACCCGGGTACAGATCACCGGACGCTCCTCGATCTGCGTGCACTGTCAAACCAATCGCCGGTTTCATAGGCTAACTCCTAATCAACTGGCGGGGATGGCGAACGGTTTTCCGCCTTCATACTCAGCGTGTGCTCTTTGTTGAAGTAAATGCAAACCAATCCGATTAAGATCGCACAGGCTGCGAGACGAATGCCCCAGTTCATAAGTGTTCCCGCTGCTGATGCGAGAGCGGCACCGACCTCACCTCCTATGATGAAAGCAGCGCAAAACATGAGAAAGACGAAAAATCCCAAAGCCATCGTCAGCATTGCCATCCATCCGTAAACGTTTTGCATTCCAGTTGACATTTTGTGAAACATGGACATCCCTCCTTACAATCCCAGTACGGGCAACATCCCTGTCAAGAGCAACATACTGAGCAATACGTGACACGCGACCCAAATGATCGTTAATTTGGCTGTTTCCTTAAAACCGGAGCCGGCGATGCCCATCGCCACGTACATGCCAAGGGCCAAAGGCGGCGTCATCCCTTCCAGCGCCCCGGTCATCGCCGGGAGCAGAGCCGCGAAGAGAACGGGATCTCCGCCTAAAGCGGCAAAGGAGGCGATCGTGGCACCCCCCAAAATGGCGATTTGCGATGATCCGGGCAGTATCATGCCCAGCAACATAAAGAATAACGGGAGTACAACGATCAGTACTGTCGTCGTCAGCCCGAGGGAGACAAACCAGTCCCGCACCGCATCCTCCATGCCTAATTCTACGAACACTTGCGATGTGGCGTACGCCATATAAATGGTAACGCTGATGGGGACGACGCGGTTTAACGAATGTCGAAACATGTCGTTCAAAGCGGACCTGTTAATTTTTCCGGAAGACATCGCCTTCCTCCCGATCCACAACGCGTAAGCGGCAGCCATGCCTGGCGTAAACATGAGAACGGAGAAAGAAAAAGCCTCGGCACCTGCTTCGCCAATGCGCCCTTTAATCCAGTTTTGCATTTGCGCGTCCATAAATAAAGGGATGAAAATAAGGGCAGGCAGTATGAGGGCTGGCCAGCCGAGTTTGAAACTTTGGCGAAAACGGGGGCGTTCTTCCTCTGGAATCGGCTGTACGTCGTAGTACTTACAAAACCCCCACAGTGTCAACCACCGTTGGACAAAAAACCACAACCCGATTCCGTAAGCTGCGATCATCCAGCTGCTGAGCGCAATACTTCCGGGATGGAGTTCTTCCAGAATGCCGAATGTCAAGATGACAATTCCTGAAGGGGGAATGAGGTTTCCCAGCATACTGGCCGACATTTCCGTCGTGGCGGCGAGGGGGGAGGGAAAGCCCGTTTTTTTCATCGTCGGAATGGTGAAGACACCGGTTGCTGCTACATTGCCTGGTCCAGTGCCTGACAACGCAGCCATAAACGTACTCCCCAACAGTGAAACGTAACCGGCACCACCGCGAAACCGTCCGACGACAGACAAGATGAGACGAATAATGCGCTGAACGACTTTCGTCTCATCGAACACGACCGCCACTACCATAAACGCAAAAATCGCGTAAAACAAACTGCTCGTTGACGGATACAACAGCGAAGACCAAAACAAGTCGAACTTTCCCGTGATGACAATGGTAAAGACGAAAGAAAGCGCCATTACTTCGTACATCGGTCGTTTTAAAACGACGAACAAAATGGCGACGAAAACGAGAAGAGTGATTAAATACCAGATTGGCAAAGGAACGCCTAACATAATCCATCCCACCTTGCAAAAAGAATCAGGATGGTTTCTCCCACTTTAACCGCTTACAAACGTCATCCATTCAACGGTGTCCTAAAAATGTTATGTTTTTATCTGTTTCATCGGTATTGCAGCGTGATGTCGAGATTAGAGAGCTCCGACAGGTTACATAACGCTGTAATATGAAAACATAACCATGGAGCAAATAAAAGTCTTTTTGGCATTACAGGTTATGACCATAAAATGTATTTAAAATGGTAATGGATCATTTTGCAATGTCCATCCTGTTAGTTTTTCAATTCTAACTGTCTTGTAATAAAAAACTTGTATTTATCCCCACGATAAAAGGCTTCCCGGTATTCTATCGGCTTGTCATGTGCGTACACGATAGATGTGACGCTGAAAATAGGGGATCTTTGGGGCACCTTTAAAACGTCTGACAGCGATTCATCGGAGACGGTTGCTTCATATGTTTGTTCGATTTGGGTCGGAGTTACATCTGATTGGCTGTCATACAGATCGAGCGTTGAAAAAGGTTTATTTTTTTGGGACGTATCGAGGGCAGTTTTGTGCATTTTTTGCCCGAGGTCGTAAGAAAAATAACTGTTGTAATAGACAATGGGTTCTTCATCGCCCAATCCCATTAATTGCAAGTTGAAGATTTTCTCCGAAATCGGTATGTCCAGCAATTTGGCCAAATAAATACTGTTGGGTGTCGCTTCTGCTTTTAAAAGTTTAGTCGAAGCGACGAATCCGTGTTGTGCCAGGGACGTTTCAAACGTGTTGACCCGAGTTAATTCTTGTTTAATTTTCGGCTTAGCCACGAAGGTTCCCATCCCTTGGGACCGGTAAAGCAACCCTTCGTTTTCAGCCAAAGCAATCGCTTGTCGGACAGTAATTCTACTGACATCGTAAATTTCGCACAGTTCCCTTTCGGACGGAATTTTTTCCCCTTCTTTCAACTCGCCATTCTTAATCTGCTGCTCAATGATATTTTTAATTTGTTCATATAGAGGGACTGATCCTTTCCGATCTAACAACATACAGTGCCACCACCAACATTCTGTTAACGTATAACATGTTATAAGATGTATATGGAACACATTATACGTTTCTTTTGGGCAAATGGCAATTCATTGACTAGACACTGAAGGATATGCACCTCCCATCACCTGTTCACACTTTGTTTAGAGACTTTAACCTTTTTTCGGGAAGCCTTCGCGGAACGATGTCACCCTTTTTTTGGCATAGGAATTTCCACATCAAACAGGACAGGGTACTGCTGACTGCCCATTACGTCATGCTCGCCTGGACTGCCGCTTGGCCGCATCCGTCGAATCGTAAACTTGATTGCCATGGCCGGGTCAAAGGCGACGAAGTGTACAATCCGCTCCACCGGGATTTTGTACAGGGAAGATAGGAAAGATTTATTCAATACGCCGCTGTTTTTGACGGCCTCGTAATGTTCCGCGTTCTTGAATAAGATGTCAAAGGTGATATGGTCAGGACCGGCGTTTTTGCTTCGAATGGTTGAAGCTAATTCAACCAGTTTCCGCATTGGACGGTTGTGCGACATGTTCTAGCCTCCGTTTCTACTTTCATTATGAGTGTGTCCCAACTTTTTGTTGGTGGGTGATGCGTTCAATTTTTAACTCAAACCATTCCATCGGATCAGCCGGAATGGCGTGATTCATCGTCCACTCGTAGCCGGGTCTCGCCACTAGTACTTCATCGGACAGAAAAGCTGCCGCTCCGGCGGTACCGCGAATATTTTTTAACCGGGCATACATGAAGTTGCGAGCGGCTAAATTCGTCAACTCTTTCGCTACCTCTAATGTAGGAGCTACTCCTTCCACGACGATGCCGAGTTCGTGGGAACGAATGTCAGTGATCGGTTCAAGTTCGCCCATGACCCCGTTCTTTCCGTATACATGGTAGTACACATCATAACCTGTATCACCAAAGCGTTCTTTCACTTTTTTTCTAGACCACGCAATCGCCTCATCGAGGTGGGTAATGACATACGGGTCGCGGATACCGACGACCATGAGACAGCGTTCGCCGACTTTTCCTGCGCCTTCCAATTTCACCGTGTACTGTTCAGAAGTGACAAATTTTGAACCTGTCACACGCGTTCGACGCTCGTCTACTGCCTCGTATACACACGCGCTCATGTCCACGTATCCCCCCGGTACGTATTCCCGGTAGGGGTCGATGCGTTCGTACATCGCGTGGCTGGCGACAGAGCTGGGAGTACAGCGCTGGTAATCGCTCATCGGTTCCACGACAATGTAGTCTCCCCCCACGGTTCCGATGACCGTTTCCTTTCCGGCGAAAGGCTCTGCACAGAACGAGGCGCATTCCAGCACTTTTCCGGCGTAGTAGGCGATATCTTTCGGGTACGATTCTTTGATGAGCGGTGCGGCAAACAGGCAAGCGTCACTGGAACGTCCGCAAATGACGACATCGGCACCCTGTTCCAACGCGTGGACAATGGGCTCAGCCCCCATTACGGCGACAATAGTATCCGTACGTTCCAACTGCTCAACAGTGAGATTTTCCCGTCCGTCCAAGCCGATCACTTGCACTTGGCTGTTCATTTTGTTCAACAATTGCTGTTTGTCGACTTCAGAGTAGATTTTAGCAATTGTAAGTTCGCGGATGCCCATATCACGGGCTAACTTTTTGATATAATCGGCATACTGGTCTACCCCTCTGTTCGTCCCGGTGTCAGAAGCGGAACCGACGATCATGGGGACATTCAGCTGTCGCGATGCACGGAACATCAATTCCAAATCGTGTTCTTGCCATGTGGCGGGGCTGCACGATTCGTCAGCTCCCAACGGGTGCGGGCCGATATCGCTGCTCCCGGAATCTGCGATGATGTAGTCGGGTTTTTGTTCGACTCCTTTCCAAAAGCTTTCTTGTTCAATCGGGGTGAACCCCAAATGGCCCGTCGGCGACATCAGTTTCATCGGTTTCGGCATACCAGTTCCTCCTCGTTTTATGTAAGCGCATTAATGTATTATACATTATAACCATTAGACAAAATAATGAAGGATATCACGTACAAAATCTCTAATGGTTATTACCATTAAGTCTAATTATGATTATAAGGATTTATCATGTAATGTCAAATAAATTGTTCAAAGCAAATGACTTTCGGCACCTAAAAAGCAGGGAGACACGGGTAATAGTTGTAGATACGGGTGCATACCGTTGTTAGTAAGGCTCAATTAAACGAATATGAAAGCGGTTCAAATTAGTGACGGAGTCATTTATAATATAGTAACACTATTATCAATATAGGAACAAATGGTGTGAAGGAGGTCGAAAATGGAAGAACGGAAATTTATCAAAGTGCTGGGGAATAAGGATGTACTCGCTCTTGCGTTTGGCGCGATGATCGGCTGGGGATGGGTTGTCACGACCGGTTTGTGGATAACAGAAGCGGGATCATTGGGGGCTATTCTCGCCTTTGTCATTGGAGGGGTTCTCGTAGTATTCGTCGGCCTCACGTATGCTGAATTAGCTTCCGCTCTGCCGCTGGCAGGGGGAGAGTACGTCTACAGCTATAAGGCAATGGGAAGGGGTGCTTCCTTTATCACGACATGGGCTATTATCCTCGGTTACGTGTCGGTTGTCGCTTTTGAAGCAGTTGCGCTCCCGACGGTATTCGAATACTTGATTCCCAATTACAGCATGGGTTATCTGTACACTATCGCCGGTTGGGATGTGACAGCGACGTGGGTCGGGGTTGGCGTACTCGGCTCAATCATCGTAGCTTGGATCAACTACCGGGGCATTAAACTGACGACGACTATTAATCTAGTATTCACATTACTCATTGTCATCGCCGGGATTTTATTAGTTACAGGGAGTTCCGTATCCGGGAGCACTCACAACATGGAACCGCTTTTTGAGAAGGGAATGGGCGGATTATTGAGCGTCGTCATCATGACACCCTTTATGTTTGTCGGGTTTGACGTCATTCCGCAAGCATCTGAAGAGATTCAGTTGTCCCGGAGAAAGATCGGTCAGTTGCTCGTTTTTTCTGTCGTTTTAGCCATCACGTGGTATATCGCCGTTATTTTTGGTGTGTCCCGTGTGATGAGCCCGGCAGAAATGAGCGAATCGAATTTGGTTACGGCTGATGCCATGGCGAAAGCGTTTGGCGGGAGTCAATTGATGGGGAATCTTCTAGTGCTCGGGGAATCGGAGGAATTGTCACGAGCTGGATCGGTTTCTACGTCGGCGGGAGCCGGGCAATATACGCCCTTGCCCGTGCTGGTATGCTCCCAAAAGTTCTGGGAGAACTGCACCCGAAGTACCGGACTCCTTACAAAGCCATTGTGTTAATTGGAGTCCTTTCCACGCTTGCCCCGTTCTTCGGGCGTCCTGCACTCGTCTGGCTGGTCGACGCAGGGGATTGGGGTTAGTTGTCGCCTGGTTCATGGTCGCCGTATCGTTTATCATCCTGCGGAAGAAAAATTCCGACATGGAGCGGCCGTTTCACCTTCCAGGCGGTACGAGTATCGGTTGGATTGCCGTGGTCATGTCGCTTGGGGTATGTGTGCTCTACATGCCAGGGATGCCGTCCTCGCTCGTTTGGCCTTATGAATGGATCATCGTGTTCTTATGGATGATTTTGGGAGCTGTCTTATACAGGTTGTCAACGTTTAAGTACGGAACTGACTATTCAGATCAGTATATGGAACAAGAGATCGGGCGTGTGTTGAAACAAAAATAGTTGTGGAAAGGCCTTCATCAGAGATCCGCTCATGTGAGGGTGAGCGGGTTTTTGTATCAACTCATTCAGGGGCGCCAAGTTGTTGGGACAGTTTGCGGGCACTGCGGCACGTCCACTCCGTCAGTTGTTGCAGCCTCTGTTCATCTGTGCGGAATCGCGGTCCGGAAACGGTTAATCCCGCAACGATGGAGCCGGATGCGTCAAAAACGGGTGCGGATATCGCGAAGGCATCAGGGTCCACTTCCCCCTCGCTGACTGCGTAACCTCTCTCGCGGATCGCGTTCAGTTCTTTTTCCAACTGCATCATCTCGTCCGGTGATAGCGTTGTGCCGATCGCTGATGGATCGAGATAAAGCTGACGTTCGGCGGAATCAAGATACGCCAACAGTATTTTGCGTGAGGCTCCCCGGTGCAGCGGACCGACGTTACCAATACGAGTTGTCAACTTAATGGGTTGCGAACTTTCAACCGTCTCGATACAGATTCCCGCGCGGTCGACGGCGTCGAGCACCGTCAAGTTGACCGTTTCATTGGTGCCGGCCGCCAGTTCTTTCATAATCGGAAGGGCTACTTGTCTGAGCTCGATTTGAGAAGCGGCGACGACCCCGAGCTCAAACACTTTCAACCCTAACCGGTATTTCCGGTTCTCCGGGTTTTGAGTCAGAAAGCCGAGTTTCTCCAGCGTGGCGACGATCCGGTAGACGATCGTTTTGGACAAGTTCATGCGCATAGCCATTTCAGTGATGCCGAGTTCTGGGTGCCGGTCGTCGAAACAACTGAGTAAACGCAACCCGCGTTCCAATGTTTGTAACGTTTGTCTCTGTTTTGCCGTTGGTTGTGCCATGTGAACCGTCTCCTTTGCGTTCACTATCCATCATATCACATTTTTTCCGAAAGTGGTTCAAACGGACAACTCAATAATTTATAATATAGTAACAGAGTTCCTAATATAGGAACAATATGGCGAGGAAGGAGGGGAAACGTGAAACAAGCACTGGAAGGAGTCCGGGTCATCGACTTGTCCCGCGTGTTAGCCGGTCCGTATTGCACGATGATGATGGGGGACCTGGGAGCTGATGTCATTAAAGTGGAAGCGCCCGGCGGAAGTGACGAAACGCGGAGATGGGGACCTCCGTACATCGGAAGCTTAAGTGCTTACTACTTGACAGCCAATCGGAACAAACGGGCGATCGCACTCAATTTAAAGTCGAAAGAAGGACAAATGATTCTCCACGAGCTTGTGAAAGAAGCGGATGTCGTCGTCGAGAATTGGCGCCCGGGAAAAGCGGCGCAACTTGGGGCAGGGTACGAGCAGTTACAGGAGATCAATCCCGCTCTCGTCTATTGCTCGATCAGCGGTTTCGGTCAGGATGGTCCGTACCGGGATTTGCCCGGTTACGATTTCGTGGTTCAAGCGATGGGCGGGTTGATGAGTATTACCGGTGAAAAAGGGGGAGAGCCGTTAAAAGTCGGCGTGGCCGTTGCCGACCTTTTTGCAGGGTTTGCCGCCTTTAGCAGTATACTGGCTGCCTTGCGGGTGAAAGAAAAGACCGGCGAAGGACAGCAAATTGACATTTCCCTGCTGGACAGTCAGGTGGCCATGCTCGCGAACGTGGCGATGAACTATCTCGTCGGGCAAAAGGTGCCGGAGCGGCTCGGGAACCAGCATGCCAATATTGTTCCGTACCAAACGTTCGAGGCGAAAGACGGCCTGTTCGTCGTGGCCGTCGGGAACGACCGCCAGTTCCGCCGTTTGTGCGAGGCCATCGACCATGCAGAATGGGCGGAAGATCCGCGGTTTAAGACAAATGACGGGCGCGTGCGACACCGGGACGAGATCGTTCCATTACTGGCGGATGTCTTTCTGACGAAAGAACGGTCCTATTGGATGAAAGAGTTGACCCGACGCGATATTCCTTGCGGTCCGATTCATACGGTCGAGCAAGTGTTTCAAGATCCCCACGTCAACTACCGTCAGATGCTTGTCCGCATGCGTCATCCGGAAGTTGGCGATTTACCCCTCGTCGGGAGTCCGATTAAAATGTCCCGCACACCGGTCAAGTTCAAACGGTATCCGCCGTCTGCAGGAGAACATACCGAAGACGTTTTGCGGGAAGCCGGTTTTACAGCAGAACAAATTGATGTATGGAAGTCGAACGGCGTGATCGGACAGACAGGGGAGACGGTGGAAAAGTGATGAGCCATCATTTAGTACGTGAAAAAGGAGGAGAATGGTATCATGCATTTTGGATTAAGTGAAGAGCAAAAAGCCGTTCGCAACATGGTGCGCGATTTTACAGAGAAAGAAATTTTGCCTTATATTCAGGAATGGGACGCGAAAGGCCACTTTGAAATGTCGATTATCGAAAAGTTGGCTGATCTAGGTCTTATGGGAGTTTGCATCCCGGAACAGTACGGCGGAGCCGGAATGGATTACAACACGTTGGCCATCGTGTGTGAGGAATTGGAGTACGGCGACACAGCGTTCCGCACCGCGGTATCCGTTCACACGGGGTTAAACAGCATGACCCTCCTGCAGTGGGGAAACGAGGAGCAGAAAGCGCGTTATCTCGTTCCCCAGGCCAAAGGAGAGAAAATCGGGGCCTTCGGGTTGACGGAACCGGATGCAGGGTCTGACGTGGCCGGCATGAAGTCGACGGCTGTCCGCGACGGGGACGAGTACGTGCTGAACGGCACGAAAACGTGGATTTCCCTCGCCGACCACGCCGATCATTTTCTCATCTTTGCATACACCGATACGGAGAAGAAACATCACGGCATCTCCGCGTTTATCGTCGAGCGGACGTTCCCCGGTGTGACGACCCGGCCGATCAAGGGGAAATTAGGAATTCGCGCGGGGAATACAGGAGAAGTCATGATGGAAGATGTCCGGGTGCCGAAGGAAAACTTGCTCGGAGAAGAAGGAGAAGGATTCAAAATCGCCATGAGCGCACTGGACAACGGGCGGTTTACCGTGGCGGCAGGGGCGGCGGGATTGACGCGGGCGTGTCTCGACGCTTCGGTCAAATACGCCAACGAACGCAAAACGTTTGGCAAAGAGATCGGCCGCTATCAGCTGGTTCAGCAGATGATTGCGAATATGGTGGCCGGATATGAAACGTCCCAGCTCCTCGTCTACCGGGCCGGATGGCTGAAAAACAGAGGGAAACGGAACACGCGGGAGACGTCCCTGGCGAAGTGGTACGCATGTGACGTCGCTTTTCGTTCGGCGTGTGACGCTGTGCAAGTCCACGGCGCTTACGGATACTCAAGCGAATACCCAGTGGAGCGGTTTATGCGCAATGCGAAAGCGCCGGTCATTTACGAAGGAACGCGCGAAGTGCACACTATCATGCAAGGAGAGTACGCCCTCGGTTACCGCCGGGACAAACCGCTCCGACAGATGCTCCCCTCCTGGCCGTTTGATCGTTCATGATCGTTTTTATATCCGTTAAAAAACAGATCCCGCCTTTTTTTGAGAGGCGGGATCTCATTGGGGTGTTCTTACAATGTTCGGCTGTCTTCCCGTGATTGACCACATGGACGAACGAATTTGTCGGCGGCCCATAGTCTAATCAAACGAGATGTCCTCAATGTCAATATCGTGTATACAGGCTTCGATAGCGGTCAACTGATCTAGAGAGAGGTTCTGCAAAAATGCGACGTAATGCTGTTCCCATTCGCTGTCAGGCATTTTCTCTTGAAAGACGAGGGACGAAAAATGACAGGATTGATCTCGCAAATCCTCGTAAAATACCCTTTTGGCGAGTATAGCCAGTTCGATGTGGCTCAACGACCCAAAGAGCGTCTGAAACTCGTTGCCGAAGAAGCAACCGGCCCTCAGCACATCGACGTAATCTGCCAGTGAATGAACATTTTTCTGAATGAGGTCGACTTTTTCTTCCGTTTTTTCGCAAGCTGTGATACGGTCGACGAGTAACCGAAAGGAACTGTCGGTCATTTGGTCCCCTCTGTTTAATGAAATGACGTGGGGCTTCTGCCTTTTTTCCATTTCCTTTATGATGACGGTTTCCAGGCGGTGATGGTGGGCTGCGTTGACAACCCTTTGCGCCAGGTGGCGCGTACATTGGTGCATGTAATCGTTCAGCCGGGAATTGCTTATGTTTAAACGGGATGGTAACTCGTCCGCCGCTTCATGAAGCAAGGTTTGGATTTGGGCGGCACTGGCAAGGGTGAACCGCCGTGTGAGCACTTCAAATTGACCGGGTGAAATGTTGATCTTGCGGGCATCTCCTCCCGACAAAATTGAAAAAACCGCGTTGTTTAACACCAACTCGAATATGTTAAACAATTCGATGCGGTAATCGAACCGGCAAACTTGTCCGAAGTGAACTAACAGCGCTTCAAGGTCTCGTTGGCTGAACAAGCGGCAAAAATCGGTCTCCATCTTTAGGTGCTCTACATATTCCCTGATGTAAAAGACGCCCTCCATTTGTATGTCATCCACGGCCAAAGGGTAATCGATGCTTGCCATCGTGTTGTGTGCATCAAACAGAATGCCGTATTGGTTTAAAAATGCCGGCAACGATTCGTCGATCGTGGTGTGATAGGCCTCAACGGCAACATCTAGTTTGTTTTGTTTCACGACCGTGTAGAGGCGTTTCGTTTCGTCCAAGCACTGGCGGAGCAGGTCAACGCCCTCGCCGTAAATTTTCCTTATATCAGCAGTTGTTAAATAATCGACGGCACGTAACGGGTCAGCAAAGCGACGCAAATTTGCGTCAACGGCGTACAAAATGGAGGACAGGATGCGTTCGGCCGTGTCACTCGTCACGGAAGAACTCTTTCCTTGTGTATACCGCTTAATCAAATCGCTCAGAATGGACATGAACCCCCTCTGGATACGGTGAACCTCCTGGCTGTCGAGCCATCCTGTACAGAGAGCTTCGTTTAATAGGGAAAGGGTATACTGTTTTTTGGAGAGGCGGGAGGGTCTTATGTTTCCTTGTGTCTGCCGTGCTGGAACGGGGTTTCGTCGCTCTGATGCCATTCACCTTCATCCCTTTCG
Source organism: Novibacillus thermophilus (assembly GCF_002005165.1). Lineage (NCBI taxonomy): Bacteria > Bacillati > Bacillota > Bacilli > Caryophanales > Thermoactinomycetaceae > Novibacillus > Novibacillus thermophilus. The sequence goes on from NZ_CP019699.1 coordinate 653,503, forward strand.
TACAGAGAACCTTTAAGTAACGCATCACTTCTGTAATCTCCGACAAATGTTTCCATCTTACTTTTGAGCAGTTCCAATGAACCGCCGCAAGCACTGTCAAAGTAATCCTTCATCTTCTCGATGATCGTAATATCCCCGATAGCGTCCTCGGTTTCGTTTTTGACGTAATAAAAAATTTCATGCAAGTCGTGTAGCACTGAGGTGACATTTTCACGGTCGATGTAAGGAGACGTACAAAAGGTTTCGGCCAGCCGCTTCGTTACGTCAACGCCGAGTTCCACACGCCCGTAACTGTGTAACAGCTGTTCCCGATCGTCTATCAAATGGCGGATGTCTTCGGCGGTTAATTGAACACCGTATTTTTTCGTCTTTTGATTCACTGCAAGTAACTCGGTCACGAGCGTTTCCCGCATTGAAGTATGGATTGAACGGAACAAACGCGGCAACATGTCATCAACCCCCCTTGTATATTATGTTTAAAGCCTATTGATCCTTGATAATTGAATAGCTTTACCTGTTGTTGGCGGGCAGAGCTTCGTAATGAGTGTTCGCTTGCGTAGCAATCGAACACGAATTAGAAGGAGCAAACGTAAGCGCGCTGGTCATTATATCGGTGTTTACGATCTTGGGCTGTCTTTGGGAAAATAGCCTTAGGTGTCTACCAAGGGAATGTTCCGATTTCCCCCTGTTGCCCCTTTATAGGGTGTCTTCCGAAAAAAGAGTGTTCCCCTGGCCCCATGATATAGACCTACACGCTGACTGTTTCCCAGCCGATCATCCCTCCTGAGAAGCAGAGGGAGGCACGTGCACCGATGATCCCTGGTGTATTCCAATAGCTCGCAAGGCTGTCGTTCATGGGTTTCCCAGGGACATCCCAGGATCGTAGGCACTGTGATCTTCATGCGAAGGAGGTGATCGATATGACTTCCCCCTTGTTTGTCGGAATCGATGTAGGCAGCGAAAGCAACGTGGTTTGCTGTCTGACCCGGGACGAGGAGAAACGGCCCCTCAGCCGGTTTAGCATCACCAACAATCGCCCCGGTTCCTGGAATTACAAGAGCGTATCTTGTGCAAAAGCATGGCTTTGAGCAGATCCTGTTTGGCTTGGAACACACGGGGTGCTATTCGACTCACGCGGCCATGTACATCCACCGCCACTTGGATTTTGGCGTCCTCAGCAAAAATGTCTATGTCTTTAATCCCAGTCTCATCAAGGAATTCAAGAAGGCGCATTACTTGGACGCCCCCAAAAACGATCGGGTCGATGCCTGGTTCATTGCCGCCAAGCTTCGTGTCGGTCATCTCCCCCATCCCTTCACGTGGAGCGAACCGCTCATGGCCCTGCAGCGCCTGACACGGGCTCGTTACCACCTGGTACAGGATCTCACCCGGAGAGTAATTTCCTCATGACCAACTTGTATCTAAAGTTCAGCGACTTTTGCCTCACTGGACCGTTTCGCAGAAACCAGTTTCAGCTACCTCGCTGGCCGTCATGGAGGAACTTGAATCGGTAGAAGCCTTGGCCGATATGTCTTTGGACAAGCTAATGGACTTCCTTGTCCTGCGCGGCAAGAACCGCTTTGATGATCCGGAAGCGTTGCCCGTGCGTTACAAAAGGCAGCCCGTTCTTCGTACCGTTTGCCTCAGTCCATGGCAGACTCCGTGAATCTGGCCATGGCTTCCAGCATCCGCGTCATCCGTACGGTGCAGGAACAACTCAAATCTCTGAAAAAGGCGATTAAGGATCATCTCGAAACCATTCCCCAGACCTTGGATTCGGTTCCGGGTATCGGTCCCATCCTCGCCTCCGGCATTCTGGCTGAAGTGGACATCAACCAGTTTAAAAGCCATAAAGAATTGGCGAAGTATGGCGGCCTGGCCTGGACCGAAAACCAGTCTGGGAAATTTACAGCAAACCGAACCCGGCTCATTCGTTCCGGCAACCGCTATCTCAAGTACTACCTGATCGAAGCGGCAAACAGTGTCCGGGTGTACGACCCTGTTTTTGCTGAGTACTATGCGAAAAAAAAAGCGGAGCCGAAGGAATTTGCCGAGAAACGTGCCCTTGCGCTTACAGCCCGTAAACTGGTGCGATTGGTCTTTTATCTGCTGAAGACCAATCGACTTTACGAACCCCAAGGAGGGAGCCAACAACAGGCATAAACATATTTGCGTTTTACGTCCACCAGTTCCTGATTTCTGGTAATAAATGGTATACAGGTAGGGTGGGCTTGGTTGAGTATGGCCATTTTTAACAACACCACCAGTAAAAAAGTCATTAACTTTAAATTAGGGTCTAGACATCATACCGCTGCTCTTTTTCTAAATCAAAGCCTGTTGACAACCAGCTTATAATGTGGTATGTTATTATGGGGCTTTTCAACTACATAATATTTCGATACGTATATGATATACCTTTTTTTTCTGTTGTTGTCAAATGGTAAAACAGGACCGCTTGAGCAGAAAAGCGGTCCCCCAAACCTGTAAATCAAAAAAATGAATGTTCGCCGAATAAGCCTATTTTCTTTTTCTCAGTTCACCGAGTTCTGTCAATACCCCTTCTAATTGCATCGTGGTCAATTGTGGACGGCTCACCACCATTTCGTAAATGTCCCGCACTTCTGCGTAATCGTCCAGGCGAAAGTCCTCGGGGTCAATCAGAGAAACGTTTACCATCCTTAACCGCTTTTTCAGATCGTTGAGCATAAAAGCCATGTTTTCGTAAGTGGCTTCTTTCAAATTCACGCTTTCTCACTCCTTTCCCAACGCTTTAAGCTGATCGACGTGTTCATTGTATCGTATTTGCGGACACGTGTTAACTTGCCGCTTTCTTTTGGTATGATAAGAGAAAATGGGCGGTTGGAGGTTGGCGCATGAGATGGCCGCTGCCGGATGAATACCCGCATTTGTACGTTGAATTTCTTTATTTGTTTAACAAGAAGCGGGATTACTACGAATGTCACGAAGTGCTGGAGGACCTGTGGCTGGAAGAAGGGCGACACCCGCTGTACCAAGGTTTGCTGCAAGTTGCCGTCGCCTTGCATCATTTCCGAAACGACAACGTAAACGGTGCTGTGAAGTTATTTCGCTCGGCTTTGGCAAAGCTGAGACCGTTTCCCGACGACAGTCTGGGGATTGACTTGGGGAAGGTGAAGGGGGATGTGCAAGAGTACCTTGCGCATCTGGAACAGTACGACCGCCAGCCGATTGATTTTTACGACTTGACGATCGCCATACACGATGCAAAACTGAAAGAATTGGTGGGTGAGGTTGCTATCAGAGAACGGCGGACGGCGGATTAGAAGTCAAGCAGTAGTAAGTCATCGGCTCTTTCCCAGAAACGGCATGCTTCCCCGAGGGAAGGCCGCGGGGTCGATTTACATCACCCTACGCTCAAGATTGGCTCATGAACGCCAAGGGTAAACAGAGTGATGAACGCACCCCATCGGACACTTGCCGTTTGGACAGCAGACGACCAAGCCACAGGAGGACGATAGCTAAAGAGGGTCGGGGCGTGAGGGGTTAAGTTGTCATGGTTGACCAAAGGATGCGAGCTGTCACGCACTGCGGAGTCGCCCACTGTTCGTCACCTGTTTGAACAGCATGCAGTGTGGTCCGGTTGGTACGACCGGTGGATGAATTCGAGTTTCCCGCTTTGACGGTTTAGATCGATCGCAAGGCCATCTAAAAGTGGAAGGTCGTCCTTGGTGTAACTGAACGGGATGTCTTTTATCCAGACGATGTGGTCCCCGTCCCGTTTTTCAGTCAGGGTGAGCTGGAACGCCGTACTGCCGCACCCGCTTGTCACGGGAACCACGCGGTAACACAACCGTTCCGCGTCCGGTTCGTCCAACAGGATCATTTTGAGCTTTAACGCCGCGAGTTGTGAGAGGTTCACGGCCGGCCGTTCACTCGTTGGACCCAATGTCTGACCCATGCTTGCCATTCCTCCTCTGTTTCCATCTCCATGATCTCTTCGTACAGCTTCTCTAAAACTGTCTGGTCGTCGTCATCGAGAGTGTCAGCTGGTTTTCCGTGAAAATACGATTCCACCCTGCGCTTTTCTTCAAGCTGTTTTCGATAAAGCGGTATGATCGGCTGTGCATACTGGTGCAACGCGTGCCATTCCGCTTTCGGGTTCCGTTCGATGCGCCCTTCGAACCGTTTCACGTATTCCGGTTGCGTCAGAGGCGGAAGGGAACGGCGCGATTTCCCCGTGAACAGGATGGCCCTTAATTCTTCTAAGGCATCTGCCAGACGCAAACCTAACACCTCACAAAACAGTATACGTTTATTGTAACACATCCGCAGCTCCGCCTGACAGCTACTCCAATTCCTTCCGCATTTGTTGGATGTGTTCCGGACTTCCGGAGACGAGCAGCCGGTCACCGCTCTTAATCTGTGTGTCTCCGTGGGGAATGACCGAATCTTCCCCTCGGTAAATGCGTAGGACGAGCGCATCGCCGAGGAACGGGAGATGGCGCAGCAACAGCTCGTTGTAACGCTCGTTGTTCACAGTAATTTCTTGGATAGAATCCCCTTTTTGCGTCAACAGCCGCACAGATGCCGGGAATACGATCAACCCTTTTAACAGGGTGTGGGTGGCGAACAGACTGGAGAAGGCCGTAATCCCTTGCTCTGTCAGTTCGTCCTGAATGGACGGGTCGTCGGTGAGAACGATGACGCGGAGCCGGTCGTCTTGTTCCTTGGCGTACTGGGCAACGGCGCGGTTAAACTCGTCTGTGCCCGTTGCCAGAACGAGCACGTCCGTGTCAAAGGCGTTGTGCTTCTCGAGTTCGGACAGTTCCATCTGATCCAGCTCGACCATCGGGAACTTGACTTCTTCCTGAACCGCTTGGGGCGTGAGCTTCGGTTGGGAACGGGAGTACATCGTCACCCGGTAGCCTTCTTTTTTTAATTCCAGTCCCACCGGAATGGTGGACCCGTTCACCCCGACGATCGATATTTTGGGCGGTAGCTCCTCTGGCACGTCTGGCTTCATCCGGTTAAACAGGATCGGGGAGATGACGCATGTGAGCACGGCGACGAGAATAAAGGCGTCGTGGACGTTTCGCTCGATTAAATCCAACTCCAACGCGACAGTTGCCGCCGCGATGACGAGACTCAGCGTTGACGACAGGAGGACTCCCGACGAAAGGGTTTCCCGCCACGAAAACCATTTTCGCAACATGAGGGAGGGAACGATTTTGGCGGCGTACAGGGCGACAAGGAGATAAGGGACGAGCAGGAGCACTGACGGATCGCTGAATAACGCCCGTAGATCGAGGTTCACTCCGACCATGACCATGAAAATCGGAATTAAAAAACCGTACCCGAACGAGTCGAGTTTGTGTACGAGTTCCGGTTTCGGTGCGAGCAACGACAAAATCGCACCAGCCAGAAACGCGCCCAGAATGTTTTCCGCCCCGACTGATTCCGACAGCGCGACGAAGAACAAAATGAGGGTGAAAGCGCCGCGTGTCCCGATTTGCACAGTGCCTTTGGACAGTTTTTGAAACCACTCTACTTTCGAGAGAGGCTTCAAGATGTGGTACGTCATGAAGAAAGCCAAAAACAGAGTGAATATGAGGAGCGGGTGGGAGCCTGTGTCCGTGGACAGGGAGACAAACACGGCGAGTAAAATCATCGTCACGAAATCGGAAATGACGGCGATTAATAGAACAGTCTGACCGTAAGGAGTGCTGGTCATATGGTTTTCCTTCAGGACTGGCATCACGATGCTGAGTGAAATGGTTGCGATGATGATCGCCATTAAGTACGGCTGGTCCGTTAGACCGAGGGGCACCATCCACATGCCGAACATCGCCGATACGGCGAGGATTAACACAAACACAGCGACGGCGATCTTCAACGGATTCACATTTCCTTGTCTTTGCTTCGATGTGAGCATGCCAAAGTCGACTTCTAGACCGCTTAAAAACAGAAGGTAAATCAACCCGAGCGTAGACAACAGCTGCAGCGTGGCATCGTCTGCCACGAGGTTCAGACCGGTTTTCCCAACGACAATTCCAGCCACGATTTCAGCCACGACGACCGGGACGAATGTCCAGCGCAGACGGTTGATCATAATCGGGACGAGAAAAGATATGGTCACGACGATCATGAGCGATGTTAAGGATACGTGGTTCTCCAAGGAGAGCCCCTCCTTCTTCCGATGAACCCAAAAAAGAATACGGTCATTATAACATTAAAAAAAGGATGAACGACAGGAATTTTGTTAAGATGTGTTATTTGCTATAGTTAAATAAGACGGAGTAATGGATGAAAGGATGCACAGAGCAGAATGGAAGCAAAGAGGAAACGCGATGTTGCCATTGCCGCTGCCCGAGAAGCCGGAGCATTGATTCGGGAAAACGCCCACCGCGTGAAAAAAGTGGCGTTTAAAACGTCCGAAAGTGATCTCGTCACGGACATTGACAAGCGATCCGAGGAGATTATTCGCCGACACATCTTACAGTCTTTTCCCGATCACGACATTCTCGGCGAAGAAGGGGTGGAACCCGGCCCAGCTGCATCGTCCGACGCTTTAGCTGAGATGCGGGATGCGGAACACTTGTGGATTGTCGACCCGATTGACGGGACGACGAACTTCGTACACGGGTTTCCATTCTTTTGTGTCTCAATCGCACTGGCGGAAATGGGCGAAGTCACACTCGGCATCGTTTACGACCCGATGAGGGAGGAATGGTTTATAGCGGAAAAGGGCAAGGGTGCGACCGTAAACGGTGAACGCATGCGAGTTTCGAGAGATGAAAAACTGTCCGAGTGTCTTATGTCCAGCGGCTTTCCGTCTGAGTCTCATAAGGGAGCGGGTTTATTTGCCTTGAGACCGCGAGTGCGCAATGTCCGCATTGCAGGATCAGCAGCACTGCAACTGGCGCACGTAGCGGCAGGCCGTGTGAGCGGGTATTGGGAATGGGATGTCAATGCGTGGGATGTCGCAGCAGGCGTACTGCTCGTCGAGGAAGCAGGTGGACGGGTAACCGATACGGCGGGGCGTCCGTACGATTTAAGTGTAAGTCATATTTTGGCAACAAACGGCCATATTCATGATAAAGTGGCAGACATCTTGGCAAAAGCACACAAAGCACCATCGAATGACTGCACATGACTTTAAAATGAAGGAGGGAAGATTCACGTGTCCGTTCAATGGAGAAATGAAGTGGAGAAACAGTACGACACTTACTTGGAAAAAGTGAAGGAATTTTTGAGCATCCCCAGCGTACACGACGAAACGAGTGTGAAAGACGGAGCGCCTTTCGGCCAGCCGGTTGCCGACGCGCTGGAGTACATATTGAACTATTGCGAAGAAATTGGCTTTACGACACACAATGTCGGCGGGTATGCCGCTCACGCCGAGTACGGTACAGGAGAGGAGATCATTGGCGTATTGTGCCACGTCGATGTAGTGCCTGCCGGAGACGGGTGGACGTGGGACCCGTTCAAACCGGAGCTCAGGGACGGGAAGTTGTACGCCCGCGGAGCCATCGACGACAAAGGCCCGACGATGGCGGCCGTGTTTGCCTTGAAGATCATCAAAGAGCTCGGGTTACCGCTGAGAAGGCGGGTGAGAATTATTTTTGGCACCGATGAAGAGAGCGGAGACTGGGTCGGATTGCGGCGATACTTTGCCGAACAGCCGATGCCGCTCATGGGATTTGCGCCGGATGCCGAGTTTCCGATTATTACGGCTGAGAAGGGAATACTCATTTGCCACCTCGTACAAGATGTCGGGACCCTGTCGGCGCAGCGTGAATCCGGTTGGACGTTAGCGTCGTTTCAAGCCGGAAACCGCGAAAATATGGTGGCGGACAAGGCGGAAGCCGTGCTGACAGGTGACGGAGATGTGTTCGCCGTCAAGGAACAGTTCCAGTCGTACTTGATGAAGCGCCGTATTCGCGGTTACGCCGAAGAGCAAAACGACGGCGTGCGGCTCGTATTGGAGGGAATCTCTCACCACGGCATGGAGCCGCACAAAGGGTTGAACGCAGGTCTGGAACTGGCGCGTTTTCTCCATGCGCTAGACCTGGACGAACGGGGAAGGCAACTGATCCGGCTTATCCATGACTACTTTGTGGACAGCTTTTTCGGCGAGAAGTTAGGCATCGATATCGAAGACGACATAAACGGAAAATTAACCGTCAATGTCGGGACGTTCAGCTACGTGCAGGACGGACAAGCGAAATTAGGAGTGAACATCCGCTACCCGGTGAAGGCCGGTACGTCCGAAATTATGGGCAAGCTGAAGGCGGCGGCACAAGCGTTTGGTTACACAGTCGCCCCGAACGTGATTGACCAAAAACCGCACTATGTCAAACACGATCACGAATTGGTGAAAACTTTGCAACGAGTGTACGAAGCCCACACCGGAGAAGAAGCGACATTGCTGGCCATCGGCGGTGGAACGTACGGCCGCGCCCTCGACACCGGTGTCGCTTTCGGTCCTCTCTTCCCGGGGGAAGAAGAGACCGCGCACCAGAAAGATGAGTATTTTAATGTGGAAAACATGAAGAGAGCGATGGCGATTTACGCCGAAGCGATTTATGAATTGGCCAAGTAATTTGAGCTGAAACGGGACTCCTCCCTCCTGCTCCCCTCCCCTCTCCCCTCCTTACATGCGAGGAAAGGGGGGAGGCTCACACGTTTAACGACCATTCCCCGGGAAATACTATCCTTAAACCATTTATGGACTTTATAGGCAAGGGGGAATTTCCTCATGGAGAGTACCGGATATGAAGATCAGCGAGATCCGCGTGTAGATGCCACATTCGTAGACGGATTCGATATGGAGGACGAGGAAGAAGACCGTTGGGAAGGCCCTTTTGACTCTGTCTTTCCAAACCGGATACACCGTACGGGAACGAGCTTCTGGCGTGGGCGATGACGAAATCTTTCAAGGAGTTGGAAAGCTGTCAAAGCGGCAGCTTGTTATGATTGAATTCGGTGCACGCGGAAACGCAGACCGAAACCGAACGCATACATATTTTCGGTTTACTGCTATAGTGATCAGGAAAAAGAGAACGGATTGTTCATCTTGAACACCCCTTTTAAACGGGAGGTGATGGGAGTGTTCAGTGCACTACTTGACTCTACCGCTGTTATCTTATTGCTTGTTTACGTTGGCATGGCGTTAATCGCGACTGAATTTTTTGTAAAAGCGCGAGGCATCGCCGGATTGCTCGGATTAGTTTCGATGGTGTTGTACTTTACAGCCGCCGTCGAACACTTGTCACTGTGGATGGTGGGGTTGTTTGTGGTTGGTCTCACGATGATGATTGTCGATGGGAAATTCGTGCAGGATGGGACGATGGCAGCCATTGGTGTCCTGCTCATGCTCGTCGGGCTAGTGATGCCGACGAATGATTTCCTGCTGGGGACAGGAGTGGCGTGTGCGTTAATCCTCGGTTTGTTGTCGAGTTTGCTGTCGTTTCGCTTCTTGCCGAAAAGAGATATTTGGGAAAAACTGACGTTACGTGACCGATTTACGAGCGAAGCCGGTTACTCTTCTATAAACGTAACGTATCAATCGCTCGTCGGACAAAAAGGGCGAACACTAACGGATATGCGCCCCTCTGGCACGATTGAAGTTGGCGGTAAAACATACAGTGCTGTTACGAACGGTACCTGGTTAAAGAAGGGATCTAAAGTCAAGGTCGAATCTGTCAACGGAACGCGCATTATGGTTGTGGAAGTTAAAGAAGGGTAAATCGCCCACCGATTTTAACGTGGGCTATTCCGGTTACAACACTTTATCTAAGAAAGCTTTTGTGCGCTCCGATTGCGGTTCTGTAAAAATGCGCTCCGGCTCTCCTTCTTCTACGATGACCCCTTCGTCCATAAACATCACCCGGTCGGCCACTTCCCGCGCAAATCCCATCTCATGGGTGACGACGACCATCGTCATCCCTTCAAGGGCCAATTGCTTCATGACCCCCAGGACTTCTCCGACGAGTTCAGGGTCCAAAGCGGAGGTCGGTTCATCAAACAACATCACTTTCGGTTCCATCGCAAGCGCTCGGGCGATGGCGACGCGTTGCTGCTGTCCACCGGACAACTGCCGAGGATAACTGTCCGCCTTGTCCCTTAATCCTACTTTTTCCAACAGCGCTAAGGCGCGTACACGGGCGTCCTCTCGGCTGACTTTTCGCACTTTAAGTGGTGCCAGCATAATGTTCTCGATGACCGATTTATGGGGAAACAAGTTAAACTGCTGGAACACCATGCCCACTTCAGTGCGCAACAAGTTGATGTCCGTTTGCGGATCGCGTAAATTGTGTCCGTCGACGACGACATCTCCGCTCGTTATCTCCTCCAGCATGTTCAAACAGCGCAGAAACGTACTCTTTCCAGAACCGCTCGGGCCGATGACACAGACGACTTCTGACTTTTGAACGTCGCAGTCAATCCCTTTTAAAACTTCTGACTGACCGAAACTTTTGTGTAGGTTGCGAACTTGAATCATGCGTTATCCAACCTCTTTTCCAACCTGCGCAAGGCTATCGACAGGCTTAAGGTAATGGCGAGATAAAACGCTGCGACCGTGGTGTAAATTTCGACGGCGTTAAAGTGATTGGCGACGATGAGACGACCTTGAAAGATGAGTTCCGGGACGAGGATGACGGATAAGAGAGACGTATCTTTGATACTGATAATAAATTGATTGCCCATGGGCGGAATCATGCGCTTAAAGGCCTGGGGCCAAATAATGTAGCGCATCGTTTGTCCATGGCTCAAACCGAGCGAACGCCCGGCTTCCATCTGCCCTTTTTCGATCGACTGGACCGCTCCACGGACAATTTCAGCGATGTACGCGCCGGAGTTGATCGCGATGACAATGATCCCGGCGACGACAGGGTCTAATGTGTACTGGATAATTAGGGGAAGTGCGAAATAGATCCAAATGGCTTGGACTAAAATGGGGGTTCCGCGAATTACTTCGACGTAAACCGTTGCGATGCCGTACAACAGTTTGTTTGTTGAGATCCGACCCAGACCGAACACAGCGCCCAGGACGTATCCGAACAGCAGTCCGACCACCGAGATGATGAGGGTGTAGTACAGACCTGTCATCAGCTCTGGGAAGAATTCTGTCACGCCAACCCAGTTAAATCTCCCAACCATTGTTTCACCTCTCACGTAAAGAGGGTGTAACATGTTGAAGGTTACACCCTCTATGCCGATTGTTTTCCCGTTTTTGTTAATTCGGCGTTTCGCCGAACCATTTTTCGTAAATTTCGTCGTACGTGCCGTTTTCCTTTAGTGTAGCCAGTGCGTCGTTCACTTTTTCCACGAGCTCTCCCTGACCTTTAGCAAAGGTTATGCCGTAGTTTTCAGCCTGGTACAAGTCTCCAACCATTTTCAGGGTGTCTTTCCCTTTCGTTTGAATGTAGTAGGCAACGTTGGGAGCGTCGTACAGAATGGCATCGGCACTGCCGTTTTCGACTGCTAAGTAGGCTTGGTCCAGTTGTTCATACTCGTTCGGGATGGCGCCTTCAATGTTCTCCTTTATGAAGTCAGAACTCGTCGAACCGAGGCGCGTCGCAATCGTCTTTCCTTCGAGATCTTTAATTCCGTTGATCGTGTCGTTGTCAATGGGCACGCCGATACGGAGACCGGATTCGTAGTACGGATCGCTGAAATCAACTTTTTGCTTCCGGTCTTCTTTTATACTGATTCCGGCGATGGCCATATCAAATGAACCGGTTTGCAATCCAGGTATAATGCCGTCAAAGTTCGTCGTTTTCAAATCGATGTCAAACCCGACTTCATCTGCGATGGCGTTGATAAGATCAATATCAAACCCGACGTACTCACCGTTTTCCTTAAACTCAAACGGTACGAACGACGTGTCACTGGCCACGACGTACGTATCTTTTAGCCCGTTATCGCCGTCTCCGCTAGCGGAGGATTCGGCATTCCCTGTGCCACCGCTGCCAGATCCTTCTGCATCAGATGTGTCAGCCGTGCCACAGGCCGTTAGTCCGATCAAGAGGATGAGAGAAAACATCAGGACGGCTAGCAATCTGCCCTTACGGTCTGTCACTTCATGACCTCCTTTTTAAGATTACGTCAATTACTATTTATTCTTTAATTGACTCAATTATACGTAAAGGTATATGACAGAACTATCAGGCAATTTGTATGAATTTCGATGTTTTTGTCTATACAGTTTTTCTATCATCCCTTGTAACAATAGTAAAATCACGGTATAATTTCAGATAGGGCTAGGTATTTAGGGGCTGTAGCTCAGTTGGGAGAGCGCTTCGTTCGCAACGAAGAGGTCGGCGGTTCGAGCCCGCTCAGCTCCACCAAACACGACCTAAGTCACCGTTATAGGGCGATTGCGTATCTCGCTGACTTGTCCGCAGCAGAAGCGGCGGCCCAAAATTTTTGCAACGAAGTGATAAGAGCAAGCAAACCGCCTCTTGATCGATACACAGTCGAAAAAGGAGGCGGTTTTTATTGTGGAGAAAACCCGGAATACGTGGACGTATTCCGGGACACGTACCTGAGGTACAATGTTTGACGGACGCCCAAGATGTTCGAGACTAGAAGCAATCCTACAAATAGAGCGATTGGCTCTCAACCTTTTTTTGTCGGGGCTATAACTGATGTAGATTGTCGCGAAGTCCGGCTGCCCGGTTTTAGGACACAATGTGGTAAACTCGGGACAAAATAGTCTCGGTCTGGATCCTTTCGCGTTAAAATAAAAAACCATGGCCTAAGGCACATGGTTTTCTTCTCGGTACGCCCAGCATGGGCGTCATCTATAGGGTGAAAGTCCCGAACGGGGGCTGGCGAGCGCCTACCGTAGTCAAAGGCAAGGGTGTCCGTCGCGAGGCGGAATCTGAAGGAAGCCGGAGACAAACGCACGGGTCAAGGTACACGAACTGGATTTGAGGCAGGATTAGTTGGATGAGTTGCCAGAACACAACGAAATCCAAAGCCGCCAAGGGCTCATCCTGTAAACTCCAGTGATCGCGGGCGGAAAGATGACGCTCTTATCTGGGGAGGCCTGCGGAACACGCGAAGTAACATCGTAACCGCAGTCGAGAGGCTGCGCTGAATCCGCAGGAGTCAGCAGAGGCCATAGTACGCAAGTACGGGGCGCCGGAAAGCGGAAGGGCCGAACCGAAAGGAGAGAGGAAACCGATGCGTTCGAGAGAAGAGCGCAGACAGCAGAATATCCCGCAAGGGAGCTGCCAACAGAGAGCAGCGGTGAAGCCGCGAGGGTATGTTGGAGCGCCGAGCTCTTCTCCGGCACAAGTCGCCCCTTCCTCTCGCGAAGACCATAACGACTTGCTGGACAGGATGCTTGAGAGAGAAAATCTCTTGCTCGCATAACAAGCGAGTGGTCCGAAACGGAGGAGCGCCCGGAGTGGACGGAGTAACGGTAGCTGAACTGCAGGCTTACCTGAACACACACTGGGCACAGGTGAAAGCAGAGCTCCTAGCGGGAACCTACAAACCCGCGCCAGTCAAACGGGTGGAAATCCCCAAACCTGGAGGCGGCGTGAGGCTTCTAGGGATCCCGACCGCGATGGACCGGCTCCTCCAGCAAGCCCTGCTGCAAGTGATGCATCCGATCTTCGATGCTCACTTCTCATGGGACAGCTACGGCTTCCGACCAGGGAAGCGAGCCCATGATGCGGTCCTTCAAGCCCAGCGCTATATCCAGAGTGGATACAGATGGGTTGTGGACTTGGACTTAGAGAAGTGCTTTGACCGAGTAAACCACGACATGCTCATGGCGAGGGTAGCAAGAAGGGAGAAGGACAAGCGAGACCTGAAACTCATCCGGGTGTACCTCAACGCCGGAGTCATGGTCAACGGAGTATGCCAACGGACAGAGGAAGGGACGCCGCAAGGCGGACCGCTGAGTCCGCTTCTGGCCAACATCTTGTTGGACGACCTGGACAAAGAACGAAAGAAACGCGGGTTGCAATTCGCACGTTATGCGGACGATTGTAACATCTTTGTCGCTAGCAAGCGCGCAGGGGAACGCGTCATGGAATCGGTGATTCGCTTTGTAGAGGGAAAGCTGAAACTGAAAGTGAACCGAGACAAAAGTGCGGTAGACCGCCCCTGGAACCGGAAATTCCTAGGGTTCAGTTTTCTGCCGGACAAACAAGCAACGATTCGGTTAGCCCCGAAGACCATCTCCCGATTCAAAGATAGAATACGTGAGATGACGAGTCGTTCACGGGCGATCTCCATGGAAGAGCGAATTAAACGGCTCAACCGCTACATCATCGGTTGGGTCAGGTACTTTCGACTGGCATCGATGAAGACGCACTGTGAAAGATTCGACCAATGGATTCGGCGCAGACTGAGGATGTGCCTATGGAAACAATGGAAACGGGTCAGAACCCGTCTTCGTGAACTTAGGGCCCTTGGCGTACCAGAATGGGCCTGCTTCATGATGGCCAATTCCCGCCGAGGACCATGGGAAATGTCCCGGAACACAAACAATGCCCTTCCGACTTCCTACTGGGAAGCGAAAGGGCTGAAGAGTATGCTTTCTCGTTATATGGAACTTCGTCAACCTTTTGGAACCGCCTAGTGCGGACCCGCATGCTAGGTGGTGTGAGAGGACGGAGGCTAGCCGCCCCTCCTACTCGATTTATTTACATGATGTCCTTAGTTTTTTATAGAGGGTTAAGCTAAGAACCTCTCACGTTTGTAAACAGAATAAATATAAGTATAATGATTCTCTTTCTAGCACCAGTATATAGAGGGAGGGGGGAGGATGTCAAGGAGGGGAAGGATACAAAACTTAGTCCCCTTTATTATAGTACGCTTAATATTATAATTATATGAAATAAATTGATAAACTTTTCAATTTTAATATAAAATAAAGTTAATATATTAAAAAAACAAGGAGGCATTATAATGGGTCAAGCCGCTTTGAAGCGTTGGAGCGTTTGCGCGTTTGTGGTCGTTTTGTTGTTTTCGTTGATTGCTGTCAGCAGTGTGCCTGACACAGCAGATGCCACGAAACATAAAGGCAACGTCGTATTAGCCGTACATGGCGGTGCAGGTGGAGGAAGTATTGCAGAAGATCAACGGGAAGCGTATCAAAAGGAAGTTCGCGCCGCTTTAGAAACTGGGAAAAAGATTCTCGATTCAGGGGGGAGCAGTGTCGATGCAGTAGAAGCAGCAGTGAGGGTGTTAGAGGATTCGCCTTTATTTAACGCCGGTAAAGGGGCTGTTTTCAACGACGATGCGGCTCACGAACTGGATGCGTCCATCATGAATGGGGAGAATTTGGAAGCAGGCGCGGTTGCTGGCTCGAAACACGCCAAAAACCCGATTACTTTGGCCCGAACCATTATGGAGGAGTCTCCCCATGTGTTGTTGAGTGGAGATTCTGCCGATTGGTTTGGGATGGAACACGGTGTGGAAATGGTCACTCAAGATTATTACTATACGCAGGAACGTTGGGACGAACTGATGCGATCGAAAGAGAAGGAAAATGATGCGGAAGCTTTTGGGACTGTCGGTGCAGTGGCGAGTGACCGGTCAGGAAATCTGGCGGCAGCAACGTCGACGGGCGGCCTAACAAACAAACACCGGGGTAGGATTGGAGATTCGCCGATCGTCGGGGCGGGGATGTATGCCAACAACGACAGCGTCGCCGTGTCAGCTACGGGCAAAGGGGAAGTGTTCATCCGCGGTACGGCAGCTGTGGACATTTCCGCATTAGTGCAATACAAAGGTTTGCCCGTGGAGGAAGCGGCGAGAACAGTTATAGAAGAGAAGCTTCTTCCCCTCGGCGGAACAGGGGGCGTCATTGCGTTGGATAAAAACGGGAATTTTGCCGCTCCCTATTCGACGGAGAGAATGATTTACGGATACGTAACCGAGGACGGACAGTATACGATTGTTCTCTCCCCTGAAGATGAACCCGATGACGTACCTCCCCCCAGTGCTACTGACATTAGAGCACGTGTCGAGCAGTTCAAAAAAGAGGGGGAGTTCAAGAACAGTGAGGCTGCCCGGTCCTTGACAAATCTATTAACTGTAGTGGAGCGTTTTGAGGAGCGAAGAGAAGCGGACAAAGTCGTCAAACACATGGAAAACTTTAAATCTCTGCTTATCCGACAGAACGAAGATGCATTGATTTCCGACAAGGCGTACAACGTGCTTTACGCCGACGCTGTAGCTTTGATTCAAAAGTGGCGGTAGATGGGAAGTCAGTTTACATTACACTAGTTGAAAAACGCGGTGAAGGCCATTTATTACATGCACGATGTAATAAATGGCCTTTGCTGTATACAAGGAAATGATAAACATAATTGTCAGATGAATCACATAAAATGTGCATTAATCCAGTCTTGATGTATGTCAAAACGCATATGAAAAAATTTTGTGAGCTGGGACAAAGGAGAAGCGATAATGAGCAGGTGGTTTCATTTACTTGTGGGAGTCGTATCATTAGTTTTCGTATTGTCTGCGTGTTCGGGTAGTGTTTCTCCAGGAGCAGGTAGTGAAGAAGATGTTGAGATACCTGAAGGTGCTACCGAAGTCGTGATGTGGAATCTGTTTGGCGGTGGTGACGCCGAATACATGCAGGCCATCGTCGATAAGTTTAACGAAAGTCAATCGGAATTTTTTGTTAATAACGTGATGCAAGAATTTGATGAATACTATACAAAGTTACTGACAAGTGTCGCCGCTGGCAAAGGGCCGGATTTAGCCATTGCCCATTCGCATGTCTTACCCGAACTAGTTAACCAAGGGTTATTAATGGAATTAGACGATTACGCGTCAAAAAGCGGTATGGACTTTGCTGACTTCAATCAAAATGTTTTAGATGTAACAGTTTATGACGGCAAACATTACGCCGTTCCCATCGACACACATCCCCAAATCATGTACATCAACAATGATCTTGTCAGAGATGCAGGCCTTCTGAGTGATGACGGTTCAGTGGAAATGGAAGAGAGCCCAGAAGGATTTGTCAAGTTTTTAACGACTTTGAAGGAAGAATTACCAGAAGATAAGATGGCTTTTGCCTTTTCAAGTGCTGGAGAAGATCCTTACCGAATATGGTGGGCACTTTATACGCAAATGGGCGGTGAACACTTGCTCTCGGAGGACCTTGAAAATCCGGATTATGTTCTGGATGAAGAAAAAGCCATCAAGGCAGCGAATTACATTAAAGACCTTTACCACAAACATGAAGTCGTTCCGTTAAATCTAGCTGATTTTTATTCGGATTTCCAATCTGGTCAGGCAGCCGTAATGAGTACCGGCGTATGGGCGACAGGTATATGGGAAAGGACAGAAGGCCTTGATTTCACGGCCATGCCCTTTCCTAACATGTACGAGCGTGAGGGCGCCTGGGCCAATTCCCATACGTTTATATTGCCTTATTATGCGGACGCTGACGAAGAAAAACAGCGAGCCGCCGTCGAATTCATGAACTTCGCAACAGAAAACGGCCTGATGTGGGCTGAAGCAGGTCACATACCGGCCAAAGATACAGTCGTTAAGTCAGAAGAGTTTAATGAAATGCCTTATCGAAGTGAATATGCAGAAGTTGCGAATTACGTCAATTTTGCAGATCGCACGATTTATGCACGAGGCGTTCAGGAGATTGTCATTCGTAATCTGGATCTGGTCTGGTCTAACAAAGTCACTGCAGAAGAGGCTTTTGCGACAATTGAACAGGAGGTCACCGAACTAATTGGCAACTAAAACGTCCAGAGACAACACATATTAGGTCTGACCAGCGCTGAACGTTATCAGGGTCCGTCTCTTTGTTTGAGGGGCATTCATGTTTCTTCGCGAAGGAGGGCAGTGATATGAAGAAGGTATTACAAGATATAAAACCTATTCCTTTTCTGTTGCCATTCTTTGTCGCATACGTCATCTTTACCATTTTTCCCATATTTAAAGGGCTTGAAATGAGCTTATACGATTGGACTTTGGTGCGTAAAATGGAATTTGTCGGGTTTGAAAATTATCAAAAAATGTTTGCTGATTCTCACTTTTGGCATACCCTCTGGAATACGACGCTTTTCGTTATCTTAACGACGCCCACGATGGTGATTTTAGCTTTGGTATTGGCATTAATCGCTAATATGCAAACGAAGCTGAAAACGTTTTTTCGCGGGGCGTTTTTTCTTCCGAGCATATTGTCTGTTTCAGTCATTTCGTTTTTGGCGATCTTTATGCTTCAGCCGTACAACGGATTTGTAAACACTTTCATTCACGCGATCGGGATTGACTTAGAGCCGTTTTGGATGGCTGATGAGACGCTTGCTTGGGTCACGATTGTCGTTGTGACGTTGTGGTGGACGGTTGGTTTTAATATGGTTTTATTTCTTGCTGCTTTGCAAGAAATACCAGAAACGTTGTATGAGGCAAGTGAAATTGACGGCGCAAGTCGTTCGGACATGTTTCGACATATCACGTTGCCACATCTCATTCCGATTGGAAAGGTGATCCTACTACTTCAAATTTTAGCTTCGTACAAAGTTTTTGCACAAATCCTATTAATCACGGGTGGTGGACCGGGTGGCGCAACCAGACCTTTGATTCAATACATTTATGAGGTCGGTTTCACGCAAAGTAACCTAAGTTACGCCGCCACGATGTCCTATGCGCTGTTCTTTATTTTGTTGATTCTTTCCATCATTCAACTGAGAATGCAAAGATCGGAGGAAAGTCAGTAAATGAGTCCGGTAGGGGAAAAGAACTTTATGCTCAGGCGGAATCGTGATCCGAAGTTGGGAATTAAAGTAGCGTTCGGTTTCGTTATGGCTGTTTTATTTATTTTTCCAATTGTGTGGATGTTATTTGTCTCGATCAAGCCAGATGGCTATGTAACCACTCAACCTCTAAAGTGGTTTTTGCCGCCCTACACGTTTTCAAACTACACCACGCTACTGTTTGACAGCCTCATATTACGCTGGTTAGTCAACAGTTTGATCGTCGCGGCTATGACTACAATCCTCACGTTAATTGTGACTTCTTTAGCGGCATATGCCATATCACAAATGAAGTTTCGGTACAAAAACTTCATTTTCATCTTCTTTTTGTTAGGTTTGATGGTGCCCGGAGAGGCGACAATCATTCCCCTTTATGAAGTTGCCAAAAGCCTCAATCTCTTAGACACTTACGCGGGGTTGATTTTGCCGATGATTGCGTCCCCCTTGGGTGTCATTATTTTAAAAAGTTTTTTTGATGGAGTGCCTAAAGAGGTGATTGAAAGCGGTGTGATGGATGGGTGCTCGCATTTTAAGCTGTATTACAAAATTGTGTGTCCTTTAGCAAAACCGGCACTGTCGGCGATCGGTATTTTTACGTTCATCGGTTCTTGGAATAACTTTTTATGGCCCTATATCTCGATTTTGTCTGAGACCCTGTATACGTTGCCCGTAGGACTTCCAGTCTTTAATTCTGCCTACTCCCAAGCCTATGTCTTGCCGATGACCGCCAATGCCATCGCTTCCATTCCCGTTATTATTGCCTTTCTAATCTTTGAGAAGCAAATCGTGAGAGGCATTAGTTTTACAGGCATTAAGGGATGACCGTGATTCGAGAGCAGCCACTTTTTAAGAAGAAGGAGAGTGTCATCAATGTCAGCTGAACGCACTTACCACCGCACAGAATACCCGCGACCGCAATTTCGCCGACAGGCTTGGGTGAACTTGAATGGTGCTTGGAATTTTTCGTTCGACGATGAAAACGCAGGGGAAAAGGAGGAGTGGTATCGCAACCCCAATTTTTCGGCACACATTCAAGTGCCCTTTACGTATGAAACGAAAGCGAGTGGAATCGGAGACGAGTCGTTTCATCCTTATGTCTGGTATCACAGAACTTTTGAGATCCCAAATACGGAAATCGGAAAACGAGTCATACTCAGATTTCAAGCGTCAGATTATTTAACGAAAGTTTGGGTGAACGGTGTTTTTGTAGGAGAGCACGTAGGCGGAAATGCGGCCTTTTCATTTGATATTACACATGCTGTGACACATGACCGAACAAACAGTTTGGTGGTGAAAGTGGAAGACAGCCAAAGCTGTCATCAGCCGAGAGGAAAGCAGCGCTGGACAGATGAAAACTTCGGCTGTTGGTATGTGCAAACCACCGGTATTTGGCAAACAGTTTGGTTGGAGTTTCTGCCTGAAGAACACATTGAACATGTCAAAATAACACCGAAGATAGATGAAAATAGTGTTGCTTTTGATTTTATACTTAACGGATTGTACGACAAGCCTTTAAGAGTGGAGGCCAATATTCGCTTCGACGGAAAGCCAGTGAAACAATTTTCATTTACCTCTGATCGTCCCCATATGCATGTTGAAGTCAATCTTTTGTCCGAAATACATGAATGGAAAGTCATGCACTGGTCTCCAGAGCATCCGCATCTGTATGATGTCACTTTCCGCTTGTTCAAAGAGGACACACTGCAAGATGAAGTGGATGCGTACTTTGGCATGAGAAAGATATCGATTAAAAATGGGCAGGTCTTGTTGAATAACAGACCGATCTATCAAAAGCTTCTGCTGGATCAAGGGTATTGGCCGGATACGTTGCTGACTCCGCCCTCTGACGAAGCGATGTTAGAGGATATTGAGAAAACGTTGGCAATGGGATTCAACGGCGTTCGCAAGCATCAAAAAATAGAAGATGAACGTTTCTTGTACTGGTGTGACAAAAAAGGATTGCTCGTATGGTCTGAAATGGCGTCGGCTTACGAATTTTCAGATGAGGCGGTCGTGAATTTTACAAACGAGTGGTTAGAAGTGATTCAGCAGCACTACAATCATCCTTCTATTGTCACTTGGGTGCCATTTAACGAATCTTGGGGTATTCCTAATGTTTTGTCGGATGCCAAACAACAAGCCTTTACAGAATCGATTTATTATTTAACGAAATCTTTGGACTCCATGCGGCCAGTCATCGTCAATGACGGCTGGGAGCATACAATTTCAGACATTGTGACCCTTCATGACTATGAAGAGTATAAAGAAGCGTTTCTGGATCGCTACAGCAATCAAGATAAAATATTGACGAATGAGATACCGCATAACAATCATAAGTACGCATTTGCAGAAGGCTATCAATATGAAGGGCAGCCTGTCATTATTTCCGAGTACGGCGGCATTGCCTTTAAAGACGGTGAAGGTTGGGGCTACGGCAATCGAGTTGAGTCAGAGGAAGCATTTTTAGACCGGTACCGCCGTGTCACCGAAGCGATACAATCACTTCCGTACGTTACCGGTTACTGCTATACACAAATGACTGACGTGCAGCAAGAAGTTAACGGATTATTGAGGGAAGATCGAACACCTAAAATTCCGTTGGAAAAAATAAGACGCGTTAACGATTCTGTTTAGACAATTGACGTTAACGGGACGTGAAGCACGCGGTTTAAGTTATACGTAAACGGGAGTGAGCAGCGCATGAAAAGAAGTGTGGAGCCTCATAAAGTACTACGAGGTTGGCTGTGTGTCACATTCGTGTTTGCCTTCACGCCAGCTCACGTAACCGCAAATGAAGACGTCTTTCAGTACCAGATTATGAATGGAGCGGCTGACCCGTTTGTCACGTATCACGACGGATATTACTATATGACCTTTACTCAAGTGGATCGCATTGACATTTATAAGTCGGCATCGTTGGCGGATATTGCGAACGGGGAGGTCACGAGGGCATTCACACCGCCAGCTGACGGATGGGGGAGCCAAAATATTTGGGCGCCCAAGCTTCATCACATCGATGGGAAGTGGTACTTGTATTACACGGCTGACGATGGCGTGGATGCTAATCACCACATGTACGTGTTAGAGAACACATCGTCAGATCCAATGTCCGACTCATGGGTAAACAAAGGGCAAATAGAGAACATGCCCGATATTTTCGCGATTGACGGGAATACGTTTGAGAACGACGGAACGCGGTATTTTGTTTGGTCGACGCGAACAGATGGCATCATGGAATTGTGGATGGACGAAATGATCAATCCCTGGACCGTGCGTGGTGACCCGGTGATCATTTCATCTCCGACTTACGATTGGGAGAAAGTGGATGGTGCAGTGAATGAAGGTCCAGCCATTTTAAAGCGCAATGGACGGATATTTATGACGTACTCTGCCACCGGGTGTCAATCAGAAGATTATGCGATCGGCCTGTTAACCGCCTGGGATACATCAGATTTAATGGACCCTGCGTCATGGGAGAAATCACCTGAACCTGTGTTTAGCAAAAACCCGGAAAACGATGTGTACGGACCGGGTCATAATAGCTTTACCACTTCTCCCGACGGAAAGGAAGATTGGATGGTTTACCACGCGAACTCTCGTCCCGATGCGGGATGTTCGGGCGAGCGTGGGGCCCGTGTGCAAAAAATAGAGTGGAATGAGGACGGAACGCCTGACTTCGGCACACCGGCCAAAGTGCAAATACTAGTCGACTGCATTCCCGGCCGATACGAGGCCCAGGATGCGATTGTCCACAACGCGAAAGTCATAAGCTACAGTCGAAATGTTTCTTGCGGCAAACATGTGGGCTACATTGATTTTGAAGATAGTTATGTAGAGTTTCCATACGTTTATGCTCCGTATTCGGGCGTATATAAAATGACGATTAATTATGCGCACGGCATGCCGCATGCCAGCCACCAAGTGACGGTGAACCAAGGAGAGACTTTCGAAGTGCAGTATCCGCAGACGGGTTGGGGCAACTTTACGGATATGGACATCGATGTCCAACTTAGGAGAGGGTTGAATACAATCCGAATCGCCAAAGGGGAAAATTTCAGCGAACTCAACTATATTGCGATTCAGGAAAAACTTCCGCCAGAAGGCCCGCTGAAAGGTCCCTTGCAGGCGAAAATAGATCGGGTTGAATCTTTGCCGGAGGAAGCCTACACGGCAGAAAGCTGGGCTACTTTACAAAGGGTGCTTGAAGAGACAGAGGTGATGTTGGCTGACCCTGATGCATCGCAACAGCAGTTGGATACAGCCTTTGGCGCTTTGACTCTAGCCGTCGATCAACTGCAGTTTGATCGTGAACCTTCGGAGGACGGTGCCCCGAAAGTCGCGTCTATGGAGATTGCAGAAGATGCACCTGATCGATTGACTTTGACATTTGATCAAGCGATCGACTTGGATTATGCCAACGGCTTTTTCTTACTTGGAACAGAAGGACCGATCATGATAACATCTGTTAATTACAAATTGAGTAGTGAGAACCACCGTCTAACACTCAATTTGGCTCGCGAAGCGCGAGCAAATGAAAGATTGAGCTTGTCATATGACGACACTGTAGGAAGTGTGAAGGCAGAGGACAGTGAGCAGCCCTTACCCGGATTTTTCGGAAAAAAAGTTCATCATCCATTCGCTCCAAAAGTGAGCCCGGAATCTATTCGAAAAGGGGTTCATCTTTTGGGGAAAGAAGGGTTGATATACGATCGAAATGCGACCCATTCTTTAAAGCGACACATGACAGCTGTCGATCACTTCGCACAACAAAAAGAGTCCGAAAAAGTGATCAAGCACTTGAAAGGATTTCTATCTTTAATCCATCACCAGAAAGACAATGGCTTAATATCTAATGTGGCGTACATCGTTCTCAAGTCCGATGCTGAAACATTGCTAGCGGAATGGGAATGATCCGCAAGTGTAGGTCTGCGACTTCTGACTTTATTACTGCTACTCAGGCTCCCTTAAAGATGTTGATCGCTTACACAACTTATTGCATGATCGTGATATACTGATTGGAAGGAAGGTCGAGCGATACCGAACGTGATCGATGACCTTGTTCAGTAATCACAACAGCCAGGAGGAAACAGATTGGCGCAGCAAAAAGACAGACAGCGGACGTTCTTGGTCGGGTTGGAAACGAAATCTCCGGCGACAGGTTGGAGCGCCAGTGAATCACTTGACGAACTGGCGCGCCTCATTGATACAGCTGGAGGCACGGTTGTCGGGCGCGATATTCAAAAACTGAACAGACCGGACAGTGCCACTTATATCGGTCGCGGTAAAGCAGAAGAACTTCATCAGATCGCACAGGAAGCGGAGGTCGATCTCATCGTCTTTGACGGAGAACTGTCACCGGTTCAGCAACGCAATTTGGAAGCAATCGTTCAATGTGTCGTCATCGACCGTACGGCTGTCATTTTAGACATTTTTGCCCTTCGCGCCCGTTCCCGTGAAGCGAAGCTGCAAGTCGAGCTCGCGCAATTAAACTATATGTTGCCTCGCATGACAGGGAGAGGAGTGGATCTTTCGCGCCTCGGGGGCGGGATTGGCACGAGAGGTCCGGGAGAAACCAAGTTGGAAGTCGACCGGCGCAAAATTCGCAATCGCATCGCAAACGTCAAAAAAGAGTTGTTAGAGGTAAAGGCGCACCGGGCCAGGTTAAGGCAGAGTCGCGCCAGCCAACCGCTGCCGGTGGTCGCTCTCACCGGCTACACGAATGCCGGTAAATCGACCTTGCACCGGGCATTGGCGGGGTCCGACGTGTTAGCCGAAAATCGTCTCTTTGCCACGTTCGACGCAACGACGAGAAGAGTGGACCCTCCCAACGGAGAGCCCTTTCTTCTCGTTGACACAGTCGGTTTCATTCACAAGTTACCGACTTTTTTAGTCGCTGCATTTCGTTCCACACTGGAAGAAGTGAAGGAAGCGGACTTGTTGTTACACGTCGTCGATGCCGGGCATCCGAAACGAGACGAACAGATGGAAACGGTGCAATCCGTGTTGGACGAAATAGGAGCCGCGAACAAACCAATGCTTCTCGTGTACAACAAGTGGGATCAAATGGCCGGTAGCGATTATCCGCATCCGTTCCGTCAAACAAATACGGTCGCCGTCTCGGCACTTACCGGTGAGAACATGGATGCATTGCAACATGCCATCCAACAGGCCCTCTCGGCTCGACGTGTCACTGTGGAAGTGACAATTCCGTTTGACAAGACGGAGTGGGTGTCCTGGATTTTCGACCACGGTCGCATGCTCGCACATCAGCACCGGTTAGATGGTACTTATATTAAAGTAGAGCTGGAAAAAAACCTCGCTAACAAATTGTCGAGGCAATTGAAAGATATGTGACGCTCCTGCACCCTCAAGATGTCCATACCGAAAAACTTGTAGGACATACTTCGATGAGGGCTACAACTTGGGAGAGCCGATGGACATCCCTTGGGGGCGATAAGGTCTATGTGTTTAAAGGTTATTGATGGCGTGAAACTCCGTCATCCCACGTCGGCTCTTTCTTCTCTAAAAAAGCCGATATGCCTTTTATTGTCTCTCGATGCTTACTGTTGCGGACAATCACCTCCGTGGCATAGTGGAGGGCAGACCAATCGTCCATTTGGAGTTGCCGGTAAAACAAGCGCTTTCCAAGCTCGATCACTTGTAAGCTGTGTTTTGCTACTTCGTTGGCCAGTTTTTCTGTTTCCTTATCAAGCTGGTCATCCGGGACCACCCGATTAACCAGCTCCATCGCTTCCGCTTCTCGAGCTGTATACAGTTTTCCCGTAAACAACATTTCTGCCGCCTTTTTTCTGCTAATGTTACGGCTTAAAAAGACGGCCGGAGTGCTACAAAAGAGTCCCCAGTTAATACCCGTTGCACCGAATTGAGCACGTTCTGAAGCTACAGCCAGATCGGAAACGGCGACCAATTCAAGTCCAGCTGCAACCGCGACACCTTGAACCTTAGCAATCACAACTTGTGGCAGATCTCGGATCAACTGTTTAACCCGGAAACTTTGTTCAAACAACGCGTGTACGGTTTCTGTATCTGACTCTTGTATTTCTTGAAAGTGGTGACCAAGGCAAAATATGTTTGGTGCCCCTTGGAGCACCACGACAGCCACTTCACGAGTATTGGCAATAGTTTTGAGCTGTTTCTCCATATCCTTCATTGCTTTCAGCGTAAGAGTTAAATTTTCATTAACGTTGTTTAGAGTCACCCATCCTACAGGACCACGACGTTCATAAAGAATCACTTGACTCAAAGCACGTCCTCCTTACAACCCTTTAGTTGGTGTTTAACTGCTTCTCTCGCTCTTTTTCACGAAGCAAATGTTTTTGTACTTTACCTGTGTTAGTTTTTGGCAACTCACAGAATTCAATCTCTTTGGGACACTTAAAGTGGGCGAGTCGTTTGCGGCAAAATGTTTGCAGTTCCTCCACACTCACGCATTCCCCGGGTTGAACTGTAATGAACGCTTTCGGGACCTCTCCCCATTTGCGGTCGGGGATGCCGATCACGGCTACCTCTAATACTGAAGGGTGTTCCAAAAGGACCCGCTCCACTTCTACTGAACTGATATTCTCACCTCCTGAGATAATGATGTCCTTTTGCCGATCCTTCAGCTCTATGTAACCGTCCGCGTGCCACACCGCTAAATCGCCTGTATGAAACCACCCGCCGTGAAAAGCTTGAGCAGTAGCTTCCTCATCTTTGTAGTAGCCAAGCATGACCCCGTTCCCGCGCATGAGGACTTCACCCATCGTGAGGCCGTCTTTAGGAACCTGGCGCATCTTGTCGTCGACAACAGTCAGTTCGCCTAGTCCGATATACGGAATACCTTGCCGTGCTTTTAATTCCGCCCGTTGATTGTCTGGAAGTGCATCCCACTCTTTTCGCCATTCATTGATCGTGAACGGGCCGTACACTTCCGTCAGGCCGTACACATGGGTGACCTTTGCTCCAAAAGACTCTAATTTGCGCAGCAAAGCTGGGCTCGGAGGGGCAGCAGCTGTAATAATGTGGACGGTGCCAGGCAATCCAGTTCTCTCACTCTCTAGATATTGGGAAATCATCGTCAGCACTGGGGGTGCCGCACAGAAGTGCGTGATGCCTTCTGATTCAATCAACTGAACGATTCGGGATGCCTCTACTTTGCGCAAAAGGACATGTGTGGCGCCAACTGCCGTCGCGGCCCAGGGGAAACACCAACCTGCGGCGTGAAACATTGGGAGTGTCCACAGGTACACGCTGTCAGGCGAAAGATTCATTTCTACGATTTCACTAAAGGCATTTATGAATGCTCCTCGATGGTGCAGCATGACCCCTTTTGGACGTCCAGTAGTTCCACTGGTGTAATGAATAGAAATCAAATCCCACTCATCTTGAACACTTACCGACATCGGGTCAAAGGGCACCGAGTGGAGCCAGCTTTCGTACGGAAGCACGTCCACGGGCTGTTCAATGTGGCGTGTAGTCGGGAAATGTTTATCCGTGCCATCGACGATGAGGACGCGGACACTTGGGACTTCTTCAAGACAAGGAACCAGTCGTTCAGCGTACGTGTCGTCCACAAAAAGGACAACTGCTTCAGAGTGATTGAGGATGTAGGACATTTCCTTTGATTTCAAACGAACGTTGATGGGAACGAGTACAGCTCCCATCAGAGGAACCGCCAGGTGAAGCTCGAGGGCAAGTTTGGTATTCGGAACGACTGCCGCAACACGGTCACCCCGCTGTACGCCGAGACGGTAGAGACCTCGCGCCAGACGGTGGACTCTTTCGTACAATGTCCGGTAAGTGTAGCGAGTGTTTCCTTCGACAACCGCTACGCGATCTGGAAAAGCCACTACCGTCCTTTCTAAAAACGACGCGGGGGTAAGGGGCGCTTGAAACGGTTGATGATACAAACTTGACATAATGTTAACCACCTTTCTCCCAGGAAATAAACCTAAAGTTCCTTCAGTTTGAGGGCACCTATAAGTCCGAGAAGGGCCAAGGAGATCAAATAAGTACTGACAGCAAACGCAGAATCAAAGTTGTCGACTAAAAAGGTGCTGATCATCGGTGCGATGCCACCCCCGAGGACCGCTCCGATTGCATAAGCAACCGATGAACCGCTGTACCGCAGGCGGGCTGGAAACGAACTTGCGACAAATGATGCGAGGGGGCCGTACATGGCACCAAACGTGAAAAACGCGAACGCTACCGCAGTCACAATGAGGAAAGGCTGTTTGCTGTTGACCAGGACAAAATATGGAAATGCCCATACCACCAAAGAGAGGACACCGACGACATACACGTTCTTGGCTCCGACGATGTCTGAAAAGTGTCCGAAAAGGACTACGGCAAGTGCCGCCGCAATGCCGCCGAGCACAGTGGCATTGGTTAGCAGATTCTGATCGAGGTTTAAATACGTCGATCCATACCCGATAAAAAACGTACTGAACGTGTAAAACGCAGCGAACATCACAATGTTCACTAAGATGGCCCAGAGGATCGTTTTAGGGTAGGTGCGAAGCGATTCGAGCACAGGAGCTTGGGACACATTTTCGTCTTTTAGAACTTTTTGAAACTCTGGTGATTCCAGAACGCGTAAACGGGCGTACAGTCCGACGATGACTAGGCCCAAGCTGAAAAGGAACGGAATGCGCCATGCCCACGAAAAAAAGGCGTCACCGGATACCGTGAGTAAGAGTGAAACAACGGTTGAAGAGAGTACTAAGCCGAAGGGTGAACCCAGCTGTGGGAGGCTTGCAAAAAATCCGCGTCGATCACGCCCTGCCCACTCCATAGAGAGCAAGACAGCACCTCCCCACTCTCCGCCTGCTGAGAGACCCTGTAAAAAGCGGAGAATCGACAACAAGAGCGGAGCCCATATGCCAATTGTTTCATAAGTCGGTAAAAGCCCCATAGTCGTTGTCGCGATTCCCATCATCAGTAATGTGAAAATGAGTGTCGTCTTTCTTCCAAAGCGATCGCCAAAGTGACTAAAGATAAAACTGCCAACAGGTCGTGCCACAAACCCGATGGCAAAGATTAAGAACGTCTGCATCAACCCTGCGTAAGGGTCAGAATCCGGGAAAAACAAAGTAGGAAATACGAGGGCTCCCACTGTTCCGTAAATAAAGAAGTCGTACCATTCGATGGTTGTTCCGATCACGCTCGAGATGGCGGCCCGACGTCGGTGAAGGGATGTTTCGGAAACTTCAACTGATACATCATAACTCATTCACACTCTCTCCTCTCCTGTCACTATTTCTAGGCTCGACACATACAAAAACCCCCTCTTCGATAAGAAGAGGGGTTCGCTCTGTAGCGAAACGCTCTTCTTATCTCTCGGAACGAGTTAAACTCATCCCGCAGGAGTTGGCACCTTTTTTGCACTGCGCGAGTGCAAAGAGGTTGCCGGGCTTCATTGGGCCAGTCCCTCCGCCTCTCTTGATAAGAAGCATTCACTATGAATATGTAATTGAAAAAACTTGTAATTATCCTACAACTCTATTCTCACATTGTCAAGGGGAATACGCCGTTCAGTTTAGAAAATTTTTTCTGAACTACTTTGTCCGCACCTTACAAAATTGTAAGTTTTGGTAGTTAAAATGTAAGACCAATCAATGTCAATCAGTTTCAAATTTTTCTACGATAAAAGAAGAGCCGAAAGATCGTGATACTTAAATGGCTTTTGGGAAAAAAGCGTGTGTGGTACGGGTACTAGAAATGCGTGAACGTGTTTAGGGGGAAGGGGATGTGAGCACATGGATACGGGTCGGTTTATTTGTGTCCTTCAACACTCAATTCCTGCGACGTTTCGTCTCTTTTTGGCAGTGAACTTTCTGATTTACGGAGCTGCTAAACTGACGTTCGGACAATTTGGCGTACCAACAGAAGAAATTGCCGCCATGCGAGGAGAAGGTTTTACGTTAGCTTGGACATTTTTTGGATATTCGCGCTTATATGAAATGTTTATCGGGTTAGGGGAAGTCATAGCCGCTGTCTTAATCGCGATTCCGAGGACGGCAACGTTGGGTGCCATCTGTTATTTTCCAATTGCCGTTAATATTATGATGGTCAATTATGCTTTTGATATTGGTGTTCAAGACCTCAGTACTGTTTTGATGGTTATGTGTCTCATCTTACTGTGGCTGGATCGCAAGAAACTTCTTTTGATTTTTGTAAAATCACACGATGTGGCAGAAAGAGTGAAAAAGTTATGACAAGCTTTGTCGTTTCGGAATTAATTGTGATCTTCGTTCTTACGACGTTGTATTATTTTATTAAGGATATCAAAAGCGACCATAAGAAAAAAGTATGAGTTTGTCCAAGGATAAAGGAGTGTGCGATTAGTTTTGTCATTGCGGTAGGGGAAATCAACCGCACGTATAAGGATTATAGATGATACAGCAGTTTCAGTATTGTGAGAACTTCCGAGAGAAACTCCCAATTTTTTGCTGGTACTGATCATTTTGGGAGGTTACCGACCGCCTTATACGATGCCTTCCTTTAGCTATGTCATGATGGATCAGTCATTGAGAACGTGTTGATAAGCGTAAGACACTCTATCAGACAGAAGCGTAAAGTCTCACTTGATGACACGGTCATTTTGTATAATATTGACGAAAATGTATTTAGTGAGAGGTGGGAAGTTGAGTAATCAGTTGTGGGATACGTTGTGTCAAATGTGTGACGAGGCGCGAGACAAGTGGGGGGTAAGCGCACAAGAAATAGCGGATACATTGCAACAGCATCGCAGTAACGTCAGCCGGGAATTAAACCGGCTCGTCAAACACGGTTTGGTTGAGAAAAAAGAGGGGCGCCCTGTCTTGTTCCGTGTGGCTCGTACATCAGCCGGCATCCAAGTATTCGGTCGAATAATTGGGGCAGAGGGTAGTTTTCGCGCTCCGATTGAACAGGCGAAAGCGGCTTTGCACTACCCTCCGTACGGCCTCCATACTCTCCTCTTCGGCGCGACAGGCGTCGGAAAAAGCATGTTTGCGCGTTTGATGTACGAATACAGGCGGATTTCCACCCAGCATAAAGGAGAATTTGTCACCTTCAACTGTGCTGACTACGCTCACAATCCTCAACTGTTGCTTAGTCAGTTGTTTGGCAGTGTGAAGGGATCTTATACGGGAGCGAGTCAAGACCGGCGAGGTTTGTTGGAACGGGCTGATGGCGGCATGCTTTTTTTAGACGAAATTCACCGTCTGCCTCCAGAAGGTCAAGAGATGTTGTTCACTTATTTAGATACAGGATGTTACCGCAAGCTGGGAGAAACGGAGGACGGACGACAGGCACAAGTATTCATCGTCGCGGCGACGACAGAACAACCAGATTCGGTTTTGTTAAAAACCTTTCGCCGTCGCATTCCAATGGAAATTCAACTTCCTAAGTTGGCGGACCGGCCGCTAAACGAGAGGATTGCGCTTATCCGATTGTTTTGTGAGGAAGAGGCGCGGCGGTTGAAGAAGAACATCGTATTGGAACCGGTTGCAGTGCAAGCGTTTATTGCTTATGAATGTCCGGGCAATGTCGGACAGTTAAAAAAGGATATTCAACTATCCTGTGCCCACGCCTATGCGGAACAGCGAACAGAGAAAACGTTGTATATTTTGCAGTCCCACTTGCCCTTGGAAGTCAAGAGAGGGGCACTGCGCTTACGTTATTTGCTGGAAAAGCCGGAATTGGATCATTTGATAGGAACTTGTCAGATATCAACGAAAGATCCGGAATCGACTGAAGCGGGGGAGGAAATCCCGATCCATTTCCAGATGCCGCGTGAATTGTCGGACGCTCGATATGCGGATCGTGACAATATTAGAAAAATCGTTGAGCCTCAATTGATTGATTTAGCCCATCAGCTACTGTCACGAGCGGAGGAAAAACTGGGGAAAGCGTATCCTCCCAAAGTGTACGCCGGATTGGCCATGCACATTGACGCTATGGTGAAACGGTTAAAAAAGGGAAAAATGACTTCTCCTTACAATTTAAATGAGTTAAGAAAAAAATACCCGCAAGCTTTCATAGTGGCTACCGAAAGTATGACGCTCATCGAAAAGACCCTTCAAATCGATGTACCTATGGAGGAAATTGGTTACTTGACATTGTTCTACGCTTATGACGAATCGGACAACAACTGGGAAAGGGGAACGACAGCTGTAATTGTGATGGCGCATGGAACATCGACGGCATCTTCCATGCTGTCGGTAGCACAAGATTTGCTGGACATTTCCGAAGGATGGGCCATTGATGTTCCGTTATCAATGAATCCGGAGCACGCATTCGAGAAACTAAAAGATCTGGCGGTCAAAGTGGATACAGGTCGCGGTGTTTTACTGTTAGTTGACATGGGATCATTGGAGAATTTTGGCGCTCTCCTCAGTGAAGAGACAGGGATCGTGACGGCAACGATTAAGCGTGTGAGTACCCCGCTCGTGATTGAAGCTTTACGAAAGGCCAATCTTGGCCATACATTAGAGGAGATTGTAAACTCCATAAAAGCCAATGAGGATCAGTCTAATGTTATGGTACGTCCCCCTGTCTCATCTGAGTCCGGTGAGAACGCCCGATATGTCATCATGCTTTGCTGCTTGACAGGGACGGGGGGTGCGGAACAGTTAGAGCAACTGGTGAAGGAACATATTCACTTATCCGGAGGTGTGTTATTGCAAACAGTTGCAGCAGGAGAATGGAATGAAATCGCCAAACAGTTAAAACAAAACCGACAGCGTGTAGTGGCTGCCATCGGATTGTGGCAAGGGGAAGACTCGGTTCCGTTGTCCATGTCTCCTTCGGATATATTACTCGACAGTGAATGTGAACGTTTGCAACGCTTCGTCAACTTGTGGGAACAGCGCTTTTCCCTCTATCAAAAGATGAAATCTTCGTTAGCGGTCAATATGAAGAGCGATCAAGTAGATATGTTGCTGGAACAGTTTCTCGATTGGTTGGAGGAAATTGAACAAAAAGCGGGGGAATACGTAACGGAAGATACATTTGTCGGGGTCGCGATGCATTTTGTATGTTTGGTGGATCGTCTTAAGCAAGGTGAGCGATATGAAGGTAGAGGGGATAAGGCGGCAGAACCTCCGAAGACACGACTGGCCAAAGCAGTTCTGAGACATTTGAGTGAGCTAGAACGACAGACTCGTGTTGTGATGCCATCGTTCGAGAAAAGTATTTTTGTATCTATGTTTAATTGTGAAACCTTCAGTGTGTAATATGCTGTTACACAGTTTACACAGCAAAACAGCAGTGGGTGAGAAAACCGTGCTTTTAGGATATTGGCACGGTTTTTGCTTTTTTACTTTTGGGAGGGAAAAAACAGGGGAGGCTTTAGCATGAAGAAGGGTCAGCGATTTCTCAACATGAACAAGACGGTATTGAGTGTTTGTGTCGTAATCGTGCTGCTGATCACGTGCATCGCCGCTTGGAATCCGGTGACGGCGAAAAAGACGGTTGAACCGGCAAAGCAAGGGCGAGTAGTCCCTGGGATAGAGGTATTCTTGGAAAGGCATGCGGACTGGGTCAAAGGAAAAAAGGTGGGGCTGATTACAAACCCGACAGGCGTTAACCGCGACCTTGCCAGCGATATCGACTTATTACATGGTCATCCCGACGTTCAATTGACCGCTCTGTTCGGACCGGAACACGGCATTCGAGGGGATCGGCCGGCAGGGGAATACGTGGAATCCTACATAGACGAACGGACCGGCTTACCTGTCTACAGTCTGTATGGCCCGACATGGAAGCCGACGGAGGAGATGTTGGAAGATGTCGATGTCCTGTTGTTCGACATTCAAGACATCGGTTCCAATGTGTATACGTACATTTATACGTTGGGGTTTGCGATGGAAGCTGCGGCTGAGTTCGATAAAAGACTTATTGTACTGGATCGGCCGAACCCGATTGGCGGCACGCGCGTAGAAGGGCCGGTGCGCGATGAAGATACGGTCAGTTTTATGGGGAGGTTTTTGCTCCCTGTGCGTCACGGTATGACAATTGGCGAGTTGGCGACGATGTGGAATCACGAATATGCATTGGGTATTGATTTGAGAGTAGCGAAAATGAAGGGTTGGCAGCGCACGATGCATTATGAGGATACCGGTTTGCCTTGGGTGTTGACGTCGCCGAACATACCGACATCGGACTCAGCCAACTTATATGCAGGAACAGAGCTTGTGGACAATACTCCTTTTTCGACGGGCTTAGGAACAACGAAACCTTTTGAACTGGTGGGAGCACCGTGGATCAACGGAGAAGAATTGGCAGACGAATTGAACAGCCGCGGTATTCCCGGAGTCACGTTTCGGCCGGCTTACTTTACCCCGATGTTCAGTCAATATGAGGGGGAGCGTGTCGGCGGTGTCCAAGTACATATTCAAAAAGCTGATGAGATCGATCTCGTCCAGTTAGGGCTGCACCTGGTGGATGCGATGCGCGATCAACAGCCGGAGAAGTTTAATCTTGATGCGACTTATGATGAGTTGATCGGTGATAAACGGGTACGTCCGATGCTTGAAGCGGATGCGCCGATAGAGGAGATTCTTAACGTATGGCAAGATGAACTGGACTTCTGGACTCAAGAAGTACGCAACCGCTATTTGTTGTACGGTCCTTACCCTAAAGAGGCAAAGCCTTACAAGCCGAAGGCGATCCTGGGCATCTTGCCGTTGGACTTGGAACTTGTGCTCGGTCAATCAAAAGAAATAACAGTTCACGGGGTGGACGCGAACGGGAGGAAACTAGAGATATCACCGGAAGAGATTGATTGGGAAGTGAAAGGCGATGTGGGTTACATTGAAAACGGCGTCTTTACAGCGGTGAAAGAAGGGAAGGGGAAGCTAGTGGCGAAAAAAGGTGACATGACGGCTGAACGGAACGTTGTCGTGGCTAAGAATGTTGTGGAAAACATCCGGTATGGTGTTCACAACCAATACACACGTATTGTGTTTGATTTGAACAAGACGACCGAATACGACATCAAACGAGAAGGCAGTGAAATTGTTGTAAGCGTCCCATATGCCGAAAAAGGAGGACAGTTGGACGGAGAAGGAACCGTGACAGTGGGGAACAGCCCGGTCGTGTCAAGTGTTCACTACTCTTTTGCACAAGAAAATATGTTTGAAGCACGTCTGCAGTTAAAAAGAGACGATGTCGCGTTTCAAACACCGACCTATAGCAATCGGGTCGTGATTGACGTGATGCACGGACAGTAAAAGCTAAATTTTTATTTCTAAAAAAGGGGAGAGAGCATGAAGGTCATCTTACTATGTGCACTCGGAATGAGTACGAGTTTATTAGTCGAGAACATGAAAAAGGCCGCGAATGAACAAGGGATAGAAGTGGAAGTTGTCGCGCATTCAGTGGATCAATTCGAAAAGTATTTAAGTGACGCGGATGTCATGTTGCTCGGACCGCAAATCCGGTATAAGTACCGGTCTTTGTCCAAAGCGGCGGAAGCCGCGAACGTCCCTTTGGCAGTGATTGACACGCTAGCTTATGGAATGGTTGACGGTCATAAAGTTCTAAAGCAGGCGACAGATTTAATAAAAAAGAAGGGGAATTAAAGGAGGAATCTTGCATGGACCGTTTTAACGCTGTGATGGAACGCTATTTTATGCCGGTAGCAGAAGTAATCGCTGAGCAACGCCATCTCAAGGCGATCCGCGACGGGATTATTACGACGATGCCGTTGCTCATTATTGGCAGTGTCTTTTTAATCATCGCTTTTCCGCCTATCGAGTCTTGGGCGGCGTTCATGGAGCCGTACGTCCCGACGTTAACCATTCCGGTGGACGCCACGTTCGGCATTATGGGATTGGTCGCAGCTTTCTCCATTGCTTATAACCTTGGGAAGAGCTATGAGATGGACCCCCTTTCTTCTGGGGTGTTGAGCGTGGCCGCCTTTTTAATCGCCACCCCCCACTCCGAGGAAGGAAATATTCCCCTGAATCTGATGGGGAGCGAAGGTTTGTTTGTCGCTATTTTGATCGCGTTGTTCACTGTTGAAGTTTTCCGGTTGATGGAAAAGCGAGACTTTGTCATCCGAATGCCTGCCGGCGTACCCCCTTCGGTATGGCGGGCATTTACGGCACTCATTCCCGGTTTCGTCATTGTATGTATGGTATGGGGAGTAAGCTTGCTGCTTCAAACATGGTTTAGTCTTTCATTGCACGAAGTGGTTGGAGCGATTTTGAGGGAACCTTTGCAGGCAATGGGGAGCAGCATTTGGGCTGCACTGTTAGCCATTTTTCTCATTCAGCTTTTGTGGTCGGCAGGCATTCACGGCATTTCCGTTGTAGCGAGTGTCATGGCTCCCATTTGGTATAGTCTCGCAGACGAAAATCAGGCGGCCAAAGTGGCCGGCGAGGAATTGCCGAACATCGTCGGACAACAATTTATGGCCATATGGATTGCTGTCGGAGGGTCCGGTATGATACTGGCGTTGACGATCCTATTCGTGTTGCGCGCCAGGTCCAGACACTTAAAAAGCTTAGGAAAGATGACCATTTGGTCGAGTTTCTTTAACATTAGCGAACCGGTCATTTTCGGTGCTCCCATTGTGATGAATCCGATAATGATTGTCCCCTTTATTTTGGCACCGATGGCCGTAGGTGCTTTTACGTACATTGTGATGGCACTCGATCTCGTAGGACGGCCGTACGCTGTTGTTCCGTGGACGACACCGGCACCTTTTTCTGGGTGGTTGACAACAGGGGATTGGCGCGGAGCAGTATTGATGATCGCCAATATTTTGTTAGCGATGGCCATCTATTATCCCTTCTTCCGTGCGTGGGACAGGAAGTTAGCGGAAGAGGAGGTTGTTGACGAAGAGACAGTTGAAGGGACGGATGCTGGTTCGTCCGTTAAAATGTAGATCATGTGAGCAGGTGAGGGTATGAAATTAATCGTGAATGCAGATGATTTCGGCTATACACGCGCTGTCAGCTATGGGATTGTCGATGCGTATCAAACAGGTATTGTTTCCTCCACGACGATGATGTGTAACGTTGATGACTTGGAGCATCCGGTACAACTGGCTGAGCAAAATCCAACATTAGGGGTAGGGATCCATCTCGTGTTGACGAGCGGTTCACCTGTCAGTGAAAATGTACCGTCTCTCGTGGATGGGAATGGGCAATTTTTCAGATACGATGAATTCCTCAAGAACATTCAGTCGCTTGAGAGCGAAGAGATCGAACGTGAATGGACGTCCCAAATCGAGAGGTTCTTTTCAACAGGGTTGAAACCAACTCATTTGGATAGCCATCATCACGTCCACGCACGCAAAGAAATACGGCCCATCGCCGTTCAATTGGCTAAAAAATACGGGATCCCTTTAAGGAGAGTGAATCGCGAGACGTCTTCAGGCGGTATCTATGGCCCGGTTAAAACGACTGACGTGCTGTTTACCGACTTTTATAAGGACAATGTGAGTATCGATATGTTTGAGACGTTGTTGCTTAAGAGCGTCGAAAAGGTTCAGACGGTAGAAATCAATTGTCATCCGGGCTATGTGGATGAGGCGCTTGTTAAGAAAAGTTCGTATGTCTATCAACGATTAAAAGAGTTTACGGTCTTGACATCGCCAGAATTAAAAAAACGGATTCAACAATTAAATATTGATCTTATCACGTACCGCGATATATAAAGCTTATAAACGGGGAGAGAGCTTGATGTGCCATACTGAAGGGACGGTATTTGAAATCATTCTATACGGCGGCAACGCACGCAGCCTCGCGATGGAGGGAATTGCGGCAGCGAAAAAGGGGCAGTATTCCATCGCGCGGGACAAAATAGAGCAGGCAGCGGCTGAGATTGAAAAAGCGCATCGCATTCAAACAGAGATTATTCAACGTGAAGCGGGAGGGAAACGACTTCCAGTCACTTTATTGCTCGTTCACGCGCAAGATCACTTGATGAATGCCATGACCGTAAAAGAATTGGCTGAGGAGTTCGTCAACTTGTATCAGGAGCTAGGAACATTAGGAGGGGACGAGCTTTGAGAGGATTGAAGGTTGTCACGATAGGCGGCGGGTCTAGTTATACTCCGGAGCTCGTAGAAGGTTTGATCAAACGGTACGACACCCTTCCTGTCAGAGATCTGTGGCTCGTCGACATTCCGGAAGGCGAGGAGAAATTGAACATCGTTGGAAACTTGGCGAAGCGTATGGTTGCGAAAGCTGGCGTGCCGATCGACATCCATTTGACGTTAGACAGAAGGGAAGCCTTAAAAGATGCAGACTTCGTGACGACACAAATTCGGGTCGGTCTATTGAAGGCCCGTGCTAAAGATGAACATATCCCTTTGAAATATGGCGTCATCGGCCAGGAGACGAACGGGCCGGGAGGTTTGTTTAAAGGATTGCGAACGATTCCCGTCATTTTGGATATCGCGCGTGAAATGAACGAACTGTGCCCAAACGCGTGGTTAATCAACTTCTCCAACCCTGCGGGTATGGTGACTGAAGCGTTGCTCCGCTACGGCGAGTTTGACAAAGTGATCGGGCTGTGCAACATTCCGATTGGAATGCGGATGCGCGTGGCCCGAATGCTTGATGTCGAAGCCCATCGCATCTGTATTGATTTTGCCGGACTCAACCACATGGTGTTCGGGTTGAACGTATACTTGGATGGCGAAAACGTGACAGAACGGCTGTTGGCGTTGATGGTGGGGGAAAAAACGCCAGGTTTGACGGCGAAGAACATTCCCGACATTGAATGGGAACCGGAATTCATCAAAGCCCTGGGTGTGCTACCGTGTCCGTACCTCAAATATTATTTTCAAACGGATGAGATGTTGCGAGAACAGCAAGCAGTAGTGAAAGAACAGGGGACACGGGCAGAAGTCGTCCAGAAGCTCGAAGAAGAACTGTTCGAACTGTACAAAAATCCCGATCTCGACACGAAGCCGCCCCAGCTGGAAAAGCGCGGCGGCGCCTACTACAGTGATGCGGCGTGCAGTCTCATCGATTCCATCTTTAATGACAGGCGGGATATTCAGGCCGTGAATGTGAGAAATAGCGGGGCGATTGCAAGCATCCCAGCCGAATCCGCCGTCGAAGTAAATTGTGTCATCACAAGGGACGGTCCTAAACCGATTGCTGTCGGAGACCTTCCGGTTCCCGTACGCGGTCTCGTGCAGCAAATTAAGTCATTCGAACGCGTTGCAGCAGAAGCGGCTGTCACAGGCGATTACCACACCGCGCTCTTGGCCATGACGATCAATCCCCTCGTTCCGTCTGATGCGATAGCTAAACGTATGCTCGATGAGATGTTGGAGGCGCATCAGGCATACTTGCCGCAGTTTCGTCAATCATCACATTCTGACATTTTAGATTAGGTTTCCTTCTTCAGTTGCTGTCAAACGTCAATTTCGTTTAAACACGCACCGCAACACAGCGGTGCTTTTCTGTTAGAATAAGAAATACACCTATTCGGACTGTCCGACATGCGCGTGATTGTGGGAAAAGCATGTCTCAGTCATAGCCCTTTTTCTGGTTCTTTAATGGGGCGTGGAGGTCAGTCATGGAAGAAGCAGGGACAAAAGGGGGACAGCGATGGACAAGCTCACCTTACAATCCAAGAATCGCACTCAGGAACATGTAGAAAAAATCGCCCAGCTGTTTCCGAACGTGGTCACGGAAGCTGTAGATGAACGCGGTCAACTCAAGCGAGCCATCGACTTTGAGCTTCTGAAACAAGAACTGTCGGACACAGTTGTCGGAGGGGAAAAAGAACGGTATCAATTGACATGGCCAGGAAAGAAAAAAGCGATTCTCCTTGCCAACACGCCGACGGACAAAACGTTAAGACCGGTGAAAGCGGACAGCGTGGACTGGGAACGCACACAAAACGTGTACATCGAAGGCGACAACTTGGAAGCGTTGAAGTTGTTGCAAGAGGCGTACTTGAACAAGGTCAAATGCATCTACATCGATCCCCCGTACAACACGGGCAAAGACTTTATCTATAAAGACGATTTTAAAAATTCATCCGACGAGTACCTGGAACAGTCGGGACAGGTGGATGAAGCGGGGAACAGGCTGTTCCAGAACAGTGAAGTGAGCGGCCGGTTTCACAGTGACTGGTTGAGCATGATGTACGCAAGGCTGAAGTTAGCAAGACTCCTGTTAAGGGAGGACGGAGTCATCTTTATCAGCATTGACGACAATGAAGCGGCCAACTTGAAGAAAATGTGTGACGAGATTTTCGGCGAAAACCACTATGTGGAAACGTTCTACATCCAGGTGAGGTATGCCAACAAATCTCTGACGGAAAAAGACGACTTTCAAAAACTCATCGAGCAAGTACTCGTCTACTCGAAGGGACAATTCAAGCCAAACAAACCTTACGAACCGTATGCGTTAGACAAATTCAAATACAAGGTCGTGGAAAAAGGGGAAGGGACCAAAACGCAAATCGGCGGGAAGAACGTCACGATTTTTAAAAAAGGCGAATACGACATTGTGGAAACCGAGCCGGGGCTCGACGGACTGAAAGAGACGTGGGCGAGCGGGACAGTTTTGACGGGCAATGCGTCCGGGAAGTTTTTTGACCAGTATTTGTCCCCAGAGCGGACATTGACGGACTGGGCACGCTGTACAAGGTGGAGGGGATTGGTGAAGACGGCCTAGGGTACCGGTATTTTACCGG
This sequence comes from Novibacillus thermophilus, assembly GCF_002005165.1. Taxonomy (NCBI): domain Bacteria; kingdom Bacillati; phylum Bacillota; class Bacilli; order Caryophanales; family Thermoactinomycetaceae; genus Novibacillus; species Novibacillus thermophilus. The sequence goes on from NZ_CP019699.1 coordinate 693,900, forward strand.
TCCCAAACGGCCAGGCGCCACAAAAGGGAAATTTTACTCTGGCGTTCCCCTGGAGAGGCGCCAAGAGATCGAGGCGGGCAGAGCGAAAAAATACAAGCCGATCATCAATTTTTACGACTACAGTGCAAGTTTTGGCAACATCCGCCATGAAGGCGGCATCGACTTCAGGGGCGGCAAAAAACCGGTCAAAATGTTGAAAGAACTGATTAAGATGTCCACCGGCCGCGACGATATCGTCCTCGATTTTTTTGCCGGATCGTCTTCCACCGCCCATGCGGTCATGGAGGTGAACGCGGAGGATCAGGGAAACAGGAAATTCATCATGGTCCAGCTTCCGGAGCCGGTTGACGAGAATTCCGACTACTACAGGGCTGGTTTCACGACCATTAGCGAAATGGGGAAAGAGCGCATTCGGCGGGCGGCCCGAAAGATAAGGGAAGAGACAGGCGCCGAGATCGACTACGGCTTTAGAGTGTTTAAAGTCGACACTTCGAATATGAAAGACGTCTCCGATTCCCCCGGGGCGTTCAGCCAGGAACAGTTGTCTCTTTTCGCATCCAACATTAAAGAGGACCGCACGAGTGAAGACTTGCTCGTGCAAGCGATTCTAGCGTGCGGCCTGGAACTGTCGCTTCCGATAGAAACGAGAGACGTGGACGGCCGAAAAGTTCACTTTGTCGCAGAGAACGCGCTCGTGGCCTGTTTTGACGAACCCGTGACGGACGCCGTCGTGAGAGCGGTGGCGACCGTCAAACCGTCAAGAGCCGTGTTTCGGGACAGCTCCTTCGCCGACGACGCCGACCGCCTCAACGCCGAAGAGATGTTGAAACGGTTTTCGCCGGGAACCGAAGTGAACGTCATTTAGTTTCTTTTTAAATAAACCCTAACGTGCTTAAAAAGACAATGACGATCGTAAACGGTACGACCCAAGCCATGAGAAACTTCCAACTGGAAAACCAAACGGGCGACAGGGAGCTGCCGAGTGTGAACTCTTCCTTGACGAGTGCCCTATTCATCCGGAACGAAACGAACAGAGCAATAAACAGGCACCCTAGCGGAAGCATGATGTTGCTCACTAAGTAATCGGTCAGATCGAACACCGTTTTTTGGAACAAGGTCACATGTTGCAGTGTGCTGGACGACAAGGCCGCCGGAATGCCCGCCGCGAAAACTACGGCCCCCGCTGTCCACGTCACCGGCTTTCTGGCGGTTCCTTTTTCGGTAAACGCCGAAATCATAATTTCGAACAAGCTGAAGGAAGACGTCAGAGTCGCAAACAGAAACAACAGCAAGAACAAACTTAAAAACAGTCCGCCCAGGGGCATCTGTTCAAAAGCCGAGGGCAAGACGATAAACAGTAACCCCGGTCCTTCCGTCGGTTCCAATCCGTAAGCGAACACGACGGGAAAAATGGCGAGGCCGGCCAAAAACGAGACGAGGATGTTCATGAAGGCGACAGATCCCGCAGAAGACGGGATGCTCACCGTTTTGCCCAAATACGAACTGTACGTAACCATACAGGAAAACCCGACGGCCAGTGAAAAAAACGATTGGCCTAACGCGTACAATACGCCTTCTGCAGTTATGTCGGAAAAATCCGGTGCGAGGAAAAATCGCACGCCTTCCACAGCTCCGTCTAGAGTTACAGCGCGGATGACAAGGATGATGAAGAAGATAAAGAGGAGCGGCATCAAATACTTGTTCGCTTTCTCGATCCCCTTTCGAATGCCTGAGGCGATGACCAACACGTTTAACAGAAGGAATAAGGCAAGACCTGACAACGTAATCAGCGGCGACCCGATAATGTGTTCAAAGAGAGCCGGGTATTGGGCGCTTTCGTCGATGACATTCCCTGTGAGGGACAGAACGCTGTAAATGAGGACCCAGCCCCCGACGACGCTGTAGAACGACAACAACAAAAAACAGCCGACGACTCCCAGACGGCCGATCCACACCCATTGACTGTTGGGGGCCAGCTTTTGATAAGCACTGATGGCCTCCTTTCCCGCGCCTCGCCCGATGACAAATTCAGAGATCAACATCGGCAGGCCGATGAGTACGGTGAAGAAGACAAAGATCAGAAAGAAGGCGCCTCCGCCGTTCATGCCGGTGACGTACGGAAATTTCCAAATCGCCCCCAGCCCGATGGCAGCTCCGGCAGATGCTAAAATGAAACCGAGGTGTGACGACCACTGTTCCCTTTCCCTCATAAAGTTTCCCCCATTCTATTTGTTTCACAGTTAACTTTACACTATGGCGGTGGCGTCCCACAACTGTCAACACACTTTGCAGAAAGAACTCGTTTTGTGTGACGGTCGACGAACTGAAGCCGTTTAAGTCCACAGCGAAATCGGTTAAAAAGGAGAGAGGAAGACGTTGAAAGTAGTGGACACCCATTGTGATGCTTTGTATAAAATGTGGCAGCATGGGAGCGCGATGCGTTTCGAAAACGCGGATGACTTGCAAACGAATCTGACACGTCTCAAGGAAGGTCAAGTGGCGGTGCAGTGTTTTGCCGTGTTTGTCGATCCAGCCATACAAACTTCGCAACAATTTCAAGTCGCTTTAGACCAAATCGACCTGTTTCACACCGAAATCTTGCAGAAGCACCCGATGATCAAACAGATCACGTCGTGGGATGCACTCGATCGTTTACAGCCGGGGGAAATCGGCGCGCTTTTGACGCTGGAGGGAGTCGATGTCATCGGCAACGATCTGGCCAGATTGAGGACGCTGTACCGCCTGGGGATCAGGTCCGTCGGATTGACCTGGAACTTTGCTAATCTTTGCGCCGACGGCTGCTGGGAACAGAGGGGTGCGGGCCTCACCCGCTTAGGTGAGGAAGTGGTAAAACTCAATAACGACTACCGTATCTGGACGGACGTCTCCCATTTGAGTGAGCGGTCATTCTGGGACGTATTGGCACTAGCGGAATATCCGATTGCGAGCCACTCTAATGCGAAAGCAGTGTGTGACCATGCGCGAAACCTCTCCGACGAACAAGCGACGGCATTGTTTGAGAAAGGCGGTTTCATCGGGATTGTGTTTTATCCCCCTTTCGTCAAAAAGGCGGAAACCGTCACGGTGGACGATGTACTGTTTCACATCGAGCATTTTTGTGCCCTGGGCGGTGTGAAACACATAGGGTTTGGTTCAGATTTTGACGGGATTGACACTTTCGTGCACGGCTTAGAAGATGCGTCGAAATACCAGCGGTTCATCGAGACACTGCTAAAGTATTACAAGGAAGAAGACGTGAAAGGGTTTGCGTATGAAAACTTCCTCAACCACCGACCAGGTCGTACACCAAAGGAATCAACATAAGGACAGTGCGCTTCAGGAGGAAGCGCACTTTGTTTTATGCAATGGTGCACCTTTTTCTGACCTTTTGAATGTTGATTTTCTTTTCAAAGCTAGTTAACAGAGAGGCGCAAACCGTGCGCCTCTTTTAAAAATGCCGTCGGTGATACGCGTAAATGGTCGCCAACACGACAATTTCAGACAGCGGGATGGCAAGCCACACTCCGTTAATACCGAACAGCGGCGGGAGGATAAGGAGAAATGCGAGCATCACAACAATTTCCCGGGCTGCGGTGATCCACGTTGCCATCCCGACGTGTCCGATGGATTGATAGTACGTCATCATGACGAAGTTGACGCCCATAAACAGGTACGCAATAAAGAACAGCCGGACGCCCGTGACGGCTAAAGCCATAATGTCCTGGGGAAAGTCGCCAAAGATGGCGACGATCGGCCGGGCTGCCAACAAGCCGACGAGGAAAGACAGGGAACCAGCGGCGACGGCCGTCCAAATGGCGATCTTCATCGTTTGTTGTTCGCGGGCGCGGTTTTGCGCACCGTGGAAATAACTGATGAGAGGCTGGATGGCTGCCCCCAATCCGAGGAAGGCCATCAACATCACGCTGTGAACGTAGTTCAGGACAGAAAAGGCAGCGACTCCATCTGTTCCGGCAATGTATTTCAGTGTCACGTTGTGGGCGAGGGTGAACACCGAGATTCCGACTTCTGAGAGGAAACTCGGGAAACCGATCACGACTGACCGGACAAACAGCCTTTTGTCAAACGTTGACCGGACGAAGCGCAAGTGGTTGGTCTTTGTGAAAAAGTGAAGGCAAAGGACCAAAATTCCGAGCACGGCTGCCAAAATCGTGCTTAACGCCGCACCCGTCACACCCCAATTGAACACGTACAGAAAGACGTAATTGAGGGCGATATTGACGAGCGCTGTCGTCATTAAAGACACCATGGCGAGGTTCGGATTTCCGTCGTTGCGAACAAAGACGCTGAGGGCATTTTCAATTGTGAAAACAAAGCCGAACAGCAATAAAACATGCATATAACGCGACACATACGGATACGTGTCGGCGTTGGCACCGAGTGCATACGCGAGGGGCTCGCGGAAAAAGAGAGCTGTGACCCCGATAATCAGCGTCGAACCAAAAATAAGGAAGAGCGCCTGGGTAAAGATGTGTTGAGCCTGCTCATACAGCTTGGCCCCCATGTGTTGAGAATAAAGAGTGGCCGCTCCGACCCCAATCCAAATGGACATCGCCAGAAATACCGTATAAACCGGTTGCGCAATCCCGACCCCGGCCAGGGCAACCGGGCCGAGGCGGTTTCCGACCATGACACCATCAACGACGAAATTGACCGCCATCAACAGCATTCCGACGAGTGACGGAACGAGATAGCGGACAAACGTGCGCCACACGGATTCAGTTTCCAGTCGGTTCAATTGTGCCATGAGCCTCTTCCTTCTGACTTAAGTTGAAAGGGTTAATTCTTAGTATTATAACGGAATTCCTGATGAGCAGAATAAGAACTGAAAGAAACATTGTCAAGAAGGAATTCTTTGAAAAGGGCTGTTATGTGTGGATACCACTTTCTACTTTCTCTATGCTGTCGGTTATGTATGGCTGCTACTCCGCGGGCTCACATCCCTTCAGAGAGATCAAATTGGGTCCCTCACTTCCATCGCATACCTTATTATAATCGGATTAGCGCTGGACAATGTTGTGGCGGCGTCAGGGCGTTTCATCGGGGAAGGATCGTTGTTGCGACATCTGAACCTCATCTGCTACTGGCTCCACGCTTTTTTGACCCCGACACTCGTCCTGTTTTCGCTAGGTGTTTTAAGGTCCGCCGGCGTCAAAGGGATGCAGTCTAAACCGGCGCTGTACGGCGCCATCCTGCTGACAGGCGCCCTCATCGGTCTTGAAGTGGCGACCGTCACATGGGGGATGGAGCTGAAACCGAAGATGGAGTCTGGCGTTTTGCGCTACGTTCCAGCAGATTCCTCCGGTGGTTCGGGCATCATGGTTATGCTCGTGACGGTTGTGCTAGTGGTCGCCGGCGCCATTCTCTGGAAAAAAACGCAGTGGAGGTGGATGTTTATCGGGGCCGCGGCCATGGCTGTTGGCAGCCTCGTTCCGATCCCAGCTCACCGTTCTACCGTCATGAACGGACTTGAGTTCGTATTGCTGACGACACTGGTGGCGACAAAATGGCACCAAGACTCTCAAATTACAGCAAATTGAACGCCGATTCGTTTGATATAATCTGAACATGGGGCTTAAAAAACACCTGTGAGCTGCTTGAGGAATGGGGAGGACGCGTATGGACAAGCTGACCACGCAATCGGCTGACCTTGTTCAGGATCACGTGGAGAAGATCGGAGAGCTGTTTCCCCACGTCATCACGGAAGTGAGGGATGAAAGCGGACAGCTGAAAAAAGCAGTCGACTTCGAGCTCTTGAAACAGGAATTGTCTGATTCCATTGCAGAAGGCGATCAGGAGCGGTATCAGCTCACGTGGCCGGGGAAAAAAGAAGCGATCCTTCGCGCCAATACGCCGACAGATAAAACGTTTAGACCGGTCCAAGAGGACAGTGTCAACTGGGACCGTACGCAGAACGTGTACATCGAAGGCGACAACCTGGAAGTGTTGAAGTTGTTGCAGGAGGCGTACTTGAACAAAGTCGCGTGCATATACATTGACCCGCCCTATAACACAGGGAAGGATTTCATTTACAGGGATGACTTTAAAGCAGAGACCGGTGCGTACTTGGCAGAATCCGGGCAAGTGGATCAAGAGGGCAATCGTCTTTTTCAAAATAGTGAGTCCAACGGGCGCTTTCACAGTGACTGGTTGACCATGATGTACGCCCGGTTAAAGCTAGCCAGGAATCTGTTGAAAGAAGACGGAGTCATCATCGTCCACATCGATGAGCATGAGACGGCAAACCTCCAGAAAGTGTTAGATGAAATATTCGGGGCCCACAACAACTTGGGCGAAATCGTTTGGGACAAAGGAAACCCGAAGGGAGACGCGACAGGTGTCGCATCCCAACACGAATACATATTGGCGTACGCTAAAAATGCGAAAATTTTTACAGCCAACAACCCGCTGGTGCGGCCGAAAAAAAATGCCCAGAAAATATTAAAAAAAGCCAAGGAGCTGTACGCGGAAATCGGTCGAACAAAACTCCCCCGCGACCTTTCCCGCGTGGTGAAAAAATACGGCTTATCAGAAGAACCGTTTGAGTCTTGGAAATATACCGTGACGTTGGACACGGTGAATCAGGAGTTCGCTCAGTGGGTGAAAAGCCAGGGGTTTTCGGGTGGGGAGGCCGCATACGCCAACATCGATGAAAACGGAGATGTTTACCGGCCTGTGTCGATGGCGTGGCCGAATAAGAAAAAGGCTCCCGACGAATACTTTAGGCCGCTCATTCATCCGGTCACGAAAAAACCGTGTCCCATCCCTTCCCGGGGATGGCGGTACCCGGTGAAAACGATGCAAACCTTGCTCAAAAAAGGCTTAATTTTGTTTGGGAAAGACCACACGGTACAGCCGACGAGGAAGTACTTGCTCAAAGAGAACATGAATGAGAATGTGCCGTCTGTGATCTACTTTGCCGGCAGCGATGATGATTTCTTTAAAGAGATTGGCCTGAATTTTGACAATCCGAAACCGCACGAATTGTGCAAGGAGTTGTTACAATCGTTCGTTCACGACAAGGATGGGCTCGTGTTGGATTTTTTTTCCGGGTCTGCTACTACGGCCCACGCCGTGATGCAACTGAACGCAGAAGACGGGGGCAACCGCAAGTACATCATGGTTCAGCTTCCTGAAGCGACACCTGAGAACTCCCAAGCTTACAGGGCCGGGTACAAAACCATATGCGAAATCGGCAAAGAACGCATCCGGCGGACGGCCAGAAAAATTAAGGAAGAAACCGGCGCTGACATCGATGACGGCTTCAGAGTGTTCCGTGTCGATTCTTCCAACGTGAAGGATGTAGGCGGCTCTCTTGGCAAGCTGGAGCAGCGACAACTGGCCATGTTTGAAACGAACATCAAAGAAGACCGGACCGGAGAGGATTTGCTCATTCAAGTCATGCTGGAGTGTGGACTCGAACTGTCTCTGCCCGTGGAAACTAAAATCGTCGAGGGCGCGACGGTCCACTTCGTCGCAGGGGACACCCTTGTCGCCTGTTTTGACGAGGATGTACCGGAAGGAGTGGTAAAAGCCATCGCCGAGGCACAACCGCGCAAAGTTGTGTTTAGGGACAGCTCCTTTGTCCACGATGCGGCACGGATGAATGCGGAGGAGACGTTTAAACAACTTTCACCGCATACAGAAGTCAACGTGATGTAGGAGGGTGAGCGGATTGAAATTAAAATTTAAGCACCAACCGTTTCAGCTAGATGCGGTGAGCAGTGTAGTGGACTGTTTCACAGGTCAGCCAAACGCCAGAGCCGTGTTTACATTGAATACGGGCAGGAGGAACGAGCCTGAGCAGATCGATGTAGACTCGTATTTACAGCTGACGGCAGAAGGCATCGGTTTTAAAAATAGGCAGATTGAACTGGCGGAGCGAGACGTCTTGGCCAATATCCGGAACGTCCAGCGGCGAAACGGATTGAAACAGTCGGAAAAACTGGAAGGCCGGTACAACCTGACCGTCGAGATGGAAACGGGCACTGGAAAGACGTACACCTACATCAAAACGATGTTCGAACTGTACCGGACGTACGGCTGGAGCAAATTTATCGTCGTCGTGCCTTCCATTGCCATCCGCGAAGGCGTGCTGAAATCCTTCCAAATGACGGAAGATCACTTCATGGAAGACTACGGCACGAAAGCCCGTTACTTTGTGTACAACTCGAAATATTTGCACCACATCGAGACGTTCGCGAGCGACTCCGGCCTCAATGTGATGATCATTAATTCCCAGGCGTTCTCCGCCAGAGGGAAAGACGCACGGCGGATATACATGGAGCTGGACGACTTTCAGTCCCGGAAGCCGATCGACGTCATAGCCGGCACCCGCCCCATACTCGTCATAGACGAACCCCAGTCTGTGGAGGGGAAGAAGACGGCTGAAGCCCTGAAACTGTTCAATCCGCTCTTTACATTGCGCTACTCGGCCACCCACAAGAAAGAGTACAACAAAGTCTACCGCCTGGACGCCTTGGATGCGTACAACAAGAAACTCGTCAAAAAAATCCAGGTAAAAGGCATTTCCGTCAAAGGGTCGGGCGGATCGGACCGTTACCTGTACCTGGAAGGAATTGATTTAAGCCGGAAACGCGCCCCTGTCGCCCGCTTGGAGTTTGAAGTGAAGACGAAAAGCGGCCTGAAGAAGAAAATCCGAAAAGTGAAGTCAAATGACGACCTGCACCAGCTGTCGGGGCATCTCGAACAGTACAGGGGGTACGTCATCTCTGAAATCGACGGCTTGAGAAATGCCGTACACTTCACAAACGGCGTCACGTTGTACGCCGGGGACGTACAAGGCGACGTGGACGAACACCACTTTCGTCGCATCCAGATCCGGGAGACGATCAAATCCCACCTTGAAAAAGAGCGGAAGATGTATCACGAGGGGATTAAAGTGCTGTCCCTTTTCTTTATCGACGAGGTAGCCAAATACCGCCAGTACGATGCCGAAGGAAACGCATTAAACGGCGAATACGCCCGCATGTTCGAAGAAGAGTACGAAGCCGTCGTGAGCGACTATTTGGCAGAGTTTGCAGACGATCCGTACGCCGCCTATTTGCGCAGCATCCATGTGAGGCACACGCACAAAGGGTATTTCTCCATCGATAAAAAGAGCAACAAGCTGGTGAACCCGAAAGTCACAAAGCGGCAGACAGATTCTGACGATGCCTCCGCCTATGACGTGATCATGCGGGATAAGGAGCGGCTGCTGAGTTTTGCCGAGCCGACCCGGTTCATTTTTTCCCACTCTGCGTTGAAAGAAGGGTGGGACAATCCGAACGTGTTCCAGATCTGCACGTTAAAGCACAGCGATTCGACGATTCAAAAGCGGCAAGAAGTGGGCAGAGGGTTGCGTCTGTGTGTCAACCGCGACGGGGAGCGCATCGATGCCACCGTTCCGGGCATAGACGTGCACGACATTAATGTGTTGACTGTCGTGGCCAGCGAATCCTACGAGGATTTTGCCAGAAAGCTCCAGAGCGAAATGGCCGAAATGCTGTCCGGACGCCCGCGCAAAGCTGATGTCCGCTTTTTCCTGCACAAAGTCGTGGAGAACGAACGAGGCGAGGCCCTTTACATCGACGAGCAACTGGCAAACAAGATACACCGGTCCTTCATACACCACGGCTACATTGACGATGAAGATCAGTTGACAGACGCGTACTTTCAAGCGGTCGACAACCAGGACGTGGCACTTCCCGGGGAATTGGCCCGCCACAGAGAGCCTTTTTTGGAACTCGTGAACACGATCTACGCAGAAGGCAAGGTCCGTTTGGTGGAGAACGAGCGGGCCCACCACGTGACCCATTTGGCACCGAACGGCAATTTTGAGCTCGATGCGTTCCAAAAACTGTGGCGTCTCATCAACCGCAAAACGGTGTACACTGTTAATTTTGACTCAGATGAACTCGTCCGAAAGTGTGTCCAGGCCCTCGATCGGCAATTGACCGTTCCAGTTGTGCAGTACACGGTCAAACGCGGGGACATGATGCGCATCGATTCGGTCGAACAGCTGAACCAGGGAGAAGCTTTTCGCATTCAAGGGACCGTTGCGGCACAGACGTATGCGCCGTCTCCGTCCAGGCTCAAGTACGATCTCGTCGGCAAACTGGTAGAGGAAACGAAACTCACTAGAAAGACTGTCGTGAACATTTTGTTAGGTGTGAAGGAGAGCACATTTCACCTGTTCAGACAGAACCCTGAAGAATTCATCATTCGCTCGGCCCGGTTGATCAATGAACAAAAAGCGGCCGTCATCGTCGACGGTATCACCTATGACGTGACAGACCAGACATTTGACGACGAGGTGTTTACCCGGAGCCATGTGAAGGCTCATATCGGGCACAATGCCTACCCTTGTGAAAAGCACGTTTACGATTACGTCGTCACAGATTCCAAAGTTGAGAGGGATTTTGCCGCGGCGTTGGAGGCAAGCGAAGAGGTCCTCGTCTACGCCAAACTGCCAAAAGGCTTTTTCATTCCGACACCTGTCGGCGAGTACAATCCGGACTGGGCCATCGTGTTAAAGGATCGAGACGGTTACCGCTACGTTGTGGCTGAAACGAAGGGTTCTTCGAATGCGATGGAATGGCGGGAAGTGGAAAAGGCGAAAATTGCGTGCGCCCGGAAACACTTCGCGGCCTTAAACGTCAGCCAATTGACGTACGGTGTCGTAAACAGCTACGAGCAGTTGAGGGACATGGTGAAATAGCGGCTTGAATAAGCTGTAAGTCTTTTCCCGCCGACCCGATACTGGAGAAGTATAGACAGATCCTACGGGGGTCAGTTTTCTTGGCAAGTGTTGAGCGAACAAGGCCGATCTTTTAGATCAACGTGGGGAAATTTGACGGTAATGTGCCATGAGCTTTTCGGCCGGGATAAACCCCGTGCCGTACCAGCAGTGGAATCACATTCGTGTGATGGGGTGTCGAGGGGAATGTCTTAAGACACTCCCCTCTCCCGCTACGCACTATGTCAGCGTGGGCGGGTGCTACTAGCCACACGGACAGCATGTTTTGTCTAGTCGAAGCGTTTTTTTCGATACACTAAGAAGCTGACAATGACCGCTCCCACCATCCAGATTCCAATGTTGAGCATATGCGCTTTGACATCGTTGAAGCTCCCTCCCTGGAACAACTGTTCCGAGCCATTCATGAAGTGCTGTGTCGGGAAGATATTGAGGACCGTCGTTAACCAGTCGATGTTGAGCATCGGACTGAAAATCGGTCCCATGAGAAAAAGGAACATGATGGGGAGTCCCGTAATGGACGTATCTTGCAGCGATTTGGAAATGAGGCCGATGACCGTTCCCAGTGCCACAAACACGATCACACTCAGGATGCTCATGGTGATAAACAGCAGCGGCGCTCCGATGGTTTGACCGGATACGGCGACACATCCGCCAATGGTCAAGAGAGTCAGCGCGAAAGATAGAACACTTTTTCCAAGCAGAACTTCAAAGCTTGTGGCGGGAGAAAGCATCAGAACCCTGAGCGTGTTTTTCTCTTTTTCCTCAGCGATCATCATCGCCTGAACGAACGCTCCCGTCATCGTCAGCGCCATTAAAACCGGCATGACAAGAAAGATGTAGGCTTCCCCCTCTTCGCCAGCATCGACTGGAATTTTACTGAACACAAAAGCAAAAATGACCGGCATCAACACCATAACTAACACTTGTGCATTTCGGAGAAAGTCTTTCCACTCTTTTTGCATAATCGCGCTCAGCCGTTTCCACGACAGCGTCATAACAGTTCCCTCCCTGTCAACGTTACAAATATGTCTCCTAACGTCGGTTCGTTTGAGTGAATTGCGCGCAGCCGTTCACTTACCATGCTGTCATACACCACTTGCGCTCCTTCTCTATTTTGGGGAACGGTCCTCGTTTCGCCATTGTCAAGATAAAGCGTCAAGGTGCGATCCGCATATTGCAGACGTAAGTTTTGCGGCGTATCGAGCGCCGAGATCGTTCCCTCGTTCAGGAAGGAGACGCGGTCGCACAAGTCTTCCGCTTCTTGCATGTTGTGGGTCGTCAGAAAGATCGTCGTGCCTGAATCGTTCAGACGCCGCAGCACCTTGTGAACGTGCTGGATGGTGACGGGGTCGAGAGAGGCAGTCGGTTCGTCTAAAAATAACAGCTCTGGCTGATGCAAGATGGCACGGGCCAAGGTGACACGTTGTTTCATGCCTTTAGACAGTTTTTTTACCGTTTTTCTCTTTTCTCCCAGAAGACCGACGTCTCGCAGGACACGTTCGATTTGGCCGTCGTCCACACCGTACAACTGGGCGAAAAGTTTTAAGTTGTCGTAAACCGTCAGCCGCTCGTACAAGCCGCTATTATCGGTGAGAATGCCGATTTTTCTGGCAAATGTTTGAGGATCGAGGGACTGTACATCTTGACCAAAAACAGAAACAGTGCCAGATGTGTGCCACAGTTGCGATGTCAAAATCTTAATCGTCGTTGTTTTACCTGACCCGCTCGGGCCGAGGAAACCAAAAATTTCGCCTTTTTTAACACGAAAGCTGATGCCTTTGAGTGCCGTTTTGTCCCCAAAGGACTTGACGAGATTGTCCACTTCAATGACGTGTTCCATCGTTTCACCTCTTTAGATGTTCTGTCTAGTACGCATTCATCGTACCCGAGACAGACACCCCTTGCATTACATTTGCGGTGAAAGGTGTTAAAAAGGAGCTAGATGGTGCACATATTGAAGTGAAATGACCAGGTTAGAAGCCTAACGTTTTTTTGAGTTCACTTAAGTTGCTTTTCGAGAGGGGAATGGAGCTTTTCTTTTGGTCGTCTAAAATGAGGCTGTAACTGCTGCGCGTCCACTTTACCACTTCGCGTACGCGTTGCAGATTGACGACGTAGGAGCGGTGACAGCGGTAAAACCCGTATCCATTCAGCCTAAATTCCAAATCGGACAGCGTCAGCGCACAGGGGAAACTTTCTCCCTTTACGTGAAGGTGAGACACCCCTTCTACACTTTCAACGAAGTCGATTTCGACCGGATCGAATAAAATGATTTTATCGCCCCATTTTGCCGGAACTTTTTCAAGGCGAACAGGTTGAATCATATCGGTGTCATGTCCACTGTCTAAGGTCGGTTCGTCTTTTTCTTTTACATCGTTCAGGCTGTCATCGTCTGCGTCGGACGTTTCGATTTTTTTCAATCCTTGTTCGTTTAGACGGTATACATCGCCCGTTATGGAAATAGCATCCTCCAAAAAAGGCGTGGTCAGCAGTACGGCTGTTCCACTGTCCGTCAAGTACTCGATGGTGCGGCGTATGATCGCGCGTGATTCCATGTCGACATTGTGTTCGGGGTCCTCCAAGAGGACAAGAGCGGGCCGGTGAATGATGCACCTGGCGAGGTGCAGGCGCCTTTTTTCCGAGAAGGTCAGGCGTGAACAACGCGTCCCTTCTTTGTCACGCAACCCCACCTGTTGAATCACATCGTCGAGGGGCGTGTTCACTCCGTATAAACGCTTGAAGAATGAGAGGTATTCCTTCACTTTCAGCCGCCCGTATGAACGGTCATCCAAAAACAACACGCCGACTTGCTTCATCAAATTTTTACTGTTTTCGGAAAGCAAGTGCCCTTGCAACACGATACGACCCTCAGATGGAGGAGCCCATCCTGCCAACAGGTGAAGTAATGCTTTTCCGATCTCGTGCCTGCACCAGATCGCGACACATTGCCGTTCGTGGATTTGTAAATCTACTGGAGGAAGCAGTGTGGAATTGCCTTCGGTTTTTGTTAATTGTTGAATGTCTAAAACAGCCATTGTCTACTCCAAACGGAAAAAAATTTATAAGAACAGCCATATTATAACAACTTACCGGACGGTTTGTATACGGTGTTTATTTTTTGACCCGGTGCGTCGCGTTCACACCATGGCAGGAATCCAGCCGGTCCATAGCGAAGTTCGATTGGAGAAGACGACGAGGATGTATGCGTAGAGAGGGGAAGAGGCGTGACGAAAATTCAGAACAAGTTAATGCTGTACATGGTGTTTTTAATCGTCTTAATGAGTGCGGTTTCATTTTGGATTTACGTGAGCAGCCAGAAGTCCATCCAACAGTACGACGATATTTTGCAGCGCTTTTTGGTGCTCAATGAAATTTCTCAACGAACGCGCGTATTAAACGACTCTCTGGGCCAGTATACGCTGCATCCGTCCGACGATTACGTGACCGTGTACGAACAGAATAAAACGTTGTTGTTGGATCAGCGGGAACGGTTGCTGGAAGTCATCCACAATCCGGAAAACCGCTACTTGTTAAAAAATTACTACCACATGATTGCCTACATGACGCGCAACATGGACAAAGCGTTCGATTTGCTGTCAAAAGGAGATTTTCAGCAGTATGCGTACCAGCGCAGTGAAATCGAACAAATGTCCGCGTGGGTGACAGATACGACGTTGGAACTCATTCACATGGAATTGACGAACTACCGTGAATTTTTCAGCGATGTCATCGCCCGCAACCGCTATTACCATACGATGGGGGCCGGAGCATCCGCGTTGTTCCTCGTGTTGAGCATCGTGTTTACGTACTTTTTTTCCAACGGCATCACACGGCCCATTCGCAGGCTTGCCTTGCAGTCGAGGCAGATCTCCCAGGGCCACTTTAACAGTCCCCCCGTGCCGGTGACGACGAGGGACGAGATCGGCCTTTTAACGGAGACGTTTAATACGATGAAAAACAGCATTCAAGCTTTCGTGGAAGAGATGAAGGAAAAAGCAGTGCTTGAGCGCAAACTGCAGGAGCAGACGATCAAAGGGTTAAAAATGGACCGCCTGTTAAAGGAAATGGAATTGAAAACGCTGCAAAACCAGATCAATCCTCACTTTTTGTTTAACACGTTAAACACGCTTTCCAAAATGGCCTACATGGAAGGAGCAGACAAAACAGGAGATTTGACCGTGACGGTTTCCAAGTTGTTTCGTTACAATTTAAAACAGACGGACACAGCGGTCACGCTGGCAGACGAACTGGACCACGTCCGGGATTACGTCCAGATCCAAAAGGCACGCTTCGGCGATCGGTTCTCGTTTGAACTCCACGTCGAGGATGGCTGCATCCGACAAAAGATACCGTGTTTGACGATTCAACCCATCATCGAAAATGCCTTCCATCATGGAATTGATTCCCTTACCCGGGAAGCGGTGATTCGGTTAAATGTCTACACAAAGGGAGAGTACGTCGTCATTGAAGTGACGGACAACGGAGTGGGGATGGACGAGGGGACGCTGTCGAATCTCCGCCAAGGGACGAACCCCTCTTCTCGAGACACGACGGGAATCGGCGTAAGCAATGTCGTGCAGCGGTTACGCCTTTACTACGGATGTGAGCATGTGATGGACATCCAGTCCCGCAAAGGGGAAGGCACGACCGTTCGACTGTGGCTTCCGGCAGGAAAAGGAAAGGAGGGGCAACATGTACAAACTGTTAATAGCCGATGACGAGCAGATCGAGCGAAGCGGCCTCAGAATGATGGTAGAGCGGTCGCACCCTGCCGTCGAAGTCGTGGGGGAAGCCGCCAATGGGCGGGAAGCCGTGGAGGCAGTGGAGCGGCACCATCCGGACATCGTCACCATGGATATTAAAATGCCCGGCATCGACGGCTTGCAGGCGTCCCGTGAAATTTTAAAGCGGCACCCGTCGACGAAAATCGTCATTTTATCGGCTTACGATACGTTTGCTTACGCCCAAGAGGCGATACAGCTGGGGATTAAAGATTATGTGTTAAAACCGTACAAGAAGGAAGAGATCGCCAAAGTTTTGAACCGAATCGTGCACATCATCGAAAAAGAAAGGACTGAACAAGCGGAGAAGTTGGCGCTTACTGAACGTTACCACACCATCCTCCCCCTGGCCGAAACCGAGTGGATGGCGACGGTTATTTTTGGGCACGTGCACGAAGTCTCAGAACGAGAGCTGAGCCGTCTGCTCAATATTCACGAAACAGGCGGAGGGTACATCCTGTTGCTCCGCGTCTGGCGAAAAGATCACGCCCCCGTTTGCGCTGAACATCGAGAGAAAATGTACACGATGGTGAAAAAGCAGTTGAAACAACTGGCAGTCTGCCTCGTCGGGCCGCTGATCGGCCAACAAATACCGATTGCCGTGTTTGAAAGTGAAAAGAAGACAGAGGGCTTGTCCCACCGGAGCAAAGCGATGCAGTTGTTCCGGACATTTTCCCGCCGCCTACAGACGCAAAGGATCGACTCGAACCTTTGTTACGCTGGAGGGGTTGGACGTTTCGTCGAAAATGTGCAATCGATGCGTTACTCTTACCAGGAGGCGCTGTTAGCGCTGCGCCGTATCCACCGGCACCAACAACTGTGTTTTTACGAAGATGTCGAGCGGTCAAAACCGGGCACGGGCCAATGGCTGTTGCACAAAGAAAAACAGCTGCTGGAAGCTGTACGGCAAGGTGACACAGAAACGGGAGTGCGCCTGTTTGACGAGTTTTTCGACCGCGTTGTGGAGTTCACCGGACACAGCGTTGAAGACATCCGCCGTTACCTGTCGGAACTGTTCGTCGTGTTGTTGCGCGTAAGCGGCGATGTCGGTACTCCCGACGGTACGTACACGCGATTCGATGCGTTCTCCGCTGTGGAAGAGATGCGGGAGACGGCCATCCTCCGCCTGCGACAAATCGTGCACACGGTGAAGGACCGGTTGGAACAGCAGCATCAAAGTTATTTTGACAAAGCGAAAGCGTATTTGGACGACCACTTTCAAGGCAACGTGACGTTGGAAGCGGTTGCCGGACACGTCGGACTGAGTACGTATTACTTCAGTAAACTGTTCAAAGAGCGAGCCGGTGTCACGTTTATCGACTATCTCACGCAACTTCGCGTCGAAAAAGCGAAACACCTATTATTAACGTCTGATCAAAGCTTAAAAGAGATCTGTTTTGAAGTCGGGTACCGGGACCCGAACTACTTCAGCCGCGTTTTCAAAAAAACGACTGGCGTAACACCCTCCGCTTTTCGGCGCCAGGGGCACAAAAAAGTATAGAACATCGCAACAAAATGCTAGACTTTTCTGCAAGGTAACAAGATCAGACAGAAAAAGACAATAAAGTGAAGGCATTAAGAACACTCATGATGGCCAGTCTTTTGTAAGGTTGTAATGAAAGCCTATACACTCAGAAAAAGGGAGGGACTACTGCCATGAAGCGTCACAAGGGGATGACGTGGCTGGCCCTGTTTTTTGCGTTTGCACTTGTGCTCGCCGCCTGTAGCTCCGGTGAAACGGGAGGTGAGGAAGGTGGCGGCACCGAAGAAAGTAATGGGCAAGAGACAGAAGGAAGCGAAAGCACTGAATCAAGTGGGTCTGTCGAAATTTTCAGCTGGTGGACGGGAGCCGGTGAAGAGGCCGGATTGCTGGCGTTGATCGATTTGTTCCAGGAGCAGCATCCAGAGATCGAGGTCGTCAACGCCGCGGTGGCCGGAGGAGCCGGAACAAATGCGAAGGCTGTTCTGGCCAGCCGCATGCAGGCCGACGACCCGCCGGGGACGTTCCAAGTTCACGGTGGTTCCGAATTGAATGACGGCTGGGTTGCCGCCGACAAAATGGAGCCACTTAACGACCTTTTCGAAGCAGAAGGGTGGATGGACAAATTTCCGCAAGACTTGATTGACCTCGTCAGCAAAGACGGCAACATTTACTCGGTTCCTGTCAACATTCACCGCGGCAATGTAATTTTTTACAACACAAAAGTGTTTGAAGAAAACGGGTTGGAACCTCCGACGACGTTTGACGAATTTTTTGCCGTGGCGGAAGAGTTGAAGAAAGCCGGTGTGACTCCCCTTTCCCTCGGGGATAAAGAACCGTGGACCGCGACGCAAATTCTTGAAAATGTCGCACTGGGGGTTCTCGGCCCGGACAAATACAACCAACTGTGGTCAGGCGAACTGAAATTTGACAGCCCGGAATTTCGGGAAGCGGTGGACATTTTCAACAAGATGTTGACGTACATCAATGAAGACCACGCAGCCCGAAATTGGCAGGACGCGGCACAGCTCGTCGCCGACGGGGAAGCGGGAATGAACATAATGGGCGACTGGGCGAAAGGGTACTTCACGACTGATCTAGAACTGACGGCGAACGAAGACTTCGGCTGGATCGAAACGCCGGAAACGGACGGGGAGTTCATGGTCATCACGGACACGTTCGGATTGCCGAAAAACGTCGAAAATCCCGATGCCGTCAAACAATTTTTGTCGTTCCTCGGATCGGTCGAAGCGCAAGACACGTTCAATCCGCTGAAAGGGTCGATTCCAGCTAGAATCGACGCAGATCCTTCCAAATACGACGAGTACGGACAGGAGACGATGGAGGACTTTAAAGACAGTGTCTTGACGCCGAGCCTAGCCCACGGTTCGGCTGCACCTGAAGGATTTTTGACGCAGGCGAACCAGGCGGTCAACGTGTTCGTCACGCAAGGGGATGTGGATCAGCTGATACAGTCGCTGGAAGATGCAGCAAGCGCCCACAATATGCGCTAAATACGGAAACGCGGCAGGAACGCTGCTGCGTTTTCGTCCTAGATCGCGCCGGGTTTGAACACAATTTGTTACCGTTTCCGCAAGGACTCCTCTCTACTTTTGGACCGATTTGCGGTTTACGGCGAGAAACGGAAGAGGTGGTGACAGGCCAACAGATGAAATCGTCGTCAGAGAAGTATCTGCCGCTTTTGTTTTTGGCGCCTTCCGTTCTGGCTGTTGCGGTTTTTGTTTACGGGTTTATCAGTTGGACCGGTTACGTGTCCCTCAGCAACTGGAGGTCCCTCGTGCCGGATGTTTCCTTCGCCGGATTTCACAATTACGTGACCCTTTTTCAGGACTTCCGGTTTCAATCGGACTTGCGCAATACGTTGGTCTTTACCGTCTTGTTCATTTTGGGCACCCTTGGGTTAGGTTTTCTGCTGGCGGTCCTCATTGATCAAAAACTGCGGTTCGAGTCTTTTTTTCGGAACGTGTTTTTGTTTCCAATGGCGCTGTCATTCGTCGTGACGGGGGTCGTGTGGCAGTGGGTATTGAACCCGAGCAGCGGGGTCAATCTGTTGCTGCAAAAGATGGGTGTTGACAACGTGCCCAAATGGTATACAGATACGACCATCGCCTTCGGTATTCCCCTAGGAGAGATCGAGTTCGGGATACCGCTGGCTATCATCGCCGTCATTTTGGCCGCAGTATGGCAAATGACGGGATTTTCGCTGGCGATGTATCTGGCCGGCTTGCGGGCCATTCCCGAAGAACTGCGCGAAGCCGCCCGCGTGGACGGGGCGTCAGAATCCCAGATATACCGCAAAATCGTGTTTCCGATGCTCATGCCTATCACGATAAGTATTTCGATCATGATGGCGCACATTTCGCTCAAAATTTTCGATCTCATCTACGCTATGACCGGGCCAGGCAGCAACTTTGTCACGGATGTCCCGGGAGTGTACATGTTTGAGACGACCTTTCGGGCGAATAACTACGCCAACGGCGCCGCAATCGCCATGATCATGCTCTTCATGGTGGCCCTGTTTATGGTGCCGTACTTGATCTCCAACCGGAAGGGGGATGCCCGGTGAGGCTTGCACGCGGATTGAAGCGGGGGGCGGTGTACGCTGTTCTCACCGTTTTCGCTGTCGCCTTCTTGACCCCCGTCTATGTGATGGTGGTGACGAGCTTTAAACCGCCGTCTGCAGCGTCCCTGGACGCCATGTGGCAACTGCCTGACACGCTGTCGTGGGAAGGGTACCGCATCGCCCTGGAAAAGCTATTGCCCAGCTTCCTCAACAGTGTGTACCTGGCGGTGCCGGCCACGCTTCTCTCGGCTCTACTCGGATCTCTGAACGGATACGTTCTCTCGAAGTGGAAATTTAAGGGATCGGAATGGCTGTTTACGGCCATGTTGTTCGGGATGTTCATTCCGTACCAGAGTATTTTAATTCCGCTCTTGCAGTTTTTGCAGAGTATCGGGCTGTACAACACCATTCCGGGCTTGATCCTCGTCCACGTCGTCTACGGCATTCCGATCACGACACTCATATTCCGCAATTTTTATGCGCAAATTCCGGATGAACTGTTGGAAGCGGGGAAAATAGACGGTACCGGTTTTATAGGGATCTACCGTTCTATCGTGTTACCACTCTCTGTCCCCGGGTTTGTCGTCGTCTGCATCTGGCAGTTTACAAACATTTGGAACGAGTTTCTGTTTGCGGTGACCATTACGAGCGTCGGGTCTCAACCGGTTATGGTCGCCTTGCAAAACTTGTCCGGCAGCCAAATCGTTCAGTGGAACGTCCAAATGGCGGCAGCCCTCCTGGCCGCCTTGCCCACGCTCATCGTGTACATCTTACTGGGCAAGTATTTCATCCGCGGGTTGCTGGCCGGTTCGGTGAAAGGGTGAGGGACGTTTGACGATTGGCTCGTTTGGTTACATCGGAATGGATGTGACGAGAATGTAGCCACCTACGGAATCGTATCCCTGGCCGACAACTTCCTGAAATTGGCAGGTATCCGTCGGCTGCTGTAAGAGGGGGATTCGTTAGATGCAAGTCAGGCGAAGGAAATGGTTCATTTTCCTGCGCCTGATTCAATTTAGGGGCTTTTGAGGCAACTCCCTTTCGCCACGTCGTATGCTTTTCACCGCTTTGGCTCGATAGCGGTTATGCCGCTTGAGCGACTTACGTTCCGACGTAAAACTGCGGATTTGAAAACCGGGCGAAGGCACAAATGACCACATCGCGAAACATGGTAACGCGCGTAATGCGATGATTGGTCAACACACCGATTGCCCCCTCCCTCTTTTTGATGTCGTGCCCGCCGGCCCATCGGTCCATAACCGGACCGAGTTCTCTCCCCTCCCGTAACTCCTGGGCGATGGTATCCGGGAGTTGAACTCTGTGTCCGCCGCCGATGCCGACGACCCCGTCTTTGCTCACGACAGCCCCCCAATTGCACACGAATAGGCCGTATGGGGTCTCCACCACCCCTCCTTCCAGACCGATACCAAAGTCGACCACTTCCCCGTCCTGGGCGTTCAAACTGTTTTCTGCCCGGTGGATGGCGCCTTCAATCGTCTCTTCATCTGTAAACGGTTGTGCGGAGACGCCAGTCTCCACGTCCACCCCGGTTATGTTCGCTTCCAGCCCCATTTTTTCGAACGCAGTATGTACCGCTTCGATTTTGGCCGGATTGTGGGACCCGACTACTACACGCATACACCATTCCTCCTGCTCGTGTGGGCGACAATCGCGTCGTGAATGTACCACAATTCATTGACAACGATAGTTTTACTGGAAAAGTTACCGAAAAATGACTGGAAATTATCTGGTAACATTTACATCGCCCACGGCTCTTGTCTTCATGTTACCATGTACAATGTCTCGGTGCAGGTTCAACCGAAGCAACATTGAGAGGAGAAGGAGGAAGAGACATGTTTCGCAAAAAAAGATACAAAAAGGTGATGCTCCTATCGCTTGCCTTCGCACTTGCCATAAGTTCATTCTCTCTGTTAAGTGGACAAGCTGAGGCTGCAAGTGCGATGGACCTATTCAAACGTGTGTACAAGCAAGCGACAGGGGCCGAATTTAACGGCTTTCACTCGGGGTCAAAAACGAAGCAACCGGTGCAACCTCAACCCGTCGAGGTGAGCCAACCGGATCCGGTGGAAACGCCTCAGCCAGAACTGCCGGAAACTGGATCTGACGAATTGCCGCCATCTGAGCCTGTACAGCCGGAACCGGTGCAACCGGTAAACCCTCAACCTGTCGAGTCTCAACCTGATCCTGAACAGGAAACGGAAGCCGGCCATTCGAGTGTCGCGGACAAGATCATCAAAACAGGGGAAAAATATTTGGGAACACCGTACAAGTACGGAGCCCCTTATGGGCAGACGAACACGTTTGATTGTTCGTCCTTCACGAAAACCGTGTTTGCTGAAAATGGGATCACGTTGCCGCGCAGTTCTCGACAGCAAGCACAGGTTGGAACGCCTGTTTCCAAAAACAATTTGCAAAAGGGCGATCTGATCTTTACCAGTACGAGCTACTCCAGCAACATCTCCCATGTGGCTATCTACGCTGGAAACGGAAAAGTGTTACACACGTACGGTCCAGGCGGCGTGCGTTACGACACCTTTAAGGGCAGCTGGTTGGACCGGGCGTTCATTACCGCACGCCGGGTCATTGACTGATGTGACGCAAGACTTGTGCAAGTGTGTTCACCCCTTCAGCAGGAAAGGATTTCTGCTGAAGGGGTGTTTCTCTTTACGACTCTATGTGCGCCCGCTTGATGTGACTGGAGCCGAACCAGGCGGCAAAGGCAAAGATGAGGTAAATCGCCTGAGTCGCTTGCGGACCTTGCAACAAAACCTGTATGCCGATCCCCAAGCCTAAAGCCGGGATGACCAACAAAGCCGTGCGCAACACGCGTTCGATGCCTGTTTGCGGAGAAATGGGCCACACCTTTGCAAACAGTATTCCGAGCGCGACACCCAACCCTGATACAGTGAAGAGGTGCAAAATGACGGTCGGCGTTGGAAACGGCCAACCTGCGGCATAGTGACCCGTGAGGTAGAACAACTCCAAAAATAAGGTAATGCCCAACACTTTGCGGAAAGCCCGTACATCCAGTCGGGGGTGGATCAAGTACAGACCTAAAGTGAGGCCAGCATAGACGAATGCTCCTGTCAGTGGAACCCCTCCTCTCTCAGCCAGCCGTTCCCTTTATGACTTGGAACTTGCCACCTCGTCCAAAACCTCGACCTCAGGTGCCCGCACGTGTTCGACCAGTTGCTGGATTTCTGCCGGCGGTGCTGCCGTGTTTCGGGACACGACCAAAGAGACGACAAAATTTAACACTGCGCCGACGACGCCGACCCCTTGTGCGTTGATGCCGAAGAAACTGTCTAAAATCGGCGCTTCCGTCCCGAGGATAGCGTCAGACCGTATCAGCACGATCATGGTCAACGTAAAGACGAGCCCGGTCAGAATACCTGACACGGCCCCTTCTTTGTTCATTCGCTTGTCAAAGATACCGAGGAGAATCGCTGGAAATAAGCTGGCCGCTGCCAAACCGAAGGCGAGGGCGACGACCTCCCCTGCGAACCCAGGGGGTCTGATGCCGACGTACGCTGCGATCAAGAGGGCGACAAACATCGCAATCCGCCCCATGCGCAACCTCTGCCGTTCGGTGGCGTCTTTTTGAAGATGCGGTAGTAAATGTCGTGGGACGCGGCGCTGGACATCGTGATCAAGAGCCCCGAAGCCGTTGACAGAGCTGCCGCCATACCGCCGGCGGCTACGAGCGCGATCACAAAGGGAGCCAAATTGGCCACTTCCGGTGTGGACAGGACAATGATGTCTTGATCGATGACCACTTCATTGCTGTCATCGCCAGTGAAGTTGACGATCCCGTCCCCGTTTTTGTCGTCGAACTGGAGTAAACCGGTCGTCTCCCACTTGTCGACCCATTCAATCTGGCGCACTTCTTCCAACGGTTTGTCGGCAATGTGGTCAATGAGATTGTACTTGGCGAATACGCCAACAGCAGGTGCCGTCGTGTAAAGGAGGGCGATGAAGATAATGGCCCACAGAGCGGACCACCGCGCCGCGCTCACGCTTTTCACCGTGTAGAAGCGGACGATGACGTGGGGCAGACCGGCTGTCCCGACCATCAAAGCGAGCGTCACGGCGAAGACGTTCAACATGGACAGTTCCGTAAACGGCGCCATGTACTCAGACATCCCCAGCTCGACCTGTATGTGTCCCAGGCGCTCTGCGAGGTCGCTGCCGACAAGGGCCAGTTGTGGAACCGGATTGTCCGTCAGCTGAAAGGCGATGGCGCACGCCGGGATAATAAAGGCGATTATCAACACGAAATACTGTACCGCCTGGGTCCACGTAACGCCTTTCATCCCCCCTAAAATGGCGAAAAATCCGACAATCACCATTCCGATGATGACGCCGGCGACGATGTCCACCTGTAAGTACCGGCTGAACACAATGCCGACGCCGCGCATTTGACCTGAAATGTAGGTCAACGAAATAAAGATGGTGGCGACAGCCGCTACTGCCCGCGCTGCGCTGGAATAGTAGCGGTCGCCGATAAAGTCCGGCACGGTGAACTTTCCGAATTTTCGCAAATAGGGAGCGAGCAAAAGGGCCAGAAGCACATAGCCTCCCGTCCACCCCATGAGGTAAATCGTTCCGTCGAAACCTAAAAACGCCACAAGGCCGGCCATGGAGATAAACGACGCCGCCGACATCCAATCGGCGGCAATGGCCGCGCCGTTGGCCACCGTCGGCACTTCTTTGCCTGCCACGTAAAAGTTGGACGTATCCCGCACCCGTGTCCACCAGCCGATGCCGGTATACACGGCGAACGTCACGAGGACCAACATGATCGTCAGTGCTTCAGTACTCACTTTAACCCCTCTCTTCTCTCCAGTTTCAAAAGTTTATCTGTCTTCCATCACGTCCCGGATGTACGCTTGATCCAGCTGTTCCATGCGGATGGCGTAGAAGAGGATCAAGAGAATAAAGACGATGATGGCCCCCTGTTGGGCGATCCAGAACGAAAGGGACACGCCAAAAAACTTCACACGACTGAGTGGCTCAGCGAACAAAATGCCGCCGCCGATAGAGATGAGGGCCCAAATGGTCAACAGATTACGGATGAGGGATAAGTTTTTTTTCCAGTAGCTCGTTTGTTTTTCGTCGAGAGTTTGCACCGGTGACACCTCCTCCTCCCTTTTGAATATAAAAGCGCTTGCAATTCTAGTATTCATAGTAATAGATTGTTTCCGAAAGTTACAAAAATTCGTCCAAACGGTCGTTTTTCAGACATCAACTGCACGATTTTCGGTTTGAATGGACATTAACCGCGTCTCAATGGAAAAGCGGCATACGCGTTCAGCCGGGGGAGGATGAACTGGAAGTTGCATCGCGATGTTCGTGCCGGATCGGAATGCTAAACGAAACGGAACACCCGCCGGAGGGGAGATTGTGAAAGTGCAACTGTGCCGATTCGCCGAACATTCCCACTAATCGTTGATTCACGTTGTACAGGCCGATGCCGTTTCCTTTTTGGCTCGGTAAAGGGATCTTCCCCAGCCTGTCCAAGAGGTGTTCGGGGAAACCGTCGCCACTGTCCCGAATCTCAAAGTAAATGCGTTCTCCTTCCTTTTTCACACGTATGCTGAGTTTGCCACTTTTGGCCCGTTTCAGACCGTGTTGCAAGCTGTTTTCTGCAAGGGGCTGTAACGTAAACGGAGGGATGTCAGCGTCGCTGATTCTGTCGTCCACGTCGTACTCGATCGCAATGCGATGGGAGAAGCGGACTTTCACAATTTCCAAGTACGCGAAAAAGTGTTCGAGTTCTTGCTCCAACTGAATGAGGAGGCGAGACGTCGATTTCAAATTGGCGCGAATGAAGCGCCCTAACTGGACCGTGATGTGGCGGGCCAGTGACGTGTCGACTCGAATTAACACCTGAATGAGATGGAGGGTGTTAAACAAGAAATGTGGGTTGATCTGCGCTTGCAAGTTTCGCATTTCCGCCTCCCTGAGGAGCGATTTCATTTCCTCTGCTGCTACGACATCCAATTGATGGGAGAAGAGTTTTGCCAGTCCTTCGGCGCGCACGATGTCTACCTTGCGTATTTGTTGCGGGCGGCGGTAGTACAATTTGATCAGTCCGATGATTTCTCCGGACTGGCTAATGGGCAGAATGATGCCCGCTTGCAGCGGGCACCCGTTGTGCTGGCATTGAATGTGTTCCGGCGTGTAGGCGATTTGCATCTCTTTTTCTTTCAGCGCCTTTTGCGAGAGACGGGTTTTTAACGATTCGCCCGGACGGTGATGGTCATTGCCGAGGCCGATGTGCGCCAGTACGTGCTCCGTATTCGAAATGGAGACGGCCGCGGCCGCCGTCTTTAATTCATCGTACAGGAGACGGGCGATTTTGGTGGCGGTGTCCCGGTGAAGGCCTTGCCGCAAGTGGGGGAGGGCTTGTTCCGTAATGTGGAGGGCCCGCTCTGTTTCCAGTGCCGTTTCCTTCTCCTGTTCGTGTAGCGCGACGCGGATCATAGTGGTGAATATAGCGATGGCGACACTGTTGGTAATCACCAGTGGAATACCAACTGTATTCACGAGGGCGACCGTCTGGTCAGGCGACTCAGTGAACGCGAGCAGCAAACAGACGTGAAAGATCGGGGCGAACATGCCGATGAACAGCGCTTTCGCCGGTGCGATGACGCGCTCGTTAGAAAAAAAGCGTGCCGTTAACCCGGCGAACAAACCTGTCAAGACCGAAGCGAGCATATCAGCGATAACCGTGTCACTGCTCAAAAAGTAGAAGTACACGGCCGTCACACATCCTGCTCCCAAGCCGACGTAAGACCCGCCCAACAGACCGGCGATGACGATGGCCACCAGATGTGATCCGATTAACGTTTCTCCTCGTTCCAACGTCGTCACCCAAAACCGGGACGCGATTTCCCCGTCGTGGAACACGATGCCGGCCTGAGCGCCGACAATGCCAAATGCACCGAAGATCGCGGCGTGATAGATGACTGTTTTCAAACCGAGTTCTCTGTCAAGCAGGTGACGAAAAGTCGGGATGCGGGTCAACATAAAGGCTACGACGAGGAGAAGGCCGGTGCGTTCAAACAGAACGAGCGTGATGGAGACCATGGTCACCTTCCTCCCTTGTCATTCGCCTTTTTTGAAAGCGACTTGCCGGTTTGCGATAAGAACCAGAATCGCTGAAAATGCCGGTCGTCAGTGGTTTTCCCGGCGATGAGCGTTCCGACGGCCGCACCGAGAAAACCGGAGGGGATAGCGATAATACCGGGATTGGAGAGGGGAATGACGTTGAGCACGTACGGCCCTGTCACGACGAGGAGTAAGGAAGTGGCTAAACCTGCAACTGTCCCGCTCACAACCCCAATCGAGTTAAAGCGTTTCCAATAAAACGTCAGCAGTAAAATCGGCAAGTTGGTGGAAGCGGAGACGACAAACACCAACGAGACGAGAATAGCGACATTAAAACCTTCCAGCTTCAAAGAAAGGAGGATAGACGTAAACCCGACGGTGGCAGCCGTCATTTTGGCCACTCGCAGTTGTTCGCGCTCCGTCGCCCGCCCCTTGCGGAGGATATGGTTGTAGACGTCGTGGCTGAAGGATGACGTGGCAGCAATGAGTAGTCCCGTGACGACAGACAGGATGGTACTGAAGGCCACCGCCGTGATGAAAGCCGTGAGGAAATCGCCTCCCAGCTCGCGAGCGAGGAGCAAGGCGGCGATATTGCCTGCAGTGTCCACGGTGTACAGCTCGTCCCATCCGACAAGTGCCACGGCACTAAATCCGAGAACTAGGGTAATGACGTAAAAGAGGCCGATGATCCATGTGGCGGTGACGACCGAACGGCGGACGGCTGGTGTGTCTTGAACGGTAAAAAAACGTATGAGAATGTGAGGGAGCCCTGCGGTTCCGAGAACGAGCGTCAAACTGAGGGAGAAGGCTTCCACCGGATCGGCGAACAAGTGCCCCGGATAAAAAAACTGCTCCTTAAACGGTGAGGCCGCACTCACCTCGTGCAACAGACGTGAAATGCTCCAGTTAAAGCGGGATAACGCAATGACCATGAGCAAAAACGTTCCGGACATGAGTAAGACGGTCTTGACGATTTGTACCCACGATGTGGCGATCATCCCGCCGAAAACGACGTAGATCGTCATCAGGCTGCCGATGATGATGACCGACGCCGTGTAGTCGACTCCGAGGAGCAAGTGGATTAACAGACCGGATGCGACCAGTTGGGGAATAATGTACAAAATCGTGATGATCAGCGTACAAAGGGAGACGGTCAAGCGCATGTGTTTTCCGGGGAAGCGCGTTTCAATGACGTCCCCCAGTGTAAACATCCCGAGGCGGCGCACCGGTTCAGCGATGGCGAGCAAGAGGGGAATGTATGAAACGAGAAAGCCGATGGAGTATATGAATCCGTCAAACCCTTGCAAGGCGATGGCACCCGTCGTCCCCAGAAAAGACGCGGCGCTAATGTAGTCGCCAGCTATCGCCATCCCGTTCTGAAAGCCGGTTAAATTGCCGGCGGCGGAGTAGTACTGGTGTGTCGTCGTCCCTCTTTTGGCCGCCCAATGGGTGATGATGAGTGTGCCAGTCAAGATGGCTAGAAAAAAAATAAAGTACGTCGCATTCATCAAGTGTGCTCTCCGTCAAACTCGTGCTCGATTTCGTCGTCGAACCGCTTCCCTTTGTACAAGTAGAAAGAACAGACGCCCCACGTTATTGCAAATTGGGCAAATGACAGTATCCAGCCCAAGTGAAAGTGGTGGTAGATGGAGATGTGCACCGCCTGTGGGAAAAAAGCGATCGTAAGCGGCAGACACAAGTAACAGCCGATACTGCACAAGACGACGGACGTCGTAAACCGCATTTTTTTAGCGATGGCGCGCTTGACTCGTTCAGTCTTGTCCACAGTGATCACCCAGCCCAATTATACTATGTTTTTGCACAAATGCGAATTGAAAAAACCTTAGTTTGAGACAGTCAAACGAAGGTTGCAGTCGTTACGACCAAGATTTCACTTCTTCCCTGTCCCACTTTCCGATGCCGAGCCACAGCGTCGGTTTACCCGTGACGCCTGTAAACAGGTCAAACGCTACCATCCCGATGGAGAAGCACAGTTTTAAACTCGGGATGTTGTCCATGGCGACACGGGCGTACAGGCGGTCTAAATGCTCTAGTGCGTAGTGGACTAACTGTCGCCCTACTCCGGATTGCCGGTAGTTCGGCTTTACGGCGATGATGGACTCTTCCTTTCCGTACTGTCCGATGGCAATGACGCCGACCAGTCGCCTTCCGTCGAGGGCGACAGCGATGACTGTTCCTTCCTCGTACGGTTGAGGCGGCAGCGTGCTCAGCCAGCGGAGCGCTTTGTGGGTGAGGCGTTTGTCGCCGTACAGACGGAGGAAGTGCAACAGTCGGCGGCGAACTTTGTTCAGCTGACTGTACGGCACTTCACGAATGTGCACTTCTCTCCCTCCCTTCCGCTAAATAGACAGCGTATTGGATGATGCGTTCCAGTGAACGTTTGCGGATGAGCGGTTCATCGAACTTCATCGGTTTGGCGTTAGCTTCAAACAGCCAAAAACGGTGGTTTCGATCGATCCCGAGGTCAAGGGAAAGTTCCCCCAACGCGTGCCCCGACTGGCGTTCGATCGCGCGGGCCGCGGCGACGGCGAGTTCCAACGCACGGCTGTACAACTGTTTCGCCTCTGAGCCGAACACGCGGGGGAAGATATTTTCTGGCTTTCCGATGCTGCCACCCCGTGGCACGTGTGTCGTCACGCCCTGTTTTCCGGCGAGGCGAATGCCTAATCCGGTCACATCCCACTCTCCTTCACTGTCTTTCTGGACGAGGGTGCGCAAGTCGAACGGGTGGCCGTTGTACTGTACGAGGCTCACCCCTTGTTGGATAAGGTACCGTTCGCCATTTGTGAGTCGGTTGACTTTTTCATACAAGATGCGGGAAAAACGCGTGCGGAACCGTTTCAGTTCACGGCCCCTCCCCGTGACGAATGTCAGAAGATAACTGTTGGCCTCTTGCTTGATCTGCATAATGCCTTTGCCTGCTTTTCCGCTGACCGGTTTGAGGTACAACGGGTTGAACCGGTCTAAAAAGTGGGTCAACGTCGCCTGGTCTCCCCATATTTCCGTCACTGGCTGAAGGTATTTCAGCGTATCGTCATTGGCTGTCCAGTGCCAGAGTTCCTCTTTGTTAAAAAATCTCGGGTTGAATAGCCGGGTGTCTTCGCTCTCGAGGAACATGCGCAGCGTCGTTTGTTCAGCAGGTTGTCGTTCCGCCTTGCGATCCGGGATGCGATTGTAGACGACATGGGGTTTGGGAAACGAAAGGCGCACCCAGCCTTTGACGGCCGGATGTCGCGTAAACCCGACGATTTCGGAGGCGCTGTCCCTGACGCCGTTTGGCGTGAACACAAATACGAGAACTCCCATGCGCCGCCCGGTCTCCACAATGTCCCGGAAATTGGCCTTGTTGCCGCGGAAACCTGGAATGCTCGGGTGTTCAGAGGTCAGGATGCCGATTAAAGGGGGAAGATGCCACCGACCCTTTCCGGCTGCACGACATTGAACGGGAAAGCCGAGTTCACCCGGTCGAAAAGGATAAGCGGTGACAGGAATGTTCAGCCTGTTCGATCCGAAAGATACGTGTTTTGACGCGAAGGTGTTGCCTGTCTTTGGCAGGAAGAAGCGCCAAGCACGTCCTTTGTTCCATACGAGCCAACCGTGTTTTCTCATCGAGTTTCACACTTCCCTGTTCAAATGTTAAATAAAGTCGGCCAGTTTCAAGCTGTATTCGGTAATGTAACGAGCAGATTCCCTTCCTGCAGCACGAAGGTAGGGGTGGTAGAAGATGTGACGCCCCGGTTTGGCGTTCACTTCGAATAACCAGACGTGGTGATTCGTGTCCAATCCCATATCCATTCCCAGCTCTCCGAGAATGCCGTCTGTCGTCTCCTCCAGTGCGACGGCGATTTCCTTTGCCGACTGCTCCAGTTGTTTCCGCATGTGAGCCCCTTTTTCCCCGTATTTCATTTGGAACAGCGTGTCGGCAGGAATGACCGATCCTCCGGTTCGGACGTGGGTCGTGACACTGCCGCTCCCGGCCACTTTGGCTGCCATGCCGACCACTTTCCACTCGTTTTTCCCGTTTTTGTGCATGTGCAGTCGAAAGTCGACCGGCCGGTCTTCATGGCGAATAAGGCGAATCCCTTGCTGGGCAATGTACCGGTCAATCAGTCCCGTCTGGTTTGGAAAAAGGTGCTGCACGAGGCGGTCCAGGGACTTAAAGCGCTTCAGAACATTGCGCCCGGTTTGCAGGGCGTGGTACCGGCAGTAATAACCGTATGTCGGGTCGTACGTAATCCGGATAATGCCCAGCCCGAGGCTGCCGCCGCTCGGTTTCAAGTAAATCATCCTGTGGTGGTTTAACATTTCCTTTAGCTTAAACACATTCGGTGACCGCACGGTTTCCGGGATGTAATACGATGCGAGCGGATGATTGTACAGCTGCTCATGGACGTTCCACTTATTAAAAAAACCTTGGTTAAACCAGTGGATGCGGTGCCGGTGCTTCAATAGACGCCCTTTGCACTGGACCACACAAGGTTCGAGTTCCTTTTTCCGGTTTGGCACCCGGTCGTACACTACGTCGGGGAACGGCGCACGATCCGCCTTCCAAATGTACTGTTTGAGGGTAGGATGATAGTGGATGAACCAACCGGCTATCGTTTCGTCCTGCCAATTGACCATGGAAGGGGTGAACACAAAAAAAACAGGACCTTCCTCTTTACCAGCTGCGAGAAACTGCTTAAATAAGGACGTCCTTGCGCCGAACGGCTTTAGGGACGACCCGGTAAAACCAGTCGTCAAGATGCCGATGACAGGCCCCATCCGCAACGTTTTGTTTTGAAAGGTAACGCGTGTCGTCGACGTCGACGGCAGCGCGAGGGCGTGGGCGATGTTGGCGGGAATGTACATCGCGTCGCCGGGCCTGTTAACCGAAGCGATGCGGGTAATCACTTGCTTGTTCCCGCAAGAGACCCGGACGGACGTTCCGTGTGTGCATCTGAGCTTTTGTATCAGTGATGTTGTCATGATGACGGCTTTCGTCGGTGCCGACTTCAGTCGGTGGATACGACAAACGTACGAATTCATTCCGAATCCTCCTACCTTAACTGTCATTTCAACAACGTCGAGACAACATCAGAGCTGAAATGACATCAGCTGTGCTGGCGAGAAGCGAGACTGCGACCGAAGGGAGCAAGCGAGACTAGCGCCAGTGCTACCTTAACTGTCATTTCAACAACGTCGAGACAACATCAGAGCTGAAATGACATCAGCTGTGCTGGCGAGAAGCGAGACTAACTTCCGACACGGCGGGCGCCGGTAGTAGGGGGTGCAGCAAAAGCGCGGCGCTTTAACAAGGCGTTGGCGTACAAAACGGGACGCCTGATCGCCGCAAGGTACATCTCGCGTTCGCCTGCTTGCCTGAACACCTGACGTCCAGGTTTGGAATTCACCTCCAGCAGCCAGACCCGCCCTTCTACGTCAATCCCGACGTCGATGCCCAATTCACACAGACGCCCGTGTTTCCGCTCAATCAGCGGTGGTAGCTGCTCTTTTATCACCCGAATATCTTGTTCGATCCGTTTCAAAACGTGTGGTTCAAATGGGAGCTGCAGTAAAAACGGCCTAAATTTGACGGCTCTCCCACCTCCGTGTAAATTGGACGTCAGAGAATGGAGCCGCCCGGTTCGCACAGCGATGCCAGTCGTCTGCCACGCGTGTCGTTCGTCTTTTTGCATTAGAATGCGTATGTCGAATGGGAGGTGGTTCGGTGTACGCAACTTTAAATAAGGCTGGAGGAGGTAACGGTTTGGACCGATAAACCGATGTAACCACGCCAGCGTTTGGTCGAGGGTGTCACACGTCTGGGACAGGGGGGTGTTTTCCTTTGTACGCCCGAAGATGAGATAGCGTCCGCTAGCTTTGTGGTGCATTACGGCAACGATTCCCCTGCCGTGGCTCCCGGCGCTCGGTTTGGCGACGAGGGCTCGGTAACGTTGGATAAAAGCCCGTGCACTCCCCGGGTTGACATATCGTTCTGTATGCGGAAAGTACCGGGACAGTTGCTCGGAGTGTCTGATGAGTTGTGCGAGCTGCCACTTCCCTTTAGCGGTACGCCTAACAGTTCCGTTTGCGGGTCCCGGCGCAGCTTCTGGACAAATGGGCGATAACGTTCGTAATGAGCTGAACTGACATAAAAACAGCGATCGTATATGACGGATGGCAAGGCCGTGGTGTGGGCGTACCACTGCTTCAACGCCGGGCTGTATACGTAACCGTGCACCTGCCGCGTTCTCCAGTCGATTCGTCGCGGACTGAAGACGACGATGGCCACTCCCAGTGATTTCCCGACTTTCGTTAACTGCTCGTAGTAAGCTCGTTCAGCAAACGGTGGGTGGTGATTCGTCGAGCAAGCTAAAATTCCGAGGACACGATGTTTGTCTGTCAGGTTTGTCATCAGATCACCTTCATTTTTTTCTCGCCTTTTGCGGAAACCCGGTAATACAACACGTGTAGTCCATCGTCTTCCCGACAGATGGCCGAATGTCATTGGACGGATTCGTGACAGAGTCATCCGTCTTCGACGGTTTTGAATTAATCTCTAACAGCCAGATTTTACCGCTTTTGTCCGCGGCGAGGTCGATGCCCAGCTCGGCAAAGTGACCGTGGATCTGTCGCTCAAAAGCGTGGGCGATGGCTAAGGCGTGTTGACGTAATTGTGGGATGGTCGGTTTTGGCTGTCCGGGATCCACCTGCTTTAATATGTGGGAGACTGTGCCGATCGTGCCTCCCCGGGCCAAGTTGGACACGATGTTCGTATTACTTGCAATGCGTCCAGCGATCGATGTAATCGACCACTTGCCTTGGCCGTTTTTCTGGACGAGGACGCGGAAGTCGATACTCCGCCCCAAAGAAGTAATGAGAGGGAGTCCTTGTTGGATTAAGTATTGATAGTGCCGTTTGCGCCACGCCATATGACGGGCAATTTCTTGAAAGGACACGTTCGATCGGGTTATCGTGCCGTTTAACGTGGTATACTGCATGTGACAACGTGTACCGGTGAGCGTGAGGCGCATGACACCTTGGCCTAGACTGCCGCCGGCCGGTTTGATGTAAACGACCGGATAGCGTCTCAACAGGCTTTTTAATTGGGTCCACTTTGCGTACAGATGGGTTTCCGGCAACATGAACCGAACGCTCGGGTCGTTTTTCAAAGCGGTATGGACTTGCCATTTATCTAAAAATTGTTCGTTAAACAGCTGTACGCGGTGGAGCCTTTTCAAAATTTCCAGTTTCTGTTGCAAACTGCGTTGAGCCTCGATGCGGCGTGACGTAATGCGGTTGTAAATCACGTCTGGCAACGGGTGGGGGACTTGTTTCCACTGTCCTCTAAGATACGTCCACCCATTAATTTGTTTTTTTTGGACGTTTAAATCTTCCGGTGAAAAGACAAACATTCGGATGCCGTGCGCGTCTGCTGAGAGATGGCACTCGGTGTAGAAGCGGGTCATTCCACCGAAACGCTGCTCGTGGGACGTTCGCTTTTCGATCCCGTCGGTCAAAATGCCGAGCAGAGGACCGAACTGCAAGAGGCGGCGTTGCGGTGTATAGCGGATATTCATTCGACACTCACTGTAGATGCCCAATACGTGTGCGACCGTTTGGCGCAAGCGTACGGTGAGTTTTGGACTGTTGTTACGGCTGTACAGAATGCGGGCGTCCATCGCAGATGAGCCGCATGAAAGCGTAACGGGACCATGCAAAGCGATGCGCCACTTTTTTACGATGGCCTGGGGGAGGATGACGTCGGCATGTCCGGGAAAGGTGTCGTCAGAATCGATGAAAAGATGTAATTTCATCTGAGGCATGTGGATCCCCCTCCGTTAAGACTACTTCATAGTATGTAGGCGGTTAATCCGCAGTGAAAAAAAGGGGCGCCGTAGAAGAAAGGAAGTCGTCGCGTGCTGAATCATGTTTTATACATCATAGGCAGTATCCTGATCGGGGGGATCATTGGCGGAGGGACGAACAGGCTGGCGATCGCGATGTTGTTTCGACCCTATCGCACGAAGTACATCGGGTCGTGGGCACTCCCTTTCACCCCGGGGTTAATTCCGAAACGCCGCCATGAACTGGCGTTGCAGCTGGGGCGGACGGTGCGTGAATACCTCGTGAACGGTGAAGCTCTCAACCGGACGGTCCGCAGTCCAAGGGTGCAAAAGCTGGTGGCGGAATGGGTGAAGGACAAGTGGAGGAAGACGTCGTTTGATTCACTCCGCACGTGGATCGAGCGAGAAGAACGGCGGTTGCAGTTGTCCCGCGATATGCGTGTGGGGGACTGGTTCCACGATGAAGCGAAGCGTGAAATTGAGCAGCGCGTGATGGATTGGGCGCCGAAAGTGAACAAGCTCTTCACGCGCTACTTGACAAGTGACAAGGGGACTGACATACTGCGCAAGATTTACGCGGACTGGACACGCAAGCAGGGGTGGTTCTTGAAGCTGACCGGGACGCTGATTGACGATGACAAGGTGGTGGAAAAGAGTCAGGAATGGCTCGTACAGGCGTTGGCGGCCCCACGGGGAATCGACATGACGCGCACCTTGCTCAGGCAAGTGAGTGAAGCCGTATTCGACTGGCGCGTCCAGGACGTCCTCGAGTGGGCAGAGCAAAACAGCTTCCGGTCCCATCCGCTGCTGCAGGAGACTGTGGAGGGATGGATCGAGTGGGCCATTCCGTACGGATTGGAGCGATTGGCCGCCCACGCGGAAGAATGGCTGGACTTATTACACCTCGAAACCCTCGTCACTGAACAAATTGAAACATTTTCTCTGGAAAAATTGGAGGAAATGATTGTGCGCGTGGCGAAAAAAGAATTAAAGCTGATCACGTGGATCGGCGTTTTGATCGGAGGTATCATCGGCTTTTGCCAAGGATTGATGGCCGTGATACTCTGGTAGCAGCCCGCCATCACAACGATCACGACGGATGAAGGAGGAGGATTTGACGATGAAAATCACGTGGCACGGGCAGAGTTGTTTTGAAATCGAACACGAGGGCAGACGGCTCATCATCGACCCGTTTTTGTCCGGTAACCCGTTGGCGAAAAAATCACCGGAAGACGTAGAAGTGGACTACATTTTGCTCACACACGGACATAACGACCACGTCGGAGACGCCCTTCCCATCGCGAAACGCACGGGTGCGACTGTGATCGCGCCGAACGAACTGGCGGTGTACATGGGGTGGCAGGGAGCCAAGAACCACCCGATGCACATCGGCGGCAGCCACCAGTTCGACTTCGGGCGGGTCAAGTTGACCCAAGCGTTCCACGGTTCGGGATACCAGCCTGATGGCAAAGAAGAGTTCCTGTACATGGGAATGCCGGCGGGCCTGTTGCTCACTTTGGGAGGAACCACGCTGTACCACGCGGGTGACACGAGTCTGTTCGGCGACATGAAGCTCATCGGTGAACTGGAAGATGTGGAGCTGGCGATGCTTCCCATCGGAGATAACTTCACGATGGGGCCCGATGACGCCCTTTTAGCAGCCCAGTGGGTCGGGGCTAAACAAGTGATCCCGATGCATTACAACACCTTCCCACTCATCGAACAGGACGCCCACGCCTTTGTGGAAAAGCTGGAGGAAAAGGGCATTCAAGGCCATGTGCTGGAAAGTGGGGAATCGCTCATTCTCTAGAGCCACCGCCGTTTCTGTAGAAGGCATTGTGCGTCGCGGCAGAGATCCCTCTTCAAACGCACACGTCTGACATAGGGTGGATGCCGCAATACAGCATGGGGTCTATCATCAAACTGTAAAGCGTCTGTAACCTGTGTGTAACATTGGGGCGTTACACTAAAGACACGATGAAAAACCCCCTTAATCAGCGATGTGGGTCGGACACCACATCTTTTTTTTGTCTAAAAACAGGGATCAGTGGTATCGAAACATCCATCCATGCGACATCGCCTACAATTTTCAGCTGTGCCCCACAGCTTGACCCCTTTTAAGCCGTGCAAGCGTTGACCGAACTCTTTTTGTCAGATCGCGCGGTAAATGAATAAAGTAGAGAAGATCGGAAGCCACTAAAGCAGAAACAGACGTTATCAGAGCGATCGTGATTCCGAGTCCACCGAACCCTGCTATTCTCGCTAATGGGTACTCTGGAGGCGAAGAACGGTTCTAAGGTGGCCCTAGAAGCGTATACGTGATATTTGGAATGTCCGATTGAAGCGAGGATCAGGTCGATTGCCGATCTTCCCAACGCATGCTGTACGCTATGGTTGCCGACTGTAATTTTCGACTTGATGCCTTCTGAAAAAAGGCTAAAGCAGTATGTAATCGGCGTTAAGCTTCCACATTCTCTAAGGGTATACCGTGTGACCGGCACGAACCGCCCTTTTTAGGGTGTTTCACACGAATAGGGAGGGGAGCTTGACCATATAATGTACTGTCCTGGCGTGACAGACTTACAAAAGGGGTGGTACGGTGCAGCTTTTGCGTCACAAACGACTGACGACGTTTATATTGAGCTTAGCGGTCCTCATGTTCGCCTTGCCGCGGCTGCCGCTGCAACTGGAGATGTCCTTGTCCAGCTGGTTTGCCTTTACATGGCTCGCTTTTGCCATCCTCGTCATCGCGGCTAACTGGCGCTCCGCCCTCGGAGTCGACCGGGAAGAGCAACAACAGTTAGAGCGGATCAAGAACTTGAAGACGTGGCAATGGGAAGAGCGGGTCCGTGGCGGTAAGCGAGACTATCCGAGAGCAGACCGTCAAAGGCTTTACCGCCGCAATGTACAGATGTAATGGATGACGGGTGTTTGCGGGACGGCGGGTAGTACTATTCATGTAGTATTCACGATTTTACATAAGCTATAATAATGGTAGCATCTAAACTAGTATTGACTGAATGAGAGGAACTTGCCGTTGTCAACGAAGCACGAAAAAATATTGCAATACATCCGGGATCTGGAAGTCGGATCGAAAATTTCAGTGCGCGGGATCGCCCAACAAATGAACGTCAGTGAAGGGACGGCGTACCGGGCGATTAAAGCAGCGGAAAACGAAGGGTACGTCAGCACGATTGAACGTGTGGGAACGGTCCGCATCCAGCGGAAGGAGAGCGGAAAACTCGAGCATTTGACTTTTGCGGAAGTGGTCGGAATCGTCGACGGACACGTTCTTGGGGGACGCGACGGACTGTACAAGACGCTGAACAAATTCGTGATCGGAGCCATGAAATTGGAGGCAATGGTCAAGTACATCGAACCGGACAGTCTTCTCATCGTCGGGAACCGGGACAATGCTCACCGCCTTTCACT
The DNA here is from genome assembly GCF_002005165.1 of Novibacillus thermophilus. NCBI lineage: Bacteria > Bacillati > Bacillota > Bacilli > Caryophanales > Thermoactinomycetaceae > Novibacillus > Novibacillus thermophilus. Next base: position 731,938 of record NZ_CP019699.1, read on the forward strand.
GGAACACGGCGCGGCCGTGCTCATCACCGGCGGATTCGATGCGTCGGACGAAGTGAAACGGCTGGCAGACCAGCTGAAACTCCCTATCATTTCCAGTAAGTACGATACGTACACCGTCGCTTCCCTCATTAACCGGGCACTGTACGACCGGCTGATCAAAAAGGACATCATACTCATTGCCGATCTTTTGGATTCGGAGAAGACGTCGTACACGTTAAGCGTAACGGATACGATTCAGCGCTGGCACGAACTTGCATCTGAAACAGGCCACACCCGCTACCCGGTCGTCGACGAAGCGGGCAGAGTGCAAGGGATTGTGACTGCGAAAGACGTCGTCGGCCGTGAACCGGACGACAACGTTACGCAGGTGATGACGAAAAACCCGATTACGGTACAACCGTCAACACCTATCGCTTCAGCTGCCCACAAGATGGTGTGGGAAGGAATAGAGCTCGTGCCCGTCGTCGGGGACGACCGGCAGCTGCTCGGGGTGATCAGCCGCCACGACGTCATTAAGGCGTTGCACTGGGTGAACCGCATGCCGCAGGGCGGCGACACGATCGAGGACGAGATCGTGAAAAACATGGTCGAAGTGGATAACGGGGAGACGGCAAAACAATACCGGGTTCGCGTCACACCGCAAATGACAAACCAATTTGGAATGCTCAGTTCAGGCGTCATGATCACGCTCATGACGGAAGCGGCGGAACGGTGCGTGAAAGAATACTGCAACAGCGACGTGTTGCCTGACAACATGTCGGTATACTTCTTGCAAACGATCCAGTTGGACGAGGTTATGACGCTGACACCGTCTGTGATCGAATTAAGTCGTAAATTTGCGAAAGTGGAAGTGAGTGCGTGGAAAGAGCAGCAATTGGTCGGCAAGGTGTTTTTTACCCTGCAGATGATGTGAGAAAGACGAGGATACACTAGCAAAAGGCAGGATTTCTCTGAATATCGGAAGTGAGTTTCTGTGAAGAGGGACACATATGGCTCATACATGTGTGCCCTTTTTTTTACTGTTTGTGTTCTGATTTTAGTAAGCCTACACTAAAGAAAGGTTTCAAGCAGGGATCAGACATTTTCATGCGGTTCAGATTCGATCATTGCGCGCACTCATCCGGTCAAGCAGGGGAAGAAAGTGTAACGAGAACGTACAGGTGATGTGTAGTGACACCGGCGAACGTCATGGAGGTGTTGTATGGATAAAATTGTGGTCAAGGACGCCACGAAAATATTCGGCCACTCGCCTGACAGAGGTTTAAGGCTGCTGGAAGATGGGAAGACCAAAGAAGAGATTTTAGCGGAGACTGGTTTGACTGTAGGGGTCTACAAAGCCAATTTCTCTGTCAAAGCGGGTGAGATTTTTGTCATTATGGGTTTGTCAGGCAGCGGGAAATCCACGCTGGTCCGGATGCTCAACCGCTTGATCGAGCCGACAGCGGGAGAAATATTGCTTGACGGCGAAGACGTGACCGGCATGAATGCCGAAGCGCTGAGGAACATGCGGCGGACGAAGATGAGCATGGTGTTTCAGCGCTTTGCTCTATTCCCACACCGCACCGTTCAGCAAAATGTCGGGTACGGACTGGAGATCCAGGGAATGGACAAGAACGAACGTGCCGACAAAGTGCAAAAATCGCTGGAGCTTGTCGGATTGGGCGATTACGCTGACAGCTACCCCGATCAGCTGAGCGGCGGGATGCAACAACGTGTCGGTCTCGCCCGGGCGCTGGCCAACGACCCGGATATTTTGCTCATGGATGAAGCGTTTAGCGCCCTCGATCCGCTCATCCGCAAAGACATGCAAGACGAACTGGTCGAATTGCAGTCGGAGATGCAGAAGACGATTGTATTTATTACGCACGATCTGGATGAAGCGCTGCGCATTGGCGATCGAATTGCATTGATGAAGGACGGGGTCATCGTGCAAGTGGGAACGCCGGAAGACATTTTGACCAATCCGGCGAACGACTACGTGGAGCGGTTTGTAGAAGACGTGGACTGGGCGAAAGTGTTCAGCGCCGCCAACGTGATGAAGCGGGCGGAGAAGGTCACGCTGGACAAAGACGGCCCGCGGGTCGCCCTCAACCGTATGCGCGACAAGGGTTTATCTTCCTTGTTTGCCGTCGATCGAAAAAACCGCCTACACGGACTGCTCACCGCAGACGGGGCGAAATTGGCAATCGAGGAAGGGAAATCACTAGTTGACGTCATCGAACGCGACATTGTGCGTGTCAAAGGCGACACACTGTTAAGCGATATTGTCCTTCAAATGGCGGAAACTCCTTACCCTGTTGCGGTCGTGACCGATGACGACCGCCTCCGCGGAGTGATCGTGCGCGGTTCAGTCATCGGGGCGCTGGCCGGAAAAGAGGTGGGGGAACGTGTCTAGCGGACTGCTGCCGAAGCTGCCTCTGGCAGAGTGGGTCGAAGCGGTTGTCGACTGGTTGACGACACATGTGGAGTGGCTGTTTAACTTTGTCACCAGCGTCATCGAGCCGACAGTTTCGTTTTTTACAGATGTCCTCATGTTTTTCCCACCACTTGTAACCATTGTGATCATCGCCCTTCTGGCCTGGTGGTTAAGTAACTGGCGCATCGCCACCTTTACCCTCGTCGGACTGCTTTTGATCGAGAATTTGGGGTATTGGGAACCGAGCATGGAGACGACAGCCCTCGTGTTGGCAGCCACCGTCATTTCCGTCATCGTCGGAGTGCCCATCGGGATTTTGTGTGGAAAAAGTGACGGGGCGCGCAATATCGTGACGCCGGTACTCGACTTTATGCAGACGATGCCGTCTTTCGTCTACTTGATTCCTGCTGTCATATTCTTTAGTTTGGGGACCGTACCAGGTGTGATCGCATCGGTCGTGTTCTCCATGCCGCCGACGATTCGTCTGACGAGCCTGGGGATTCGTCAGGTGCCGAAAGAGCTCGTCGAAGCGTCGGACGCCTTCGGCTCGACCTCGGCACAAAAGCTGTTCAAACTTCAGCTTCCGTTGGCTAAAACGACGATCATGGCCGGGATCAACCAGACCATCATGCTCGCCCTCTCTATGGTGGTGATTGCATCCATGATCGGTGCCAAGGGGCTGGGACAGGATGTTCTGACGGCGGTGCAGCGCATACAGGTCGGCCAAGGGTTCGAAGCCGGGCTCGCCATCGTCATTATTGCGATCGTGCTTGACCGCGTGACCCAAAGCGTCGGTCAGCGGAGCAAAAACGGAAAAACCAAAAACGGAAAAAAATAGAGAACCTCGGTGGCCAAGGGACCGAAAAAAATGAAAGGGAGTTGTTAGGCTTGCGTCAAACAGCTATATGGAGTTTAGTGCTGCTGTTGGCGATGGGGATGTTCCTCGCAGCCTGCAGCGGAGCAGCGGAAAACGGAGAAGGTACGGGGACAGAAGAAAACGGAACGGCCGAAAGCAGTGAAGGCGACGCAACTGATGAAGGAGCTGCCGATGACGAAGCAGGCGGAAACATTACGCTGGCCTACGTGAATTGGGACTCAGAGATTGCGAGTCACCACGTCCTGCAAAAAGTGCTGGAAGACGAAGGATTTGAAGTAGAACTGTTGGCGGTGGACAACGCCCCCATGTGGCAAGGTGTGGCGGACGGAAGCGCTGATGCCACCGCGGCGGCCTGGCTCCCTGCTACTCATGCCGCCCAGTATGACGAGTTCGGCGATCAGGTCGTTGATTTGGGACCGAACTTGGAAGGGGCCAAAATCGGGATGGTCGTCCCGACGTACGTGGACATCGATTCCATTGAAGAAGTAAACGACAATGCCGACAAGTTCAACGGCCAAATTATCGGGATCGAGCCGGGTGCCGGCGTCATGCTTGCCACGGAAGACGCCATTGAGGCGTACGGCATGAGCGACATGGAGCTCGTCTCCAGCTCCAGCGCGGGCATGGCCGCCGAGCTGCAAAAAGCGTACAACAACGAGGAGTGGATTGCCGTCACAGGCTGGACGCCGCACTGGAAATTCTCCAAATTTGACTTGAAGTATTTGGAGGATCCAAAAGGGTCTTACGGTGAAGCGGAAGCCATCCACACGATTGTCCGAGAAGGTTTAGAAGAAGACATGCCACGGGCGTACGAAATATTGGATAACTTCTACTGGGAGCCCGTTGACATGGAAGAAGTGATGCTGAAGATCCAGGAGGGCATGGACCCAGAGGATGCGGCTGCTGAATGGGTCGAAGCCAACCCGGACAAAGTGCAGGAGTGGGTCGGCGAATAAATGCCGTCAGTGAAAGGGGCGGTTGACCGATGAAGGTCAACCGCCCTGTGTACGTTTGGGCCCCGGCTTGTGAAAGGCCGGGGGTCTTTTTTTCAGGGGAGTTAGGCGGTCGCGCTTTAAGCGTTTGTCTGTCACCTTCATTTCTGTTCCGTTGAGGAAGTTTCGAATGTTAGACCGGTGCAAATAGATGAGAAGTAGAAATAACATACCAGTGAGGACCATGTACACGCCATCACCTGCAAGACAGGCGTATACAAACAGGGCCAGTCCACCGAGCATCGTGCCTAACGCCACGTACTTAAAGACAGCAATGCTCAAAGTGAACGTGAGGAATCCCGTGAGAAACAGCGGGAGGTTCGCCACCACTAACACGCCTGCCGTCGTGGCGGCTGCTTTCCCTCCCCTGAATCCGGCAAACAAGGGGAAACAGTGTCCGACGATGGCGAGGGATCCCACGAGTAAAGGATCGAGGTCTAGCCCGAACCAATGGGGCAAGAAAGCGGCGAGGCTCCCTTTGCCGACGTCCCCGGCCGCGACACTGAGCCCCGCTTTCACCCCGAGGACTCTCGCCACATTCGTCGCCCCGAGATTGCCGCTGCCGTACTTGCGTACATCCACCCCGTAAAACGCTTTTCCGATGATGAGAGCAAAAGGGATGGAGCCGAGCACGTAACTGAGTACAAAAACGAAAAATTCCGTGACAACCGCCTCCCTTGTTTCGTGACCCGACCCGGTACTGTAGCCGTAGAATGTGTAGTGGTTTTTCCCCTATCGAACATGTTGTCTAATAGCCCTCAAATGCTTTGTTAAACGGCACCAGCGTAAGGAGTGAAAAAACTCGAGACGTGGTACGGAAAGGGGATGTCTGAAGACAATTTTAGAAAAGGTGACCGTTCGAGCTCACTGTCTCCGCGTGCTCACGCTTCACTCTGCTCATTTGATGCGGCTCATCGCTGATTCGAGGAGGCTGTCTTCCATTGTCTTCAGACACCCCTCCCCTTTCTGTGCACCGCACAACGTGTGCTGATACTGTCAGCGTGACAACACACATTTTCAGGACAAGTGCCGCCGGAAGTGCTGGTAGTTGCGGTAACCGGCAAACAAGTTGAACACGCCTAACAGGGCGATCAAAAACGTGACGACGAACTGAAACGTCGACCCGTTAAAGCTGGTGAGCTGCAGCCCGGCGATGCATAAGAACATGACGCCCATGTGCATGTTCATCTTTCCCCGGATGGCTTCGCGGGCGCCCTTTGGGGCCCGGCGAGAACGGGTGCTGTTCGTAAACGTGCCGAAAGCTGTGAACAAAATCACGACAGTGAGGACGACCGATATCATTTCCATACGTTACGTGCTCCTTCATGACATTCACTCGAAGTTCCGCTTTTTCATTGTAACGGGTTTGGACGCGGAATAAAAGCTAAAAATAAAAAAACGCCCGTCACAGGCGCTTAGATTAGAACGGAGGAAAACTAACGGGACGGACAAGCCTCTTCAGGGCTTCCTTCAGACCCTTCAGGAATATACCAGCATCCGACAGGCGTCCGGTCGATGTGGACGGTCAGTGGCAATTTCGTCAATTGGGCTTCGATCAAGCGGGCGACTTCTTTCGTTTCCGCATACGTGCCGTACCCCTTCTTCAGCTGTTCCAACTTCGTTTCAGCCAGTCGTCGTCGGGATATAGCCAACATGGCGATGACCTCCTATGCGCGAAGATGGTATTTCCTTACTTTTTCTGTTTATTATTATACAGTAGTGAAGGGAGGACAGGAGGCGTCACAGGACAAGATTCACGAGATTGACACATCACCGTTCACCATATGGCCACATCGTCGACCACTTCCTGGACGTAAAACCAGATGCGAATCCGGCTGCCGATGGACACGGCTTCGAATCGCAACTGGTATTCCTTCTGATCCAACTTGACGGTGTGGTGGTTGATCGTCTCGCGGAAAAACTGGGGCAGCTCTTCGTAGCGGCTCACGGGTTCGCCGATGATGTTCATCTGCTTCAACCATTGATACACTTCGGCGTTAATCATTTCTCGTGTCACTTTATTCAGATTTTGATCCCGACGTTCCAGCAAATTTAGGTCGATGCCTTGAATCGCTTCCTCTTTCTGTTCGACGGACAGCTCTTCCTGCAAGCTTTCCAACTCGTCTTGCAGCTGCTGCAGTTCGTTGTTGCGCTTGTGGAGTTCGGCGTACAATTGATCGACTTGATCGCCCAGGAGGACGAGCATGACGGCTCCACCTGCTGACGCGCCGAGGAGGAAACAGGCCGCGAGCTTCGTCGCGGAGCGCCACCAGCGCGTCCCCCGCACATCCACCCGTTTCAAGGGAGGTCGCCCCGTATGAGCCAAATGATAAGCAAGTAGCCGGCGTGGGCCCCTACGAACGCGCTCAACAACATGCACACTTGCTGGGCGACGAGACCGAGATGCCCTTCGAGTATATTCGTTTCAACGGAACGGAGCATGTCGACCGTACCGCCAAGTGCGGCGACAATGCCCCATATTTTGAGCTGGCCGACGAGTTCTTCCATCGTCGCCATCGGTGTCAAGTGGTAATGTCCGATGAGGGCCCCGATCCCGCCCATGATCGACCCGCCGACGACGACGCCGAACGCCACGAAGAAGTCGAAAATAATTGCAGACCAAAATGACATAACGCGCCAACCCCATTCTGACCGGTGGGTTTGTCCTCTCTACACTGTATGAGCCCGACCGATAAAATATGAAAGGGAAAGGAGGCAAACCGACGAGACCAAACACGTGTTCGCAAAACGTTGTGCAACCTGTTATAATAGAAGAAAACTACTCGGGATACGGATTGGAATCGAGAGTCGATGGGGGTGAGGGGTTGTCTTCCTTTGTTCATTTGCACGTCCACACGCCGTACAGTTTGTTAGACGGCGCGGCGGACATTCCCCGTCTCGTCGTCCAGGCGAAAAAACTGGGCATGGACCATCTGGCGATAACGGATCACGGTGTGCTGCACGGCGTCGTCCCGTTTTACCGACTCTGTCGCAAAGTCGGCATCCATCCCGTCATCGGGTGTGAAGTGTACGTTGCCCGGGGGAGTATGCGGGACCGGGTTCCCCCGAAAGACGACAAAATCCACCACCTCGTCCTGCTGGCGGAAAACGAAACCGGCTACCGCAACTTGCTGAAGCTGTCCACGGAAGCCCATCTGCACGGGTATTACTACAAGCCGCGGGTGGACAAAGACGTGCTCCGACGCTACAGCGAAGGGCTCATCGCCTTGAGCGGCTGCCTCGCCGGAGAAGTGAACGCTGCGCTGCTCCACCGGGAGACGGAGCGGGCTTATGAGTTGGCGGAAACGTACCGCGACATATTCGGGCCGGATCACTTTTTCCTCGAGCTGCAGGACCACGGTTTGACCGAGCAAAAACAAGTCAACCGGTTGTTAATCGAAATGAGTGAAAAGACGGGCATCCCCCTCGTCGCCACCAACGACGTCCACTACGTCACACGGGACGACGCTGAGATGCACGACTGTCTGCTCTGCATCGGCACGGGGGCGAAACTGAGCGACCGGGACCGCCTGCGCTTTGGGAGCGACCAGTTTTACTTGAAGGCAGGGGACGAGATGGAGGCCCTGTTTCGCCCCGTGCCGCAAGCGATTGAGAACACACGTCACATCGCCGAACGCTGTCAGGTGGAACTCGCATTCGGACGGCCTATACTCCCCTCGTTCCCCTTGCCAGAGGGAAAAAAGGCAGGGGACGTCCTGCGGACACTGGCTTACAAAGGGGCCGAAAAGCGGTACACTCAGGTAACGAGAGACGTGCGGAAGCGCCTGGATGACGAACTTGCGGTCATCGATCAAATGGGTTTTAACGACTACTTCCTCATCGTGTGGGACTTCGTCCGCTACGCCCACAAGCAGGGGATCGCCACCGGTCCGGGACGGGGCTCGGCGGCTGGCAGCCTCGTTTCCTACTGCCTCGGCATCACGGACATCGATCCGTTGAAGTACAATCTGCTGTTCGAGCGATTTCTGAATTCCGGCCGGCGGTCCCTGCCGGACATCGACATTGACTTCAACTACGAGCGGCGGGACGAAGTAATTCGGTACGTCGTGGAGAAGTACGGCGCCGACCGCGTCGCCCAGATTGCCACGTTCGGGACGCTGGCGCCGCGGGCAGCCGTGCGAGATGTGGGGCGCGTCATGGGTCTTTCGTACCAGAAGGTGGACCGTACCGCCAAGGGCATCCCGAATGCGCCGGGGATGACGATGGACAAGGCCTTTGAGCGCAACCCTGAACTGGCGCAGTGGGTGGAGAGGGACGACGAGATCGCTCGTTTGGTGGACCAGGCGCGCAAGTTGGAAGGCTTTCCGCGCCACGTCTCGACCCACGCGGCCGGGGTCGTCATCACCCCCGACCCGCTCACGAACTACGTCCCCCTCATGCAAGGGAACGAGGCCCAGACTGCCCTCACCCAGTATCCGATGGAAGACTTGGAGGCCATCGGCCTGTTGAAGATGGATTTTCTCGGATTACGCAACTTGACCGTCATCGAGCGGACGATCGACTTGATCCGGGAGCAGACGGGCAAAGCGGTGTCGTTCGCCGACATCGGCGACGACGACCCGGAGACGTACGCCATGCTCAGCCGCGGTGAGACGACGGGGGTGTTCCAGCTGGAGTCGGCCGGCATGCGCCGGGTATTGCGAGAACTGAAGCCGACCCGCTTCGAGGACATCATTGCCGTCCTCGCCCTGTACCGACCCGGCCCGATGGAGAACATCCCGTCGTACATCGCCGCCAAACACGGCAAGCGCCAAGTGACGTACCCCCATCCCGATTTGGAGCCGATCTTGCGCGACACGTTTGGCATTATCGTCTACCAGGAGCAGATTATTGAGATCGCGGCGAAGATGGCCGGATTTTCCCTGGAGGAAGCAGACCTGTTGCGGCGAGCGGTAGGGAAGAAGAAGCGGGACGTTTTAGACGAACAGCGCCAGCGCTTCGTCGAAGGGTGTGTGCGCCAAGGGTACGATGAGGCCCTCGGGCACGAGCTGTACGACTTGATCGTCCGCTTTGCCGACTACGGATTTAACCGGGCTCACGCCGCGGCGTACGCTGTGCTGGCGTATCAGACCGCGTACTTGAAAGCTCACTACCCCCTCCCGTTCATGGCGGCGCTCCTCACGACAGTCATGGGCAGTCAGCACAAACTGGCCGAGTACATTGAGGACTGCCGCCAGCTGGGCATCACAGTACTGCCTCCAGACGTCAACTACAGCGTCGCCGGGTTTTCCGTGGAAGGGGATGCGATCCGTTTCGGGCTGTCCGCCATCAAGAACGTCGGCGTCCACGCCATCGAGAGCATCGTCCGGAACCGGAAGCACAAAGGCTATTACCGCGACTTGTTCCACTTTTGTGCCAGCGTCGACCCGCGGGCGTGCAACAAGCGCCTCATCGAATCCCTCATTTTGTCCGGGGCCACGGCGACGCTACCTGGCCATCGGGCACAGCAGCTGGCGCTACTGGACGAGGCGGTGGAGTACGGCGTGCGCGTCCGGCGCGAACGGGACGACAACCAGCTGAGCCTGTTCAGCGCCGACTCCCAATCCCGCGGGGAGCATGTCAAGCTCCCCGACGTTCGGCCGTATCCCCGCGAGAAGGAACTGGTAATGGAGCGGGAGCTCCTCGGCCTGTATTTGACCGGCCACCCGTTGGAGCCGTACCGCGCCCACTTGCGCCAATCGCACGTCGTTCCGGTTCGTAACTTGCAGGAGAAACCGGACGGTACCGACGTGCGCGTCGCCGGCCGCCTCGTGCAGTTGAAGCCGATCACGACGAAAAAGGGAGAGCCGATGGCTTTCGCCACACTGGAAGACTTATCCCGGCAAGTGGAGATCGTCGTCTTCCCGCGGCTGTACCAGCAGGAACGTGCCCTGTGGAAAGAAGACGAACTGGTGCTGGTGGAGGGAAAAGTCAACCACCGGGACGACGACGTGACAGTCATTGCTGAAGACGTGCGCCCCTTGACGTCCGACTCAGCCGATATGCCGCCGGCCGTTTACGTGCGCATCCCAGCAGAGGAGCAGGGGCGCCGGCTGCAACAGTTGAAAGGGATCATCGCCCGCCACCGGGGGACGTCTCCGGTCTACCTGTATTACGTCTCCTCCGGGAAAGTGCGGGCGCTGCCGCCGGAGAAGTACGGCCTGAACTGGACGGAGTCGTGCCGCCAAGCCATCGAAGCTGTGTTCGGCAAAGGGTGTGTCAAAGTGAAGGAGCGGTCGACTTTATAAATCATCAGTGCCTAGAGATCAAGCGTGCTTGAAGGAAGGCGTCATTTTCCGTCACGCTTATGTATGGATTTCGGCCTAATCACTTTTTGGGCTTTCTCCATTTTCAGAAATGACGGGTTGCCCATCTTCTGGTATAATAGAAAAAATTTTGCCAACAGGATAAAGGAGCATTCCTGTAATGAAGAAAATTGAGGTTTAACAAAAAAGAGCCTCCTTGGTATAGTACGGGATGTCGATGACATCGACTCCTAAATTCAAAACCCAAGGAGGACTCGAAGTGAATTATAACCGGAATAAGAAATTGAAGCAAATCACACCGGAGACATTAGTTGTAGGGATTGACATTGCGAAAGAAAAGCACGTCGCCCGAGCAGTCGATGACCGAGGGTATGAGTTTGGTAAGCGATTGGTTTTTGAAAACAACATAACGGGCTTTGAGCGATTATTAGCTTGGGTGTCCGAGAAGCAACAGGCATATGAAAAAACACATGTGATCCTCGGTTGTGAACCGACCGGACACTATTGGTTCAATCTCGCCTATTTCGCCAAGGCGAAAGAAATCCCGTTTGTCGTCGTCAATCCGATGCATGTGAAAAAAGCGAAGGAGCTCGATGACAATTCGCCATCTAAAACAGATACAAAAGACGCCCACGTCATCGCCCAATTGATCAAAGACGGCCGATACGCCGTACCGAACCTGCAAGAGGGTGTATATGCCGAACTGCGGGAAGGCCTTAAAATTCGCGATCAGCTGTCGAAAGATTTGCAGATCATCACCGGTCGGATTGACAACTGGCTCGATCGTTATTTTCCGGAATTCCGGAGAGTGTTTAAAGATTGGGATGGCAAAGCCGCTTGGTATACCCTGAGCCATTTCCCATTGCCGGCAGAGGTCACTGCCATATCGGCAGAAGACCTGGTGAGGGAGTGGAAACAGGTCGCCCAGCGAGGCATCGGAATCAAACGGGCCCATACACTGCGGCAAGCAGCTGAGCGTTCCATCGGATTAACCGTCGGAACGCGGATGGCCAAACGTGCCCTGCAAAGTTTGCTCAAACAATACGAGCATCTTCAAGAAAGCATCGCAAGCATCGATGAAGAGATGGAGCAGCTGGTCAAAGTGATTCCAGGAACTGAAGAGATGATCGCCATGAAGGGCGTTAACGTTTTGACCGTGGCCACCTTTTTCGGCGAGGTTGGAGACATCGCCCACTATGAACATCCACGCCAGATCCAACGCCTTGCCGGGCTGAGCTTAACCGTACACCAATCGGGGAAATGCAAAGGTCAGACCCACATCACCAAGCGTGGACGCAGGCGACTGCGCAAAGCCTTATATCTCGTGGTTCGTCCGCTCGTTGTGCATAATGCGGCCTTTAAAGCCTTGCACGAATACTATACAACGCGGCAAGAACACCCGCTTAAGAAACAAGAATCGCTCATTGCCCTGAGTTGTAAACTCATCCGCGTGTTTTTTGCAATGGCCAAGAAACGATACCGGTTTGACGGCGAGAAAATGCTGCGAGACATGCCTCAGTTTTCCATACAGGAAGCAGCTTAAAAGAAAAAGTTAGGGAGTAGGCAACCTTTCGTTTGACACTCAAGGACGGTGGGAACACAATCGAAGCGCAGAGCCGAACCATATTTTCACCATCAGGGCCCAGACCCCGTAAAGGAGCAAAGTCGGCCTCCACCTCATGGATATGCCGGACGAAGGAATGTGAGGAGAAAATCCCGTGAGCCATGGGAGGGTAAGCGACCATGAGCTGAGTGGAGAAGAGATGCGCGATCATAAATAATTTTGAAAATTCCATTACAGGAGTTTTAGGGCATTACTCTTCACTCTATCGGAATATTCCGAAAAGAGGACTTTCTGGTAAAAGCCATGAAAAAGCTTCGAAATAAGTTCCTATGAAAATTTGAGAATGAACGAGCATGTTAAAGAAAATTATTTATTTCAAGAGGGAGAGTGGGCCTTTTGGCATCGATGCGTGAAGCTGCGTTACATATGCACAAAGAAAAGCAGGGGAAATTGACCGTTCACTCTAAAGTACCGGTTCGCAACGCCGACGACCTCAGCCTCGCCTACTCGCCCGGTGTCGCCGAACCGTGCAAAGAGATCCACCGGGACAAGAGCCAGGTCTACGACTACACGATGAAAGGGAATCTCGTGGCGGTCATCTCGGACGGATCGGCCGTTCTCGGTTTGGGCGATATCGGGCCGGAAGCGGCACTACCCGTCATGGAGGGGAAAGCAGTCCTCTTCAAGTCGTTTGCCGGCGTCGACGCCTTCCCCCTGTGTTTGGCCACGAACGACGTGGACGAAATTGTGGAGACAGTAAAACGGCTGGAGCCGACCTTCGGCGGCGTCAACTTGGAAGACATCGCCGCCCCCAACTGCTTTCTCATTGAAGAGCGGCTGAAGGAGGAGACGGACATCCCGGTCTTTCACGACGACCAGCACGGCACGGCCATCGTCACCCTGGCCGGGTTGATTAACGCGCTCAAAGTTGTGGGCAAAGAGATGGGGAGCATCCGGGTCGTCGCCAACGGGGCGGGAGCCGCCGGTGTGGCGATTATCAAGCTGCTGATCAGCATGGGTGTCGAGGACATCGTCATGTGCGACAGTAAAGGCGCCATTTACGACGGGCGGATGATTGGCATGAACGGGGTGAAGGAAGAACTAGCCAAAATCACGAACAAACGGCGGGTGAGCGGCAGCCTGGCCGAGGCCATCGAAGGGGCCGACGTCTTCATCGGCGTCTCCGTGGAAGGCGCGGTGACGAAAGAGATGGTGCAGTCCATGAACCGCGATCCCATCATCTTTGCCATGGCCAATCCCGTTCCGGAAATTATGCCGGAAGACGCTCACGAGGCGGGAGCTGCCGTCGTCGGGACAGGACGGTCCGACTTCCCCAATCAGGTGAACAACGTCCTCGCTTTTCCCGGCATCTTCCGCGGCGCCCTGGACGTACGCGCCACCCACATCACGGAGTCGATGAAGATCGCCGCCGCCCACGCCATCGCCGGTCTCATTACCGAAGATGAACTGTCGGCGGAATACGTCATCCCCGCCCCGTTCGACCCCCGCGTCGTCCCTCACGTAGCGGCAGAAGTAGCCCGTGCCGCCATGGAAGAAGGCGTCGCCAGCCTCCACGTCGACCCGGAAGAGATACGCAAGCGCACAGAACAGCTGGTGCAGGACCACAACGGCTGAAAAAATGGAAAAATTTGTAATAAAAAGTGTTAAAACAACATCCGCTCCCTCTGATATACATAGTAGATTCGGGGTACGCACAGGAAGCGGCTCCGAAACAAAAACACTATTGGAGGGATTTCCAAATGATCATCAACCACAACATTATGGCGTTGAACACCCACCGACAGCTGGCGTTCAACAACACGAACACCCAGAAGTCCATGGAGAAACTGTCGTCCGGACTTCGCATCAACCGTGCCGGCGACGACGCGGCAGGCCTCGCCATCTCCGAGAAAATGAGGGCGCAAATCCGCGGTCTCAACATGGCCACGAAAAACGCCCAGGACGGCATCTCCCTCATTCAAACAGCAGAAGGTGCACTGAATGAGTCCCATGCCATCCTGCAACGGATGCGTGAGTTGGCCGTTCAAGCAGCAAACGATACGAATACGGATGCGGACCGTGCCGAACTGCAAAAAGAAGTGGATCAATTGGCACAAGAATTGACCCGTATTGCCGAAACAACTGAGTTCAACACACAAAAGCTGCTGGATGGTACCTTCACTGGCACATTCCACATTGGAGCCAACGAAGGGCAAAACATTAGCTTGAGTATTTCAAATATGGACGCGAAAGCATTGAATGTAGGTAAAATTTTAACAGCTGCTACTGAAGAGGGCACCACTTTAACGGGTGCTAATATATTACAAGACGAAGAAGGAAATACAGTTGCTGTCTTTATGAATGATGGATATTATGCGGTTTCTGATTTGGCAGAACAAGTAGATGAAGATTCGGAGGTTACGAGTGTTGTTGTGAGAGAAGGGGCATCTCCAAGAGTAGCATTAGAAAGTGCTTTAGATGATGGTGAAGAGGTTGCGGTAGGAATTGATATTTCTTCGCAGCAAACCGCCGACACTGCAATTACAATAATTAACAACGCCATAGAAAAAGTATCCGCCCAACGGGCTAACCTCGGTGCTGTGCAAAACCGCCTGGAGCATACGATCAACAACCTCGGCACCTCGTCTGAAAACTTGACCGCGGCCGAATCCCGCATCCGCGACGTGGACATGGCGAAAGAAATGATGGAGTTCACGAAGAACAACATCTTGGCGCAAGCAGCAAACGCCATGCTCGCGCAAGCGAATCAACAGCCTCAGCAAGTATTACAATTGCTTCGTTAATAATCGTTTTAGACGGCTGGCAGATGAGCTGGCCGTCTTTACTTTTTGGATAAGTAACCTCATAACCTCAAAAAACAATAGATTCAATGTACAAGGTATGTTATAATGAGAATATATGTTCCCATAAAGAGGTTATGGATGTGAGCATTTATAAAAGAAATAGCTTGATTATTGGAAAATTACTGGGTGATGGAAGTTTAAGTAAAAAACGATCAGCACGCTTAATTTTCACTCATGCATTTCGTGATAAAGCCTATGCCGATCATTGTTACCGCTTGCTGTCTACGTACTTCCCCTTTGGTAAGAGGCAGCCTTATGAGAAACAGTATCTTGACTCACGGACAGGCAGGGTATACAGAAGAATACAATACCAATCGAAGGTATCACCGTTCTTGACCGAGATGTATGGTCTTTGGTATGTAAAAAAACAAAAAACGGACAGTGAAATTAATTCCTCATGATTTTGTCGGTACATACTTCAACCGCGACAGTCTTGCTTTATGGTACCAAGATGATGGCGCTCTCAAAGGCAATCGTATCATTTTATCTTGTGAGTGCTTTAGCCACATGGATAAACGGTTTCTACAACAAGATAAGCCAAATTGATTGTCAAGGAAGAATTGATATTTCCAAAAGAACAGAGATTCGAAAATTTATTTTTCTTATCCATGACTGTATTCATTCGAGTATGAGAAGAAAAGACAATACATCCGAACTGTTCAGGATTAAAAATTCAATTAAAGAAAAACTCAATAACAAGAAGAGATCTTCAGAAAGTAAAGTGAGAACAACTGTCTATTTACGAGTGAGTCAAGTTTTTACGGGAGGTTCCCTCAACCTTTAACTTTGGCAAGTAAAACGAAACAGCTTAACACATGCAACGGGTGTAACCACGTTCAACCACGACTTGACATGGAGCCTCTGCGGGCACGGTTTCGAGCGAAAGAGCGAACCAACCCTGTTTCGCCTGGCCACCCAGCCTACCATGCCCGCTTCTCCATGTAAAGTCTTACGCCGGACAACTCATGTCACGTCTTTATAGCTCAGACAAACCCGTCAAACCACGCAGGGCTAACGCAAAAGGTTTCGTCTGGTCTCTCCCTTCTAGCGCCGGTAGACGACCCGATCGCGCACCGATTGATTCCTGTGTCTTTTGTTTAAGAAAGTGAGCCATAGAGGGCATTCCCTTCGGTGTCTCTTCCTCCGATACCCGATCCGTGGCAAATGGCCGCAACACATCCACAAGAGTGCCTTCAAAGAGGTGAATCATGGCATTCACCATAGCGCCAAGACCAGATCGTGACCAACTGTACCCATTTTTCTTCAACCGTTTGGACATCAGGTTCATGTTCGATTCCGCCGAGCCCATCGGACGCATCCCGGATGTGTCAACACCCTTTTCTTTTAACCGTTCACGGTAGTCACGGAACGCTTCTTGGTTCTCCAGGATAAACTCGCGTAAACCAGCGATCTCTGCTTGTTTTTCCACGTCGGTTTCCGCCTTCTCCGCTTCCGCAATCGCCGCCAGCATGGCGGAAGGATCGTGGGCATCCGCTGCTTCGTACACACGTTGGCGTTCTTGTTTGGAACGGTTGCTCAACGCTTGCTTGATCCATGTTTTCAGGTGATAGCGGTCGTAGGTATAAAGGGCGTTCTGGAAGTAGTCCACACCTGCTCGAATCCAAGGGCGCCATCTCCGTTAATTACCACATGGGTATGATCCGTGATGGTGTACTGCTCGTCAAGTTGACGGCTTAGCGTTTCCCAAAAGGTGTTGCCGTCTCCCAGTGTATAAGCATACGACTTGTTGATCAGTTCATAGTCCTTGCTTTTCGGATGGCGCTTTTCCCACCCTTCATGCACCACACCCATTTTGACTTCTTGACTGCCTTTATCCGACTGTTGCAGGGACGCTTTCAGCCCGTCCGCTTCGATAAATAAGACATCCGCTTCTTTTGGCGAGGTGTCTCTCGAGCACGCTTCGGCTTGGATTTGCAACACTTTTTGGCGGATTTGCTCATGACTCATGGCTTGATACCCACATAACTGCTGCAAGCGATCTCTAGCATCACGGTAGGAAGGACCTCTCACCGCCCATTCGACCGCTTGTTGCGCCAAAAAGGGACTCATGGACTCATTGCCTTCGAACTGAAGATAGCGGTCTAATAAGGCGACACGCTCGTTTGTCTCTCGATCCACATACTTTCGCCTTTTGATCGTAATGGATCCGAACATCGTATCCATGGTGCTCGCTTGTCTTTCCTTGTAGGCAAAACGCTTGTGATCCCTGTTTTCCATGAGCCAAACGTCGATGTCCTCCAAAACCTTAAGCATAACGGTTTGAAAATAGTTTTGCAGCTGACGAAAAAGTTCTTCCTCAATCTCTTTTAAAGTCGGCATATTATTGGTATCCTGTAACATAAGGACTCCACCTTTCCTGGGTTTTCTTGCCAAAGTTCATTCTAGCAAAGGTGAGAGTCCTTTTGTTAGTCAATCTATATTTCTAAATATTCTAATTAATGGCCTCCCGTAAACATTTTACTCATACCAAAAACTATTCTGCCCCGGGCAGAGTCGTGCTACACTAAAAGTGTTAGTGAACATTGAGGGTGTATGTGGTGAGAGCAGCAATCGTTATGGTATTATGCGTGAGTTTATTCTGCACCGGTTGTTCGTTTTTCCACGCGGGACAAAATGACGTGTGGCAAACGACGGAAGCTGATTTTGAACAGATAGACGTGCGGCACTTCGCACAAAACCGGTTAACATTTGAAGGGATACGGAATGGGGAGTCGTCTGTTTATACATACGATATGCATGAAAAAACGTTAACCCGCAATCAAGGATCTGTTGGCTGGGCAAATAGTAACGATTCCTTTCATTACTTAGGAGCTTACGGGAAAGTCACTTTACAAAAAAGTGAAGCTGCAAGCAGCCTCATCTTGAAAGATCAAGACGGGAATGAAAAAGAGCTCGTGCAAGTGTCGGCAGAACAGTCACTCGGGCTGTCCGTTTCGCCGAATCGTAAAAGTTTGTTGTATTGGGCGGGAAACGGAAGCGAAAGTGACGTTTATTTGTATGATTTAGAGCGGGATGAACACGCATTTGTAAATAATTTTTCCGGACTGTTGCAGGAGGAAGACGTGTCCTGGTCGGGAAACAGCAAGTACGTCATGCTTGAAGAGCGTCAAATCTACCGTGTTGCAGACGGGGCAGAAGTGATGGAGATTGAAGATGCTGCCCAAACGAGTTGGTCACCTGTAAGTGATGAATTGCTCGTGTTGGAAAGAGATGCTGACGGAATGAAGCTTCCGGGAAGTGTGGAAAAAAACTACGCACATCGCATCGTGAAATACGATGTGTTCAATAAAGAGAAGGAGCAATTATTCCCTAGGAGCGAAGGTCCGCTGCCACTTATTTTAGATGAAATCGTGTGGGGGGAACAAGGACGGTTCTTTGCATTTGTTACCGGTAGTGTGAACGGGGAGCAAGTTTACTACAGACAGGTGCATGTGATGGATCCGCAGGGCGGGTTTCACCATGTCGAGAACGAACAAAACGCTCGACCTTTTGCTATCGAGGACATTACGTTCAGCCCGAACGGTGATTTTCTATCCTATACGGCGAACGGTTTGCTCAAGGTGCTGTATATTCCGACACAAAAGAGTAAAGTTTTTGACGTTTACACACAGAATCAGGCCGCCGACAATCGTTATCTCGTCTATAACAGGGACGAAGCTTGGGTAATGGCGGGCCATGAAGTGAGACGCTTGATGAGCGGTTTGGAAGAAAAGTCGGTATACCGTTCGGACGAGGAGCTGTTACGATTTTTTGTTGCAAATGACGGAGAGAGCTTGCTCGTCATCGAACGGAAAAGTGACCAATATGCGTTGAAACTGGTTTCTTTGCTCGAGCAGGAGACGGAAGCGGAAGCCAATTAAACACAAGCCGAAACGTTAAAGTTGAGAGTGATTTAGTATTTGTAGTGAGGAGAACGAGTGATGCCATCGCAACATAACAATTACGCAGTACCGGACGATACACAGAGAGCAGCAATTCAACAAAAGTTGGTCCACTGGTTCAACGCCAACTGGTAGCAGAACTGGAGCAGCGGTTTTATCAGAAAGGAGCTAAAAGACTCTTGATCATGGTTGACGAAGGTACAGAGAAACTCATGGATTTCTACCGCCATCTCGGATTTACCCAAATGTGCTCAAGTACCATGTCGAGAGAAGTGTACAGCCAACTTAATACCGATATCTCTTCCCTTTCTGTTCAAAGTTCTTGACATAGTTCAGTCGCTCATGCATAATGATGGAAACAATCATCAGATGACGATAGCAATGAAGGGGCCAGTAGGAGGTTTGACCTGTCAGAGAGCCAACTTCACCGGCTGAGAGAGTTGGCCAGAAGTGAACCTTTGAACCCACCCCGGATGCAAGCAGTGATTGAAACTGACTCAGGCACCGACCTGTTATCAACGGTCACCGTACTAATTTGTCGGTGAATGAGTGAACAGCTTAAGCTGTTTAATAAGGTGGTACCGCGGAAGCAACCCTTTCGTCCTTTAAGGATCGAAAGGGTTTTTGTTGTGATCGCGAAAAAAGAGGTGTTGATATACGTGAGTAACCAAACCATTATCATTAAAATCGGCAGCTCTTCGCTCACAAAACAATCAGGGGAAGTGTCTGTCGACAAACTGCGGCAAGTGGTAAAACACGTCAGTTTTCTCAAGCGAATGGGACATAAACCCGTCATTGTGTCGTCAGGTGCTATCGCCTGCGGTTTCCGCCTACTTAAGCTTAGCGGTCGCCCGCAGTCTATTCGCGAAAAACAGGCGGCCGCTGCCGTCGGGCAAGGCATTCTCATTCAACATTACCGCGAACTGTTTCAAGAAAGCGGATTGGAAATGGCACAAGTCCTGCTCAACCGCAGCGATTTTTCACATCGCAAGCGTTATATGAACGCTTTAAATACACTTGAATTGTTGTTGGAACGTGATTTTATTCCTGTCATCAATGAGAATGATTCGATCGCTGTAGAAGAAATACGCTGGGGTGACAACGATTTTCTTGCGGCTCAGGTCGCAGGGCTTTTACAGGCGGAATGGCTGGTGCTCGTGACATCAGCGGATGGGGTGTATACCCGCGATCCCGCACTTCACCCTGAAGCAGAAGCCATCCCTTATTTCAGCGCTGTTTCAGAAGAGTTGCTTTCACGAATGGACTTGACACACAGTAAGTTCGGAACAGGGGGAATGCGATCGAAGCTCGAAGCGGCCAGTCACGCCACCGGGTTCGGGACGAACGTCTATGTCGGAAAGGCGAAACCCGATGAAGCTTGGTTGCAAACTGTGTTGGACGGTGAAGGAACCGGAACTTACATTGGTACGAAAGAACTTCCGCCAAGCCGCAAACGCCAGTGGATCGGCTATCATTCCCAAATTAGCGGATATGTGACCATCGATGAAGGAGCAGAGCGAGCGTTAGAACGTGAGCATCGCAGCTTATTGCCGTGTGGTGTCCTCTCAGTTGACGGTGAATTTGTAGCGGGGGATGTCGTCGAGGTTGTCAATACGAACGGTACTGTGTTGGGCAGGGGAGTTGTCAATTACTCCTCGCACCTGCTGGATCAGGCCAAAGGGTTGCAAACACAAGACATCCAGGCCAAATGGGTGGGTTGTCTGCAGAGGTGATCCATCGGGATAACTGGGTTCCCGCTGTACATTTCTGCGTCTGATTCAATACCTTTTTTTGAAACGTTATTCCATTTAAACGGGAGGAGATTAGATGAGTGACGTACGTGCAAAAGCAGAGTTGGCCAAGAAAAGTACCGGGGAATTAGCCGTTTTGACGACAGAGCAAAAGAATGAAGCTTTGTTCAACATTGCCCGATCGATTGAACAGCAGACGGAACGCATTTTACAGGAGAACGAGCGTGATATTGAAAACGGAGTGGACAACGGGCTGTCGGGTGCCTTGCTTGATCGGCTGCGGCTGACCGAAACGAGGCTGAAGGACATTGTAAGCGGGTTGGAATCACTGCTTGAACTACCTGATCCAGTCGGCGAGGTGCTGGAATCGTGGCGTCGGGATGATGGCCTCAGCATCGAGAAGGTGCGTGTCCCGTTAGGTGTGATCGGAATGATTTACGAGGCGCGTCCGAATGTAACCGTTGATGCGACAGGACTGGGATTGAAAACGGGGAATGCGATGCTTTTGCGCGGTAGTTCATCAGCGCTCAATTCCAACCGTGTGTTGGTGGACGTGATACGTCAGGGGCTTGAACAATCCGATGTACCTTCGGATGCCGTCCAGTTAGTAGAGACGACGGATCGCGGAACTGTGCAGGACATGTTAAAGTTGAACGGCCTTATCGACGTCATTATTCCACGTGGCGGAGCCGCTTTAATTCAACGCGTTGTGAGTGAATCGAGCGTACCGGTACTAGAAACGGGTGCCGGGATTTGCCACATTTACATCGACCGGGATGCGCGTTCGGAGATGGCTCACAGTATTGTCATCAATGCGAAAACAGACCGCCCGGGTGTGTGTAATGCCGTAGAAACAGTGCTTGTACACGAAGCATGGGCGGAGAAGGAATTACAACCACTCGTCGAGGCACTGGAACAATGCGGTGTGGAAGTGCGCGGATGCTCCCGTACGCAGTCTTTTGCCCCGTCCGTGAAGCAGGCGAATGCGGACGACTGGGATACGGAGTATTTGGACACCATCCTTTCCATTAAAGTAGTGGACAGTTTAAACGAGGCTGTAGCACACATCCACCGGCACGGAACCCGTCATTCCGAATGCATTGTGACCGACAATGAACAAACGGCGAACGCTTTTCTGCAACAAGTCGATGCTGCCTGTGTCTACCACAACGCTTCTACACGCTTTACAGACGGCTTTCAATTCGGGTTCGGTGCCGAGATCGGTATCAGTACACAAAAATTGCACGCGCGGGGACCGATAGGGTTGCCACAGCTGACGTCCTATAAGTATGTTTTGCGCGGAGACGGTCACATACGCGGAGGAGGTCCAACATCATGTTAAGTCAAACCATTTGCTTCATCGGCGCCAGTTCTATGGCGGAAGCGATCATCACCGGACTGCTGAAGAAGCAATTGACGACGAAAGACAACATCAGCGTCATCAATAAAGCTAACCGAAGCCGCTTAACCGGTCTTAAGCGGCGGTTTGGCGTGCGCTCTCCGGAAAGGAAAGAAACAGCTGTCATGAATGCCGACATTGTGCTCCTGGCGGTTAAGCCTAAGGACGTTCACGAGGCAATGGAGGAGTGGGGACAGTATTTAAAACCCGGTAAACACGTGTTAGTGTCAGTTGTGGCCGGTGTTTCGACCTCCCACCTGGAAACGTATGTCGAAGACGGAGTCCCGGTCGTTCGCACGATGCCGAACACATCGTGTACGATCGGACAGTCCGCAACCGGCATTGCAGCGGGACGTTGGGCAGGACATAAGCACGTGCAATTGACGGAAAGACTGTTTAGCGCTGTCGGTACGGTCGTCACGTTGGAAGAGGAACTGCTCGACACTGTGACCGGGTTGTCCGGAAGCGGTCCTGCCTTTGTGTACTACCTCGTCGAAGCGTTGGAACAAGCGGGAATCGATGCCGGACTTCGTCCGGAAATCGCTCGCAAGCTGACCGTGCAAACCTTGTTCGGTGCAGCCGAGATGCTCGTCAAAACAGCGGAAGAACCGGCATTACTGCGGGAAAAAGTCACCTCGCCTGGCGGTACGACCTTCGCCGGAATAGAAGTGCTCAAGTCTCACGATTTTGCCCGAGCTGTGCAGGAAGCTGTGTTCTCCGCCCGCGACCGCGCCAAACAGTTGGGCGAAGAACTGACAACCCTCCCTGTAAAACATTAAACTCCGTTCGCTGAATGTTTACCAGTGTTCGCAATGTGTCACTCATTTAAAAACCCGTATCACTTTAAAAAAGTGGTACGGGTTTTAAACATTTAAAATTGCCTAACTTTATGGGAAAGTGCGGAAAGTATGTTTAAAACAAAGCCGAAAGTGGCTATAAAAAGAGATGTAAAGAACTTATACCTTGTAACCTGGCCTTATTATTCCTTTATCCTATTTGACACCAGCAGTGCTGGCGGGGCACGAGTTGGCAAGACTAACGCCAGTGCGCCGGTTTTTCAAGCCGTTCCTTTTTTAAAAACATATGAGTACGGTAATCAAGTGAAGTGAAACAGGTGAAGAAAGGTATGAAGTTTTTTCGCTGGGGGATCGCACTTGCCCTCGTCATTGTCCTCCTCATTGCTGTCGACCAGCTTGGAGTCGCTTTTTCCGTCGTAAACGGGACATCGATGGAGCCGACCTTGCAAGACGGTGATCGGCTGTTGATCAACAAATTTTACTTCATGGTCAACACTCCTCACCGCAAAGACGTGGTCACCTTTGAAGACCCACAACAAGAAGGGCGTTATCTGGTGAAGCGCGTCGTCGGCGTCCCGGGAGACACCGTCGAAATTCGAGAATCGGAATTGTACGTCAACGGTAAAAAAGTAACGGAACAGTATATCGACACGGATATCGAAGACGGCAATTACGGACCTGTGAAAGTCAAACCGGGAACTGTGTTCGTGATGGGGGATAACCGCCATAAATACGCAAGTCGTGACAGTCGCTACAAGAGCGTCGGCCTTGTTCCATTTGAACTGTTGGAAGGGAAGATTGAGTTTATCATTTGGCGCCCCTCACTCATGGCACATTTGTAAAAAAATTTTTCAAGATATCAGGACATACTTGGTTGATTGTGGTAGAATACACTCTTGGGTGCACCGTTGGACAAACCTCGCTTATTACAATTTTCCGATTATAATGTATAAAAGGAAAAGAATGTGTGAATAAATTTGATAAATGTTCAAAAATTAGGTCTAACGATTGGCCGAAGATTACGATAATATGAATGGTAGACATTTTGTCGAAATTTGTAGGAGGTAAAGAATAATTATGAATTTACTGGAAAAAACGCGACGCATTAATAAGCTATTGCAAAAAAAATGTTGGCTATCACGTCAACTTTGATGATGTTGCGGACGTCTTAAAAGATGCGATCGGGGCGAATGTGTACGTCGTCGATCCGGATGGGAAATTGCTCGGCATTGCCATCAACCACGAAATTGCGAGCGAACGCATGCAGCAATACATGCGCGACCGCCAATTCCCGGAGGAGTACAGCAACCGCCTCATGGAAGTGGAAAAAACATCATCCAACATTAGCGTAGATGACCCTCGCACCGCTTATCCAGTGGAAATGGCCGATATGTTTAAAGAAGGGTACACCACAATCGTCCCGATTATCGGTGGCGGAGACCACCTGGGGAACGTTAGTCTTGTCACGCTTGCAAAATGAGTTTGTCGACGACGACCTCATTCTGGCGGAATACGGTGCAACCGTCGTCGGCCTGGAAATTTTGCGCGAACGCGCCGGCAAAATCGAAGAAGAGGCGCGGAGCAAAGCCGTCGTCCAAATGGCGATTAATTCGCTCTCCTTTAGCGAATCGGAAGCTGTGGAACACATCTTCGATGAATTGGACGGGCTCGAAGGCTTGCTCGTCGCCAGCAAAATTGCCGACCGCGTCGGCATCACCCGCTCCGTCATCGTCAACGCCCTGCGCAAACTCGAAAGCGCCGGAGTTATCGAATCCCGCTCACTCGGGATGAAGGGGACATATATTAAGATTCTCAATCCGAACCTCGTGCCCGCATTGCGGAAGGCGCGGAGTTAGTACAGGATTACATGAAAACTCAGTATCATGGAAACCCTGCATCCAAACGGATGTGGGGTTTTTGCAGCTCAAAATCTAGAAAGGACGTCCAATCACATGATAGAAAAAAAGCGATATCACGTGTATATCGGTACTTATACTGATCAGTCGTTACCAGGAATTTGGCAGTGTTCATATGATAGCAGGCTCGGTACTTTAAAGTCTGTTGATCGTGTATCCGGGATATTAAATCCTTCATATTTGACAGTAGATGAAAAGCACAATCGGTTGTATGCGGTAAGTGAAAGTGCCGAAGGACGTGTTGTTGCCTTTGATATTGAGGGTGGAACAGGTAAATTGTCGTATAGGAATACACAGTCCACTTTGGGAGGAGCGCCCTGCCACTTAACGGTGGATCATGAAGGAAAGTATCTCTTTGTTGTCAACTATATGGGAGGAAACGTTTGTCTCTTTCCGATATTATCCGAGGGGAATATCGGTAATATGAGTGATAATGTGAGACATTATAGCAATGTTGAACAACAAGGTCGCCAGGAAGCGCATCCTCATTCCGCTATTGTCGATCCGACTAATCAATTTGTTGTCGTATCGGATCTCGGCTTGGACAAAATTATAATCTATAAGTTGAATCGGGAAGAGCATAAATTAACTTTTAATGATGAAGTGATGGAAAGGTCGGGTTCAGGACCGAGGCATTTTGTTTTTCATCCGTTTCGCAAGTATGCTTACGTGATGAATGAGCTTACTTCGACCATTACGGCATTCACCTACAATGCTGAACAAGGATCCCTTGGCAAGATTCAAACGGTCTCTGCTCTCCCAGACAGCTTTACTGGTGAAAGTTACGGCGCGGATATACACGTGGCTCCCAACGGCAAATTTTTATACGCTTCTAATCGGGGGCACGACAGTATTGCTGTATTTAAAATAGACGAAGAAAGTGGTGTGCTAACGAACGTTGAATATACACCCACAAATGGCCGAACACCTCGAAACTTTGCCATTGCACCAGATGGTAACTTCCTACTGGTAGCTAACCAGGATTCAGATTCGATCGTATCGTTTAAAATTGATCAACATACAGGGAGGTTAAAGCAGACAGATAACGTCATTCAGATTACCAAACCAGTATGTATTAAATTTGGTAGTGTAATACGTGAATAACGAGAAAAATACGATTCCGGGAAACTAGAAGTGTCAGTAATAAGGAATTTAACACTGATTTTTTGGCTTTTAAGACGGTCGTATCATCTTATTCAAGGTTGACAACATCATTGTAGGAACTGTATATTTAAAATAAGTTTATTCGACGAATAAATAAATAGAATCACCTCTACATAGTTACATGTATGCTTTAACGATGAAAAGGAGTAGACACAATGAGATATATCATGGGAGTGGATGGTGGAGGAAGTAAGACTTATACTGTTATAACTGACGAAAACGGAAACAAAATCGGTGAAGGAATTTCTGGTTGTGGAAATTACCAAATGATTGGGCTAGAACAAGCACTAGCCCACATTAAAAGTTCGATAGATTTAGCATTAGAAGGTACAGGTTTAACTTATAAAGAAATCGAATTCGTTCAGTATGGTCTTGCAGGAGCTGATAGAAAAAAAGATTATTCCATTCTTCGATCAGGTTTAAAAACGTTGCCGTTACAAAATTGGGATTTGCTAGGAGATGCATTAGTTGGGTTAAGACTCGGCAGTCATGATAATGTGGGAGTTGTCCTTGTTTGTGGAAGTGGGACAAATGCTGTCGGAAAAAGCAAGGACGGCGCTGTGGTACAAACTGGTGGATTTGGGTATTTGTATGGTGATGCGGCAGGTGGCAATTATATGGCAGTCGAAACTTTTCGGTTAGCGGTAAGATCTTGGGATTCTCGAGAAATACCATCAATACTAACAAAAAAAGTCCCCCGTTTTTTTGGCTTTGATTCAATGGATGAATTGATAAATCATTTTTTGGACAGACAAGTAAAAAATGTTCCGGGTGAATTAACAATTTTATTACATGAAGCTGCCGATGAAGGTGATCAGTTAGCTATACAATTATTGTCCAAGGTTGGATGTGAACTAGGTATCGCTGCAAACTCAGTTATTAAACGTATTGGTAATTTTGGAATCGATACAATACCTGTCGTACTAATTGGAAGCATATTCCAAAGGGCTAAAAATTCTTTTTTATTCGAAGCTCTAGAAAAAACGATTAAACGAAAAAACCGAAAAATTAGACTGATTATCCCTGAAATGGAACCTGTTTATGGAGCTGTACTTCTCGGGATGGATCGCTTACGGATTAAGGTTACCCCTGATGTTTATGCAAAGTTTAATTTGTACAGGAGGGCTTTAGTTGATTAAGGATAGTCTCAAAATAGCAGTAATCGGCGGAGGATCTTCCTATACCCCGGAATTAATTGAAGGATTAATTGAGCATTATCATGAATTTCCAGTTAAGGATTTATATCTTGTGGATGTAGAACAAGGAAAAGAGAAATTAGAAATTATTGGTTCTCTTTCGAGAAGGATGGTTGAAAGAGCGGGTGTCCCGATCCGAATTCACACCACTTTGGATCGAAAGAAAGCGATAAAAAATGCGAATTTCGTAACAACCCAAATTCGGGTAGGACAGCTCGAGGCGCGGTCGCGCGATGAAAGGATCCCACTTCGTTATGGTTGTATAGGACAAGAAACAACGGGTGCAGGTGGATTTGCAAAAGGGTTAAGAACGATTCCTGTTATTTTGGACATTTGTAGGGATATCGAACAATTAGCTCCACAAGCGTTTTTAATCAACTTCACGAATCCTGCTGGTATGGTTACAGAAGCAGTACTTAAGTATTCCGATGTACGGTCAATAGGACTTTGTAACTTACCGATTGGGACTAAGATGCAAGTTGCCAAAATAATGGATGTTGACGTTTCAAAAGTTAATATTGAAATAGTGGGTATCAACCATCTGAATTGGGCTTATAACATACAAGTCAATGGAATCGACGTGACGTGGGAAGTAATAGAAAAGTTTTCAAAATCTCGTGGATTAACGGTAAAAAATGTTCCGGACCTCGGATGGGAACCTGGCTTTTTAGAATCTTTAGGTATGCTGCCGTGCAGTTATCTTCGGTATTACTATTTAAAAGATAAGATGCTAGAAGAACAATTACAAACATTGAAGACAAAAGGAACGCGAGCGGATACTGTAAAAAAGGTCGAATCTGAATTATTTGAGTTATACAAGGATCCTGATTTGGACATAAAGCCCCCGCAATTAGAACAGAGGGGTGGAGCGTATTACTCAGAGGCGGCTATCAATTTAATGACGTCAATTTATAACAATAAGCGCGACATTCAAGCGGTTAATGTTAAAAATAATGGTATTATCCCATGTCTTCCGCATGATGCCTCAATTGAAGTCAATTGTGTTATTGGATCCGACGGCGCGTCACCGGTACAACTAACTCAGTCCGTCAGTCCAAAAGTTAAAGGTCTTTTGCAAGTGGTGAAAGCTTATGAAGAATTATCTGTTGAAGCTGCGGTGAAGGGTGACTACGATTGTGCACTACACGCTTTGACAATTCATCCGTTAGTAGGATCATCGTCTGTTGCAAAAAAAATACTTGATGACATATTAGAGGAAAACAAAGAATATTTACCGCAGTTCTACAGTTGACATCGGTTGACATTGTATTTAGAAAAACAAATATTATTCTTTAATTTATTCGATGAAAAAACCAATCTTAAGAAGGTGGTGGTCTATGATTGAATTTTAGTTGATGGCTAGATCTAGTAAAAATATTTTGAAAGGAGAATCACACATGGGATTAGCTGAAGAAAGGATAAAAGAGTTGGGAATACAACTACCTAAAAAAAATAGGCATGGGCAGGCATTGGTAGCGATCAAAAAAGTTGGAAATTTGTTGTATACATCAGGACACGGTCCAGAAGCTGAAGACGGTACGCCTATTTGGACTGGCAGGGTGGGTAGCGACCTTACATTAGAGGAAGGTTACCAGGCTGCTAGAGAGTGTGGGATTATACTTCTGGGTGAGTTAAAAGACTATTTAGGGGATTTGGAACGAGTTGACACTATAGTAAAAGCATTTGGGTTGGTATCAAGCGCAGCAGATTTTTATCAACAACCACAAGTGATGAACGGATTTTCCGACCTAATGGTGGATGTTTTTGGAGAGAGGGGTAAGCATGCCCGTTCCGCCATGGGTACGTATGTGTTGCCTAAAAACATTCCTGTAGAGATCGAAATGATCGTCAGAATTAAGGATTGAAGCGTCTGTAAAGGTAGTATTAAGGAGGATACTCATGCAACTCCTATACAATAAAGTTGCGATTATTACAGGGGGAGCGTCAGGTATTGGTAAAGCTACTTGTCAGTTATTTGCTGAGCAAGGAGCAAAAGTAATTATTGCTGACGTTAATGAAGAAGCGGGACATGTCATAGAGCAGCAGATTGTTGATGATGGCCGAGAGGCAACATTTGTAAAAACAGACGTTTCTTCATCTGAACAAGTGGAAAACCTGTTTAGTGAAGTCCAAAAGCGCTACGGAAAGCTTGATATTTTATGTAACAATGCTGGGATCGGTATGGAGAAACTGTTTCATAACGTCGATGAAGAAGACTGGGAACGTATACACAATGTCAACCTTAAAAGTGTTTACCTGTGCTCTAGGTTAGCTATACCGATTATGTTAGAAAATGGAGGAGGATCCATTGTAAATGTTTCTTCTGTTAATGCAGAATCGCCTCGAAAATTTTATAGCATTTATGCCTCATCTAAAGGGGGAGTTTCTGCATTAACGAAAGGTATGGCGATAGATTATGCTGAAGAAAACATTCGTGTAAATGCAGTTTTACCCGGTTGTATATACACTGAGCAAACAAAAAAGTCAATAGAGAACTCTCCTAATCCGCAGCAAACAAAGGATCTTATTTACAACATGCAGCCTCTAAAACGGCCAGGTAAACCAGAGGAAGTGGCAAAACTTATTATTTTCCTAGCTTCAGATCATGCTTCATTTATTACTGGAAGTTGCATACCGGTAGACGGGGGGATGCTGGCACGATCCGTTATTTCGCAAGATTAGTCAGCGGGGTGTCGAAATGGATATCTATAAAAAATTGGGAGTTCAAACACTGATTAATGCTGTGGACACTTACACAATAATCGGTGGCTCCACTATGCCGGATGAGGTCATAAACGCAATGGTTGACGCAAGTAAGCATTTCGTTAATATAGATCAACTTCAAAGAAAAGCTGGTGAGCGTATAGCATCACTTACAAAAAATGAAGGTGCTTACATCACGAGCGGTGCTTCTGCCGGTTTAGCGATTTCTACTGCAGCATGTATAACGGGAACTGACCCAGCTAAGGTTGAGCAACTGCCTGATACGTCACACTTAAAAAATGAAGTTATCATTCATAGATGTCAACGTAACGGATACGATCATGCAATTAGGCAAGTTGGCGTAAAGTTAGTGGAAATTGGAAACGTAGATATAACTCATACATGGCAGTTGGAAAATGCTATTACTGATAAAACAGCTTGTATCGTATATTTTATGGCTTCCACTTTCTCAAAAGGCGCGCTTCCTCTAAATGAAGTTATAAAAATTGGAAAGAAATACAGTATTCCGATCATTGTGGATGCCGCTGCACAGTTACCGCCTGTAGAAAATCTATGGAAATATACGCATATGGGTGCAGATATGGTTGTGTTTTCAGGAGGCAAAACTTTAAGAGGCCCCCAAGCTTCAGGAGTTGTACTTGGGAAACAGGAATTAATCGAAGCTTGCAAAGTTAATGGCAGTCCTAATCATTCATTAGGTAGATCAATGAAGGTTGGAAAAGAGGAAATAGTTGGTCTGTTAGCCGCCATTGAAAGATATGTAAATCTTGATCACCGGAAAATAATGAATCAGTTAGAAGCGATGGTAAGTTACATTCAGAAGAAGTTGAGTTTCCCTGGTATTACCGTTACACGTCTGTTTCCAGGGCCGGTGGGACAGACTTACCCACGTGCCTTAGTTCATTTTAGTCGAGAAAGCAAACATTCGGCTATAAATGTTAAAGAAAAGTTAGAAGATGGTGACCCATGTATTATTGTTGGCCTAACAGAAGATAAAAGTGGGATTATTATTAATCCATTGAATCTTCAAGATAATGAAGTTGATATCATCCTAAACCGTATCACACAAATACTAAATAATGACGAATAATAAGGGGGAGTCTATTTTGGATTTAGTTATAAAAAACGGCTTGATCATTGACGGAAATGAAAGGCCTCGATATAAAGCGGATATCGGTGTTAAGGATGGAAAAATAGTTGAAATAAAAAACAACATAGAGGTTTACGATGTTGCAGAAGTTATAGACGCAGAAGGCAAGATGGTAGCTCCGGGGTTTATCGACACACATACACACTCGGACGTCATGCTCCTTTGGGATCGTCAACACGCTTCCGGTTTGTATCAAGGAATCACAACTGAGATCCTTGGTCAAGATGGGTTATCTTACGCTCCCTTAAGTAAGCGTAACCTGGAAATGTATTCGAAATATTTAGCGGGGTTAAACGGAAGGCCTGATATCCCTTGGGACTGGTCAAGTGTAAAGGAGTATCGAGAAAAATTTGACAAGACCGTAGCCATTAATACAGCGTATCAAGTTCCGCATGGTGCCTTAAGATTGGAAACGGTAGGTATGGCAGACGTTCCCCTAAATGGTGTTGATATGGAGAAAGCAAAAGCCTTACTGTCACAGGGGTTGGAGGAAGGAGCGGTGGCCTTCTCGACAGGGTTAAGTTACTTTCCTGGTTCGTATTCGGATACAGATGAACTGGTTGAATTGTGTCAAGTTGTTGCTGAACACGATAGTGTTTATGTGACACACACCCGATCGGTTTTTCGGGGAGAGCCGTTTGATCCGAACATGGAAGCTATTGAAATAGCGGAGCGATCAGGAGCAAAGCTTCACTTCTCGCACTTTAGGACAACTCCTGAAACAGCAGGTAAAGTTGATGAGCTCATGCAGGATATTGATGATGCTTACCAACGGGGAATTGATTTGACATTAGAGTTATACCCTTACCCAGCTGGAAGCGGTTATGCTGTCATATTTCTTCCTCCGTGGGCTGTTGAACATGGATATGAGGCCACTTTAGAGAGGCTGGCGGACAGATCATTAAGAAAGCGTATAATTGAGGGGATTCAGGACAACTTAATTAAATGCGATGGGCATTTCACCCATCTAACGAAGAATCGGCAATATATCGGAAAAAACTTTGTTGAGGTTGCAAATGAACGAGGACAGTCTGTTCCTGATATGATTTGCGACATCTTACTGGAGGAAAATTTAGAAGTAGGTTTCTATACAACACCTCCTGACCCAGAGACCTGGGAAACAATGAATCGTGACTTTCTGGAACTGCTGTCAAGACCGTATTACATGGTGGGTTCGGATGGAATTCCATTGGGCGAAAACCCTCATCCGCGGGCTTTTGGTACGTTTCCTCGCTTGCTGAGATTCTGCAGGGAATATGATTTCAGTTTAGAAAAAATGATTAACCGTATGACAAAAGTGCCTGCTTTAAGGTTTGGACTAAAGGATCGAGGAACAATAGGAAAAGGAAAAGCTGCGGACATCGTCATTTTTGATTTTGACAATGTGACTGACACTGCAACTTATGAGCTATCGAGAAGTGCCCCGAGAGGTATTGAGTATGTAATAGTTAATGGAAGGGTAGCCGTTCGCAATGAGAAAGTGACAGGAATATTTGCAGGTGAAGCATTATCTAGAGCTCTTTGAGAAAAGGAGAGATTAGATTGAAAAAATTTGTATCTATTTTGTTGACATGCAGCCTGTTGTTTGTTGGGGTTTTAAGTGGTTGTAGTTCAACAAATGATACACAGTCCAACGATGATACAAATGGCGAAGGAAATGAATCAGACAGTAAAACACTTACAATGTCGATTTTTAGTGGTGGCCATGGAGAGGAAATATGGCAAAAAACAATTGATATGTTTGAGGAACAACATCCGGACGTGAAGGTTGAAGCTGAGTTTAGCCCGCAAAATCACGAGACGTTAAGATTGAATTTTATAGAAGGAAACCCTCCGGATCTGTATTTCGCAAATGCATCTATGTTCGATAATTACCAGCTTATTAATGATGGTTTGTTAACACCACTCGATTCACTGTTGGATTCTGAAGCCCCGAAAGGGGATGGGAAATTTAAAGACATGTTTATTACTTCGATATTGGAAGGTTTAGAAGTTGACGACAGTTTGTATCTGATGCCTTTTGACGTTTTAGTTTTCGGTCAATTTTATAATAAGGCTTTATATGAAGAAAATGGCTGGGAGATCCCAAGTAATTTTGAAGAATATTTAGCAACCGCTGAGAAGATGAAAAGTAAAGGTATTGATCCGTTTACCTACCCAGGTGTTTATCCGGTATATCTTTCCTGGGCGTTAGTTCCAACAATTGGTTCGATAGGCGGTGACGAAGTATTAAGTAAGATAGAAAATATAGAAGAAGGTGCCTGGAAGGATCCTGCTGTCATAGAAGCATTAGAACGTTTAGTGACGTTAAGGGATAATGGTTATATTCAAGACGGTGTACTGGCTTTCGATCATACTCAAGCGCAAATGGAATTTGCCAATAACCGTGCTGCTAACGTGGTAACAGGAACATGGCTTGAAAATGAGATGGAAGGCAATTGGCCGGAAGGATTTGAGTTAACATTTTTAGGAAATCCTTGGAACAAGTCTGATGAAGAAGAATACGTTGCGATTGCTACATCAGTATTGGGAGTACCTAAAGATGCTCAAAATCCGGAACTGGCCATGGAATTTATGAAACTTATGTATTCTGATGAAAACATGAAGGCATGGGCTGAAGAAGTAGGCGTTGTCCGTCCTATTATTGAAACAGATGCCTATAGTGAGTTTTTACCAGCTTCAGTTTTACAAGCAGTAGAATCGTTAAATGACCCTAATATCTCGACTCATGTTCAGCTATTCACTGACAAATACCCCGAGTTAACAAATGAAATGGGTGATCACTTAAACGCTCTGATTGCAGGTAATATATCAATAGATGAGTTTACGGATAAAATGGAGGAAGCAACTAAAAAAGCTCGGGATGCGGAACAGAATGGTTAATTGGTAAGGGGGGATTCCCCCCTTTAATCCACTTGTACTGCTAGATAATAGCGATAAGGACTGATTGTATGAAAAAGAAGGAGAAATTATTCATCTTAACATTCTTGGTTCCTCCTTTGCTTATTTATTTAGTTTTTTTTGTTTTCCCGTTTCTAGATTCTTTTCGCAAAAGTTTTTATAAATGGTCAGGATACTCTTCAAGCATGGAATTTATCGGTCTAGATAATTTTATAAATGCTTTAAAAGACCCTATTGTTTTACAAGCATTGTACAACAATTTATATTTTATTGTACTCTCTTCTATTATAATTTTATTTCTTGCAATGTTTTTTGCTGTTATTTTTACACGAAAAAACTATCCTGAAATCCCATTTTATCGAGTGTTATTCTTTTTCCCGAACATGTTATCGATTGTTATTGTGGGGATTATATGGGTGTTTATTTTTAACCCGTCTTTTGGCTTAGTTAACGCTTTTCTGAAGTTGATAGGTTTTTCTGATGCAAATGTCGTGTTGCTCGGTTCAGAGAATACTGTTAAAGCTGCATTACTTGCCCCACAAGTATGGATGCAACTTGGTTTTTACATGGTACTCTTTATTGCTGCTATCAATACAGTGCCTAAATCATTATATGAGGCAGCGGAGATAGATGGTGCCGGTGAGATAAGAAAATTTATAAGTGTGACAATACCTAACATATGGTATACCTTACAAATATCTTTTGTTTTCTTCTTGATCAATTCCGTTAATAACACTTTTGCCTTAATCTCTGTTTCTACTCAAGGAGGGCCTAACAGAGCGTCAGAGGTTATAACCACTTATTTTTATGAACAAGCCTTTATCAACAGTAACTTTGGGTATGGTTCCGCTATTGCGACGGGGCTGTTTGTCCTATTGTTTATTATATCGTTACTCATCATGCGGTTTACACAAAGAGCTGAATAACTCCATCAAGGAGGGTATTGAATGTTGAAGAGAAATAGTTCTATGGATATCGTAATAAGAGTCATCCTGTTTATATATGGACTACTGGTTTTGTTACCGATGATCTGGGTTTTTTACACTTCATTCAAAACTAGCCGAGAGTTTTATAATAATCCTTGGGCTTTACCCGAGTCTATTTCACTAGATAATTATATTAGTGCTTGGAATACAGCTAATATAGGAAGCTATTTTTTTAATAGTGTTATCGTAACAGTCGGGATGGTTGTATTAACCTTAATACTTGCTTCGATGATGTCGTACATTCTAGCTAGATTTTCGTTTTCAGGTCGGAATTTGTTAACATCACTGATTATGGCCGGTCTATTGGTTCCTAGTGTTTTGGGTACAATTCCGGTTTTTAATTTGCTTAAGACTTTAAATCTGCTTAATACTCATCTTGGATTGATTTTAGTCTATACTGCTTATGCGATGCCCTTTTCCGTATTTGTTTTAATCGGTTTCTTTAAAACAATACCTAAAGAGATGGAAGAGGCCGCCATGATTGATGGAGCATCACACTATACGACTTTTTTTAAAGTCATTTTGCCACTGGCAAAACCGGGTCTAATTACGGTGTCGATCTTCAACTTCTTGTGGTATTGGAATGAGTATGCCTTTGCCTTAACAGTACTTACCGAGGAAGCGAAACGAACATTGCCTATAGGTTTGGAGTATCTAATGGCAGTACAACGTTACAAAACAGAATGGGGAGATCTGTTCGCCGGGGTAATTATTGTGATGATTCCAGTTATCATTGTTTATATTTTGTTTCAACGTAAGTTAATAAGCGGTTTGAATACCGGTGCTGTAAAAGAGTAAATGATTTACACAATGAAAGATTATAGTTTCGTTAGTTTATTTTGTACGTGGGATTTTGCTGCCAATCAGCCATTTAGATACCTATCGTTTTGGGAAATATCAATGATTTAATAATTTGGAGAAGAAAGGACTTATTATTATTAAAGTGGAAGAATATATTCAAATAGATAAAGATATAAGAAATTAAAACAAGAACTTGGCGAGGCATATCACAATAAAGTCCGATGGTGGTCAAGATGATCTTCTTTCAAGGGAACACCGTCAACAAGGAGGAATTATGAAGTCTTTCTTAAAGGTTGGAGACCAAAAGTTTTTACAAGAATTAAATAGAACGTTGGTTATTAATACGATCTACCACTATGAATCGATATCGAGAATTGAGATCTCCAAAATTACTAAACTTAGTCAAAGCACCGTATCTAATGTCGTTGAAACATTGCGAAACGAAGGGTATGTGAAAGAAACAGGAATCGGGAGCTCTACAAAATCAGGCGGTCGAAAACCAACGTTAATTTCTATTAATAATCAAGGTGCTTATATTGTATCAGTTGCGATTGTGACGGAAGCGTTTCACATTACCCTCCAGCTTGGCCTATTTGATTTAGGGTTTAATCTTATTAAGGAACATGAGGTGGAATTGAATGTAAAAGGTGTTAAACTCGTTGACTCAATAAAGTCAATTGTGAAAGGTTTTATCGCAGAAAACGCTGATAAAAATATATTAGGGATCGGTGTTTCTGTACCGACCGTTTTAAATAATGAAGGAGTTATTTACCGTGGTCATTTACTTGAATTGGATCATTACCCACTGGAAAAGGAACTAAAAAAAGAATTCGCAAGACTGCCAGTCCTGGTCGAACAAGAACAACATGCCGCGATGTTGGGTGAAAGGGCACTAGGAACCGGGAAAAATATTGCGAACATTATTTATATCACTGTGGGTAGAGGCATTGGCTCTTCTGTCATGGTAAATAACCAATTGATAAAAGGGGCAGATGGGGCTGCCGGCGAAATCGGGCATATGTCTATCAATAAATACGGTGAACGTTGCTTTTGTGGCAAAGAAGGCTGCTTGAGACTTTATGCGACGGAACTTGCTTTTATTAATAAAATTAAGGAAGCTATTAACAATGAAATGGATTTGCCCCATAAGATATATAACCCTGCTGTAAATCAAATCTTTGTAAAAGAGGTCTATAAGGAAGCAGTTAATGGAGATCCATTTAGTAGGAGTTTGTTAACTGACTTGTTAGAAAACCTTTGCCTTGGTCTGAGTAACCTGATTCATATTATTAACCCTGAACGAATCATAGTTGGAGGCAACTTACTAAATGCAAAAGAGATCGTCATTCCGTATCTAAATGAAAAACTCAAGGAAATTGTAGAGTCTCCTGCAGACGAAGTTGAGGTAGTCGAAGCCAATTTAGGAACTAAATCATCTTTATTCGGAGCTGCATCGATTATTTTTGATAAACATTTTTTACGGAGAGATTTGTTAATCAATAATCGTTAGTCTTATAAACGGTTATATTTGTACAATGGTTCTAAAAAATAGCTTTAACCTTCAATTTTTAAGCATTTTGAAAGCCTAACTGATTATTTTTTACCATGAAATGAGGTTAGCGTTAGATGGACGTAGTCACACTGGGAGAAAGCATGGTATTACTGACACCTACACGAACAGGCCCTCTCCGTTATGCCCACACCTTTAACCGCCAACTGGGCGGTGCTGAGAGCAATGTCGCAATCGGCTTGGCCCGTTTAGGGAAGGAGGTTGGTTGGATCAGTAAGGTCGGTGCTGATGAGTTTGGCGAATATGTCATTTCCACGGTTCGAGGAGAAGGGGTCGATACGACATCGGTGAAGCGAGATTCACAAGCACCCACAGGCCTGTATATAAAAGAACTGCGTACAACTGATCGGTTCCGAGTGTTTTATTACCGCCACGATTCTGCGGCCAGCCGGCTGACACCAAGTGATTTAGATGAGTCGTATATCAGTCAAGCGAAAGTATTACATCTAACAGGTATTACGCCGGCCTTAAGCGAATCCTGTAAAGAGACGGTTGAACACGCTTTTGAGATTGCCCGACGGCATAATCAAATCGTTTCCTTCGATCCAAATATTCGCTTGAAGTTATGGACTGTTGATGAGGCTAGTTCGGTTTTACGTCATTTTATTTCAAAATCTGATATTGTCCTACCCGGACTGGATGAAGGGGAACTGTTATACAATGAGGCTGATCCGGAACGGTTGGCAGAGAAGATACTTGACACAGGTCCAGGTGTATGTGTGGTGAAGCTCGGGGCAAAAGGGGCTTATTTTGCAACGAAAGACGGTGAGAAAGGATTTGTTCCCGGCCTTAAGTTTAAGCAAATTGTCGATCCAGTCGGAGCGGGGGACGGATTTGCTGCAGGATTCCTGTGTGGTTACCTGGAAGGTCAATCGTGGTATGACGCGGTAAAGATGGGGAATAAAGTTGGCGGCATTGTGACTCAATTTGCGGGAGATATGGAAGGACTGCCGACACAAGAAGATTTGGAAGCAATAGAAACAGAGCAAGAAGATGTCACACGGTAGGGAGGAAAGCGTCAATGAAGAAACTGTTGTTAAACAGATTGATCGACGAACGGATCGTCGCCATTATCCGGGGTGTTACCGGGGAAGGGTTTGACGGTCTTATTGGTACATTGGTAGAGAACGATATTCACATCATGGAGGTGACGGTCGATACTCCCGGTGTGTACGAAAAGATTGAGCGAATTAAGACACAGTACAGTGATCAGGTAGCCATTGGAGCAGGAACGGTATTGGACAGTGAGACGGCTCGCCTGGCGATTAGTGCGGGAGCTGAATTTCTGGTTTCCCCGTCCCTCCATTTAGATGTGATCAAAACCGCTAAACGTTACGGAAAAACGGTCTTACCCGGCTGTATGACACCGACGGAGATTGTGCAGGCTTACGAAGCCGGGGCTGATGCGATTAAGGTGTTTCCTGCGAGCGTGGTTGGGCCGAAATATTTCCGTGAACTGTCCGGACCGTTAGGCCATATCCCATTGCTCCCAACCGGTGGGGTTAATCTGGACAATGCCCGGGATTATTTAGATGCGGGAGCTGTAGCAATCGGTCTCGGAAGTGCGCTTGTCGGGCGTGGTGGCCAAGTGATGGATCTTGCCGATGTGAAAGAAAAGGCAAAAGCTTTTCGTGAGGTGGTAAAGGGCTAAGTTTTTAGTAAAAAATAAATGGAACGTATGAGTAAAATGTTTACGGGAGGCCATTAATTAGAATATTTAGAAATATAGATTGACTAACAAAAGGACTCTCACCTTTGCTAGAATGAACTTTGGCAAGAAAACCCAGGAAAGGTGGAGTCCTTATGTTACAGGATACCAATAATATGCCGACTTTAAAAGAGATTGAGGAAGAACTTTTTCGTCAGCTGCAAAACTATTTTCAAACCGTTATGCTTAAGGTTTTGGAGGACATCGACGTTTGGCTCATGGAAAACAGGGATCACAAGCGTTTTGCCTACAAGGAAAGACAAGCGAGCACCATGGATACGATGTTCGGATCCATTACGATCAAAAGGCGAAAGTATGTGGATCGAGAGACAAACGAGCGTGTCGCCTTATTAGACCGCTATCTTCAGTTCGAAGGCAATGAGTCCATGAGTCCCTTTTTGGCGCAACAAGCGGTCGAATGGGCGGTGAGAGGTCCTTCCTACCGTGATGCTAGAGATCGCTTGCAGCAGTTATGTGGGTATCAAGCCATGAGTCATGAGCAAATCCGCCAAAAAGTGTTGCAAATCCAAGCCGAAGCGTGCTCGAGAGACACCTCGCCAAAAGAAGCGGATGTCTTATTTATCGAAGCGGACGGGCTGAAAGCGTCCCTGCAACAGTCGGATAAAGGCAGTCAAGAAGTCAAAATGGGTGTGGTGCATGAAGGGTGGGAAAAGCGCCATCCGAAAAGCAAGGACTATGAACTGATCAACAAGTCGTATGCTTATACACTGGGAGACGGCAACACCTTTTGGGAAACGCTAAGCCGTCAACTTGACGAGCAGTACACCATCACGGATCATACCCATGTGGTAATTAACGGAGATGGCGCCCTTGGATTCGAGCAGGTGTGGACTACTTCCAGAACGCCCTTTATACCTACGACCGCTATCACCTGAAAACATGGATCAAGCAAGCGTTGAGCAACCGTTCCAAACAAGAACGCCAACGTGTGTACGAAGCAGCGGATGCCCACGATCCTTCCGCCATGCTGGCGGCGATTGCGGAAGCGGAGAAGGCGGAAACCGACGTGGAAAAACAAGCAGAGATCGCTGGTTTACGCGAGTTTATCCTGGAGAACCAAGAAGCGTTCCGTGACTACCGTGAACGGTTAAAAGAAAAGGGTGTTGACACATCCGGGATGCGTCCGATGGGCTCGGCGGAATCGAACATGAACCTGATGTCCAAACGGTTGAAGAAAAATGGGTACAGTTGGTCACGATCTGGTCTTGGCGCTATGGTGAATGCCATGATTCACCTCTTTGAAGGCACTCTTGTGGATGTGTTGCGGCCATTTGCCACGGATCGGGTATCGGAGGAAGAGACACCGAAGGGAATGCCCTCTATGGCTCACTTTCTTAAACAAAAGACACAGGAATCAATCGGTGCGCGATCGGGTCGTCTACCGGCGCTAGAAGGGAGAGACCAGACGAAACCTTTTGCGTTAGCCCTGCGTGGTTTGACGGGTTTGTCTGAGCTATAAAGACGTGACATGAGTTGTCCGGCGTAAGACTTTACATGGAGAAGCGGGCATGGTAGGCTGGGTGGCCAGGCGAAACAGGGTTGGTTCGCTCTTTCGCTCGAAACCGTGCCCGCAGAGGCTCCATGTCAAGTCGTGGTTGAACGTGGTTACACCCGTTGCATGTGTTAAGCTGTTTCGTTTTACTTGCCAAAGTTAAAGGTTGAGGGAACCTCCCGTAAAAACTTGACTCACTCCTATTTACCCAACGATTTAGTATCTCGGCTTCGAGGCACCTCTTACTCTCGGCGGATCAATCAATCTTTTACGAAATGGATTAGAAGTAGTGGTATAATTTGCGAAATGGACAGTTTCCGAATGTACCGATGGATTGTGCAACATGACGTCGTGTTCGATGAAAGAGTACCCTTAACGATTACAATCGATAAACACGTAAACGAGTGCCTTAACCTGTTGTCGTTATTGACTGGATTGGAAAAATCGGTTCTTGTCTATCACGGTGTGATGAGTGATAACTAATAGGTCCATTTTTGTTGCAATCATTGTGGGGCTTTCAACATACGGCTCCGCTTTCATTTTTCTGCCTTCTGTTATTTTGCCAATCTGCTAACTAAAATCATGTATAATAGAATTAAAAATAAGCTCGCATCGGCTGGGGGTCAATATTGGCCGCGCATGTCTGTTGCAGGGGCTTATGCGATTTGATATGATGATGCCAGCTTATACCGTGCGGAGGAGTCGGGGGACGTAAAGGAGGGGCGAGGATGTATGTGGACCGTCATCTACATTGCGTCTAACGAGGAGCAAGCAGAACGGATCCAAGAGCGATTGTCCGCGGAAGGGTTTATGGTGGACGTTCGCCAGGCGAAGGCGGCGCGGAAACAGTACGAAATCCTCGTGCCGGAATCGGAAGTGGAGGAAGTGCAGGAAGTTTTGAGCTCGATTCTCCATTCGTGATTGCGACGTTCGAGAGAGGTGCTGACACGATTGCTGAAAAACATATTCTACAAAAAAAAGAAGTACGCGACGATTCCTTCTGAGCAGTCCAAGCGGGACATCCCGGAAGGCATCGTGTCCAAGTGCAAAAAGTGTGGGACGATTACATACGCCAAAGAGCTGGAGAAAAACGACAAAGTGTGTCCCAAGTGCGGTTACCACTTTCCTCTGACGGCTGATGAACGGATTAACATGTTGGTAGACGGCGGCACGTTTTTTGAATACGATACGGACCTCAGGACGGAAGATCCCCTCGGCTTTCCCGATTACGGGCAAAAAATTAGAAAAGATATGGAAAAAACGGGTTTGACCGAAGCGGTGGTGACGGGAGAAGGGACTATCGGCGGGTACCCCGTCACGATTGGCGTGATGGACTCTCGCTTTCGCATGGGGAGTATGGGTTCGGTCGTCGGAGAGAAGATTACGCGGGCGATCGAACGGGCGACGGAGAAGGGCTATCCCCTCCTCTTGTTTTCGGCATCGGGTGGAGCGCGGATGCAAGAGGGCATTTTGTCGTTGATGCAAATGGCGAAGACGAGTGCCGCCTTGGAACGGTTGCACCGGGAGAAGGGGTTGTTTATCTCAGTGCTGACGGACCCGACGACGGGCGGGGTGTCTGCCAGTTTTGCCTCCCTCGGCGACATTAACATGGCCGAGCCCGGGGCGCTGATCGGCTTCACCGGTCCCCGGGTCATAGAACAGACGATCCGCCAGAAACTGCCGGACGACTTTCAAACCGCTGAGTTTTTGCTGGAACACGGACAGTTGGATTTGGTCGTGCACCGGCACCAATTGCGCGAGACACTGACACAATTACTCGATCTTCACCACTGCAAGGGGGCTGAGGAATGGCCGGCCCGCTAAAGTTTGAAATGCCGCTGATCGAGCTGCGGCAAAAAATTGACGAACTGAAATCTTTTACCACAGGGAACACAATGGACTTCAGCGAGGAAATCGAGCGGCTGGAGGAACGTTACCGCACGCTGGAACGGGAAATTTACGACAATCTCACCCCGTGGCAGCGCGTGCAGATCGTGCGGCACGCCGAGCGCCCGACGACGTTGGACTACATTTCATACATTTTTACCGATTTTATCGAGTTGCACGGCGACCGCGTGTACGGTGACGATCCAGCCATCGTAGGGGGGCTCGGCAAGCTCAACGGGTTGCCGGTGACGGTTGTCGGCCACCAGAAAGGGAGAGACACGAAAGACAACATCCGCCGCAACTTCGGCATGCCTCATCCGGAAGGCTACCGCAAAGCGCTGCGTCTGATGCAGCAGGCGAACAAATTTGGCCGCCCCATTATAACGTTTATTGACACGCCTGGCGCTTACCCGGGGAAAGGGGCTGAAGAGCGCGGACAGAGTGAGGCCATCGCCCGCAACATTCGGGAAATGGCGGGTCTGGACGTCCCGGTCGTCAGTGTCGTGACCGGGGAAGGGTCCAGCGGCGGGGCCCTCGGCATCGGTGTCGGCAACGTGATCATGCTGACGGAGCACGCGTATTACTCCGTCATCGCTCCCGAATCGGCCGCTTCGATTTTGTGGAAAGACGTGTCCAAAGCCGAACAGGCAGCGGAATCGCTGAAGATTACAGCCGAACACGTCGTCGCCCTCGGCGTCGGGGACAGGATCATCCCTGAACCGCGGGGTGGCGCGCACAAAAACCCGAAACAACAGGCGGCCGAGATCAAAAAGGCTTTGCTGGACGTGTTGCCGCCCCTGCTGCAGAAAGATGCTGAAACACTAAAGGCCGAGCGGTATGAAAAGTACAAAAAAATGGGAAAAATGGCGACTGTCACAGAGTAGGTAAACCCGGATACCGGGTTCCCTTTTTTGTCCCGCATGGACAAATTTTGTCCCTGTCGGCTCTTGTAGGTGAGGGCTTGACCTGAACGAACCTTATGTTGTTCTAATACACTTCTTCCTTCGTCGCGGGTTACGTCATGCTGTGTTTGACTTGATCTTTGTGATGCCCAAATGAAGGCCAAGAGAGGAGCAAAAAGGTGACATCTTTCCGAATGACGAAACATTTTTTACGGGGAGGCGCATGAGATGAATCGGTTAGCAGTGTTGACGAGCGGAGGCGATGCCCCTGGAATGAACGCTGTCATTCGCGCCGTCGTGCGCAAGGCCGTGTACCACGAATGTGAAGTGTGGGGTGTGTACCGCGGTTACAGCGGCCTGATCAATGACGACATGGTGCAGATGGATTTAGGTTCCGTCGGCGATATCATTCATCGGGGCGGCACGATACTGTACAGCGCCCGTTCGGAAGAGTTTATGACAGACGCAGGACAGGATAAAGCGTGTGACAATTTAAAGCGCCGCGGCATTGAGGGCGTGATCGTCATCGGCGGCGACGGGACCTTCCGCGGGTCGGAAAAGCTGGCCGAACGGGGCATCCGCACGATCGGCGTGCCCGGAACGATCGACAACGACATTCCCGGGACAGATTTTACCATTGGATTTGATACGGCGGTGAATACGGTCATTCACGCCATTGACAAAATTCGGGATACGGCGACGTCCCACGAACGGACATACATCATTGAAGTGATGGGTCGAGATGCAGGGGATATTGCCTTGTGGGCCGGCCTCGCAGGAGGAGCCGAATCGATCCTCATCCCGGAGGCGTCGTTTGAAATAGAGGAACTGGTGGAACGCCTAGAACGCGGCCGCAAGCGGGGCAAAAAACACAGCATCATCATCGTGGCCGAAGGCATTGCCAGCGGAGTCACCATCGGGGAAAAAATAAAGGAGCGGACGGGGTTGGAAACGCGCGTCACTGTCCTCGGACACCTTCAGCGGGGCGGATCGCCTTCGGCGCTGGACCGCGTGTTGGCCAGCCAGATGGGGGCCATGGCGGTGGATTTGTTGCTCGCGGGCGAAACCCGTAAAATGGTCGGCATTCGTTCCAACCGCCTCGTTGGGATTAACATGTCGGAAGCCTTGAGCCAGAACAGCGAACTGGACATGGACATGTATCACTTGGCTGGTATTTTAGCGATTTAAAGTAAGGGCCAGTGTTCTTGCATTGAACGGTCAAGGTCACACGGCCAGCTTCTCGGGGTAATCCGCTGTTCGAGGATGAAATGCACATAGGGAGTGAGCAGAGTGAGAAAGACGAAAATTGTGTGTACCATTGGTCCAGCCAGTGAAGATTTGGAAACGCTCAAAAAGATCATTGAAGCGGGTTGCAACGTGTGCCGCTTAAATTTTTCACACGGGGACTATGAAGAACACGGGAGGCGGATAGAGCGCATAAGACAAGCCGCCCAGGAAACGGGGCGCACGGTGGCGATTTTGCTGGACACGAAAGGGCCGGAAATTCGGACCGGTGACTTAAAAGAGTCAGAGGTGGAACTGGTCACCGGGGAACAGATCGTGTTGACGGCAGAAGAGATTTTGGGCGACGCCAAGCGGATCAGTATTTCATATAAAGATTTGGCCAGAGACGTGACGGTCGGCTCGACGGTGTTGATTGACGACGGCCTCATCGGACTGGAAGTGCGGGAGATTCACGGCGCGGACATCACGTGTCAAATCGTAAACGGCGGCATCTTGAAG
This sequence comes from Novibacillus thermophilus, assembly GCF_002005165.1. Classification (NCBI taxonomy): domain Bacteria; kingdom Bacillati; phylum Bacillota; class Bacilli; order Caryophanales; family Thermoactinomycetaceae; genus Novibacillus; species Novibacillus thermophilus. The sequence continues at coordinate 776,927 of NZ_CP019699.1, forward strand.
AGCCGAAAAGGGGTGAACGTCCCTGGCGTGAGTGTGAATCTGCCCGGCATTACGGAAAAGGACGCCGATGACATACGCTTCGGCATTGAGCAGGGCGTCGATTTTATTGCCGCTTCGTTCGTTCGCAAAGCGAGCGACGTGCTGGAAATTCGAGAGCTGCTGGAAGAACACGGCGCCGACATCCACATCATTTCCAAAATAGAGAATCACGAAGGCGTTGCCAATTTAGAGGACATTTTGGAGGTGTCCGACGGCTTGATGGTGGCGAGGGGTGACCTCGGCGTGGAAATCCCGGCGGAGGAGGTTCCCCTCGTCCAGAAGGAAATGATCGCCATGTGCAATCGGGTGAACAAGCCGGTGATCACGGCGACCCAAATGCTCGACTCCATGCAGCGCAATCCCCGACCGACCCGGGCTGAGGCGAGTGACGTCGCCAATGCCATTTTTGACGGGACGGACGCGATCATGCTCTCCGGAGAAACGGCTGCGGGCAAATACCCGGTGGAGGCGGTGGAGACGATGGCCCGCATCGCCGTCCGCACAGAGGATGATTTAAACTACCGCGAGGTGCTGTCCCACCAGAGCCGACAGCAACAAATGACCATCACCGATGCCATCAGCCAGGCCGTCGCCAATACGGCCCTCGATCTGGAGTGCCCGGCCATCATCACGCCGACACAGAGCGGGTACACAGCGCGAATGGTGTCCAAGTACCGCCCGAAGGCGGACATCATTGCCGTCACCCCTGACTTGCGCGTGATGCGAAAATTAACCCTCGTCTGGGGTGTGACCCCGGTCCTCGGGGAAGAAGTGGAGACGACAGATGACATGTTGACGAGTGCCATTGAAACGTCGGTGAGAAACGGTTACGTCGCCCACGGTGATCTGGTTGTCATTACGGCAGGTGTCCCCGTTGGGCAGACCGGCACGACGAACTTGATCAAAGTCCACGTCGTCGGCGACATTTTGTTAAAGGGACAAGGTGTCGGGCAGAAAGCCGTTTCTGGACGTGTCGTCGTCGCCAATTCAGTAGAAGACTACCGCCGTAAAATGACAGAAGGTGCCATCCTCGTCACGAAAGGGACGGACCGGGATATGATGGAGTGGTTCCAACAGGCGGCGGCAGTCATCACGGAAGAGGGCGGCTTGACGTCGCACGCTGCTGTCGTCGGGCTCAATCTCGGCATTCCGGTGGTAGTCGGCGTGGAAGGGGCGACCGAGGAGCTGCAGGACGGGATGGTTGTCACGGTCGATACCGCCCGCGGCCACATATACGCCGGCAAAGCGAAAGTGTTATAAGGACTGAGAAAAAAGCAACCTGAAACGGTTGCTTTCGTCTTGTCTGGCGATAAATGGGAGATCATATCGGAAGATCATATCAAATAACGCGTAGTTTTGGGAACACCCACCAGCGCAACTTTCTGCGCATTTGCTTGCGTTTGCGCCGCTTCATGGGAATTCTCCTTTCATCGTTGAATGATGATCCAGTGTTCTTTAACATTATGTGTAGCACAAATGGAGAATATGTACAATGGGAGTGTCAAGGTTGGCAGACGTCTTTCATACAACCGTGCGTGTGCGCTATCAGGAAACGGACCAAATGGGGGTCGTGTACCACAGCAACTACTTCGTCTGGTTTGAAGTGGGGCGTACTTCCCTGATACGAAAACTGGGTGTGTCGTACCGGGATCTGGAAGCGAAAGGGATTATCCTGCCGGTCATTGAGGCAAATTGTACATATCAGTCCCCGGCTCGTTATGAAGACGTCGTGCGGATTGAGACGACAGTGGCCGAACTCACTCCGGCCAAGATCCGGTTTCAGTACCGGGCGGTCCGGGATACGGATGGAGAAGTGCTCGCCAACGGGTATACGTTGCACATGTGGGTCAACCGCGAGATGAAACCGGTCAACTTGAGGCGGAAATGGCCGGACATTTATCAATTGTTGCAGGCGCCTATTTCTACACAGTGAACCAGGGGGACCGGCAAAAAGTAGCTTTCACGGCGTGGAATGATTCTGAAGATAACCGGTTTGCGGTTTCCAGAGGGGCAACAGGATGTCGTGTTGTTCGCCACACTGCGTCGGACTTTGCGCGCCTGCTGAAGGTTTTGATCCCTTATGGCAGGCCCATGTAAGATCATGCTTCGCCGCCGGGAGCGGGGGATGTCAGCCTGTTCGCTGTCAGTGTGCGTCGAACGAGAGTGGATGAAAGAATTGGTCCGCTTCAAGGGAGGTGACGTGTTGCTCTTACGCGTGTTAATCTTCATCCTGATTGTGGTCCCTATCATCGAAATTTGGGCCCTGTTGCAAGTAGGGGAATGGATCGGGGCGTGGCCGACCGTTCTCGCCGTCATCGCCACCGGGATTGTGGGGGGTTATTTGGCCAGGTGGCAAGGGCTGCAAACTTATCGCCTCGCGCAGTTACAGATGCAGAGGGGAGAGCTCCCGGGAGATGCGCTGTTAGACGGCATCTGTATCCTAACGGGAGGACTTTTACTCTTGACGCCGGGCTTTTTCACTGACAGCGTCGGCTTTGTTCTCCTCCTTCCCTTGACGCGGGGGTTGTCAAGCTGTGGCTGAAGCGATGGTTCAACCGCCTCATTCGTGACGGGACGATCATCACCATTCGCCGGTGGCACTGAAAACATAAGGAGTGTCACAAGGTTGGCTTCCTGACGGTTGGTCAGCGAGATTTCTCCACCCTGCGTTGCGTTCTCGATGCACTCAGGCGACGCTAGTCGGAGACGTCACTCGTGATGCGTGGAGAGGCGGGTAGTTCCTTGCAAGGTTAAGCCCGGTTAGCTGACCGTCCGGCGATGTAGTCTAACGTGTCGTGAAAGACGCGGGCGCGGTAAAGCGCCATCAGGATGACCATCAAGGTTGGGCCGACGATCAAGCCGATAAAACCGAACAACTGCAGTCCGACGAACAAAGCGATGAGGGTCAGCAAAGGGTCGAGGCCGATATTGGACGCATACACTTTCGGCTCCACGAACTGTCGGACGACAATCGTGATGATGTACAAGACGGTCAAGCCGATGGCCAGTTTGTAATTTCCGGCAATGAATAAATAGACGATCCAGGGCACCATCACCGCCCCTACGCCGAGATACGGAAGCAGATCGACCAGACCGATGACGAGAGCTAGTGTGAGAGCGTAATTCACCCGTAAAATCATGAGGCCGACTAGTATAATGATGGCGGTCAAGGTGATGAGTGTCAACTGGGCCCGGACAAACCCGACGAGTGCTTTTTTCAGATCCGTGAGCACCATATCGCCGCTGTCCCGCACGACCCTCGGCAACAAGTTGCGGACGTTTCGATGCAGGCGGCGCCAGTTCTTGCTGATAAAGAAACTTCCCAGAACGATGACGACGAGTACCGTGAGGATAAACGGCATGTTGCCGAGGAATTTGCCGAGACCGGCGATAAATCCAGTAATGAAACCGGTAATCAGTTCGGCGAGGGACTGTAAACTGTTTTGCAAGCTTTCCGTCAATTCACCCGATTGGACCGTCCCAGTGAACCTTTCCAACTGTTCCAGGGACGTCTGAATCGTTGTTTCCAGATGGGTGAATACGGTTCCTTGGCTTACGAACCAGTCGGCCACACGTTCACTGATTTTGTCAATGTTGTTTTGGATAAATTCCACAAGGCGAGTCAGTTCATTGATAATGCGCACAATAATGAGCGTGAGCAAGGCCGAAAGAGTCCCCAGTACGAGGAGCAGGGACAGTGTCGTCCCTCCCCAGCGGGGTATGCGCCACTTCGTCTCGAGAAAGCGGACGAGGGGCTCGATCATGAAAGCGATAAGCCAGGCGAAAATAAACGGGTAAATTAAGGGAATAGTATACCGTAGCACGACAAAAGCCGCAACCACGACAAACAGAACAAGTGCCGCTCGCCAGATGATGCCGAGAATGTGAAACAGACGTTCTTGCCGCTCGCGATCCATGGTAACGGACGACTCCTTTCGTGCAACGGGGTGCGAATGCGTACCGTTACATTCAATTTTACTGCTTTGTTTCATTACATACAAACGGTGGTCGCAAGGGCCAAGCATTCACAAATGTCAGGAAAAAGCTTATAATATGAGTCGGGATTTTATACGCCAATCGCCAAGTAAAAGGAGAGATTATATGACAAAGGGACTAGAAGGTGTTGTGGCCGTTACGTCTGAAATCAGTTCCATCATCGACGGTGTCCTTACATATCGCGGGATTAACATCGACGATCTCGCCGACAACGCCTCCTTTGAAGAAGTGCTGTACCTGCTGTGGCACGGCGATCTGCCTAACCGCACACAACTGAATCAATTACGAGATCAATTAAACCGCTACAGTGACATTCCGGAAGAGATTGTCAGTCAGATGAAGTCGTACCCGAAGACGGCGAATACGATGGCTGTCCTGAGAAGCGTGGTCTCGGCATTGTCGTTGTATGACGAACAAGCTGACGATATCTCCCGGGATGCCAATATGGAAAAAGCGATAAAGCTCACCGCACAGCTCCCCGTGTTGATTACGGCCTATAACCACTATCGCCACGGCCGAGAGCGGGTAAAGCCGAACCCGGACTATTCGTTTGCCCAAAATTTCTTGTACATGTTGAACGGGGAAGAGCCGACCGACGTCGCTGTACAAGCTTTTAACAAGGCATTAGTGCTGCACGCCGACCACGAGTTAAACGCTTCGACGTTTTCCGCACGGGTGACGACGGCGACCCTGTCGGACATGTACTCTGCTGTCACGTCTGCCATCGGCACGTTAAAGGGTCCGCTCCACGGCGGCGCCAACGAGCAAGTGATGGCGATGTTGGAAGAGATCGGCACAGTGGACAACGCCGAAACGTACATTAAGCGGAAACTCGACGCGAAAGAGAAGATTATGGGCTTCGGCCACCGCGTGTACAAGGACGGCGACCCCCGGGCCAGACATTTGCAGCAGATGTCGCGGCAGTTGGCTGAGCAAAAAGGGGATACGAAGTGGTACGACTTGTCGGTGAAAATCGAGCAGATTGTGGAGAGGGAAAAGGGACTCAAGCCGAACGTCGACTTTTACTCCGCCTCTGTTTATACTTACTTGGGGCTTCCGCGGGACTTGTTCACCCCGATTTTCGCCATGAGCCGCATCTCCGGGTGGACGGCCCACATTCTCGAACAGTACGACAACAACCGCCTGATTCGTCCCCGGGCAGAGTACACGGGACACGGAAACCGACCGTACGTTCCGTTGGAAGAACGCTAGCACTGTTTTTAGATCACGATACATAAACGCTTAAGAAGGAGGAGACGTATGGCACCGAATTTTGAAAAATACGATTTGCCGACGGAAGGACAAGCGATTACGATTGAAAACGGGAAACTGAACGTCCCGGACAACCCCATCATCCCGTTTATTGAAGGGGACGGAACGGGCCCCGACATTTGGGCAGCTGCTTCACGCGTCCTCGATGCAGCTGTGGAAAAGGCGTACAACGGCAAAAAGAAAATCGCTTGGTACGAAATTTACGCCGGAGAAAAAGCTCACAACAAGTTTGGAGAGTGGTTGCCAAAAGACACGCTGGAAGCAATCCGTACATACATCGTCGCCATCAAAGGGCCGCTCACGACCCCTGTTGGCGGCGGATTTCGCAGTTTGAACGTGACTCTCCGCCAGGAGTTGGACCTGTACGCCTGCGTTCGTCCAGTCCGCTGGTTCCAGGACGTGCCGTCCCCACTGAAGCGGCCGCAAGACGTGGATATGGTCATCTTCCGGGAAAACACGGAGGACGTCTACTCTGGCGTCGAATGGGCAGCCGGCTCAGAAGAGGCGAACAAACTCATTGACTTCATGAAAAACGAGTTGGGGGCGAACGTCCGCGAGCAGTCCGGCATCGGAGTCAAGCCGATCAGTGAATACGGCAGCAAGCGCCTCGTCGCCAAAGCGATTGAATACGCCATCGAGAACAACCGCAAGAGCGTCACCCTTGTCCACAAGGGCAACATTATGAAGTACACGGAAGGAGCTTTCAAAAACTGGGGCTACGAAGTGGCAAAGGAACGGTTCGGCGATGTCACCATTACAGAAGACGAACTGTGGAACGAATACGGCGGCAAACAGCCAGAAGGTAAAATCGTGATTAAAGACCGAATCGCCGACATCATGTTCCAGCTGGCTCTGTTGCGTCCGAAAGAGTTCGACGTTCTAGCGACGATGAACTTGAACGGCGATTACTTGTCTGACGCCCTGGCAGCACAAGTAGGCGGTATCGGAATTGCCCCGGGAGCGAACATCGCCGATCACCTGGCCCTGTTTGAAGCGACGCACGGCACGGCTCCCAAGTACGCGGGACAAGACAAGGTCAACCCAGGTTCAGTGTTGCTTTCCGGAGTCCTCATGCTGGAGTACCTCGGATGGAACGAAGCGGCCAAATTGATTTACGATTCGATGGACAAGACGATCAGCCAGCGAACGGTCACGTACGATTTTGCCCGACAAATGGAAGGGGCAACGGAAGTCAAGTGTTCGGAGTTTGCAGACAAGCTCATCGAAAACTTGTAAGGAGGAGCTAGCCATTGGCTTTTAAACGACGAAAAATTTCAGTCATCGGTGCCGGATTTACAGGAGCGACGACCGCCCTCATGCTGGCTCAAAAAGAACTGGGGGACATCGTTCTCGTCGACATTCCGAAACTGGAAGACCCGACGAAAGGAAAGGCGCTGGACATGCTGGAAGCGAGCCCGGTTCAAGGGTTTGACGCCAACATTGTCGGGACGAGCGATTACGAGGAAACGGCCCATTCCGACCTCGTCATCATGACGGCCGGGATTGCCCGCAAGCCGGGGATGAGCCGCGATGACCTCGTCAATACGAATGCTGGGATTATGACCTCGGTGACGGAGTCCGTCGTCAAGTACTCGCCCGAGACGTACATCCTCGTGTTGACGAACCCGGTAGACGCCATGACGTACGCCGTGTACAAGGCGTCCGGTTTTCCGAAGAACCGCGTCTTCGGGCAGTCCGGTGTCCTCGATACGGCGCGCTTTCGCACATTTGTCGCCCAAGCGCTGAACGTTTCAGTAGAAGATGTCACCGGTTTTGTGCTCGGGGGACACGGAGACGACATGGTACCGATGCTCCGTTACTCTTACGCCGGCGGAATTCCGCTGGAAAAGTTGTTGCCGAAGGAGCAATTGGAGCAGATTGTGGAACGGACGCGCAAAGGCGGCGGCGAGATCGTCAATCTGCTCGGAAACGGCAGTGCTTATTACGCGCCGGCCGCTTCCCTCGTGCAGATGGCTGAAGCGGTTCTCAAAGACAAAAAGCGGATTTTGCCCGCCATCGCGTACTTGGAAGGTGAGTACGGCTATCGGGACATGTACCTCGGTGTCCCGACGATCATCGGCGGCAACGGGTTGGAAAAAGTGATCGAACTGGACTTGACAGACGAGGAGAAGAAACTGCTGGACAAATCCGCCGAATCCGTAAAAAAAGTGCTGGCGTTAGTCAAATAAAGGATGTGCGGTTGAACTCTTAAGGGTGAGGTCTGAAGGCCTCACCCTTATGTGTTTTTTCCTGGGACGACGGGGTACCACATGGCAACGACACTGCTTATCATTGTCAAAACACTCTTTTTGCGTTAAAACTAAGGTGACGCAATCTTGACATTCCTCATAAGAGGGAAAGGTATGGTTTAAGACAACCTTCCTCCTGTCACGAGACGTGCAAAACGCGAATGTGAAAGCATTTGACAACCGAACGGAGAGGGGCGTACGGATGGCCAAACGCATACTCGTCGTCGATGACGAACCGTCTATTACGAAATTAGTGTCGTTTAACTTGGAGAAAGCGGGCTATGACGTCGACACGGCAGCCGACGGTCAGGCAGCGCTGAAAAAAGTCCAGGATATCCAGCCTGATCTGATCGTACTCGATCTCATGTTGCCTAAGGTCGACGGGCTTGAAGTATGTAAACGGCTGAGGCAGGAAAACAATCACATTCCGGTCATCATGCTGACGGCCAAAGACGAAGAACTGGACCGGGTGTTGGGGCTCGAGTTGGGAGCGGACGACTATGTGACGAAACCGTTCAGCCCCCGAGAGCTCGTGGCCCGGGTCAAGGCGGTATTGCGCCGCTCGGCAATCAAGGATGCCCTGGAGCAGGCCGACGCAAAACAGAAACCCCTTGTCATCGGGGATTTAGTCATCGACGTGGAAGGGTATGAAAGTTATGTTCAAGGAAAACGGCTGGAGTTAACGCCGAAGGAGTTTGAACTGCTCGTGTACATGGCGACACACCGCGGCACAGTCCTGTCCCGGGACCAGCTGTTGAATGCTGTGTGGAACTACGACTTCGTCGGCGATTCGCGCATCGTCGACGTTCACGTCAGCCACTTGCGCGATAAAATCGAACCCGATACGCGCCGTCCCCTTTACATCAAAACTGTGAGGGGGATTGGATACAAATTTGAAGGGCCAAAGGAGACATGAGAAAATTTCGCAACCGCCTCACCCTCGTGTTCGTCCTGTTGATCGGGTTGTCTGTCGGGGTCCTCGGTGTGTTCGTCAGCCACCTCATTGAACAGTCGTACGTCGATTGGCTGTCGGAGCGGCTGACGAAAGAGACCCGTCTCTTGGCGGACACGGTGGAATGGCGGGAAGACGTGGCAACGATGGACCGCTTGGCGGAAACGTACAGTGCGTCCCTCGACGTCCGCATCACGTTCATCGCAGCAGACGGAACAGTCGTTGGCGATTCGGAGTCCGATCCGACGACGATGGAAAACCACGCAGACCGGCCGGAAGTGGGGCAGGCGTTGGACGCTTCGGTGGACGTGGGAGAATCGGTCCGCTACAGTGCCACTGTCGAGGAAGAACTGATGTACATTGCCCTGCCGGTCGTCCGGGACGGGGAGACGGTCGGCGTGGTGCGGGCGGCCATGTCGCTGGAGGCGATTAACGATTCTATCCGAAGTATCTGGATGTCCCTCTTCGTGGGACTGTTGCTCCTGCTTCTCGCGGCAGCGTTTGTCAGTTCCAGCCTGGCCCGGGGGATTACGCGCCCCATCGAGGACATGACGCGCTTTGCCCGCGGCATCACGCGGGGCGATTTTGCCCGTGACCCAGTCCGTGTTAAAAGCCGGGATGAGCTGGGGCAGTTGGCCCGGGCCCTCCACCACATGTCGATCAGTTTAGAGCGCCAGCTGGACGCGATCCGCGAAAGTGAGCAGCGGTTGAAGAGTGTCATCGAGACGATGCCGAGCGGTCTGTTGCTCATCGACCCCGAAGGGACGATTGTGCTCGTCAACCCGGCGATTGAGGAGATGCTCGGGTTCAAATCGGCGGAGCTTACAGGGAAACCGTACGCCCATTTTGCCCACGTGTACGATTTGGAGCAGTTGATCAAAAGGTGTACACAGTCTCGGTCCAACGTGCGCGAGGAACTCCACCTCTATTTCCCGAAGGAGCGCATACTGGAAGCGAGTCTGTCGCCGGTCGTGGATGATGCAGAGCGCATTGTGGGGATCGTCGTCGTCCTCCACGACATGACGGCAATCCGCCGCCTGGAGAAAATGCGCAGTGAATTTGTGGCCAACGTCTCCCACGAAATCAAGACGCCCGTTACAGCGATCATTGGATTTACCGAGACGCTGTTGGACGGGGCGTTGGAAGACAGGGCGACGAGCCGCTCTTTTTTGGAAATTATTCAAGAGGAGAGCCGTCGATTACACCGCTTAATCGGCGACATCCTCGATTTGTCCAACATCGAATCGCGGGAACTGTCACTCAACATTGAGACTGTGGACATCAGTCACCTCGTGCGCACGACAGCGGAAACGTTGATGTCGCAAGTGGATGAGAAGGACCTGTCCCTCCACCTGCACCTCCCGGCAGAACTGAAAGCGGACGGGGACAAAGATCGCCTTCGGCAGATTGTGGTCAATTTGCTGTCGAATGCCATCGCCTACACACCGCGAGGCGGGAGTATTGACGTCACAGTGGCGGCAGAAGGCGAGCGGTGGAGGCTGGAAGTCGAGGACACTGGCATCGGCATTCCTGAAGACGACTTGCCACGCATTTTTGAGCGGTTTTACCGCGTCGACAGAGCGCGTTCCCGCGAATCGGGAGGGACCGGGCTCGGGTTGGCCATTGTCAAGCATTTGGTGGACGTCCTCGGCGGCTCCATTGACGTCGAGAGCAAAGTCGGTGCAGGGTCCACGTTTACGATTACGTTCCCCTACAAGAAGGAACCCACTGGTGATCGTTAAGACACCGAGTGGGTTCTTCTCTTTATACAACTTTACAATCTCTTAACATTTCATTAATCCTCAGACAACACTCCCTCACTATAGTGAAAGCTGTGGAAGGCAGAACACAACTCTATTTGGAGTAGGGAGGACGAATCGGTTGAACAGACAGAAAGTATTGGTCGTGTTGGGAATTTTCGTCTTAAGTCTCAGCCTTCTAGCTGCTTGCAGTCAGAGTAGCGGCACGGAAGACGGCGGTGCGTCCGAAGAAAACAGTGAACCGTCCGAAGAAAGCAGTGGAGCTGCTGGAGAAGAAGGTGAAGAGCTAACGGGGACCGTCGTCATTAACGGGTCTAGTACGGTTTACCCGGTCGGCATGATTGCGGCCGAACAGTTTATGGCGGAACATCCGGGGGTCAACGTGACAGTTGGCGATGCCGGGTCGGGTGCCGGGTTTGAAATGTATGCCGCCGGCGAGATAGACTTCTCAGAAGCGTCCCGTCCGATCAAGCCGGAAGAAAAAGAAGCGATTAAGGAAGCGGGTATGACACCCGTCGAGTACACGCTCGGCTATGACGGCATCACGGTCGTCGTCAACGCAGAGAACGACTTCGTCGATCATTTGACAGTGGAAGAGTTGAAGAAGATATGGAGCGCCGACAGTGACGTTCAGACGTGGGCCGATGTGCGTGACGGTTGGCCTGAAGAGGAGATCGTCCTCTACGGTCCGGGAACGGAATCCGGTACGTACGACTTCTTCATCGAAGCGATCATCGGGGAAGAAGAAGGGGCGGCTTTGCGCTCTGACTACACGGCGAATGCCGACGACAATATTTTGGTTCAAGGTGTTGCCGGTGACCCGTACAGTCTCGGGTTTTTCGGATACGCCTACTACGCAGAGAATCAGGACCAGTTAAAAGCGGTCCCCATCGATAACGGTGACGGACCGGTGGAACCGTCCATCGAGACCATTTCTGACGAAAGTTACACCCCCCTGTCCCGTCCGCTGTTCATTTACCCGAACAGTGAGAAAATGAAGGAAAATCCTGCCCTGAAACCTTTTGTACAGTTTTACCTGGAAAATGCCAAACAGTTTGTGGAAGAAGCGGGCTACGCGCCGCTAGACGATGCCCATTACGAAGAGCTTTTGCAAAAGTTTGAAGAAGCGCACGTAGATGTGTAATCCCGTTTCCCGTGCAAGCATTTTAAGAAATTTTCAGGGAAATGTGGCGTTCGAACAGAAAAACGCCACATTTTGCCGTGACAAGGAGAGGGGTTATGGCTCACTACGAGATAGAACGAACGCATCCATCGTTTATCAAAGGCTCTCACAAAGGGCGCAAGTGGGATAAGATTGTACCGGCCTTTTTGTTTGTTTGTACAATGATTTCTGTCCTGACAACTGTTGGGATCGTCCTGACGTTAGTGCTGGAATCCCTGCCATTTTTTGCTGATGTTTCGGTTTTACAGTTTTTAACCACTTTAAGATGGTCGCCGCCTGCCGGCGATTTCGGAATTTTGCCCCTCGTCAGTGGTACGTTGCTCGTGACAGTGCTGGCGATGCTCGTGGCGCTTCCCATCGGAATGATGAGCGCCATCTACTTGAGCGAATACGCTCCAGATCGCGTTCGGCGGATCGTGAAGCCGGTATTAGAAATTTTGGCTGGCATTCCGACCATCGTCTACGGTTTTTTTGCGTTGACGTTCGTGACCCCGCTGTTGCGGGAGATGATACCGGACATGGGGCTGTTTAACGCGCTCGGCGCCGGCGTCGTCATGGGGATCATGATTATCCCGCTGGTGTCGTCCCTCAGTGAGGACGCCATGTCGGCTGTCCCCCGGCATTTGCGGGAAGCGGCGTTCGCCCTCGGGGCGACCCGCTTTGAAGTCGCGTGGAAAGTTGTCGTTCCCGCGGCCTTGTCGGGCATCATCTCGTCGTTCGTCCTGGCGCTGTCCCGGGCCGTCGGGGAAACAATGATTGTCGCCATCGCAGCCGGTGCGACGCCAAAACTGACGTTCAGCCCTTTGGAAAGCATTCAGACGATGACTGGCTACATCGTACAAGTGAGCGGCGGCGACATATCCTACGGCAGTGTGGACTACAAGTCGATATTTGCCGTCGGGATCACGTTGTTTGGGATGACGTTGCTTTTAAATTTGCTCGCACAGTTTATTGCCCGGCGCTTTAAGGAGGACTACTGATGGTGAACCAAGATCCGGTGCTCGTCAAACGCGCTAAAACCCGGCGGATGAAGAACCGCTTCTACCAGTCGTTGTTCTTTGCGGCGACGTGTGTCGGAGTCGTCGTCCTCGTCGTGTTGATCGTGGACATCCTCCGCAAGGGGATCGGGGTTCTCAACTGGGACTTTCTTACGTCATTTAACTCTTACCGACCTGAAAATGCCGGCTTGCGCGGCGCTATTGTCGGATCGATCTGGATCATCGCCATGACCGCCCCCTTAACGTTCGTGATCGGGGTGTGTTCGGCCATTTATCTGGAGGAGTACGCGAAGAAAAACCGGTGGACCCGCCTCATCCAGTTAAACATTTCTAACCTGGCCGGCGTTCCTTCGATTGTGTACGGATTGCTCGGTCTGGCTTTGTTCGCCAGGGGTTTCGGGTTGGGACGCAGTATTTTGGCGGCAGCCCTCACGCTGACACTGCTCGTGTTGCCCATCATCATTGTAGCCTCACGTGAGGCGCTGGCCAGTGTGCCTGATTCGTTGCGCCACGCTTCCTACGCGTTGGGGGCGACGCGGTGGCAGACCATTTACCGCGTCGTGCTCCCCCGCGCGTTCCCCGGAATCATGACCGGGACGATTTTGGCGTTGTCCCGTGCCATTGGGGAGACGGCGCCGCTCCTCGTCGTCGGGGCGATGGCGTACGTTGCCTTTAGTCCGCGTGACGTGTTTGACATTTTTACAACGATCCCCATTCAAATATACAACTGGACGTCGTTACCACAGGAAGAATTTAAACAATTGGCTTCGGCCGGCATTATCGTCCTGCTGGTTCTGTTGCTTACGTTGAACGCCTTTGCGATCCTGATGCGCAACAAGTATCAAAAACGGTCATAACGAGGTAGGAAGAGAGGTCACGGTATGGATCAGCGTAACACGATGGTACGAGTCCGTCATCTCAATTTGTACTACGGGAACACACAGGCCCTGTCGGATATTGTGCTCGATGTGCCGGAACGTTCGGTGACGGCTTTGATCGGGCCGTCTGGGTGCGGAAAGTCGACATTTTTGCGGACGTTGAACCGCATGAACGATTTAATCGACGGCGTCACAATTGAGGGAGAGGTCCGCATCGGCGGCGTCGACATTTACAAAGATGACGTCGATGTCGACATGCTGCGCAAGAGCGTCGGTATGGTGTTCCAGGCACCGAACCCGTTTCCGAAAAGCATTTTTGGCAACATTGCCTACGGCCCGCGCATCCACGGTATCCGCCAAAAGCGGGAGTTGGAACACATTGTGGAAAAATCGCTGCGTGACGTCGGTTTGTGGGAGGAAGTGAAAGATCGCCTGGATGACAGTGCAACCGGCCTTTCCGGCGGGCAGCAGCAGCGCCTCTGCATCGCCCGTTCCCTTGCCGTCAACCCCGATGTGTTGCTCATGGACGAACCGACATCTGCCTTGGACCCCATTTCCACGGCGAAAATTGAAGAGCTGGTTCAGCAGTTAAAGGAACAGTACACGATCATCATCGTCACGCACAACATGCAACAGGCGGCGCGCATTTCGGACCGGACGGCATTTTTCTTAAACGGTGAATTGATCGAATACAACGATACGGCCACACTGTTTTCGAACCCTGACAATCCCCGGACGGAAGACTACATTTCCGGGCGGTTTGGTTAACCGTCTGCCTTATGCTCTTGGGAGAACTTGACCGATAATGGATCGGGCAGACATTGTGCTGGGAAACCGTTCTGTTCGCCGGTGAGAATGCATATCGCTTCTGGTTATCGCCACCGCTTTTGTTGGTGCCGCCCCAGGAGAGGTGGGTCACAGAGGCAAAACGGTTTTAACGGCTCTATTTTTAAATGGAAGGATGAGGAACGTGCAGCGTCAGTCGTTTCACGCAGAGTTACAGGCCTTGCAGCAGCTGTTGCTCGATTTGGGGGAACGTGTGGAAATTGCCATCAGTCAGTCAATTCTCTCCCTCAAAAATCTGAATCGCAAGCAAGCCGAAGGCGTCATCGCTAAAGACGTGGAGATTGATAAAATGGAAGAGCGGATTGACAATGGGGTGATCAAGCTAATCGCCACCCAGCAGCCGGTGGCAAAAGATTTGCGCCGCATTGTCACAGCGATGACGATTGCTTCCGATATGGAGCGCATGGCCGATCTAGCCCAGAACATTGCCGAAATTACCGTGGTGTTTGTCGAGAAAAACCTGGAACTGTTTAAACCGTTGGAAGACCTTCCTCGCATGGCAAGGCTCAGCCAGGAGATGGTGCACGACGGGATTAATAGCTTTATCGACGGAAATGTCGGATTGGCGAAAAAAATGGCGCAACGAGACGATGAGGTCGACCGGCTTTACCATCAGATTGTCCGCGAACTCACGGAGTACATGATCGACCGCCGCGAGTGGATTGAACCGGCCACCCAGCTCGCGTTCGTCGCCCGCCACCTGGAGCGCATCGCCGACCACGCGACGAACATTGCGGAGAGCGTCGTTTTCATCGAAACGGGAAAGCGGGCAGATTTAAATTAAGGCCTGGATCTGGGACGTACGGCGTCGACACGCGAGCTTAGTGTCGGAGTGTTGATCTAACAGAAGACTCCTGTCGACGATTATTTTTTAAATGTGGCAGGCTTCCGACCCGTAACGGTATGGTAAAATGTAATCGTGTAACTGTTAGTTCGACGCGGAAGCAAGGGGTTAGGAACCATGTCACAAAACAGGTTGATCACGGCCTTGCGAGAACGGAACCTGTTCTTGGCGTGGGTCGTGGCGTCCACTGCTCTGGTGGGGAGTCTCTACTTTAGTGAAATTGCCGGGTTTGTCCCGTGTGAACTCTGCTGGTACCAGCGCGTTTTAATGTACCCGCTCTTTTTGTTGCTAGGGATTGCGAACTTCAGACGCGATCGTTCGGTCACGTACTATGCACTGCCGTTTACGATTGTGGGCGGAGCGCTCTCCCTATTCCATTACGCGATGCAAAAAACAGGTTGGTTTTCCAGTTTTTCCCCTTGTGCCGAAGGTGTACCGTGCAGCGGGGAGTACATTAACTGGCTCGGGTTTATCACGATCCCCTTTTTGGCGTTAGTCGCTTTCATCTTGATAGGATGGTTGTTATGGATCGGCCGGAAAGTAGAGGATTCTTTCCGTTAAATGGGCAGTTTGAGCAGAGGAGAGGCAGCCCCTCTCCTCTGCCTCTCCTCCAGCTGTTCGCATGGGGGAGGGGGGAGTTCGTTGCCGTGAGATTGGCTGCCTTTGGCGGACTCCTCATTTTTGCGAAGCTGGATGTTCTTCCGGACTGTTATCGCAAAGCGAACGATGGAACGATCTCCTCCGAACGATGCGCAACTCCCGCTGTCGCTTCTTCAGGACAGCCATCTACCGGCTGTTTTTTTATTTTCTTGCAGCATGTGTTTCCGTTTTAGCACCTTTTTCCACGGCAAACGCTTTCCACGGGTGTCCGTCTAAGCTTTCACTGCCATTTGTATTGGTTGGAGCAGTGAGAAGCGTTCAGCTCTACGTGGAATAGCTTAGTAAACATGGTGCAAACTAGTCGAAAAGGAGTGCACCAGAATGGACCAGGAGTTGACAATCCTTAAAGAATTGACAGAAGCCGACGGCGCCCCCGGGTTTGAAGGGGAAGTGCGCGATGTGATGAAACGCCACATAGAGAGCGTGACGACAGAAATTTACACTGACCATCTGGGAGGGATTGTCGGGAAATTAGGGGAGTCCGGACCGAAAGTGCTCTTGGCCGGACACTTGGATGAAGTCGCCTTCATGGTGTCGAAAATGATGGATAACGGGTTTTTGCGCTTGCAACCCCTTGGCGGATGGTGGGGTCACGTCATGTTGTCACAGCGGGTGAAAATTAAAGGGCGCGACCGGGACGTCATCGGGGTAATCGGTTCGAAACCGCCCCACGTTTTGCCCCCCGATGCAAGGAGCCAAGTTGTCAAGACCGAACACATGTTTATCGACATCGGGGTTGGAAGCCGGGAGGAGGCCGAAAACGCCGGTGTACAAGTGGGCGATCCGGTCATCCCCATTTGTCCGTTTGAGGAAATGGCCAACCCGAAGTATTTACTCGGGAAAGCGATGGACAACCGCACCGGCTGTTATATGGCCCTTCAACTCCTCAAGCAATTGAAGGACCAGCCGACGCCGAATCAAATTTATGCCGGTGCCACTGTGCAGGAGGAGGTCGGACTGCGGGGAGCGACGACTCTGGTGCGGACCGTCCAGCCAGATATAGCCATTGCCCTCGACGTTGGCATCGCGGAAGATACACCGGGCATGGAATCCGAGTCCAAAATTGCGTTGGGAAAGGGTCCGCTCATCACCTTTTATGACGCTACCATCATCCCGCACCGCACACTCCGCGACCGGATTGTCCAAATTGCGCGCGAGCAGCACATCCCGTACCAAGTGGAACTGATGGGCGGCGGCGGGACAGACGCCGGGAAATTCCACCTTTACGGCGAAGGGGTCCCGTCCATCGTCATCGGCGTCCCTTCCCGTTACATCCACAGCCACGTCTCCGTCGTGCACCGCGACGATTTGGAAAACGGGATTAAGTTAGTGAAAGCTTTCTTGCAACAACTGGATGAAGAAATGCTCAAAGAGATTGTACACGGTATATCTTCAGAGTGAATCTGACGACGACGCAAGATCCTTGGGCAACTAAGGTCGTGCTCCTGTTGTGGCACGGACGATTCACGTTCGTCGCACTACGGTTTTTCCACTGCAATCCCGTACTTTTTTATCTTTTGGTACAGTGTTGCCCGGGAAATACCGAGCATTTTGGCGGCGGCACTTTTGTTCCCGTACGTTTTTTTCAGTGCCGCTTCGATGCGTTCTTTTTCCAGCATCGTCTTTTCCTCGGCCAGTGACGCTTCCCCTTTGGATTTTTTCACCGCCATCCTTTTAGGGAAAAAGTGACGCAATTCGCTCGGTTTGATCTCACCGCCCTCTGCCAAAATCATCACCCGTTCCACAATATTGCGCAATTCCCGAATGTTTCCCGGCCAGTCGTATTCCAGGAAGACGTGCATCGCGTCTGCTGAGATTGAAGGCATCGGTTTTTGGTATTTAATGGAGAGCTCGTGCAAAAAAAAGCGAACGAGTTCGGGAATATCTTCGATGCGTTCCCGTAGAGAAGGAATCGGGAGAGACACGACGTTTAAGCGGTAAAATAAATCTGATCGGAAAGATCCTTCCTCCACCATTTTCTCCAAGTTGCGGTTCGTCGCGGCAATCACGCGCACGTTGACCCGTTTAGGAGTTGTCCCGCCGATGCGGTACACTTCGTTTTCCTGTAACACCCGTAACAGCTTCACTTGCATCTCGAGGGGGAGTTCACCAATCTCGTCCAAAAACAACGTCCCCCCGTCTGCCAGTTCAATTTTTCCTGGCTTTCCTTCTTTCGCCGCCCCTGTGTACGCACCCCGTTCATATCCGAACAACTCGCTTTCAAACAGCGCGTGAGGGATGGCGCCGCAGTTAATGGGAATGAACGGTTTCTCGTTACGCAAACTCGTCTCGTGGATCGCCTGGGCGAACAGCTCTTTGCCCACGCCGCTCTCTCCGAAGATGAGGACTGTCGCGTCCGTTTTGGCCGCTTTCATCGCCAACTGTACCGTCTGCTGAATGGCGGCGCTTTTGCCTTTAATTTTGGAAAAGGGGCTATCCAACTGTTTGCGGTAAACTTGGTGTTTGAGCTGATGCAGTTCCGACGACGCCACAGACAGCTCTTCATTCAACTTGACGGTGTGGGTAATGTCCTGTTCGATGGAAAGGGCACCGATGAGGCGGCCCTCTGCATCGTAGACCGGTGACGAATTAATCATGACGTGTTTGTCCGGACGGGGGCGGTGGTACACATCGCGCACGGGCTGCTCCGTCTCGAGCATCTGCAGCACTTTTAAGTCTTCTTCGCGGAAAAAATGCTTAATTTTTTTGCCGACGATCTCATCGTGGCGAATGTTGTAGGTCCGTTCGGCCCCCTTGTTCCAAAAAAGGACCTCCCCTTCCCGGTTGATGACGGCAATGGCGTCACGGCTCGTCTCAAGCAAGGCTTTTAAATAATAAACAGTTCGTTCACCGAGGTGTAATGTCACGATGCATCACCTTGACACGTAAAATGGAAAAAAGTGACCGATGACGTTTCCTTTGATCATATGTAAAATCGTCATACAAAAGATATACAAAAGTGTAAATAAATTATACACTTCGCTGAAAAAATGTAAACCCTTTCTTTCGTTATCTGCAGAAATTTGTTATTTTCCACACCACATGTTACTTGGCACGCTTATTGCTAAATTGTTGTGTGACGGGAGATAAATAAGGAAAAAGACAGAAGGAAGCAGGACAGCATGGAAAAAGTTTTGAGAAATTTCTTCTTATACTTGGCGAATCATCAAAGGTTAAACCAGTTGGCCAAAAAGCACGGCCTTCGTTTTGGAGGGAGGCGATTTGTGGCCGGTGAGACACTCGCAGAGGGCATCGACGTGATTAAAGCGTTAAACAGACAAGGAATGATGGCCACCCTCGACCACCTCGGCGAGTTTGTGGACAGTGAGGAAGAAGCGAACGCCATGGCCGAGCACTGTATAGAGGCCATCGAATCCATCGCAAAGGAAAAGGTGGATGCGAACCTGTCGCTAAAGCTTACCTCAATGGGCTTGGACATTGCATACGACCTGTGTTTGCACAACATGGAGCGCATCCTGGAAGTCGCCCGGAAATACCGTCTCTTCGTGCGCATCGATATGGAAGACTACGCCCATTTGGAGAATACGTTTGCGATTTTTCACGACTTGCGGGAACGGTACGACAACTTCGGGTTGGTCATCCAGGCGTATTTGTACCGCAGTGTGGACGATGTGAAGGCGTTAGCCGAATGGAAGACGAATCTGCGCTTAGTGAAAGGCGCTTACAAAGAATCGCCGGAGGTGGCCTTTCCAGACAAAAAAGATGTGGACGAGAACTACAAGAAGATCATTCAACTGCAGTTGGAAAGCGGTAACTACGCCGCCGTCGCCACCCATGACGAGAACATGATCGCTTTTACGAAACGACTGGTCAAAGAACGGGACATTCCGTTGGACCGATTTGAATTTCAAATGTTGTACGGCATCCGGCCTGAACTGCAAAAACAGCTGGTGCGAGAAGGGTATCGCGTCCGCATTTACGTCCCTTACGGGAATGACTGGTTTGGCTACAACATGCGGCGCTTAGCCGAGCGACCGGCCAATGTCGCGTTTGTCTTGAAAGGCATCGTCAAACGTTAACGAGAAACACCTTAAAAGGAGGATATCACATGGTCACACCTTACCGTCATGAACCGTTTACCGACTTTACAGTGGAAGAGAACCGTGCGGCGTTCCAAGCCGCCCTGAACCAAGTGGAAGCCGAACTGGGCCAACATCATGATCTCCTCGTCGGCGGGGAACGCATCAAAACCGACGAGACCATCGTCTCCATCAACCCCGCGAACAAAGAACAAGTCATCGGCACCGTCTCCAAAGCGAACCGGGACATCGCCGAAAAAGCGATCAACGCCGCCGACGAAGCGTTTGAACAGTGGCGCGAGTGGGACCCGGAAGCCCGGGCCGGCCTCTTGTTCCGCGCCGCGGCCATCGTCCGCCGCCGGCGGCACGAATTTGCTGCGTACCTCGTCAAAGAAGCGGGCAAACCGTGGAAAGAAGCCGACGCTGACGTAGCTGAAGGGATCGACTTCATGGAGTACTACGGCCGGCAAATGATCGAACTGAAAGACGGCAAATCCGTGAACAGCCGCCCCATCGAACACAACCGCTACTTTTACCAGCCGATGGGCGTGACGATTACCATCTCGCCGTGGAACTTCGCCTTCGCCATCATGTGCGGCACCACCGTCGCTCCCCTCGTCACCGGGAACACCGTCCTGCTGAAACCGGCGAGCGCCACCCCTGTTGTCGCCGCCAAATTCGTCGAAGTGCTGCAAGAAGCAGGCGTGCCGGACGGCGTCATCAACTATATCCCGGGAAGCGGATCTGAAGTGGGCGACTTCCTCGTCGACCATCCGAAAACGAAACTGATCACCTTCACCGGGTCGCGGGACGTCGGGATACGCATCTGGGAGCGGGCGGCGAAAGTCCACCCGGGGCAGACCCACCTAAAGCGCGTCATCGCCGAAATGGGGGGCAAAGACACCGTCGTCGTCGACCGAGACGCCGACCTCGACCTGGCGGCGAGAGAGATCATCGTCTCCGCCTTCGGCTTCTCCGGACAGAAGTGTTCCGCCGGTTCCCGGGCCGTCGTGCATCAAGACGTGTACGACGACGTGTTGGAGAAAGTCGTGCACCTGACGAACGACCTCACCGTCGGCGATCCGGCCTCCCCGGACACCTACATGGGACCCGTCATCGACCAGGCCGCCTTTGACAAAATCATGGGCTACATCGAGATCGGCAAAACAGAAGGGAAACTGATGGCCGGGGGGATTGGAGACGACACGAAAGGGTACTTCATCCGGCCGACCGTCATTGCCGATGTGGACCCGGAAGCGCGCATCATGCAAGAAGAAATCTTCGGCCCCGTTGTCGCCTTCGGCAAAGCGCGGGACTTCGACCACGCCTTAGAGATCGCCAACAACACCGAATACGGATTGACGGGAGCCCTCATCACGAACAACCGGGCCCACATGGAGCGGGCAAGACACGACTTCCACGTCGGCAACTTGTACTTCAACCGCAACTGCACCGGCGCCATCGTCGGGTACCAGCCGTTCGGCGGGTTTAAAATGTCGGGGACCGATTCTAAGGCGGGCGGACCGGATTACCTGCTCCTGCACATGCAGGCGAAGACAGTGTCGGAGATGTTTTAGTTAAAAATGCGGTATTATGTATGACGGAGGGGGTGACAATAAATAGATCTAGAAATGCCTCAGTTTCGTTTAGGAAGCTGTTTAAAAAACGACATTAAGAAAAGGTTCGATACACCTCAGTACGAGGAACACAATTGGTGGAGGGGAACAACATTGACACGATCAGGGCATAGGTCTGTAAACGTATTCTCATTGACACACCTGACGAAGGAATGTAAGCAAACCCTCGAGACGTGTGTGGATAAGAGAAGGTTATCTATTGGAAGGTAAATATAGTCGTATGCGACAAGGCATGAAATTTGAGAAAGGGGTAGAAGGGTTTGGGAAATACTATTCATATTGTCGTCATCGTGATTTATTTAGCGTTAATGATTCTATTAGGTATTTACTTTTCTAAACGTGAGGTTAAAACAACCGAAGATTTCATGGTAGCAGGGAGACGATTACCATTAATAGTTCTTATCAGTACATTATTGGCAACTTGGGTTGGTTCAGGAACTGTTGTGGGAGGCGCAAGCTTTATTTATCAGTATGGTCCATTTGCGGGCATTTTTAACTTAATAGGTGGGCCGATTGGTGTAATTGTTCTTTACTTTATTGCAGATAAAGCTAGACTTTTGAAGAAATACACAGTTCCTGAGATGCTAGAAATTCGCTATGGAAGCAGCACTCGATTAGTCGCTTCAATTTTTATTTTATTAGCATACGTAGGAATTACCGCTTATCAATTTACGGGGGGAGCGTATGTTTTAAATATAACGACCGGTTTACCAGTAGAAATTGGAACAATCGTGATAGGTGTACTTGTCATTTTTTTAGCAACGACTGGTGGACTGTTTTCGGTTGCTTACACTGACTTTATAAGTTCTTTATTAATCGTTTTTGGCTTTTTTCTCGGGTTACCGTTTGTCCTGTCAGCTGTAGGAGGTTTTTCAGGAATGTCTGCTGAATTACCTGCTCATACCTTAACAATGACTGGGGGATTAACGGTACCACAATTAATCGGTTATTTTTTACCTCTGTTTTTACTAATACTGGGTGACCAAAATATGTATCAAAGATTTTCAGCTGCTAAAAATGCTAATACCGCCAAGAAGTCAGCTGTTGGTTTTTTTCTTGGTAATCTTTTGGTTGTCTCATTAACCATTATTTTAGCTACAGCAGCGATCGTCCTTTATCCGACCATTAATCCTGATACTGCTATTCTCCAAATTGGAGCAAGCGGTGTACCAATTCCAGTTGGTGGGATAATTTTATCTGCAGCTGTTGCTTTTATAATTACAACAGGTAATTCCTATTTGTTATCAGCTTCCAGTAACCTTGTTTATGACCTGTATGCTCGCTACAGTGAAAAGAAATTGTCAGATGTTAAATTATTGAAATTTAATCGCTTTGTAGTGGTAATTCTTGGGGTATTGGCATACGTTAGTTAAGTCCTTAAAATTGTGTAAAATGGATTCCTTAAAAATAAAGGAGCCAATTTCAAAATCCTCGGTTAGAATGGAGTTGTCGGAAATACCATTCTGGAGAGGAGAATTTTGAAATGGCTCAATACCAGATTACCGTAGATCAAGAACTTTTGCAGCAACTTTTTTTAGGACATTCAAAAGACGCTGGTGTAGCGAAATTACTGGAATCGGTATTAAACCAAATTCTCCAAGCGCAGGTGACCGAACAGCTGGCAGCTGAACGCTATGAACGCACGGATTCCCGTCAAGGCTATCGCAATGGATCCTATCCTCATCAATTAACCACTCGGGTGGGGACCATTACGTTACGTGTTCCACGGATTCGAAACGGTCAGTTCTCCACTGAACTGTTTGCCCGTTACCAACGGAGCGAGCAAGCTTTGGTGTTGGCTTTGATGGAAATGGTCGTAAATGGGGTTTCCACACGTAAAGTGACTCAGATTACCGAAGAGCTTTGCGGCACTCATTTTTCCAAGTCCACCGTTTCAGACCTGTGCAAAAGGCTTGATCCTATTGTGGAGGCTTGGAATTATCGTCCGCTTTCAGACCGCCGGTTCCCGTTTGTGCTGGTGGATGCCTTGTCCCTCAAAGTCCGTGAGGATGGCCGGGTACGGTCCAGAGGAGTGATGATAGGAATCGGTGTCAACACAGACGGTTACCGGGAAGTCTTGGGGATCATGACCGGTGACACGGAATCGGAAGCCAGCTGGAGCGAATTTTTCAGTTGGTTAAAACAACGTGGTCTTGGTGGTGTCGATTTGATCACCTCTGATGACCATGGCGGTTTAGTCCGTGCCATTCGTCACCATTTCCAAGGGGTCACCTGGCAACGCTGTCAAACCCATTTGATGCGTAATATTCTGGATGCCACACCAAAAGCGCTGAGAGACGAAGTTCATCGCCATGTCCGTGGCATCCTGGATGCAGCGGATATCGAAACAGCCAGAATGCTTTTGAACGAAACGCTGAAAGTCTTTGAAGAGAAAGCGCCTAAAGCCATGCGTATTTTGGAAAACGGGTTTGATGATGCCACCGCCGTTTTGGCTTTCCCTGAGAAGTACCGTAAGCGACTGCGTACCACCAACAGCGTCGAGCGGTTGAACGAAGAAATCCGCAGACGGGAACGTGTGATTCGCATTTTTCCCAACCGCCAATCGGTGATTCGTCTGTTGGGGGCCTTACTCATGGAACAGGATGAGAAGTGGGCCAGTGGTCGGAAATACCTCGATATGGAAGATTACTTCACCTGGCGCAAAAGCCATTCAGCAAAAACACATAGTAAGGTGACACGCATCATGTAGGCAGCTTATCTAACCGAGGAGCTTTTTACACACAATTTTGGACTTGATCCATACGTTCTTGGATCTTTCTTTCCCACCGTATTGGAAATACAAATGTACTCTTATACAATGTACGGTGCCGCCATCACACCAGCAATATTAGCTAGTTTCTTATGGAAACGTGCTACTGGTGTTGGAGCAATGGCCTCCATTATAACAGGGGGAGCAGCAACCTTAATCTGGGAATTGGTTTTAAATAAACCTTTAGGATGGAATAGTGTATTATTTGCCTTACCTTTATCTATATTAGCTCTCGTTATTTTTAGTCTTGTATCAAAAAAGGAGCAGCCAGTTGACAGACAAAGTGTTTAGTTACGATTCATTACCTGGTATATGGATTATCCAGTTGAATTTTAAAAAATTAGGGGTGTGAAAATATGCATATTGAACAGCGTATAACTTCACTCAGGGAAATCATGGAACATAAAGGAATCAGTGTTTCTGTAATATTTAACCCGGATCACCAGTTTTATTTGAGTGGGTTTAAAGCACTATTATATTCACGGCCTATAGTCATGTTAGTCGATGAGGAAAAAACGAGATTGATTGTACCTGGACTTGAGGAAATTCATGCGCGAGAGGATGCAATCGTTGACGAAGTCCAGGTATATTATGAACATCCTGAAATGGCTGAGAAAGGAACAAATTATAAAGAGATAATTAAAAACATTTTGTCAAAATATCCTGATGGTTCTAAAATAGGTATTGATACTTCATTCACTCCTACAGATGTAACGGTTTACTTTAAGGATTTAGGGTATAAGATTGTTGACATTGGTAGAAATATTGTTGAAATGCGATATGTTAAAGATCAAGAAGAGATTAGATTGATGGAGGAAGCAGGGCGATTAGTAAATTTGGCTGTTAGTGAAACATTACAATCATGCCGTCCAGGAATGACCGAAATAGAGATTGACTCTCGTGGCAACGCTGCACTATTTTCTGAAACAGCGAAGAATCATCCTAATGCAACACTTGATTTAGTCGTTATGTCTCCCTCTGGAATCGAACGAAGTGTTATGCCACATGTTTTTTCAAATACGCGCACCTTGCAAAGAGGGGACGTTGTTATCCATAGTAGACAGGTTGGACTTAATGGTTACCGTGCCGAACTAGAAAGAACATTTTTTATAGGAGAACCTAGTGAAAAACAAAAGAAAGCATTTGAAGCTGCACGGCTAGCTCAAGAAGTAGCACTCGATTTTATCAAGCCTGGCGTGACTGCTGCTGAAGTGGATAACGTTGCACGACAAGTTATTGAAAAGGAAGGTTACTCAGAATATTTTATTCATAGGGTAGGGCATGGTATTGGTGTTTCTGCGCATGAGGAACCGTACTTACGATTTGACAATAATCTGGTTCTTGAAGAAGGAATGGCCTTTTCAATAGAACCGGGAATATATATCCCAGGGGTAGGAGGTTTTCGTCACTCCGACACTGTCGTACTGACTTCAAATGGTCACAAGTGTATAACAGATTATCCGCGAGATTTGAATTCATTAATATTTGAATAAGGATCCCTTCTTTGGTTGAAAACATTGAAGGAGAGGAGTTAATTGCAAAAAATTGTAACGAATGTCAATGTCCTTTACGGAGATGAGCTAGAAGTTAAGCAGGATTACGCTGTATGGATTAAAGACAATAAATTTTATAAAGTACTGCCGATGGACCAAATACCAAATAGTCTTCCAGTTGTTGATGCTGGCGGGAGCTATTTAATCCCTGGTTTGATCGATCTTCATGTCCACATTATGTGGGATGGATCTATGGACCCTGTAGCAACTACGGAAAAAGAAAGCTATGAACAAATGATCATTCGAGCGGTGGCAACCTGTCAAAATTACATCCAAAAAGGGATAACTACTGTTCGAGATGTTGGCTCCATAAATGATATTGCATTACATGTTGCAAAAAGTATAGAGCAAAGACTTATTAAAGGACCAAGATTGATTGCAAGCGGTAAAACGTTGACTATGACTGGTGGACATGATCCTTTTTGGGCAAGGTTTTGTGATGGTCCGATAGAAGTTTTGAAGGCAACACGTGAGCAAATCTATAAAAATGCTCAAGTCATAAAAGTAAGCGCCACCGGGGGTGTTTATGGGAGAACAGAAGGCGAATCAGTTGGGAGTGTTGAGCTAAATTATGATGAACTAAAAGTCATATGTGATGAAGCTCACAAATTTGGTCTTAAAGTTGCAGCTCATGCCATTGGAAGAGAAGGGATATTAAATGCTTTAAGAGCCGGAATTGATACGATCGAACACGGGCATTTTCTGGACGAAGAACTGGTAAAAATGATGGAGAAAAGAGGGACCGCTTGGGTACCGACACTATATGTATATCAACAAATCGCGACTATTAATGGCATACCAAGTTATGCGAGACAGAAAGCGAAAGAGATTGTAAAAATTCATCAAACAGCATTCAAATCTTTTTTTTATCGAAGTGTGTTGATTGGTGCGGGGTCTGATGCTGGTTCTCCTGCAACACCCCATCCCTCATTAATTAAAGAGCTTTTGACAATGAATAAACTTGTGTCTAATCCGAAAGATGTTTTAAAAACAGCTACTATTAATGCAGGCAAAATCATTGGGAAAAAAGTTGGAAAAGTACAGGAAGGTTATTTGGCAGATTTTGTTTTGGTGGAAGGGAACCCATTACAAAATTTAAAATCCCTTTATAATGTTAACCGAGTATTTTTAGGCGGGAATGAGGTAAGTTAGTAAAGGATGATAATGGCTAGAAAATCATCATGCATAACTAATCTGTGATAAAGCTCATCTTTCACTCAGCTGATGGCTCCTGCTTCCCCTTTTACCCGGGGCGGTAGGAGTTTTTTCATGAAGGGAGACTGGTCAAAAACTATGTCGTATGTGGCAGTTGCGATAGGCGGTGCCGTCGGTATTGCACTTCGGTGTTAGTTCACCTATGCTATCAGTGGGTGGACTGCTACCAAGTGGACAGGAGCTTTTCCATGGGCACGTGGCTTGTCAATGTGACTGGTTCCTTGTTGCTCGGATGTCTCCTGCCGTTTGCAACATTGACCGACAGTGCTTTCATATCGCCCGTGACGACAGGGATGCTCGGTGACTATACGACGTTTTTGACATTCAACGTGGGGGCCGTACAGCTGTGGAAGCGTTATTTTCTAGGTGTAAAGCTTATCTCTGCTTAACGCTCAGCCTGCTGACTAGAATAGGCTGCTGCATGTTTAGGAACGTGGCAAGGAACGGTCCCGTTACCATCTATTTAGGTGAAACCCATAGGTAACAATTTCCGTTTATTCACTTATGGATGAGAGTCGGTCTTGGATAGGGACAGACTTCTTTGTTTCGCTGGTGCATACATAGGGAAAACTTTGACACTTTGGGGGCAGAGATGATGAATGCCGTGCACGCGAATGACCGATTATTTCAACAACTCATTGGAAAAAAATTGCGGAAAGTGTTAAAAGAACTCGGATTTCCAGAAGTGTCGCCAGACGTATTCGATTCGGAAACGATTCTCATTTTTCAACAGCATATGGCGAAAATGCCCACGTCCCACCAAATGGCGGTCCAACAGCTCGTGCGCTCATTACATAAAGGAAGAGTGACAGCTATTCAAACCCTGGAAGACGGACAGACCCAATTGACAGTGGACTTCGTCCATTTAGGTTACCTGTGTTCAGTCCAGTTGGTGCATTGGCACGAAAACTGGGACATGAAAGGTCCACCGACCATGGTGAAAGCCCCGAAGCGAACAGCCCCTGTGTTAGCGACGACGGCAGTGTTCGCTGTTCTCTTGCTGGGGAGTGCCTGGATGTGGAGTTCCGGCGGATTCGGTGCGAGATCGAACGCGATGAGCGTGAAGGACGCGATACAGTACATAGAAGCCGAAGGATACATTGTGATGACACCGGAAGAAAAGAACGAAATGGTGACCGCTGCCGAGGAGAACGGATACGAGAAAGCGCGGCAAAAACTGGCTAAACAAGAGGAAACAGATGAGAGTGGTGAAGACAGTCATACAGAAGGGGACAAGGGACAAGACAGCAGCGCTGATGACGAGAAAGAGAAAAAGAAAGAGTGGACCTTTACGATGAAAGAAGGCATGACGTCTAAAGACGTGGTGTCCGCCTTGAAAGAATATGGGTTGATCGAGGACGAGCTGGCATTTGCCCAAAAACTGGAAGATGCCGGCATCGCGACCAAGGTACGACCAGGCAAATACACGTTTACGAGTGACATGAGCGAAAAAGAGATTATGCAAGCCTTAGAGCCGAAGTAGGAAAAGGAAGCCGATCTCTCCAAACCGCGAGGGAAGCGGCTTTTTTGTTGTGACAATTGTGTGAACTGGACTGAAAATGACTTGAAAGTCAGTAGCCAGTCATTCATGATGGGGTAAGAGCGAGGGGAAGTGGTCATGTGATGCGTCGTTCTGACAAAAAAGCACGAATTTTAACGGCGGCGTATGACGTTTTTGGCGAAAAGGGCTATTACGCAGCCAAAATGGATGATATAGCAGAATTGGCAGATGTCGCTAAAGGGACGCTTTACTTGTACTATGCAAATAAGGAGGAATTGTTTCACGCAGTTATTGAAAAACTTTTACAAGATTACGTATGTACATATGAAAACATTTTAAACGAGCCTGTTCCGTTTACGGAAAAGCTGACATCCCTACTCCGGTATCAGATGCTGTTTGTTCGGGACAGGTACGATTTTGCGGTCATGAATCTCAGGGAAGGCCCGTTTAATGAGGCGTTTCGTCAGAAAGTAGCGGAAGCGATCGAAAAGACAGGTCACCAATTCAGCCGGCTTCTCCAGGAAACGCACCCTAAAACGGTTGATAAGAAAAAGGCATACTTCAGTTACTTGTGCTTCAGCCGTATGGGGGACGGGATGCTTGGAGACATCCTTTCGTCTGGGTGCCGTTTGTCAGACGACATGTTGGAGGAGCGTGCCCAGTTCGCGGCTAATTTGTTTGTGAACGGGTTAAAACAAGTGTTAACCGACGATGCACTGTAGAGGATTGACGTCATTCTTGCAAAAATAGGATCGGGGGAATCGCAATGTGGCTTGCCAAGACGGCGATTCGCCGTCCCGTGCTCACGGTTGTGTTTATGATCATCGTCCTCGCGCTGGGGGCGGTGTCGCTCACCGAATTAAATATGGACCTCATCCCGGACATCCACCCGCCGGTCGGCGCGGTTGTCGCGTCTTATCCTGGGGCGGGACCGGACGAAGTGTTGGAAAAGGTGACGAAGCCGCTGGAACAAAGGCTGGGGACGCTGGCCGGATTAAAGACGATCCAGTCCCAGACACAGGAAGGTCTTGTACTGATTCTGTTGGAATTTGAGTGGTCTGAAGACATCAACGACAAACAAAACGACGTGATTTCCCGCATTAATCAGGTGGATCTTCCGTCGGATGTGGATACGCCGACGTTTCTCAAGTTTGACCCCTCGTCTATACCGATTATGCAGTTGTCGGTGATGAACGGGGATGAGACGGACGAACTGCGGGAAGAAGTCGATGACATTGTGCAATCGCTGACGAATTTGTCCGGTGTGGCAAGCGCTGACGAAAGCGGTCTGCTGGATCGACAGATCAAAGTTGAGCTCGATCCTGAAGAGATGGACCGCCTCGGCTTATCCCATGCCGACATTCAAGATGTCCTTGAGGCAAATCATTTGTCACTGCCTGGCGGAGTGGTGCAAGACGGCGATGACGAGCTGACGACCCGCGTGATCGGCGAGTTGCCCGATGTAGATGCCCTAAAGGATGTCCTGGTGACAGTTGATCCGGCAACCGGAGAGGACGTGACTCTGTCGGATATCGCGTCGGTAGACGTCTCGACGGAAGACCGCACGCTCATTACCCGGACAAATGAAGAACCGAGTGTAAATATTAACGTCTACAAACAGTCCGGGGAAAACACGGCTGCCGTCGCCGCCGCTGTCCACGATGAGATTGAAGAATTGCAAGACGAGTTGGACGTGGAGATTGTAACCATTTTCGACCAGGGGGAATACGTGGAACGGGCAGTGGGCAATGTCTCCTCCGCCATGATCAGCGGCGGGATCCTCGCGATGCTGGTGCTGTTTTTGATTTTGCGTTCCTTTAAAAGTCCCCTCATGATCGGGGTAGCGATCCCGTTTTCAGTCATTGTCACGTTCGTCTTGATGTACTTTGCCGACTTTACTTTGAACATTATGACACTTGGCGGCCTGGCCCTCGGGATAGGGATGCTGGTCGATAACTCGATTGTTGTCATCGAAAACACGTATCGCCATTTACACATGGGAAAACCGCCCAAGCAGGCGGCCGCGGAAGGGGCTGGAGAAGTAGCGGCTGCCATTACGGCGTCAACCTTGACGACACTCGCCGTGTTTTTGCCGGTCGTCTTTGTGAGCGGCATTGTCGGAACGATCTTCCGCGAGTTTGCGTTCACTGTCTCGTTTAGTCTACTGGCCTCGCTCTTTGTGGCATTGACCGTCGTTCCAGTCATGGCTGCCAACCTGCTCAAAAGTCCGCGGAAAAATAAGGAGAAGGAACGGCAGCAAAGCGAGTTCTATACGAGATACCGCTCTGTGGTCAAATGGGCCCTGAATCATCGCAAATCGGTTATTGCCATTGCCCTCGTGTTGCTTGTTGCCGGAGGAGCAGGAGTCTGGTCGGTTGGGTCGGAGTTTTTGCCTGCGATGGACGAAGGGCTGTTCATCGCGGAAGTGGAAATGCCGCCCGGTACGGGTTTGGCAAAGACAGACGAAGTGACGGAAGAAATTGAAGCAATCCTGGCCGATGAACGGGACGTTCAAGACTTCCAGACGGTTATGGGGACAGCAGAAGGCGAGGCGGCGCTGTACGGTGACAGCGGGCGTCACATTGCACAAATATACGTCAGCCTCGTCGATCGGAATCAGCGTGATCGTACGACGAGCGAGATCATGAACGCATTACGCTCGGACATCGAGAGCGTACATGACGACGCAGACATCACTCTGACGGAACAAACGTCGTTTGAGGCGGGCGGCGCACCGAATACAGTTGGGTTTCTCGTGAGCGGCGATAAGGAAGTGCTGGACGACCACCTGGACGAGATCACATCGGCTCTCGAAGACGTTGCTCACGTGACTGACGTCATGAATTCAGAGGCCGAAACGCAACCAGAATTGCAAGTCACGGTCGATCGGGAAAAGGCGCGGGATCACGGGCTTGTGCCCGCTGAAGTCGTCGCGGCTGTGTCGGAAGCGATCAGAGGGGAAGTTGTGACACGAGTAGCCGATGACGAGGGAACCGAACGCGACGTATTGCTGCGGTACGATCGGTCGGTCACGGAATCGCCAGATGCGTTGAATGATTTGGACGTAGGCGGTGTCACCCTCGGAGAGGTGGCGGACATTGAAGAAGGTGAAGGTCCCACGACGTTACAGCGGCACAATTTGGAGAATGCTGTCGAGTACACAGTGCAATACCGTGATGCGACGTTTGGAGAAATGGAGCAAGCCGTACAAGCTGAGCTTGACGACTTAGATTTGCCCGATGAGTTGGACGTCATATTTATCGGCGCTTCAGAGATGCTCGATGATGCGGTAAGCGACTTGACGCTGGCGGCCGTCTTATCCGTTTTACTCGTGTTCCTCGTCTTGGCCGGACAGTTTGAATCGTTTAAGTATCCGTTTGTCATATTGTTTACGTTACCGTTAATGGTCATCGGCGTGGCGTTAGCGTTATTCGTGACTCAGACGCCGGTCGGTGTGACCGTCATGATCGGGTTGATCGTGTTGGTCGGCATTGTGGTGAACAACGCCATCGTCATGGTGGATTACATTAATCGACTCAAGCAAGCAGGGCGGATGACATACGATGCCATCGTCGAAGCCAGCGCGATCCGGCTTCGCCCGATTGTGATGACGGCCACGACGACTATTCTCGGATTACTTCCGCTGTCCCTTGGCATTGGAGAAGGGACAGAGATTCAGCAGCCGCTAGCGATTGCCGTCATCGGAGGGTTGTTAAGTAGCACATTGCTGACCCTAATCGTCATCCCCGTCGTGTACAGCTGGTTTGATCCGGAAACCCGGTACCGCTACACGTACTATCCTGCTCGTCCGCCGCGGCAGCTTCAGTATGTGGACGCAGACGATTTGGCTCTTCCTGAAGGTGACGCTGAAAGCGAAAGGACGGCTCATGAATCATCCAGAGCTCGTGAAGATGAAGACGTGCAAGGGGAAGCTGGAAAAAGGGAGAGACAGACAACCGCGGAGGATCGGGACGGGGGTCAAGGAACTCGTTTAGACGAGGCATCCTACAGTAGTCTCGACGAGCAGTCTGATACAGCGGATAGAGAAACGGAAAGCAGGGCGGACAAACAGCAGGAAACGAAAACACAGAGGACGTCCGACGATCTTTCCTGGGAAGAAGTGTTGGATTTAATGTCCCGCATGTTGGAAGTGGCGAAGAAACTGCCCTCGCGGGATGAGCGGAAAGAAAATGACGACGAAGAACGGTAATTCACTGGAAGACCATGTTATAATACAGATAAAAAGGAATGCAGAGGGGAAAGCGCATGTACCATATGACCGTTTTTGACGACGATGGAAAAAAGCTGTATGACTCACCTATCGAAGCCACTAGTGACGAAGAGGCAAAGGAAAAAGGGACAGTTTGGCTGAAAGAACACCGTCGTCAGGATGCACCGTACCGCATCTTTCACAGGACCGGTCGCTTAATTGCTTTCCACAGCCACAAAGGAAAACATGCTTGACTACCCTATGCCCCGGACGGATGATGTTGTTCTGGGGCGGTTTTTGTTGAGTCTTCAAGTGATCAACGACCGGCTTTTCCGTGTCGAAACGGAGATTGCGCGAATGTCCAAGCTATGAGGGAGCGATTCAGGTCGTACCGGCAATCGACCTCTTACGTGGTGAGACGCATTCCAAAAAGGGAATGCGTCTTTTCCGTTTGGTTGGGCCAATTTTTTCCATTTTTCGTACGCTTTTCTCCTAACCTATTCATAGAGGGGCGTTTCAAATAGAAAAACCATCTTTTAAACTGTTCTTCAACCTCGCACAGGAGGACCGGCTTTGCGGATCTTTTCCGCGACGTAAGAAAAACGTTGAAAATTGTCATGAAAACGGGCGGCCAACTCCCGCGCTTTCCGTTCGTAAGCCTCAGGGTCGGACCAGGTGTGTTTCGGGTTGAGCACATCCGATGGCACATCGGGACAATGGGACGGGATGGATAAATGAAAGTACGGTTCACGTTCAAACGGCACGTCTTCCAATGCGCCGTCAATGGCCGCACGTACCATAGCCCGCGTGTAGGCGAGTTTCATCCGTTCCCCCGTGCCGTAGGGCCCTCCGGTCCAACCGGTGTTGACGAGATAGACCTGTGTTCCGTGCTGCGCGATGCGTTCCCCCAGGAGTTGGGCGTACTCCTGAGCGGGACGCGGTAGAAACGGTGCGCCGAAGCAGGTGGAGAACGTCGCTTCCGGTTGGGTGACACCGCGCTCGGTTCCGGCCAGCTTACTCGTATATCCGGAAAGGAAGTAGTACATCGCCTGATCGGTGCTCAAGCGTGCAATCGGAGGCAGGACGCCAAAGGCGTCTGCCGTCAAGAAGACGATGACTTCTGGATGTCGTCCGATGCCCGGGATTACGGCCTGTTCGATGTACTCAATGGGGTAGGCGGCGCGCGTGTTCTCCGTCAACGAACTGTCGTCGTATACCGGCACACCGGTCTCACGGTCGATGATGACATTTTCCAAGACGGAGCCGAAACGGATGGCGTTGTATATTTGCGGTTCTTTTTCTCGTGACAAGTTGATGCACTTGGCGTAACATCCCCCCTCCATGTTGAAGATTCCTCTGTCGGACCAGCCGTGTTCATCGTCACCGATCAGACGCCGATTCGGATCTGTGGATAAGGTCGTTTTTCCGGTTCCTGACAGACCGAAGAACAAGGCGGTCCGCCCGGAGGAGTCCATATTGGCCGAACAGTGCATCGGCAACACATTTTGGTCGGGCAACAAGTAATTCATAAGGCTGAACACGGATTTCTTGATCTCCCCGGCGTACTCAGTTCCCCCTATGAGAATGAGGCGTTTGGCAAAGTGAATGATAATAAACGTCCCCGAGCGGATGTCGTCACGTTCCGGGTCGGCGTAAAAACCGGGGGCATCCACGACAGTGAAAGGTTCACGGAAGGAGTCGAGATTATCGTCGGTGGCGTTGATCAGTAATTGACGCGCAAATAACTGGTGCCAAGCGTATTCGGTCAGGACGCGAATCGGCAAGCGGTACGCAGGGTCTGCTCCTGCAAAGGCGTTCAACCCAAACCACTGGCGTCCTTTCATGTAGCGGAGCAATCGCTCGTAAATCTGGTCAAACTGGGATTCGCTGATCGGCTGGTTGACCGGACCCCAGTCGATCGCACTGTGGACAGACGGCTCATCCACGATATACTTGTCTTTAGGAGAACGGCCAGTAAATTTCCCGGTCGTGGTGGCGAAAGCGCCTGTCGCCGTCAGCTGTCCTTCACCTCGGGCTATCGCCTGTTCGACAAGGCGGGGAACAGATAAGTTCCAGGCAACGTCGAGAGAGGACAGGTGCTTGTCTATCACTTGTGTCCCTTCTTTGAGCAAAAGAAAAACCTCCTGTAACGTGTGATTAGTATGTGTGTGTTCTTAAAAATCCATTCCATCGCAAACGGTTTTAAATAGTATAACACATTTTGGATTAATATGTTACATTAAAATAAATTTTGTGCGAAATGAAGCATTTGCTGTATCGACTCGGGGATGAAAAAGGAGTGAAGGCGAAAGAAATTGTCCATACTACATGAATGTTTCATCGTTATAGGTGGAGAAGGTGTTTGATATGTGGGAATGGTTGACGCGTGCTCTCGGAGATGAAAGTACTGATGAACAGCTTGTCAAACGGTTTAGGGGTCTATTCTCTGAGAACTACGTTGGAGAAACTGCTTCCGTGCCATTTCGTCAGCTCAAAAACGACGAACGGGAGATCGTTCAATCCATTCGCAGGCAAACAGAAAAACGTAACCGGAACAATGTGACGCGGACTGCCGCCTATCTCGCATTTTTCCAACAGCACCCCAGTGTTCACTGGGCTTTCCTTGCGCACATGGTTTCGCGCAACGGCGGTTGGTGCATGACAGATGTGAAGGGATCTCTCTTGAGGCCGATTCTCCCCAAGGGAACGGCCCATTCTTTTTTTGACATGTTCGAACGTTCCAACTGGCTGATTTTCCACGATGCATACCCCCAATTGCTCCTGTACGACGAATCCATTCGCCGGGGAACGGCTTTATTTTACTTGCTGCCGCACTTTGGTGTGTCGCGTTTCATGACAGCTGTATGGCAACACTTTTGGAGGGAGAGAGACGAATCGCTGTTAACCGTTGCCCTCATTGTGAACGAACAGCAGTACATTGAGCAGCGGATCGTCCAACATTCGCATTATCGGCGCACTGTACTGCACACGGCCCGCTACAAATTGCAGTGTGCCTTTGATTTCAATCAAGTCGTCTTTCCCGTCACGGAACTAGCGGAACAACCACGCTTGGTGGGACGAACGATGCACAACTTTTCAAACGTGAAACACCGAATCAAAACGGGACGAAAATTGTACCAGATACTGTTTCATCCGAATTTTTATAGACGGATTTACGAGTGGGCCGCTTCCCATCCGCATACCGGTTCGCGGGCAGACTACTGGCCGCACCGGTTTACGGCAGAAGAACCTGCTGGACGCGACAAAGTGTACAGTCCGGCACTATCCGATGCGTGGCCGGACATCGAACACCGTCCAGCGGAAGAAGGGGATTGGTATCAAGATGCGTCAAGCCTTTCCGTCGTTCCGGACGTAACGGCCCAAAGGGAGGAAAGTTTTTATGTCACCGACGTCTACGAGCGGTCATACCGCCGACTTAAACTCATGTCGTGGCTCATGCGCGTGAAACGACATCTTGCCCGCCATCGGGCGTTTGACGGGAGGTGACCGTGGTTGGAGTTGCACTTTTTGGGGACGGGAGCCGGTGTTCCCTCGAAAACTCGAAATGTGTCGTCCATCGCGTTCTCATTACCTGAATACGGTGGGCGGATGTGGATGTTCGATTGTGGAGAAGGGTCACAACATCAGATTTTGCACACATCTCTTAGATTAAGAAAGTTAGAAAAACTGTTCGTCACTCACATGCACGGAGATCACATTTTCGGGATTCCGGGTTTACTGGCCAGCCGTTCGTTCCAGGGAGGTGAAAGCCCCCTCACCCTTTACGGACCACCGGGTATTCAACGTTATGTCGACATGTCCCTCTCCCTTTCTGGAACGCATCTGCCTTTTGAACTGGATGTCGTAGAAATGGAAGACGGCATGACGGTGGAAGATCCCCCTTTGACGGTACACATCGGCCAATTGGATCACCGCGTTCCCTGTTTCGGTTTTCGTGTAGTGGAACGGGATGCTCCGGGTAAACTTTTAGTGGACAAACTGAAAGCTTTTGGAGTTCCACCAGGGCCGGTCTATCGAAAAGTGAAACAGGGTGAGACGGTTCAATTGGAGGATGGCCGCATCATGGATGGACGTGACTTTCTCGGGCCCGTACGACGCGGTCGGATCGTCACCGTATTAGGAGACACCCGTCGCTGTGACAGAGCGGTCACATTGGCGAAACACGCCGATGTCCTCGTACATGAAGCGACTTATAGCGAAGCTGAGCGGGAGTTGGCTCGCGCCTATTTTCACGCCACGGCCGGTGAGGCAGCCGAAACAGCTGTTGAAGCCCAGGTGTCAACCCTCATTCTGACCCATGTCAGTCCCCGTTACCACGAGAAAGAAGACGTCTTGCTGCAGGAAGCCCGGCGCATTTTTACCCGGTCGTTCCTTGCGCAAGATGGGTCGTCGTTTACCGTGTCCAGGTATTGACTTAAAATATTTAACGCCGATACGCTGTTTGGTGTACAATGAGAAGCATGGAATATCGCAAGTCAAAGGGGCGAGTGGCGAGATGGAGCGGTCGATTGAGATCGAAGTACGCTCTACAGAAATAGACGAACTGGGACACGTCAACAACGCCAAATATTTGGAGTATTTGGAATGGGGGCGCGAAGACTGGTACGATCGTACAGGGCTTGGCGCGGAGCAGTTGTCGGCGAAAAATCTCGGCACAGTGCTCGTCCATCTGAAGATCAATTACCGCCGTGAGGCGCGTAAAGGCGACCGTTTACACATCGTGACCAGACCTAAGCGAAAAGGGAACACCAGTTTCGTGTTGGAACAAGACATTGTGAATGAAAATGGTCAGCTCGTCGCCGACGCAGAGGTAACTGTGGTCCTGTTTGACCTCACGAAGCGAAAAAGTGTGCCGCTCCCGGCAGAGTTCGGGCCCATTTTTGAGGAAGCGAATGACTGACGGCGCTAAGTCAAAGCCGTGTAACGGAGGGGAAAAACGTGGGGAAGTTGTGCGTGCCGTTCCTCCTGATCACCGTATCGCTAATGGCCATTTCAGGATGTTCTGGGACGGAGGTGGCGGGTACTGAGGAGGGTGAACAGGGGAAAGGACAGATCGAATCGACGTCGGTGCCGATCAAACTGACGCCGTACGCGGAAGAAGTAGGCGCTTCTCTCGAACACCCAGAAAGCCAAGTGTTGTCTGTCCGTCAATCCTTTCGTCTCGCTGGACGTGTTCGCGATGCAGAACAGCTCATGGGGTCGCACGTTTGGGTGTACTTAGATGGACCGAAAGGCGGCTCATTTGACTACTACCTGCCGATGGAAGGCGGCCATTTTGAGGGTGAGATTCGTCTGTTCGAAGGAGAAGGAGTCTATAACGTCACTGTTCGTGTTCCGGACAAGGAGACGGCCGATCGTTTTTACGATATAGCGACTTTGGAAGTGACAAACAAAAGCACTGAGATAACGCGGGATGTGGCACTGCGTCCCCCGGGCTTGGAAGCGAATCTCCGCATGACGGAGCCGGCGAGCGGATATGTCGAGGCCGACGGCACACTCTCACTAGCAGGAACAGTCGGAGAAACGTTTCATGGGCAGACGATCGTGGTAAAAGAAGAAAAAGACGGGGAGTCGTCAGAGTTGTTGCTGCCGGTCGAAGACGGGGCCTTTGCCGGGGACATTCCGCTGTACTACGGCGCTGGCCTCTACGACATTACCGTCATGGTGCCAGACTCGTCCCGGGAAGACACTTATCTCGAAGCGGCTCATCTCTTAGTGTCGAACGAGAGTACGACCGTGATGGAACCGATCACATACTATAAGCATTACTACGAACACAAGTTTCAACTGGACGAACCGAAGGGTGGCGGGTTGCAAGCAGGAGAGACGTTTCGGGTAAGCGGGAGCCTTGACCTGAATCTGGAGGAGAACCAAAATGTCGAACAGTTGATTGTGACGACGGAAAAGGATGGAGAAGAAGCGAGCTACCTCATTCCGATCCATGACGGTCGCTTCGACGGGGAGTTTTGGCTGCGTTTCGGCCCTGGAGAATACGAGGTGACACTGAACGTCCCGACGGATCCCGGAGCGGAACAGTCGTACTTCAAATTTGCCGGTGTAGCCTCTTTTCGCGTCTTAAGCGATGCAGAAGACGGGCGTTATTTAATGCCGTCACGCGGAATTCAAGCCGATGCTCCCGCAATCGAGAAGTTGGCGGAAGATTTGACACGGGGGAAAAACGGTGAACGTGAAAAAGCGAAGGCGATATATGAATACGTGGCCAAAACCGTGAAGTACGATGTACGAAAACTTGAGAACGACGCGTTCAAACTGGATGACAGTGCGTTGAAGACCCTTGAGAGCCAAAAAGGGGTCTGTCAGGATTACGCCTTTCTAACTGTGGCATTGCTGCGTTCGATCGGAATCGAATCGCGTTACATCGGGGGAACGGCGCAGTCCGGTTCGTTCGTCGAACGGCACGCATGGGTCGAGGCAAAAGTGAACGGGGAATGGGTG
Source organism: Novibacillus thermophilus (assembly GCF_002005165.1). Lineage (NCBI taxonomy): Bacteria > Bacillati > Bacillota > Bacilli > Caryophanales > Thermoactinomycetaceae > Novibacillus > Novibacillus thermophilus. The sequence continues at coordinate 816,007 of NZ_CP019699.1, forward strand.
GTCATGGATCCGACGTGGGGCGCCGGCTACGTGCAAGATGGGCGATTCGTCGCCCATTACGACCCGCAGTACTTCGACCCTGACTCGCAAACATTCGAGAAGACGCACCGGCGGGAAGAAATTGTTTACTAAATCGATGAGGAGGACGCATCGTGATTCCGATTGAAGTAGAAGAAGTACAAAACGCAATCCAAGGGTTGACCGACAAAGACTTGTACATTCATCTGGAGACGACCGGTGGGGCGTATACGAAAAACAGCGTCAGCGCCTACATTCGAAATGCAGTGGTGCGTTTTACCGACGGGCGGATCAAAGGGGCGGGACCGTACCGCGTCGGGCTCAAAATGGAACACGGCTGGATTTATGCAGAAGGATTGACTCATTGGGAGTTAGACGATCAAAAGCGCCTCTTGTTGGCGGGATATGACGATGCGGGAAGGTTGACCGTGGCGCTGCAGTTAAGCGCTGAGCCGTTTTGATGACATAGGGAAAGGGGAGAAACAGATGACAGAACGCCGCGTTCTTGTCGTATTGCCGCATCCGGATGACGAATCGTTCGGAGCTGCCGGTGTCATTGCCCAGTTGAGGCGAAAGGGGACACCAGTTACTTACGTCTGTGCGACCCTGGGGGAGATGGGGCGGAATATGGGAAGGCCGTTTTTCGCCAACCGGGAAACACTTCCGGACGTGAGGAAAAAGGAACTGGAGAACGCCTGTGCCGTCCTCGGTATCGAAGATTTGCGCTTGCTTGGAATGCGCGACAAGACCTTGGAGTTTGAAGATCCGGATTTGTTTGCAGACCGCATTCAGGCGATAATCGACGAGTTAAATCCGTCTCGCATCATCACGTTTTATCCCGGTCACGGTATTCATCCGGATCACGATGCCTGTGGCGAAGCGGTGGTCAGGGCCGTTTCCCGCTCGCCGAAAGAGAAGAGGCCGGTCTTGCACTGTATAGCGATACGTGAAGACAGCGAGGACATTTTAGGGAAACCTGATGTCGTGGTGGACGTAAGTGATGTCTTGGATATCAAAATAGAGGCCATTAAATCTCACCGCACACAATATCAAGGGATCATCTCCCAGTTCGGCATGGAAGCAGACGAACAAAACCAAGAACTGCGCCAGTGGCTCGCCCGGGAGACGTTTTGGGTGTACGACGTGTAGCGTACTTAGGTGTCTTCAAGTATGCTTCGATTCCCGTTTTGCTCACCGTCATTCAGTTTCTGTAAAAGAGTAAGTCTGCAGCGGTTCGTACATGGGCGTTCGTCCGAGATGGGTTTGGTACAGGACGATTTCCTGCACGCGCCATTCAAGGTCCTTTGTCTCCGTAACGGTGTACGATGACAGCTGGTCGAAGGAGAAATGATCCTTCCGGTAGTGTTTCGCCAGTGTGATGTGGGGCCGGTATGGCCGCTGTTCCCGGGGAAATCCGATACGTTCCAATGTGGAGGCAACATGCTGTTGCAAGTGCGCCAATGTGTGTTTGTCACCAGTGACGTCCGCCCACAGAATGCGGGGTTTACGGCGTTGACCAAACACGTTCAGCCCTTTAAGGCCCAGTGTGAACGACGGCAACGGCGGCAACGCTTGGGACAAGTGTTGTTTCACCGTTTCCACCTGGGCGGGTGGGCAGGCACCGAGAAATTGTAGCGTGATATGGTAGTCGGAGGGATGGACCCATTTGCGGAACGGCCACTGTCGCCGCAAGGTATGGGACCATTCGGACAGAACAGATTTAATCTCGTCGGGAAGCGGGACCGCGACAAAAATGTGCGGGTGTTCAGTTTTGATCATTTTGCAACGCCTCTTTCTTTAAAAGAACGGAAAATCCGTTGCCAATCAAGGCAAAACGTCCTGTACTCACAGAGTGCACCTCGCACGAACCCACTCATGTTCCCAGTCTCGGGATGAATAGGCTTGTTCACGTATTGGATGGTGTTTCATGTCTTTTCTTGATCTGATTGCGACATATACTTATGGGCGGAGTGCGTCAAAATGACTACTCTGACAAGCGATTAGCGTTGTACTTAACGTAGCGGTAAGTGCGTCTGATGGAGTGTTTTTTAGGCAGATCTTTCTCTCATGTTAAGATAAATCCAAACGTCGATCAACACCAGGAACGCGATGGGTGACGACATGAAAAATATGTCGCATGGGGACATGTGTCGTGGTTCGCGAACAGCAGGAGAGTGAGTAATCACTATAAAATCTTCTTGACATTCAGATCAGTGTCTTTTACTCTGTTATTAGTAAGTGAGTACTCACTATTGAAGACGCTGTTGATGGAGTGACGGAGATGGGGAAGCGATTATGGGCATTGGTCAAGAAGGAGTTTATTCAACTCAAGCGCGATCGCAGAACGTTGGCCATGTTGATCATATTGCCGGTGCTGTGGCTCGTCGCATTTGGATATGCTGTTAACTTTGACATTGAAGAACTGCGGGTCGCATGGATCGATGAGGCCGATAATGAGTCAAGCAGGAAGTTGTGGGATCACTTACAGAAAAACGAACATTTTCAATTGATAGGGACCAATTGGTCGCGCAACCTGGCGAAGGAAGCGATGGAAGACGGAGAAATCGATGCAGCTGTCATCATACCAAAAAACTATGAATGGCTGTCTGCCAAAAGTAAACCCCTTGTTTGGGTGGACGGAAGCGAACTGTTTTCCTCCCAATCATTCGTCCGCTATTTTCAAGAGGCATGGGGAGATGTCCAGCAAGATCACTTTGAGGCGGTTAAATCAGATGTGCGGGAAACCATGACTGAGACTGGTGGAAGTATGGAGGTTGATGTTGGTCAACTTCCTCAGTTTCAAGAGTTGACCCGTGAAATTCCTGCTGAACAGTTGCCCCATTTTCACGAAAGTTTAAAAAGAGGGTTACAAGAACAGATACAGGATAACCTGGACAATCGGATAGAACAGGTGATGGAGATCTTCCCCAACATGTCCGAGGTGCAGCCGGAAGTGGACATTTTGTACAATCCCGACATGAAGACGGTCCACTTCATGATCCCGGGACTGGTCGGTCTCGTGCTCATTTTCATTACGACGCTCATGACAGCTTTAGGCATCGTGAAGGAAAAGGAACGCGGAACGCTGGAACAACTTGCGGTATCACCGCTGTCATCGTTTGAACTGATGCTCGGTAAAGTGTTACCGTACGTATTGATTGCCCTTGTCGACTTTTTGGTGGTGTTTGCCATCGGGGTCTGGTGGTTCGATGTCCCGTTCAAAGGAGACGTCCTTCCGTTTTTTGCTGTGTCACTTGCTTTCCTCGTCTGCAGTTTAGGGATTGGACTGCTCGTGTCGACCGTTTCAGAAACACAACAACAAGCAATGCAGCTGGCCATCTTTACACTTGTGCCACAGTTTATTCTCTCCGGTTTTGTATTTCCCCTGGAGGCCATCCCGTGGGGGATACGCTGGATCTCTTATTTAATGCCGCTCACGTATTACGTGCCCATAAGCCGCGGCGTTTTCTTAAAAGGGACGGAAATGGCGGCGTTCGTACAGCCAGCACTCATTCTAACCGGATTAGCTGTATTCGTCATACTGATCGCCAGTTTAAGATTTCGCCGGAAGTTGGGGTGAGAAGGGGATGACGTTACTCTATGTTGAAGCATTAAGTGTCCAGTACGAGCGTGAACGCGCGTTGTCGGACGTGTCTTTTGATTTAGATCGGGGAACCGTCCTTGGCGTAGTGGGTGCAGATGGAGCGGGAAAGACGAGTTTGCTTCGCTCCGTTGTCGGTTTGTTGAAGCCGTCTGCCGGTCGTGTGCACCTAAATCCCGGCACTCGACTCGGTTATGTACCGCAGCAGTTTAGTTTATACGGCGAAATGAGTCTTGAAGAAAACATGTCGTTTTTCGGAACATTGAACGGGTTGAGTAGAGGGACCCTTAAAAAGCGCATAGATGAACTACTCGAATTTACGGGTCTTGCCCCCTTTCGCAACCACTTGGCTGAAGATTTGTCAGGTGGAATGAAGCAAAAGTTGAGTCTGGCAGTCTCCCTGCTGCACTGGCCGGAGTTTGTTGTTTTTGATGAACTGACGAACGGGGTCGATCCCGTTTCCCGGCGGGAGTTGTGGGAGTTAATCGGGAAAGTGCGACAGGACGGGGTAGCGGTTCTCGTTTCCACCCAGTATTTGGACGAAGCGGAACGGTGTGACCGTGTACTTTTGTTGCACGAAGGTGAGAAGATTCGGTACGGCAGCCCAAAGGAGCTCCGCTGTACATTTCCTTACACATTGTGGGCGCTGCCGGACAGCGGTAAACGGCGAATGGAACTTGAGCTTTTGACTGAACGCCCCGGGATTGTGAATGTGTATGCCCGAGGAAATGATACGGTGTTAGCTGTCGATGACGAACAAAAGGCTCAAGAATCGTTGGAGAAGTGGAAATGTCAAGCGGAGTACCGAGGCGTCGTAGAGGAGCGTAAACCGTCGATGGAGGATGTCTTTATCGCACTCGTGGAAAAAGGGGAGGGTACTCGGGATGATTCATCTGCATCACATTCGTAAACAGTTTGGACACTTCACCGCTGTCGACGATGTCACCCTTTCTATCGAAAAGGGAACCGTTTACGGCTTGCTGGGAGCGAACGGAGCAGGAAAAACGACGTTAATAAAAATTATGTGCGGCTTACTGGATCCTACATCGGGAACAGGAACGATTTTCGGACATGATCTCGTGAGAGAGCGAAACCGAATCAAGCAGTCCATTGGCTACATGTCACAAAAGTTTTCTTTGTACCAGGACCTTACCGTAAGTGAAAATATCGCGTTTTACGCTCGCCTATACGGAATCGAAAAGCCCGAAACTCGAGCGCGGGAGTTATCGGAACAATTCGACGTTTACACTTTTAAGGATAAAGTGGTATACTCTCTGAGCAGTGGCGTGCGTCAACGAGTGGCCTTTGCATGTGCCCTCGTCCACGCTCCGAAGTTGCTGTTTTTGGACGAGCCGACGAGTGGCGTCGACCCTTTAGCCCGCCGAAAAGTGTGGAAGTGGTTGTACCGTCTCGCCGCAGACGGGATGTCGATTGTCGTGACGACGCACTATATGGACGAAGCGGAACATTGTGACCGGATCGCCTTGATGAATGCGGGGCGAATTGTGGCCGAAGGGACGCTCGACACATTGCGGAAGGGGCTTCCCGTCCAGTTACATTCATTAGAAGATATCTTCGTACACGTGATGCGAGAGGACGTGAACCGATAGTGGACCAACGCGATCAAAAAAAACAACGAATTGACCAACTATTTGACGACATCCTTAAGCCACACAACCAAATGACGGAGAAACAGCGCCGCATTTTGGAAGTGAGTCTTGAAATGTTTGCAGAGAAAGGCTATAATGGGGTTTCGACAAATGAAATTGCCCAAAGAGCTAATGTGGCGGAAGCGACTATTTTTAAACATTTCAAGACGAAAAAAGGGCTATTTCTTAATATTGTGGTACCTGCTCTGGCAAAAGCTGCTACACCAGCCATTAAGCAAACGTTGAAGGAGATCGTAAACAGCGAAAAACCGTTAAATGAACTGTTGAAAGCATTAATCCACGACAGGGTACAACTTTTCGACGACAATTGGCCGCTCGTGAAAGTTATCGTACGGGAGTCCCAGTATCATCCAGAAATATGGCAGGCCATCAACTATTATGTGGCGAATAAAGTGTATAAAATTATTGAGGAAGTCGTTAAATCGAAGCAAGAGACCGGCCAGCTGCGCCGGGACATCCCGGCTTATGTGATTGTTCGGACTGTTATTTCCAACGTATTAGGTTATGTGATGCTCAAACACTTCATCCCCGATGTCATGCAGCGTGAGCATGAAGAAACAGAAATCGGGATGGTGGTCGACGTTTTACTAAACGGGATAACGTCCAATGCGAATGGGCGCCCGTAGCTCAGGGGATAGAGCACCAGACTTCGAATCTGGGTGTCGTAGGTTCGAATCCTACCGGGCGCGCCACGATAAAGCCTATAAAATCAACTGTTAGGGTGCTTTTCCAAAAAGAGGAAAAGCGCTTTTTTATAGAGCCTCCATGTGTTTAGGTGCAAGTTTGGCTAATTTTGTAACGTTTTTTTTTTTTTTTTAACTTTTTTCACTTGAGCCATATATATCGGCAGTTTACACGTTAACCAATAGAACGATCATTCCCCGTCCGTTAAATGGTATGTAAGCTTTGTTGTAGCCACCTTTTCTTGATACTCATTCATCCGCTGTACCGAATCATGTTTAAAATCATTGTGACTGGGGTTGAAATCCAACGAAACAATTTGACAGGAGATTGAACCTTTACACCTTCCAATGTCGATAGAAAACGTGAAAAAAGGTGACCGCGTGTTGGTGCGGGTGCTATAAGAATTTGATCCAAAAAAACAAATCTGCTTGCAAATCACGCGGTGCAGTAAGATTTGAAGTGGAAAAAATACAATTATTTGTTTCGAAAAGGGGAGAAATACTTTCGTGTATCTCCGTTGGATATACAAAAAGCGTCTGATTGGTTTCAAAAGTATGGAACCTGGAGTGTTTTCATGTGGATCTTTGATCTGGAATACCCTGTTAGTTTGTGCAGGTGCTTACGTTGGGGAATCCTGATGGTGATCGTCATATCGGAGTTGATCAATCAGTTTCTTGGATGAGGATCAATGGGAGACCGTGTTCCGCACGAAGGTTCAAGATGTGCCCTTGTTTTTTGCAGTAAAATACAAAAAAGTTAAAAAACTTGACAGACAAGAGGTGTAAAAAGTATATTACATATGTAATATACTTTTTACATTTTCATGCGCGGAGGGAAGAGTTTGAAAACAAGAAAAGGGACTTTGCGCAACAACTTACACGTGTTAAGGGCTGAAAGGAAATGGACGCAGAAGTATGTCGCAGAACAACTTGGCGTGACGAGGCAGACGGTGCACGCCCTTGAAGCCAACAAATACAATCCGTCGCTCATATTAGCGTTTGAAATTTCTCAACTATACGGGAAAAAAATCGAAGACATTTTTACTTATGAAAAGAAAGGAGGGAACGAGAAACGATGATCATCCTTTATATTGTTTTCACACTCATTGGCGTGAGCAGTATCGGAGTGTATATCGGGTTCTCAACGACTGAAGGCAAGGATGAGAGGGGCAGCGCCATTCTTGCCAAAGCCGCTCAAATTGCTTTCGTTTTTATTTTTCTGGGCTTTGCCTTCCATCTATTATACTTTGAGTTCTCCAATCCATCGGTAGAAAACATTAAAGCGACGATGACAGTGTGGATGAGTTTAGTTTTTGCGAGTTATGCCCTAGGAATTCTGATTTATCGCAGAAACATGTGACTGATGGCGATTATGATGTCAATGATTTTAGAAAGTCGCAAATGGTTGAGCTTCTTGGATTCAATAATGGTATCTCTAATTCCGAACGTTTTGTTGGGTGACGGGTAGGCACATCAACTGTCCGACAAGAGCTCAAAATGACAGGCAAATTGTCAAGCTGGCTGGTAACATCGTTGTAAAGGAGTGATCCGTATGTCATTAGTAAAATCATTACAAAAAGCGATTGAATACATGGAAGACCATCTGTTAGACGACATCACCATCAAAGATATTGCCAAACAAGCACATCTGTCTCCTCATCATTTTCAACGCACTTTTGTCATTCTGACGGATGTCACTGTTGCAGAATACTTGAGGAGGCGCCGCCTGACTAAAGCAGCTCAAGAGTTATTGAACAGCGATACAAAAGTCATTGACCTTGCCTATAAATATGGATATCAAACACCTGAATCCTTTGCCAAAGCCTTCTACAGGCAACACGGGCTGACGCCCAGCGAAGCGCGTAGAAGAATGGGAAGCTTGCAATCGTATAACCGCCTGACGATACAAGTGAATTTGAAAGGAGCCGAACCGATGCATTATCGTCTGATAGAACGAGATGCCTTCCAGATCGTAGGGGTGAAGAAGTCGTTTGAATGTAACGAAAAATTCGATCAGACTAAAGAGATCAGTCGTTTTTGGGCTCAGATTGGCCAGGACGGCACCATTGACCGATTGTTAGGCTTGAACGATGGCCAGATAAAGGGTTTAATTGGGGCGACAGTGGATTATGACGAAAGGGGCAATGAGATTGAGTATTGGATAGGCACTGAATTCAAAGGGAATACACCTGATGGATTCGACAGGTACGAAGTATCTTCCGTAAAATGGGCGGTTTTTGAAGCTGTGGGACCTGTAACCGTTGTGGTTCCGGAGACATGGAAAAAAATATATTCAGAGTGGTTTCCGTCCAACGATTATGCACATAGCAGTGCACCGTCCCTGGAAGTATATCAAAGCCCTGACCCGTCCAGCCCCACAGCCAAAACTGAAATCTGGGTCCCGGTCAAATAGGCGAAGAACGTACCTAAATGACTTTTTTGATCGTAAAACCCGACAGAGCTCATTCGTAGCCTCGATTGAAACGTCGGGATCATGTGTTTGAAAATTTTGTCATATGTTTACGAAAATGGTGGAATTTGAAACAATAATGTCAAACAACAGTATAAGGACTCAGCTCATACGCAATACATTACCGGAAAAAGGAGAAGATATCGGTGACGGCTCATTCTGAAAACATACAGGTAGAATGCGCGGAGAATTGTGGAAACTCTCCTAAAAAGAGGCTGCTTAAGGACCTTACAATCGCTTTTGCCAAAAGTGACATACGATTCTGTGTTGATTGTGTCGCGGATGACGTTGTTTGGCATATCGTCGGTGATAAGAGGATTCGGGGAAAAGGTGATTTTGAGACAGCCCTGAATCAAATGAAAGATCGTGAGGTCCAACAAATGCATATTCACAACATCATCACACACGGAAACACCGGCTCTGTAAATGGCACTTTGATACTAAACGATAAGCAAAGCGTCGCTTTTTGTGATGTATACAACTTCAAAGGGTTTGGCAAAAATTCAAAAATTAAGTTAATCACCTCGTATGTTGTTAAAACATCTTAAATTTGTTTAAGGTATTATAGAAAATTCACGCTATCTTTCGATAGTTCTGTTAAACCTGACCGTCAACTCTGGTCATTTGATTTTTAAAATACGGTGTTTTAAGATAGCAGTAATATTAAATGGGTGGAGCTGTTCTATTCACGATGATGACAGTGTTCTTGACAGTTATTCGGCAATAACAAATCGAATCACAATGTTACTTGAAAAAACCTTGATAGATGGGATGCATTTGTCGTGGAAATTCAAGTGTCAACCGACAATGAACCATAAGCTTAGCATGAGGTCGTGATGGATCCTGACACGGTTCATGCACGGCTTTTTTGTGTTTTCTAAACGGGGTTCAAAAATCGGAGGCGTTAGTGTGACACTTTATTTTGCGAGCGTACTGCCTGGATTAGAAGACGTTTTGTCAGATGAAATAAACCACAAACTGATTGATTCTGAAGTCATTCAAATAAACAGAGGGAAGGTTTTCTTTACCGCTGCTGAGTCCTTTACCTGCTTCAATTCTTTAAGGTCTGCAGATAACTTGTTTCAAGTCCTTGATCAATTTCAAATTGGTCCACACAAAAAGCATTTGTCACAGGTCCGGGAACGCATATCTCAATTGGATTTAGGTTTTATGGGCCGTAAAGATGCATTTTGGGTCAATGCGAGCCGTAAAGGAAAACAAACCTACAGTCGTTTTGAAGTCGCCAAAGAAGCAATAGAGGGGATACATAAGCGTTACCCTGATTGGAAGATCGGAACGTCTCGAAATCATCAGATAGAATTCAGAATCGACGTTGAACACCATCACGTGATTTTTTCACTTCGGTTGACAAAGGCTACGTTTCGCTTCCGCAATCAGAGGCGACGGTTCTCTCCTGCGTCCTTACGCCCTCCTGTCGCTCACGCAATGGTGTGGCTGTCAGAACCCGCATCGACAGATGTTTTTGTAGATCCTTGTTGTGGGTCAGGAACCATTTTGTCTGAACGAGGTGCGTACCCTGCCGATGAGATAGTAGGTGGAGATATATCTGACGAAATCACGAAGATAGCCAAAAGTAATCTCGACGGTTTGGAAGTGGTAGTGCATGTGTGGGATGCGCGGAAATTGCCTTTTTCAGACGGTTGTGTCGATAAAGTTGTTACGAATCTTCCGTTTGGGAGACAAATTTCTCCCGATGGGGATTTACAGTTGTTTAATCACCAAATGATGCATGAAATCTGGAGAGTCCTGAAGCCGAACGGGAGAGCCGTTATTTTGTCTGACAGTGCCAATCAATTGTTTTGGGAAGCAGAGCGGTTAGATCTTTACTGTCTGAAATCTTATCTGTTGAGTTTGAAGGGTTTGAATCCTACCTTGTTTGTGTTTGAAAAACAAGGAAGAACATAGAAGGCTGTAAACCTACAGTGGTCGCAATGACGACTTATTGGATGCAAGGCCTGAGTGAACAACATTTTTGTCTACTTTCACCTGTTTATTAACACTACTTTTACACCCCGTTCACCAACGGAGTTGTTTTACTCTCTATAATGTGAAACGAAAGAGATGGGATGGCCACCCTGTCGTTACATAGCAGGCGGTCCAACCTATGCATTTACCGGCATTGCGCCAGAAAACAAACAGGACGGCGGACAACCGGGCGGGAACATCCGGGTCGTTTTTTATACAATCCTGACCGAGTCTCGTTAACAGAAAAGCCGAAAGGTGACGCGACGGCGCCAGTCGGTGTCGATGAAAACGGGCTCTCGCTTAACCCAGGGTGCATCGATCCGACAAACGAAGCGTTTACCGACTCCCGTAAACCACTAGCGGCAGAATTTGAATTCAACGGCGAACAGATTATCGTCATCGCCAATCATCTGAACTCAAAAGGTGGAGATGATGGCCTGTTCGGGGAGACGTACTCCCCGGGACGCACTGGCAACAGTGCGTCGCTTTTTTTTCGCCATTTTGATCTTCCGATACCCTGTTCAAGCGGTGGGTCTTGTGATACATTAGCGTCTAAAAGAGATACCTTCACTTGTGTGACTGTCACATAAAAAAAGCTGCGCTTTACCATGACGCTTTCTTCACAAGGGTTTTTGCATCGTGGAAAGGATACAGTATCATATGCATACAGCAGAAGGAGAGAAAGGGATGGCGTGGTTTTACGTCCTGTTGGCGGCTGTCGTGGAAGTTTTTTGGGTGATCGGGTTAAGGTACTCCAGCACGATTTGGGAATGGATCGGAACGGCCATTGCCATTGTGTTCAGTTTTTACTTTATTATTAAATCGAGTGAAAAACTGCCGTCCGGGACCGTGTATGCCGTGTTTACCGGGTTGGGTGCTGCAGCGATTGTCACTCTGGACTTTGTGGTGTTTGATGCGCCTTATTCGGTGGGGAAGGTTCTGTTTATCGCCCTTATAATCACGGGGGTGATCGGTATTAAGTTCACGACAGACGAAAAGGAACGCAAAGCTGAATCGTCAGATGAGGGAGGCAAATAATGTGGCCTGGATTTTTCTCGTTATCGCCAGCTTGGGAGAAATATTCGGAGTCATGAGCATCAACCTCTATTTACAAAAGAGGTCATTCGGACGGGTTTTGCTCATCTGTTTGACGTTCAGTTCCGGATTCGCTTTTTTGTCCCTCGCAATGCGGGACATTCCGATGGGGACTGCCTATGCGGTCTGGACCGGACTCGGTGCGGCGGGAGCCGTGCTAATGGGCATTCTGTTTTTCAAAGAGTCGGCCGACTGGAAGCGCCTGTTCTTTCTCTGTTGCATCATCGTTGGCGCGGCCGGACTGAGGCTGTTGGAATAGTTGTGCTCGGGCTTGAACAATAAAATTAATACAACAATTAACGAATTTTTACACCATATTAACACAAAGAGCCCCTCCCACCTTTAGAATAGTATCAGTGGTGGTTCAAAAATTAGAAAGAATCCTTTTGAACACACCGTAAAAAAGAAACAACTTTATTTAAGGAGGTTGCTCATCGTGATTAAAAACATTGCCAAGATTGTAACTGTTGCCGGTTTGTCGCTAGCGTTACTCGCGGGTTGTGGTCAGTCTTCGGAGGACGATGCGACAACAGAACCGACGGAAACGGAAGACACGACGACGGAGGACGCTGGAACGGAAGATGTCAACGGCACGGAAGGTAATGAAGCTGAAAGCACTGAAACGGAAGATAACGGTTCGTAAAGACAGCGAAAGGTTTAGGAATTCTTTATGTGGCGAAAACGTCTAAACATGTGCAAGCCAAAACCCAGTACCGCTAAGGTATTGGGTTTTTCTGTGACTTCGAAACAACGTCGTATTTACTGCTTTAAACCGGGTTCATACGTAAGTCCTCAGTCCACCCAGACATCGGCGTTAATAAGATTCGGTGGTTTAATTCCGTTTAAACCCGCTTCAAGATTTTTGGCTGCTAGCTGAGACATTTTCAATTCCGTTTCATGTGTAGAAGAACCGATGTGGGGTGTTGTGACCACATTTTGCATCTTTAAGAGCGGATTGAGCGGATCAACGGGTTCTTGTTTGTATACGTCTAATCCAGCAGCAAGTATTTCTTCTTTATCTAAAGCATCGATTAAATCTTCGACAACCGTTCTGCCGCGTGAACCGTTGATGAATATGGCCGATTTTTTCATCAATTTAAACTCCCTTTTCCCGGTAAGCCCTTCTGTTTCAGGAATACGTGCTTAAAAAATTAAAAAATGGTTGACAATAAAAAATAAAGCGTATATGCTAAATTTAGTCGATTGTCGACAATCGACGTATTACCGTATAAGCGTACGACTTGTACAGATGAGGGGAAGAAATTCGATGGATCAACCGCTTGTCCACAAATCTCTCAGCCAATTTATTGCCGACCAATTACGCCGCGGTATATGGAACCGGGACATTCAGTTTGGTGAGCGTTTGCTTGAAAGTGAGTTGGCTGAAAGGTTTGAAGTCAGTCGCAGTTCAGTAAGAGAAGCGCTCATGATTCTCGAGCATGAAGGTCTCGTTAAGAGCAAGACGAGAAAGGGAACTTACGTCACCGAGTTTTCTGCTGAGGATCGACAAGAAATTTTGGAACTGAGGACATTGCTGGAGACCTATGCGTTTAAACGTGCGTTGCCTCGGTTAGAGGAAAAACACATAGAAGACCTTGAAAAAATACTTGAACGCATGAAAGTGAAGACAACAGAAAAAAATTGGAGTGACCTGTTTGATCTTGACATGCAATTTCACCACTACATTGTAAAAGTTTGCGGAAACTCACGACTTATCAGTATATACGACTCCATCCATGTCCAAATTAGAACATTTCTCGCCCACCTTGATCAGTATTACTCGAGTCACGAGTCGTTTTACGAAGAGCACAGGGAGTTGTTGGACGCCCTCTTAACACGGGATTCCAACATCATTGACAAAGCGGTTCGACAGCACATTGAGTATGTCGAAGAACAACTGCTCAACTTGTAAACAAAATCAAAGTCTAGATAAGAGGAGGATGTATCAATATGGGAGAAAGGAAATTTGCGAACGTTCAAACTGAACTGCCTGGTCCAAAGGCGAAGGAATGGCTGAAGAGAAGGCTGAATATCGTTCCGGACGCAGTTAGTTACGGGGTGCCGACGTTTGTCCAGTCAGCAAAGGGGGCCATTCTTCATGATGTCGACGGTAATACGTTCATCGATTTTGCTGGAGCGATCGGTACGATAAATATTGGGCATTGTCACGATTCGGTAGTCGAAGCACTCCATGACCAAATTGATCGCTACATACACACAGGATTTAATGTGATGATGTACGATCCGTATATCCAGCTCGCGGAGAAGATGGCTGCCATCTCTCCTGGTAATTGTGAGAAAAAAGTCATGTTTTTCAACAGTGGGGCGGAGGCAGTTGAAAATGCGGTAAAGATCGCCCGCAAATTCACGAAAAGAAACGCCGTTGTTTCCTTCACTGGCGGTTTTCATGGTCGCACCTTAATGGCGATGTCTTTGACTGGAAAAGTAAAGCCTTACAAGCACGAGTTTGGTCCGTTTGCACCAGAGATTTATCGGGCACCCTTCCCATACGCGTACCGCCGCCCAGAAAATATGAATGAAGAGGAGTACATCCGATTTGTGCTCGATCAGTTAGACGACTTTTTTTTACGTGAGGTTGACCCTAATCTGGTAGCAGCTGTCATCATGGAACCCGTGCAAGGGGAAGGCGGCTTTATCATCCCTGGAAAACAATTTGTGCAGGAAGTGTACGAACGTTGTAAAAAGTATGGCATTTTGTTCATTGCCGATGAAATTCAAACCGGGTTCGGACGTACGGGACGGTACTTTGCCGTGGAGCATTACGGAATTGAACCAGATTTGATCACCATCTCTAAATCAATGGCCGCTGGCTTACCGATCAGCGGCGTCATCGGTCGAAGAGAAGTGATGGACCAGGCAGGTTCTGGCGAATTGGGTGGCACTTACTGCGGCAGCCCCCTCGGATGTCGGGCCGGTCTCGCTGTGCTGGAAGCGATGGAGCAGGAAAAGATGAATGAGCGAGCCACGGAGATCGGGGAAAAAGTGATGCGTAAATTTAAAGCGATGTACGACCGTTTCGATGTCATCGGTGATGTGAGAGGGCTGGGCGCTATGTGTGCTCTTGAGCTCGTTAAAGACAGGAAAAGCAAAGAGCCTCATAAGGAATTGTGTAACCGCATTTTACAAGAAGCTTATACACGAGGTCTTATCGTTCTAAAAGCTGGGGTGTTTGACAACGTGATCCGCCTGTTAATGCCGCTCGTCATTACAGACGACGAATTGGAGGAAGGATTAAGTATTCTGGAAGAATCGATAGAAACTGCCCTCGCTTTGCAATTAAACTAAACCGGTGATGGGGTGTTACGACGCGATGTTTCATCAAAAGATAAAGGATTATATAAAAGAGCATCGGGAAGATTACATTGCCTTTTTGCAGAAACTCGTGCAGCAACCAAGCACAGTCGGCAACGAGTTGGGAGCCCAACAACTGTTGGCGGAGCGTTTGAAATCCCAGGGATGTGAAGTGGATATTTGGGAGCCGGATTACAGCAGATTGTCACAACATCCTTATTTCAATTCGACTCGTGCAGACTTTACAGGAAGCCCGAATGTCGTTTCGGTCATTAAAGGGACAGGTGGCGGAAAATCGATCATTCTCAACGGACACGTCGATGTCGTCCCTGAAGGTGACCGGAATACGTGGACAGTTGAACCGTATTCGGGAGAAATCAAGGACGGGAAATTGTACGGTCGAGGATCAACCGATATGAAAGGCGGCAATTTGGCGATATTGATTGCGTTTGAAGCCTTATGTAATCTCGGTATCCCGTTGAAAGGAGACGTCATTTTTCAAAGTGTCATAGAAGAAGAAAGTGGAGGATCGGGGACGCTGGCTTGTATCGAAAGGGGATATCGCGCGGATGTGGCCTTAATTCCAGAACCTAGTGAAATGCGCATATTCCCGAAGCAGCAGGGTTCTGTCTGGTTCCGGGTCACAGTTGACGGACAGTCGGCGCACGGCGGGACCCGGTACGAGGGTGTCAGTGCTATTGAAAAAGGTTGGATCGTTTTTAACGAAATCATGAAACTTGAGAAAAGGCGGAATGACCGCATAACAGATCCAATGTATGCTGACAATCCGATCCCCATTCCGATCAATATTGGAAGATTTGACAGCGGTTATTTCCCTTCTGCCGTGCCGGATAGAGCGATCATTGAAGGCAGATATGGAATTGCACCTGGCGAAACGATCGACGCGGCCAAACAAGAATTTATGCAATGCATGGCTACATTAGACCAAATCGACAGTTGGTTTACCGAGCACCCTGTACAAGTGGAATGGCCTGGACTGCGCTTACCGCCAGGTGGTATTGATTTAGAGCACCCGTTCCTTGGTGTACTCACCCAGAACTTTAAAAACGTAACAAAAGAAGATCCGAAAATGGAAGGGTCGACGTGGGGAACGGATGGCGGCTTGTTGACGACTGTGGCCGATATCCCTTCAGTCATATTCGGTCCGGGTACCACGCACATGGCCCATTTCACTGATGAATATGTAGAACTGGATAATATTTTTGAATGTGCTGAAATTATTGCGTTGTCGGTTATTGAGTGGTGCGGTGTTCGTATTTGAGTACATGAATTTCAAGATGGGGTGAAAACAGTGAAAAAAGCGTTAATGTTTATTAATGGTGAATGGGTGGGCGATAAACTCGATACGTTCAAAGTCGTGAACCCTGCGACTGGAGAAGTGGTAGGAACCGTTCCTTCCGGTGGTTATGAAGAAGCGGCGCAAGCCATTGAAGCTGCAGATGAAGCCTTCCCCAGCTGGTCGCAAGCGACGGCATATGAGAGAGCGACTTTCTTAAAGAAATTTCACCAGTTGATTCTGGAAAACAAAGAAGAATTAGCTCAAACGATGACATTAGAGATGGGAAAACCGATCAAAGAGTCAAGGGGGGAAGTGGAATACGCTGCAACATTTATTGAGTGGTTTGCCGAAGAAAGCAAGCGGGTGTACGGAGAAACGGTTCCGTCACATGTGCAAAATAAACGACTTAACGTTTGGAAGAAACCGGTCGGAGTTGTGGCGGCTATTACCCCGTGGAACTTTCCGGCTGCCATGCTCACGCGCAAAATGGGACCAGCCCTTGCGGCGGGGTGTACGGTCGTTGTTAAACCTTCGAGTGAAAGCCCTTTAACAGCCGTTAAACTGTTAGAACTGTGTGAGCAAGCTGGTTTCCCCAAGGGCGTCGTCAACCTTGTGACGGGATCCTCCTCCAAGATTGGGAAAGCCATCATGGAAAACAGAAAAGTCCGTAAAATTACGTTTACTGGTTCGACTGAAGTTGGGAAAACGTTGATCAGACAGAGTGCCGATCAAGTCAAGCGGTTGTCCCTGGAACTCGGTGGGCATGCCCCGATGATTGTCTTTGATGATGCTAATTTAGATGTTGCTGTAAAAGCTGTCATCGCTTCGAAGTTTAGAAATACCGGACAAACGTGCATTTGTGGTAACCGCATATATGTTCAGTCGGGAATATACGAATCATTTTTGGAGAAATTTGCCGATAGCGTGAATCAATTGACAGTTGGTAATGGGATGGGAGAAGAAGTGGATATCGGTCCTTTAATTAATCACGCGGCATTGGAAAAAGTCGAACATCACGTCCAAGATGCCCTTCATAAAGGGGCTGCACTTGTAACGGGAGGAGAAAAAATCTTGAATGAAGGAGGCGGCATTTATTATACGCCCACCGTTTTGAAAGATGTCAATAAAACCATGATCGTGATGGAGGAAGAGACGTTTGGCCCTGTCGCACCCATTCAGAAATTTGAATCTGAGGAGGAGGTGATCGCGTTGGCCAATGATACACCGTATGGTTTAGCGGCATATGTCTTTACAGAAAATGTAGCCAGGGGAACGCGCGTCATTGAACAACTGGACTTTGGCATCGTTGGTTGGAATGACGGGACTCCTTCTGCCGCCCAAATTCCATTCGGAGGGATGAAGGAGAGCGGTATCGGCAGAGAAGGGGGACATGAGGGGATTGAGGCGTTCCTGGAAACTCAGTATGTATCAATAGGGATTTAAGAAAAAAACGGGAGGAACAAGGGCATGAAAAAATGCAGGGTTTTATTTTCTAAATTAATATTGGTGCTATTGTTAGTAGCGTGGTTAAGTGCATGTGGCCAGTCAGCTAGTGAAAGCAGTCAAGAGTCCGACGCGCCGTCCGAAGAAAACACATCGTCAGAAAAGTATAAGATATCAGTCGCACACACTGTTCCTGAAACGGGGTCCACTCATTTAGGAATGGAAAAGTTTGAAGAACTTGTGGAAACAAATTCAGATGGACAAATTGAGGTTGAGATTTATCCAAACGGTCAGCTTTACGCTTCTGAACGGGAAGCTATCGAAGCCGTTCAAGCTGGTTTGATAGAGATGACAGTGACGGCATCAGCGCCTGTTGCAGGGTTTAAGAGCGAATTTTTGGCTTTAGATTTACCGTTTTTATTCTCTGATCATGAGACAGCTTATGAAGCGTTAGACGGCGAACTAGGACAAAAGTTGCTGGATCTTCTACCTGATGTCGGTTTAAGAGGTTTGGGCTACGGTGAAACGGGAATGAGGCAATTTACGAACAGCCAACATCCGATCGAAAAGCCGGAAGACTTTAACGGACTAAAAATACGTACGATGGAAAACCAAGTACAAATCGAGACGTTTAATGCATTAGGTGCTACAGCTGAACCGTTTGCGTTTGGGGAATTATACAGTGCGTTACAACAAAATGTATTCGATGGGATGGACAACCCGCTCAACTTGATCCATCAGATGAAGTTTTATGAGGTACAAGATTACTTGACGGTAAGCAACCATTCGTATACTGCGACGGTAGCTTTCATAAACGATAACTTTTTCACTCAATTACCTGAGGAATTACAAGGCGTTGTTCAAGATGCTGCACTAGAAGCTCTAGATTACCAACGTGGCCTTGCCAGACAACAAGATGACGAAGGTTTGGAAGTGATTAATGAAAACATGGAAATTAATGAACTAACCCCAGAACAACGGAATACGTTTATTGAGGCACTGGAACCGGTGTACTCCAGTTTTGAGGAAGAAATCGGCGCCGAAATCCTTGAGCTTGCGCGTTCGTATCAGAAATAATTTTCAGCTTTTTTTGAGGGGATGACTGTAAGTTATGAGTGTTGGAAAAGTGAACTGGAAGAAGCTGTTAGATGAGCACATCGAAGAAGTGATTCTCGTTTTGACGATGACCGTTATGGTCGTCGTCATCTTTGCCCAGTCTTCTTCCAGATTACTATTTAATTCTGCGGTAAGCTGGGGCTCAGAACTGGCTCGCTATCTCCATATTTGGCAAATATGGATAGGGGCCAGTCTTGCCATTCGTAAGGGGAACCACGTCCGGGTAGATATTGTAGTGAAAAAGTTCCCGAAAAAAATTGTGCTTTACTTAAACCTATTGGCATTGTTGTGTTGGTTTGGGTTTGCTGTATTTTTAGCCATTTCGGGGATGAACTTTGTTTTCCGTATGATGGATAGCGGACAGACAAGTGCCGCTATGCAACTACCGATGTGGATGGCCTATATTGCGATCCCTTTGGCGGGGTTGTTAATGGCGATCCGTTTGGTTCAACAAATTTATTTTCTGTTCAAGGGTGAAAAATAATTTACGATTTACACTTCAGTTTGTTTCCGATATGAGGAGGCTTTCATGTGGTCACCTTAGTCTTGTTTGCTGCTTTTTTTCTATTGGTTTTCATCGGTGTACCGATTGCGTTATCCCTCGGTTTATCTTCGCTAATTACGATCGTATTCACAACGGATTTATCACCTGACATCATCGTTCAAAAGGCGTTTGCCTCTCTAGATTCGTATCCTTTACTGGCCATCCCCCTTTTTATTCTCGCCGGGGAATTAATGAGCGGGGGCGGTATTTCCAAAAGATTATTAAATTTAGCTAATGTGTTAGTCGGATACATCGTTGGAGGCCTGGCGATGGCCACCGTAGTGGCAAGTATGTTTTTTGCTGCGATATCAGGGTCAGGTCCTGCCACTGTTGCAGCCATTGGATCATTTATGATACCGGAAATGAAACATCGTCATTACGCTCCAGGGTTTGCTGCAGCAATTACAGCGGCAGCCGGTTCACTCGGTGTCTTAATCCCACCCAGTATCCCGTTTGTCATGTACGGGGTGGTAGGAAGTGTGTCCATCGGGGCAATGTTCTTGGCAGGCCTCGTTCCTGGTCTAGTCCTCGGCTTATGTTTGCTTATCGTTTCATACGTGACCGCGAAGAAAAATCATTACGTCGGATCTGGCATGAGACCGACTTTCAAGGATGTATTACAAGCCATTAATGAAGCGAAGTTAGCTTTATTGATACCCGTCATCATTTTGGGCGGCATTTACAGTGGGTTATTTTCCGCGACTGAATCAGCAGCTATTGCAGCAGTTTATGCTTTCATTATAGGTGTATTCGTTTACAAAGAGTTTACTTGGAAAGGTTTATACCGGAGTATAGCTTCAGCTGCTTTAACGAATGCTGCAACAGTCATTATCATCGGTTTTTCGATATCGTTTGCCTATCTCATGACTCGGGAAAGAGTGCCTTCCGTCATCGCCGATTTTATAACAGGCATTTCTGATAGCCCAATTATGATTATGATTATCGTTAATTTGTTTTTATTAATTGTCGGCATGTTTATCGACACAATATCGGCTATTATCATTTTAACCCCTATTCTGTTGCCTGTCGTCACGGGTGTTGGAATTGATCCAATTCATTTTGGTGTGATTTTGGTGACCAATCTCGCCATCGGGTTTGTGACGCCACCGCTAGGTGTGAACTTGTTCGTTGCCACAGGTATTGGAAAAGTGCCGTTTGAAACCATTTCAAAAGCGATGGTCCCCATACTATTGTCGATGCTCGTCGCATTATTGGTTATCACATATGTTCCGCCTTTATCCACGTATATTCCCAGTTTGGGGAAATAAATCAATTGTTAGTAACTCAACTTTCGCAGCTCAATTTTGGTAAATAAGCCTTGATATAATTAGGCAAAACTACAATCCATTTACGTAATTGACTTTCGATGAATTTTTTAATCTTTTGATTTACATTTTGAAGTGCATCTTCAAGAATTTCAATGAGTAGTTGAAGTGCAAAGGCCCAATCTAGTTCATCGATTTCATCACAAAGTTCATAAAAAATGCCGCCTAATGTTCGATAATCTGTACTTACTCGGTTTTGCCAAGACAAAACAATGTACCTTGTAAACACAATAGTGGTATGGCTGATCATGGAATCATAAGATCTTCCTTGGAACTCTTTTTGGAGTTTCAATAAGGATTTGACTGTTTTGAAGAATACTTCAATATCCCAACGTATCCCATAAATACGAATGATTTCTTGATCCGATAAAGTACAGTCTGTACTCAAAATAGCTAGCCACTGTCTCTTTTTATTACGATTACGGATAAATACCACTTTAACAGGTACGCCATTTGCCATCGTTGTGTGAATAGAGCGCAAAATACCCTTTTGATGTTGTGATGGTTTAGCTGTTTGGTATAGTTTTTTTAGGCTCACCCATTCACCGTTCACTTGATATCTTTGTTTTGTATCCTTCACCATTCCAATAACATCCAACCCTTGATCCACAATGGACTTGATCAAAGGCTGTTGGGTAAACCATGTATCCATTAAAACGTATGAGGCATCGATTCCTTGAGAAAGTGCCCGTTTAATCATATTGGGAATAACTTCCGGCGCTTTTTGTAAAGCTTCGACACGCCGCTTATAACCGGATGTACGCTTATCGATTCGGTTATCAATCCCATTGATTTGGGAATTCGTAGAGCTTAATAAAGCAAAATCAATAGGCAAAAATGTAGCACCATCTGACCAGCCGAGTGTAAGCATACGAAATCCTTTGTAATAACGCATTTTTTGAGAAGAATGATCGAAACAGCGAGCAAGCAGTTCAACCTTTTTACTGCGATTTCGTTCATAAGATGAGTCGTCCACGATCAGCACTTTCGGACGGTCGTGTCTCGTTAAACTACTTACCTTCATAATGGTGAAAGTACTCAAAACAAGTAAAAACCTGCGCCAATTGTATTGAGGGTTATTTAAGAAGCGATAAATAGCGTTTTTTTCCGGCAAATCTTTAGCTTTTTTACTTTGAAGAAGTCGAAACAAATTTTTGCCTTCAAAAACCAAACTAAAAACTAGCTGGAATAAATAGGCGCAGGAATAACCGAAACCCTTGTTAATTCCCACTTTCCTTAAATATTTTAAGATTTCAAGTTCATCAAATATAGCTTTTACTTCTTTTGGTAGTTGATTGTTCAGTCTGTTATTCGTTATCATAATAAGAGACACCTCACCTGCTTTTGGTAATGTTTTTTCTGGACAATTAAACTATACCAAAAGTTGAGGTGTTTTTTTTTGCAAATTTTTATGTCAAGAAGTATTCGAAACAACCAACAAACCCATTAACCGTAAGGCTTAGAAATCCAATTTACTGTGAGAAAGTTGAGTTAGTAATAAGCTTTCGATGCACTTGATCATGGAAAGGAGACAATAGTGATGAAAGTATACGACATTGCTGTGATTCCCGGGGATGGGATAGGGAAGGAAACTGTCCCCGTGGGGCAGAAAGTGATGGAAACCGTTGCAGACATTCACGGTGGCTTGAAGTTTAATTGGCACTCATTTGATTGGGGGTGTGAGTACTATCTCAAAAAAGGCCGGATGATGCCCGATGACGGGATCAAGACATTATCCCAGTTTCATCACATTTTCCTCGGTGCTGTCGGTAATCCCCAGGTACCTGACCACATTTCGCTATGGGGATTGTTAATTCCGATACGTCGGCAGTTCCAACAGTATATCAACTTAAGACCTGTTCAAGTGCTCAGAGGTTTGACTTCTCCCCTTAAACAGGTAGATGCGACCATCAAATTTATTATTGTACGCGAAAACACTGAGGGTGAGTATTCTAGTGTCGGCGGGATTGTCAATAGGGGATTGGAGAGCGGTGAAACGGCACTTCAAGTCTCTTCTTTTTCTCGTACAGGGTGTGAACGTGTCATTCGATATGCGTTTGAACGGGCTAAACAAACGGAGCGCAAACGATTAGTCGCGGCTACTAAGTCGAACGGCATCATACATACGATGCCTTTTTGGGACCGTATTTTTAAAGAGATTGCGGCCGAATATCCCGACGTTGATGCCGAATTGACCCACGTAGACGCACTGGCAGCCAAGATGATACTGAAACCGCAGGCGTATGATGTCATTGTGGCTTCGAATTTATTCGGAGACATTTTGTCCGATCTCGGGGGTGCCGTTATGGGGAGTATCGGTATTGCACCTTCTGCCAATTTAAATCCTGAAGGACGCTATCCTTCCATGTTTGAGCCGGTACACGGCTCGGCTCCAGACATTTCGGGTAAAAGTATTGCCAATCCCCTTGGGCAAGTGTGGACAGCGTGTTTGTTATTGGAGCACATCGGGGAATACTCGTTAGCCCGACGCGTGCTTGACGTTGTCCAGGACTTGCTGGAAGAACGGATTGTAACGCCGGATTTGGGTGGAAGATATAAGACGAAAGATGTGGAACACGCATTGATCACGCGGCTGAAAAACGTATAGATCGTTCCCCTGTGCCCCTTTGCTTCACGCATTATTATTTGAAATAATACTGATGAACAGGATTTTATGTCAAAAGGGGGATGCTGAGGTGAACGTGTTCGTTGTAGGAGCCAACGGGCAGATCGGACGACACCTCGTACGGTTGTTAAGAGAAAGCGAACGACATACAGTGAGAGCGATGGTGCGGAAGGAGGAGCAAGCCGAATCTTTGCGGCAATCGGGGGTAGACGTTGCCGTTAGAAATCTGGAAGGCCGTGTTGATGAGATTGCGGATGCGGCTAAAGGGTGCGACGCCGTCGTGTTTACAGCAGGTTCCGGCGGGCACACGGGGCAGATAAAACGCTGTTAGTCGATCTCGATGGGGCAGTGAAGACGATGGAGGCGGCTGAAAAGGCGGGGATTCAAAGGTTTGTCATGGTGAGTGCCCTGCAAGCGCACCGGAGGGAAAACTGGAATGAACGCATCAAACATTATTACGTGGCGAAACATTATGCCGACAAAATGTTGGAGCGAACCAGTTTGACGTATACAATTGTCCGTCCTGGCGGGTTGCGAAACGAACCGGGAACGGGGCTGGTCTCGGCAGCTGAAAACTTGAAAAGGGGAACAGTGCCGCGGGAAGATGTGGCCCGGACGATTTTAGTCGCCTTGGACGAAAAATCGACGTATTACCGTGGCTTTGACCTCGTTTCCGGCGACACTCCGATTCCTGAGGCGTTAAAATCCATTTAACTGGATCCATTGCGAAAAAAGGAGGTCATGCGTTTCTCTGTTAGATTTTTTGACAGGATAGGCAACAAGGAGCGGCATCTTTTGTAACATAGTGTATAGAACCATTGTCTCGCAATTAGAGGGGGAGAAACATTTGCGTGTTTCTGACTGGGTTTACGTTTCGCACGACGGGGTGAGGATAACAGGGTTTATTGTAGAAATTTGGGAAGCGGTCGTCAAAATACGCATTACAGATCCCAAAAACCGGGGCAATGTGTTAATGGTGAAAAAAAGCGATATTCAAGAAGCGAAACACGCCCTTCACTCTCAGGACATTCGATCTCTCATTGATCTGGCCCTTGAATTGAAAGACGAGGAATGGTTTAACCAGTTAGTTCGTGAGTTAAGGAAACGGAACGAGCTAGAAAAAACGACGTAATACGGGTCTACGGTTTGCTTTACACGGGCAGGTTGAAAGTCCTGTCTTTTTTTGTGTGCCAAAATACAAACGCTATTGTTGACGGTTATTTATGGGGTGGTATAATGTTTTATAGGGATTAATTGATAATGAATTTCATTATTGTCCGTAATGAAACTAGAAGGAAGAGTCATGAAAAAAGATATTTGATTGTCGCCCTCATTATGTTATCGACGCTGTCATTGTTTATCGGTGTTTCGTCCTTATCGCCAGCAGATCTTTTCGGGCTGACGGCCGAAAAGGCGCAAATTTTATTCATCAGCCGGATTCCCCGTCTCGTCAGTATCATTATAGCCGGCATGAGCATAAGCATTTGTGGGCTCATTATGCAACAACTCAGCCAAAATAAGTTCGTCTCTCCGACAACGGCTGGGACGATGGATTCTGCCAGATTGGGCATTTTGGTGGCCATGATCGTATTCCCGGCTGCCGGAATATTGCAGAAGATGGCCGTGGCCTTTGCTTTTGCCCTGCTTGGGACCCTTTTGTTTATGAAAATATTGGAGAAAATCAAATTTAAAAACTCGATATTTATTCCCTTAGTCGGATTGATGCTAGGAAATATTATCAGTTCGATCGGGACCTTTTTCGCGTACAAGCACGATTTGATCCAGAGCATGAACACCTGGTTTCACGGCGACTTTTCGATGATTATTGGCGGGCAATACGAATTAATTTATGTGAGTCTCCCTTTTGTTCTGTTAGCGTACCTTTTTGCCAATAAGTTTACAGTTGCTGGCATGGGGGAGGATTTTTCAAAAAATTTAGGATTGCACTACAGGCGAATTGTCAATCTCGGGTTGATTATCGTCGCCCTCGTGACGTCTTCCATCGTCTTGACAGTGGGGATGATCCCTTTTTTAGGGCTGATTATTCCGAATATTGTCAGCATCTATCAAGGGGACCACTTGAAGAAAAGCCTTTCTCACACCGCTTTGTTAGGGGCAGTTTTCCTCTTGTTTTGTGACATTCTCGGCCGTGTCGTCATTTATCCGTACGAAATATCGATCAGCTTAACGGTCGGGATCATTGGAAGCGGTATTTTCATCTATCTGCTGGTGAGGAGAAGGGCTTATGCATCTTAGGGTAAAAACTGGGCTGCTAGTGATCATTGCCGTCTTGTCGATTGCTGCTTATTTGTTTGTCAACATTGGCAGTAACTGGAGTTACGCCCTGGCGCGAAGAGGAGGGGAGATCCTTGCCATCGTATTGACTGGAGGTGCCATTGGGTACTCCACGTTAGTGTTTCAAACGATTACGAACAACCGAATTTTAACTCCGAGCATTATCGGCTTGGATTCCCTGTACTTGTTAATTCAAACCGTTGTCATCTTTTTCTTTGGCTCTTCTACGCTGGCCGTGATGGACAGCCAGTTTAACTTTGTCGTTTCCGTCGGGCTGATGATTTTGTTCGCCGGTGTGCTGTACAAAGTCTTGTTTAAGCGGGAAGGGCAAAACATATACTTTCTGTTGTTGATCGGGCTGATTTTTGGCATTTTGTTTGACAGTATCGCCTCGTTTATGCAAGTGCTGATCGACCCGAATGAATTCCTCGTCGTTCAGGACAGAATGTTTGCCAGCATTAACAATGTCAACCGGGAACTGCTCTTCATCTCGACGCTGGCTATGCTGGTCGTCATTGGCTACAGCGCCCGATTTTTTAAATTTTTAGACGTCCTTTCGTTAGGGAGAGATCACGCGGTCAACTTAGGGATCGACTACGATTATGTCGTGAAACGGTTGTTGCTCGTCGTTGCCGTTCTCGTCTCTATCGCGACGGCTTTAATCGGACCGATCACATTCTTAGGGCTACTCGTCGTGAATGTCGCCTACGAGTTTTTAAAGACATACCGGCATCGGTATTTAATCGCCGGATCTGTGCTGATCAGCGTGACGGCGTTGGCGGGGGGACAGTTCATTGTGAAAGAAGTGTTTACTTTCTCCACTACGTTGAGTGTCATTGTCAACTTTATCGGCGGGATCTACTTCATCTACTTGCTGTTAAAGGAGAATCGGTCATGGTAAGTGTAAAAAACGTGTTCAAAAGGTACAGCGGCAAAAATGTCGTGGACAACGTATCCGTCACGATCCAGAAAGGGAAAATCACTTCTTTTATCGGGCCGAACGGCGCCGGGAAAAGCACGCTGATTTCCATGATCAGCCGCCTGATCGCAAAAGACGGCGGCGAGATCTACATAGAGGAAAAAGAAATCGGCAAGTGCAAGAGTCATGAGCTTGCCAAAAAAATCTCAATCTTGAAGCAAACCAACCACATTAACTTGCGCTTGACAGTGAGGGAATTGGTGAGCTTCGGGCGTTTTCCCTATTCCCAGGGAAGATTGACTCAAGACGATTGGGACCATGTGGACAGCGCCATTCAATACATGGGCCTGGAGGACATACAACACAAGTACTTAGATCAGCTGAGCGGCGGGCAAAGGCAAAGGGCCTACATCGCCATGGTCATTGCCCAGGATACGGACTACATTCTGTTAGATGAACCGCTGAACAATCTGGATATGAAACATTCCGTCCAGATTATGAAGACGTTGAGGCGATTAGTAGATGAGTTGGGCAAGACGATTGTGATTGTCATCCACGACATTAATTTCGCTTCCGTGTACTCGGACTACATCGTGGCGTTGAAAGACGGCAAAATTGTCAAAGAAGGACCAACGGAGGAGATCATCAACCAGCCGGCACTAAAAGAAATTTACGATATGGACATTAGTGTCCGGGATATTAACCGCTGTAAAATTTGCGTGTACTTCTCCTAAAAAAGTAATTGAAAATGATTCTCAATATCATGTATAATGTACTCAGTCAAAATACATGCATGGAGGTCATCATGATGAAAAGAGCGGTGTGGCTCCTTGTCGCACTTGTGGCGATCATAGCGTTGCTTGTGGCTTGCGGCACCGACAGTGCCGATGAGGCGTCTGCAGGAACCGGGTCCGATGTAGAGTCGGAACAACCGCAAGCGGATTCTCTGCAACCCCAAAGTGAAGAACTGACGGTCACTCACGAATTAGGTGAAACAACCGTCAAGAAAAACCCGGAGACTGTGGTCGTCTTTGATTTTGGCATACTGGATTCGCTCGATAAACTGGGAGTGGAGGTAGCAGGTGTCGCCCAGGACAGCCTTCCGCCTTACTTGTCGCAGTACGAAGCAGACCCATACGAAAATATTGGGAGTCTGAAAGAGCCTGACTTTGAGAAGATTGCTGAGATGGAACCGGACCTTATCATTATTTCCGGAAGGCAGACAGAAGTGTATGACCAGCTTGCCGACATCGCCCCGACGGTATTTATGGGGGTCGACTTTGAGAATTACATCGAATCTTTTAAACACAATATGACCACACTTGGTGAGATATTCGACAAGCAGTCCGAAGTAGAAGCTGAGTTGCAAGCGATAGACGACGCCATCAACGCTTTGCATGAGAAAGCTTCTGCCAGTGGCAAAAACGCGTTGATCGTGTTGACCACTGGAGGCAAAGTGAGCGCCTACGGTCCTGGCTCCCGCTTCGGGTTTGTCCATGACGTCTTCGGGATTGCAGCTGTTGATGAGAACATTGAGGCATCCACCCACGGACAGAGCATTTCGTTTGAATACATCGCAGAAAAAGATCCAGATTATCTGTTTGTTATCGATCGAGATTCCGCCATAGGTGAAGGGGAGGCGGCGAAGCAAGTCATAGAAAATGACTTAGTGAAAAAGACGAAGGCGTACCAAAACGACAATATCATCTACTTGGACCCAAATAACTGGTACCTGTCCGGCGGCGGCCTCGTATCTGTTATGGAAATGGTGAAAGAGGTAGACGAAGCGATCCAATAGGAAATCCACAGCATGCTTCGTGACATAGCGTAGAGTGGTCTCATTCTACGCTATGTCTTTTGATGGAAGTGGATTGACAAAGTGCCGGCGCGCTCTCAGCGTACTTCCTCTGGGGAGACGGGGTTACTTTTTCACTATTTCATTCATAGACTGTGCCAATCTCTTGTAATACCACCACGCACAAAACCAGAACAGCACGTATATTGTGAGAAAGATGAGTAAGCAGGTCATCATCACGCCCCTATCAAGCGGGATCCAGTTTAAACGAATGGCGGTGGGAAAAAAGACGGCGAGGGACGTGAGACCGTGAATGACCGTTTGCTTTAAGCGACTCCACCTTTCGATGTCGAACATGAGTGATGACAGCCCAAAATATATTCCGAGCGCGAGACTGACCGCCATATCTGTCCACAATTTAGAGACGGGGACTTCAATGGCTAGCACGTTCAAAACCGTGAGGACGATGAAAAAAAGGATCCCCCGAAGCTCGTACCCGCTATCATCCGCTTCAACACGTTAATTCCCATGTGTCAAACCTCCTGAAAGCAATTTTTCCTTTAATTGGGCGACATACTTCCGTGAGACGTACTCTTTGTTGCCCGATGTAAAGTGCACGCACAAGTTGCCGTTAAACGCCAATTCAAACCGCTGAATGCGGTTCAGATTTCCAATGACGGATTTGGAAAAGCGTGTAAATTGATGCGGTTCCAGCAGGGATTCTGCTTCGTACAGTTTCATTTTGAGTTCAATCCGCTGCTTTTGTACAGCGGCATACACTTTTCGATTTTCAGCATACACGTAGTCGATCTCGTTTGGGTCGAGCAAGACCGACTGTTCCGCATCGATTCCTAAGAGCCGGATCGGCTTCGTGCTTTTCACCATTCTGACTAAAGTCTCCAGCTCTTTTGTCCATTCTTTCGCCTGGATGGTGACAGTCGTTTCTTCGTACTTTTCGCTAATGTCAATGTGAACGTTCAATGTGTCCATCACCCCGATCTGTCTATCACCAGTATGATCGATGGGTTCTTTTTTCGCTACGTCTTTATCATAACCTGTACCGTGTTGGGATTGAAATGTCGAAAATCTCGGATGAAAGGGGACCGGCCCTTCCGTTAAAGGAAGCGTGGGAGGCGGCGAGAACGTGTTGACAGAGGGGAAGGGGTGCGGTACTTTAACATATAAAGCTGACTGAAAGGAGTTTACATATGGCTGACGTCACGATTAAAGTACGGGATAACGGTCCGTATATTGTATCCGGGGATGTAGAATTAGTGGACGCTGAAGGCAATCGCTTTGAAACGAAGCCAAAATTTTCATTGTGTCGCTGTGGTCTATCTGAGAACAAACCTTTTTGTGACGGCTCTCACAAAGAAAATTTTGAAAGTCGTGTTCGGGCTCGATAATCCCACACCAAAGGCGGTTCCGGTTTCCAGGGGAACCGCTTTACGAATGTTCTGTTGAGGTGATGTGCTGTTTTGCTTCAAAATAGAGGGCTTGAATGAACTTTCTCGCATTGATTCGAACGCGGGAAGCAGATGACGGTGCGTTGTGTTTAAGCTCAGTCATTCTATCCCGTACAACTGTAAAATCAAAAAAGACGGTCGCGTAACGTTCGAATGTCGGATTGGAAAAATCGGTCAGTCCGAGAGAAGCCAAGTGGTTAAGTGCTTGATAAATCGTTCTGCGCACTCGTTGCTGGGATGCTTTAACCTCTCTGTTTAGTTCTTCTGTGGTCGCCTTTCTTCCAAGATTTTGACGAGCGATTTGGGTAAACACCTGTTTGAGGGGAGGTAAGCTGTTCGTCAGCACTTCATCGCTTGCAATGTAATTTAAAATGTCGATTAAGTCTTTAGCCCCTTTTTCACCGATGACGCCTAACTCAGAGAGGATGATCCGCCCCGATGTCGTTAACTGCTGGGTAAAAGAGTGTCGGCTGTCATACGCAGGCGCACTTGGCTGAAGCACGTTGCTTACAGATAAGTGGATCTCCCGGATAGACCTCTCTAAACGTATGCGTTCAGTTACTTTTTTCACGACCGACTGTACTTCTACTCTGTTAATGGGCTTGGTAATAAAATACTCTACTCCGAGCGAGTAGGCTTCAGCGACCAATTCTTTGGCTTCGACTTGGGAAATCATGACGTATTTTCCTTTGAATGCACTTCCAATACTGCGGATAGTTTCAATTCCGTCCCGTACAGGCATTAAGAGATCAATGAGTACAATGTCTACTTGCTTTAGGGACAGCAGGTGTTCGTCTAACATTGAGCCGTTTTCTGCCTCTCCCACGACCTTTCCAAGGTCTCCATCCTCGATAATTTCGGTCAACATCGAGCGGATGGCCACATCGTCATCAACGATATAAAAACGCATGACATCGTTCACACCTTTTGAATCCACGGTAAAATTCAGACGGATGATACGACGCGTGGTTGGATAAGTTGTAGTTTATCGTTAAATCATGTAGTTTTCAATATAGGATGAATGTATGTCCATGACTTCAAGTGGTACCACCCGCTAGAGGCTGTGAAGGAGGTGACACGCGAGAATCTTGTATCGTGTCACGTGGTAGCATTCCGCTGAACAAACATTAGAGGGGGTTGAGATAGTGAAAAGATCGATTGTCGTGTTGTTATCGGCTATTTTACTCATGACACCCGTGATGACTGGAGCTTTAGCCAGTCCGAGTCAAGAGGCAGACGAGCTGAGAGCGGCGGCGCAACCTGAACTAGAAGAAGGGAAACGGGTCCGTATTCTCGTGCCGGGGAGCGACGTCTTTTACGAGATGCAAAGTGCAGGGTACGATTTCGCCGGCGGTATAGAACGCCTCCCTGAAGGCATCGAAGTGGACGCGATTCTCACGAAAGAACAGCTAGACGCATTGCCAGATTTCGGTGCCAAATTGGCAGATGAGGGCGCTTCCACACAAGCTTCCCCTTCACCGCATATTAAAAAACGTCCACGTGCCGCACAGAGCACCGACACCGTCGTCATCGGTCGGGTCGACTGGTTTACGACAAAAGGACAAGGGTTTTTGTCTGTCGAAGCGAAGTCTTCCGCTGAAAGTGACGCTGACTTGACACTGTCCTGGGACAGTGGATCAGTACAGATGGATGCTTTCGTCGACTCCGGCGAATACATGTATCACCGCATCTTGGCGAAAGTGGATGGACCTCGGCCCGATACGGTCACAGTGACAAGCTCCTTTGGGTCTGAAGCAACTGCTGCAGTGAACGACTGGCTCTACTCCGTCGAGGCAGATATTGACCGACCGGGGTATCAGTACGGTTTTATTGACGGTTACATGCATCCTACCGAAATTTATGATCGCATCGAGCAGTTAGCCGCAGAACATCCAAATATCACCGAGATTGTCGAGCTGCCGAACAAGACGAACGGTTACCGGCGGCACGCTCAAGCGCAGTTTGGCTCAGGTGTCGAAAACGGGGATCTCGACAGTACATTTTACGTAACATCGAAGATGTACGGCCATGAAGGTGGCAATGATATCACCGTGGCGTTAATCGGTCAGCCAGGATTGGACAAGACTACCGTATCTGTCGACGGAAACGACATTACAGTACATCTTGCCCAAGACAGTGATTCTTCAGAGATAGTGAGTACGGCTGCTGAGGTCGTTGACGCCATCAACGCCCATTCTGAGGCGAGTGAACTTGTGACTGCACATTTGTATCGCAACGGGGATGGCTCTGGTGTAGTCAGTGAAGCAGCGGCAACGAGGTTGTCGGACTTCTTGAGTGCACCAGAAGACATCTCCCGCGAGCCGTTCACGATTCGAGCCCTGCGCATTGGTCAGAACCGCGACGGATCGAAACCCGGCGTCCTCATTCAAGCTCAGGATCACGCCCGGGAGTGGGTGACCCCTTTAGTCGCCCTCGAGGCGGCCGAGCGGCTCCTCGCGAACTACGAGCATGACGAAATGACCAGGCAAATTGTAGAAAATGTGGACATCTTCATCATACCGTCGAACAACCCCGACGGCGCTCACTACAGTTTCTTCGACCGGAACATGCAACGCCGCAACATGACCAACCACTGCGGTCCGGAAAACTCCGATCCCGGGCGGCGCGGGAACTGGGGAGTTGACCTCAATCGAAACTATTCAGTCGGTTCCATTTTTGACGGTTACAGCGGCGGTTCTTCCGACTGTACCTCTGATACGTATGCCGGTCCTGGTGAACTGTCGGAGCCAGAAGCGCAGAACGTCGTCTGGTTGGCAGAAAATTTCTCAAACATCAAGTTCTTTATGACCGTGCACAGTTATGGCGGCCAACTGTTTTGGCAGCCGGGGGCTTACATTGCCGAAGGTCGGATTACGACACCGCGCCCGCCGCTCAAGGACGAGCAGTACTACTGGGAAATGGCCGAACAGATTTTGTCCAACGTCAAAAGCTTGCGTGACTCCGTCGTGCAGCCGCGTAACGTGGGCGGATCTGCCGATGTCCTCTACTCTTCAGCCGGAAACGTCCGCGAGGAGCTTTACAACAACTATGGCATTTATTCCTTCGGCTGGGAGATTGGCGGGTCGCAGTGGGACCCGGACCAAGATAGATGGGTGGGGGCAGGCGGATTCCAACCCGAATGGCAAGAGGCGAATCTCCAGTACCAGGAGTACGCGAGCGGTGTGATCAAAATGTTTGAGATTGCGATGGAGTACGGGATGGACGAAGATCCTGCCACCACGCGGCTGATGCAAGACCGTCAACCCGACGGTACAGTCAACGTTACGTTTTCAACGAGTGAGCCGGCGGCGATCCACTACACGACAGACGGAAGTGAACCGACGCAAGATTCACCGACTTACGAAGCCGCCGACATCCGCGAGCCCGGAGAGGTCATTCAGGTGGCTGAAACGACGACCTTTCGCTGGATATCGGTAGATGTTAAAGGGAATACCGAAGAGGAAAGGGCGTTCACCGTGCAAGTCGATATAGATGCTGACGGCATGACGAAACTCGTCGACCAGTTTGAGCAGGAAGGCGAATTGAAGAACCGTGAGGTGGCGCGGTCTTTACACGTTCACTTGACGGCTGTGCATCGCTTTGAAGAGCAAGGGGCTGCCGATAGAGTGGTCAAACATATGAAAAACTTTATCCAGTTGCTGGATCACCACAAAGATCAAGGATTAGTGTCCGACTACGCCTATCACGTGTTGAAAGATGATGCCGACTACGTGATAGACAAGTGGCAATAAGATCCCCTCACCGCCCCCCTGGCGACCGATCGTACGCTGTCGCCAGGGGGAATTCTTTTTGAGACAAAAAAGGGTTTGCCTTTGCTAAAATATATGTAAGTGACAATCGAACACAGCGGTGATTACATTGAAGGAAGCAACGGTGTTGCGCCATTTAACGAGGGAAAAGCGCATATTTTTCTCCATGCTGGTGATCGTCCCTCTGGCAGGAGAGTTAAACTTTTATCCGTTTAACGATGCGTTCCGGGTCAGTTTTGGCACCCCGACTTTTTTCTTCTTCTTGTTGTTGCTGCGCAAAATTCACCCCGTCGTATCGGGGGGTCTCGTCGGTTTTCTCGTCGTAGAGTTCCGCATCCTCCTCGATTTCCTCTTTCGCGCACAAGAATTCGCCGATGCGTTTCAGTCACGGTACCCTACCTTTTTTTATTATGTGACGTTTGCCCTTCTTTTTTACTTGACGAAAGTGAACCGCTTTCATCACAAACCGGTCGTCATCGGGCTGCTTGGAATTCTCGCAGAGGTGTCCGCCAGCCTTGCAGAGTTGACGTTTCAATACATTGCCTTTTCATCGGTGTTTACGTTAAGTGACGTGCACAAGGTGATCGTCATCGCCATTTTCCGCAGTTTTTTCGTCGTCGGTTTTTTTAATTTGATGAACCTGTACCAGACGAAAATAAAGGAAGCCGAAGTGCGGAAACAAAACCTTCACTTGCTCATGGTGACGTCCAACTTATACGTTGAAGCTTTTCAGCTGAAAAAGACTTTACAGAGTACAGAGGAAGTGACAAAATCTTCCTACCACCTGTATCGCCAGTTAAAGAGTTACAGCACGGCATCTCCTTTAGATTTCCCGGAGGAACTGTGTCAACAAGCGTTAAAGATTGCCGGTGAAATACACGAGATCAAAAAGGATAACCAGAGGATTTTCGCCGGTCTTTCAAAACTCATTTCGGATGAACAATTCGCAGAGTATATGGATATGTCGGAGTTGATGACGATCATCGTCCAAGTCAACCGGAAGTATGCCGATTCGTTGGGGAAAACCATCCGGTTTGTACTGGATATCGAGGACTGCCATACTCACTACCACGCTTACAGCATTCTGTCTATCGTGAACCATGTCGTCGAGAACGCCATCGAAGCGATTGAGGATACAGGTGTCATCACCCTTTCCGTGAGCAAACAACACCGTTCGGTACTGTTTCGCATCGGTGACAACGGACCCGGCATACCTCACAAACATCTGCATCTCATTTACAAACCGGGATTCACTTCAAAATATGACCGCGATGGAAATCCATCCACAGGGATTGGACTGTCTTACGTCCAAGAGATGATCGCAGGCCTTGGAGGTGATGTTAATGTTCAGACAAGGCCGCATGTGGACGGATCTGTCTTCACTGTCCGACTGCCTGAGGCCAACTTGGTACGGAGAACGTAGCAGACTTTTGGTTGTTTCCTGTTTCTTTTTGTCGTTTAGGCGATACAATGACCTAAACGTATAGACTGGCACTTATACAGATAAGAGGTCTTAAAGAAAGTATTCGGCCATACATTTGTGTAGAAAGGGAGGAGAAGAAGATGAGAGGCAATTTATTGACACAAATTTTTGCTGCCTTTGTCATCGCCATCATTCTCGGGGCTATGGTCGGTCCGGCCATCGAGGTTGTGAAACCGTTAGGGGACTTATTTTTAAACCTCATCAAATTCATCATGGCTCCACTCATTTTGACCACGTTAGTCGTCGGAGTGGCGAGTACCGGGAACCCGAAAAAACTTGGACGCATCGGCGGGAAAACGGTCGTGTATTACCTCGTGACAACGGGCATTGCGGTCGTCATCGGTTTAGCATTCGGATTTTTATTTTCTCCTGGCAGCGGATTAGACCTTACTGTTTCTGAAACGGAGGCAGTTGAACCTGGAGAGGCGGAAGGATTCATTCAGACGTTGCTCGGCATTATTCCGACCAATCCGTTTAGTGCCTTAGCTGAGGGAAATGTGTTACAAATTATTTTCTTTGCCATCTTTGTGGGGGTTGGCATTACGGTTGTAGGAAACAAAGCGCAACCGGTGCAACAGTTTTTTGAAGGGTTTGCCGAAATTATGTACAAAATTACTGGAGCGGTTATGCGCCTCGCACCGATCGGCGTATTCGGCCTCATTGCACCTGTCGTCGGAGAGTACGGCCTGTCTGTGCTGATGCCGCTGTTGAAAGCCATTACGGCCGTAGCCGTCGCGTGTATCGTGCATGCACTCATAACGTATTCCATTGCTGTCAAAAAGTTTGCCAGCATGAATCCGTTCCAATTTTTCAAAGGCATATCACCAGCGGCGCTCATTGCCTTCAGTACGTGCAGCAGTTCAGGAACGCTGCCGGTTACGTTGAAAAACACCCAGGAAAATTTGGGGGTATCTAACCGAATCTCCAGTTTCGTTCTCCCTCTGGGAGCGACCATTAATATGGACGGGACCGCTATTTATCAAGGGATTGCGGTCCTGTTTATAGCCCAGTTTTACGGGTTGGATCTGACATTTGTGCAATTGTTAACCGTCGTACTGACGACGGTATTGGCCTCGGTCGGCACGGCCGGCATTCCAGGGGCTGGAATGATTATGCTCACGATGGTGTTGAGTACTGTACAATTTCCGCTGGAAGGGATCGCGCTGATCGCGGGCGTGGACCGCATTTTAGACATGTTCCGCACATGTGTGAATGTCGTAGGTGACGCATCGGCTGCAGTAGTCGTCGCAGGGTCAGAAGATGAGCTAGAAGGTCAAGCGACAGAGAAGCAATCTTCACCCTCTGTTCCGATGTGAAGTATTATATCCTTACGAAAAATGGGCTGCCCAGAAAGTCAGAACTGCTGATTTTCTGTAGCAGCCCTTTTCTTTAAAGGGGACCCTCTCGGAGTGCGGTTCCTCTTTCAATGAAAGCGAACGTTGAGACGCCTCCCTTTGTCCGCCTTGACTTTGGGAAGGCGTATTTCCAACACGCCGTTTTCGTATTCAGCTGACGCCTTGGCATCGTCTACTTCCGCCGGCAGGGATATGACTCTGTGAAACCGACCCACGTATCGCTCAGTGTGATAATAGTCGGGTTCAGCCGGTTGGTTGTCGTTTTGTGGTTCCCTTTCTTTCTGTTGAGACGTCTCCAAATGTCCTGGTTGATTTTTGCGTGTGCGGCGTATCTCGCCTGTTAAGACGACTTGTGTCGGGAGCACTTGAATGTCCAGTTCGTCTTCTTGTGTCAAGCCGGGTATCTCGGCCTCGACAATCACTTCCCGATCTGTTTGGGAAACATCGACACGCGGTCCGAAACTGAATGTCTGCTGGGCCCAGCTGGGGAAATTGTGGTTCATCCATCGGTTCATCTCTTCGCGCAACGATTCCAATTGACGAAACGGCTCAAAAGGAACTAATGCCATTTGAATGTTTCTCCTTTCAACTGTGAGATTTTCGCGTATTACACTGTCAAACGTATTGTGCCAAACAGCTGGAAGGTGTATGAATGGAAATTAGAGGAATTGATCGAGATAAGGCGATTGGATATTTACTTTGAATGATGGTATACTGTGAGAGTAAATTGTAGGAATGATAAAAGGAGGAACTGCTCCCATGGCCATCGTGAATGTGACCGACCAATCGTTTGCAGCAGAAGTGGAAAACGGCGGTACGGTTTTAGTGGATTTTTGGGCGCCCTGGTGCGGACCGTGCAAAATGATTGCACCGGTGTTGGAGGAAATTGACAGTGAGGTTGGAGATAAATTAAAAATCGCCAAGTTGAACGTCGACGAAAACCCGGACACTTCGGGTCGTTTCGGAGTGATGAGCATTCCGACCCTGATGATGTTTAAAGACGGCGAAGTCGTTGAAAAACTGGTCGGATTTCAGCCAAAAGAACAGCTGATGGACGTTTTGAACAAACATATATAAAAAGGGAAAGCGGTAGGTCCCAGACTGAAACGTTCGGTCTGGGACCTTTTCTGTACGCCCAGCATGGGCGTCATCTATAGGGTGAAAGTCCCGAACGGGGGCTGGCGAGCGCCTACCGTAGTCAAAGGCAAGGGTGTCCGTCGCGAGGCGGAATCTGAAGGAAGCCGGAGACAAACGCACGGGTCAAGGTACACGAACTGGATTTGAGGCAGGATTAGTCGGATGAGTTGCCAGAACACAACGAAATCCAAAGCCGCCAAGGGCTCATCCTGTAAACTCCAGTGATCGCGGGCGGAAAGATGACGCTCTTATCTGGGGAGGCCTGCGGAACACGCGAAGTAACATCGTAACCGCAGTCGAGAGGCTGCGCTGAATCCGCAGGAGTCAGCAGAGGCCATAGTACGCAAGTACGGGGCGCCGGAAAGCGGAAGGGCCGAACCGAAAGGAGAGAGGAAACCGATGCGTTCGAGAGAAGAGCGCAGACAGCAGAATATCCCGCAAGGGAGCTGCCAACAGAGAGCAGCGGTGAAGCCGCGAGGGTATGTTGGAGCGCCGAGCTCTTCTCCGGCACAAGTCGCCCCTTCCTCTCGCGAAGACCATAACGACTTGCTGGACAGGATGCTTGAGAGAGAAAATCTCTTGCTCGCATACAAGCGAGTGGTCCGAAACGGAGGAGCGCCCGGAGTGGACGGAGTAACGGTAGCTGAACTGCAGGCTTACCTGAACACACACTGGGCACAGGTGAAAGCAGAGCTCCTAGCGGGAACCTACAAACCCGCGCCAGTCAAACGGGTGGAAATCCCCAAAAACCTGGAGGCGGCGTGAGGCTTCTAGGGATCCCGACCGCGATGGACCGGCTCCTCCAGCAAGCCCTGCTGCAAGTGATGCATCCGATCTTCGATGCTCACTTCTCATGGGACAGCTACGGCTTCCGACCAGGGAAGCGAGCCCATGATGCGGTCCTTCAAGCCCAGCGCTATATCCAGAGTGGATACAGATGGGTTGTGGACTTGGACTTAGAGAAGTGCTTTGACCGAGTAAACCACGACATGCTCATGGCGAGGGTAGCAAGAAGGGAGAAGGACAAGCGAGACCTGAAACTCATCCGGGTGTACCTCAACGCCGGAGTCATGGTCAACGGAGTATGCCAACGGACAGAGGAAGGGACGCCGCAAGGCGGACCGCTGAGTCCGCTTCTGGCCAACATCTTGTTGGACGACCTGGACAAAGAACGAAAGAAACGCGGGTTGCAATTCGCACGTTATGCGGACGATTGTAACATCTTTGTCGCTAGCAAGCGCGCAGGGGAACGCGTCATGGAATCGGTGATTCGCTTTGTAGAGGGAAAGCTGAAACTGAAAGTGAACCGAGACAAAAGTGCGGTAGACCGCCCCTGGAACCGGAAATTCCTAGGGTTCAGTTTTCTGCCGGACAAACAAGCAACGATTCGGTTAGCCCCGAAGACCATCTCCCGATTCAAAGATAGAATACGTGAGATGACGAGTCGTTCACGGGCGATCTCCATGGAAGAGCGAATTAAACGGCTCAACCGCTACATCATCGGTTGGGTCAGGTACTTTCGACTGGCATCGATGAAGACGCACTGTGAAAGATTCGACCAATGGATTCGGCGCAGACTGAGGATGTGCCTATGGAAACAATGGAAACGGGTCAGAACCCGTCTTCGTGAACTTAGGGCCCTTGGCGTACCAGAATGGGCCTGCTTCATGATGGCCAATTCCCGCCGAGGACCATGGGAAATGTCCCGGAACACAAACAATGCCCTTCCGACTTCCTACTGGGAAGCGAAAGGGCTGAAGAGTATGCTTTTTCGTTATATGGAACTTCGTCAACCTTTTGGAACCGCCTAGTGCGGACCCGCATGCTAGGTGGTGTGAGAGGACGGGGGCTAGCCGCCCCCTCCTACTCGATTTTACGGAGATGCTTCCCGGTCGAGCTTTGAACTTTCCACTGGAGAGGGGGCTTCCGGACCTGATCGAAGCGATCCAGGTGTTCCGTCTGACGGCGGGTCGGGATGAATGACGCGCAAGTAGCGAAAGACGAGTGTGGAAATGACAATAACTTGCAGAGCGCTATTGACCGGAAACATTAAAATGAGACTGAGAAAACTGCGTAGTGGGTGAACTTCCGCGTAAGGATCTAGCGGATTGATCCCACTTATGAGGCCTTCCAACACGAGTGTGACGATCCCTCCTGCCATCGTTATGGCGAATAAGATAAGGGCCGATAGTGCGACTTGGCCGAATTTCGTTCGAAAAGCGTGAAACGAAGCGGACAGAGCCTCGAACACGCCTTTATTTTTAGCAATCAGGACAGCAGGAGCGTGCAGGACGACGAGTCCGTAGACGATGTACAGAACGATCGTTAGAAGGAACAAAATAATGCCCCAAGCCACTCCCCACACTGTTTCTGTAAAAAAGAGCAATACGCCGATGACAACTGGAATCAACGGCAGCACTGCCAGAAGAAGTGTGACAAGATGTAATCCCAGCATCGGGAAGAGGCGGCGAAATCCGTAGCGAAAGTACGTCCCGACCCCCGTTTTGTTTTTTTGAATGCTATCTGCCACAACGCCGATTGAACCGGCACTTGTGAAGGCGGAGGTCAGCAGTGAGATCAAGATGAAGAAAAGCAGAAACAGTATCCCGACGACGACCATTCCGGGATTTAGTAAAGTTTCCAGTATGGCTTCAGGGCTGCTGTTGAACGGGTCGATACCGCTAAGTCTCGCGAGGACGATGGCTGCGAGCATGAAAGTAAAAAAGAAGGTGATGACGATCACTGGGATCGCGGCAGCTAACGTTCCGACCATAAAACTGCCCCATATTTTCAGTCCATGGCGATTCAGCATATCAAAATACGAAGTCACGACTCTTCCTCCCGATGTTTTCTCCATTCAGTACACGTAAAGACGCTGTTCGTTTCGACCGCTTTTAAGATCGATTTCACATCTCCTTACACACTATTACCTTAACACAAAACGTGCCGGACTCTCATCTTTGATTAATGTGGTAGGATATAGAAAGGAGGGAACAGTGATGGAAGCACGCATGGCAGAAAAGCTGTCACTCTTGCCCGATCAGCCAGGTTGTTACCTGATGAAAAGCGAAGACGGCGACATCCTTTACGTCGGCAAGGCGAAAAATTTGCGTCATCGCGTCCGCTCCTACTTCGTTGGAGCCCACGACACGAAGACGGAGCGTCTCGTACAAAAAATTGCCGACTTTGAATACATCGTCACAGAGAGCGCGACGGAAGCGCTCGTATTGGAATGTAATCTAATCAAAAAACACCGCCCTCGCTACAACGTCATGTTGAAAGACGACAAGTCTTACCCGTACATCAAAATTACGAATGAAACCCACCCCCGTTTGGAAGTGACGCGCAAGGTAG
The DNA here is from genome assembly GCF_002005165.1 of Novibacillus thermophilus. Lineage (NCBI taxonomy): Bacteria > Bacillati > Bacillota > Bacilli > Caryophanales > Thermoactinomycetaceae > Novibacillus > Novibacillus thermophilus. Next base: position 856,770 of record NZ_CP019699.1, read on the forward strand.
TGAAAGACGGCGGGAAATATTTTGGACCGTATCCGAATGCGAGTGTGGCCAACCATACAAAAAAACTGTTGGATAAGCTGTACCCGTTGCGCAAGTGCCGTACACTCCCCAACCGGGTGTGCTTGTACTACCATATGGGTCAATGCTTGGCGCCGTGTGTACGTCCGGTGGATCCGAACGAGTACGGCTCCATGATCAAAAAGATTGTGCGTTTCTTAAACGGCGGTCACAAAGAAGTCCGCAAAGAACTGGAACACAAAATGAAGCAGGCGGCAGAGGAATTGAATTTTGAACGGGCACAAGAATTGCGCGACTTGATTCGAAGCATCGACGGTCTAGAAGAAGAGCAGCGGATGAGTTTTCTGGACGACAAAGATCGGGACGTGTTCGGTTATGCGGTAGACAAAGGTTGGATGTGTGTGCAAGTGTTCTTCTTGCGCCGGGGTAAGCTCATTGAAAGGGATGTGTCTATGTTCCCGTACCACGGAGAGGAGAAAGAAGATTTTTTAACGTTCGTCACCCAGTTTTACTATGAAGAGACGGCTTTGCCGCATGAAATTAACTTGCCGGTCGAAGTGGACAACGATTTGCTGTCAGAGTGGCTGAAGGTGAAGGTACACACACCGCAGCGGGGGAAAAAACGCCAACTGGTGCAGTTGGCCAACAAGAACGCCAAGCTCGCATTGGATGAGAAATTCCGGCTCATTGAGCGTCAACAGGAACGCACCGTCGTCGCTGTCGAGCGGCTGGGGAAAGCGATGGGAATCGGAAAGCCGCATCGCATAGAAGCGTTTGACAACTCCAACATTCAAGGGAAACACCCTGTTGCGGCGATGGTTGTCTTTGTGGATGGAAAGCCGGAGAAACAGGAATACCGCAAATACAAAATAAAAAGCGTGACAGGTCCCGATGATTACGAATCGATGCGGGAAGTGATTCGCCGCCGGTACACGAGGGTGCTAAAAGAAGACCTCCCTTTGCCAGACCTCATCGTCGTCGACGGCGGGAAAGGCCAGATGTCTGCAGCACTGGACGTGCTGGAAAACGAATTAGGTCTGTTCATTCCTGTTTGCGGATTGGTCAAGGACGAGAAACACCGAACCGCTCAACCGATGATTGGCGACCCACCGGAACCTGTTCCCTTAGAGCGGGACAGCCAGGAATTTTATTTGCTGCAACGCATTCAGGATGAAGTGCACCGCTTCGCCATCTCCTTTCACCGCCGGACTCGAACGAAAAGTCTTGTGCAGTCGAAACTGGATGCCATTCCGGGAGTTGGAGAAAAGCGGAAGAGGAAGTTGTTGAAACGCTTTGGTTCGTTGAAACGGATACGCGAGGCGAGTATCGACGATTTTAGGGAAATTGGGATTGGAGACAAACTCGCGAGGACGATTAAAGAAGCGTTACAAGATGAGACAAAATAGTTGTCGATCCAGGCGACCTGTGGTAAGATGTCACCAAAAAAATTAAGTGAACGGACTACAAACATTTCCGGTGTGCGGGAAAGGAGTTTATTTGTTTATTATGGGGATTGTCGTGCAAAAGTTTGGAGGTACATCCGTAGGGAGCATCGAACGCATACGCAAAGTCGCCGAACGTGTCAAAGGAACGCGCAACGAAGGGCACCAATGTGTCGTCGTTGTTTCTGCTATGGGGAAATCGACCGACGAACTCATCGAAATGGCGAAACAGCTGTCTCCTTCCCCGCCAGAGCGCGAAGTCGATATGTTACTGACGACCGGAGAGCAAGTGTCGATCTCTTTGTTGACGATCGCCCTGCAAGAATTAGATGTTCCGACACGATCGTTAACCGGTTGGCAGGCTGGCATTGAAACAGACGAAGTGTTCGGAAAAGCTCGTATTACGTCCATTCAGACTGACAGGTTGAGACCGTATTTGGACGCTGGTGAAGTGTTGGTCGTAGCTGGGTTTCAGGGGCAGTCCCCCCGTCGGGAAATTACAACGTTAGGGCGGGGTGGATCGGATACGACAGCTGTTGCACTGGCAGCGGCGCTGGAAGCGGACTACTGCGAAATCTATACGGATGTGGCCGGGGTGTTTACGGCGGACCCCCGCATCGTACCGTTTGCACAGAAGCTGGATGAGATTTCGTTCGACGAGATGTTGGAACTGGCGAACCTGGGCGCAGGTGTGTTGCACCCGCGTGCAGTAGAGTGTGCCAAAAATTTCGGAGTCGAACTCGTCGTAAGGTCAAGCTTTACGGACGAACCGGGAACACGAGTAAAGGAAGTGTGTGAAATGGAACAGCAACTGAAAGTGCGCGGCGTCGCCCACGACCTTGATGTGGCGCGAATTAAAGTGTTGGGATTGCCGAACGAGTCTGACAAAATGGCTGATCTCTTCAGTTTATTGGCACAAGCCAACATTAACGTGGACATTATCGTACAAAGTGAACACGCCGCCGATACAATGGACGTCTCCTTCAGCGTTCAAGAGGCAGAAGCGGAAAAAGCTGTTCGTGTGCTGGAAGAGTGCCGGGATGAACTGGGATACGAGCGCGCCCTGGTCGAATCGGGACTGGCGAAGGTCTCCGCCGTCGGAGCCGGAATGGTGACGCATCCAGGCGTTGCGGCGACCATGTTTAAAACGCTAACGGATGCCGGCATTCCCATTAAAATGGTCTCAACGTCAGAAATTAAAATCTCGTGCGTCATTCCCTCGACAAGGCAAAGGAAGCTGTACAGTTGGTACACACTGCTTTTGCCTTAGACGCGAGTAGAGAAGCCGTTGAAAGCTGATGCTGCATTTTATAGAGCCTAAAGTCCACTATAAAGAGTAACGGATAGACGTTACTCTTTTTGTGTCGTGGACCTTTTGCTTGCGTTCCTTGACGCTCTAGAATCTTGGGAGTACAATGAACATGTTAATGAACATGTTGCAGTCGTACGTTTCTCATATCTTGAAGGAGGACAGAACGTTGGCAGAGAGCAAAAGTTTTGTGAGCCGCAGGCTTCATTCCCTGCTGGGAGTCATTCCCGTTGGAGCTTTCTTAGTTGTACATTTGATCACGAACTATTATTCGACGATGGGCGAAGAAGCCTTTCTAAAACAGGTGGAACTTTTGGAAAGCCTTCCGTTTTTGCTCGCCATTGAGTTCGTGTTCATTTACATACCGATACTGTTCCACGGGATATACGGGCTCTACATTGCCTTCCAAGCGAAAAACAACGTCTCGCAATACGGGACCTTCCGCAACGTCATGTTTATGTTACAGCGTATCACAGGAGTTATTACGCTCATTTTCATCATCTGGCACGTTTGGCAAACGCGCATGCAAGTGTTTTTCGGCAACTTAGAGCCGATCCACTTTGGCACCCGCATGCACGAAATTTTTTCTAACCCTGTTTGGATGGTACTGTACGTGATCGGTTTAATCGCTTCCGTCTTCCACTTTAGCAACGGATTGTGGTCGTTTCTCGTTTCATGGGGCATTACTGTCGGTCCGCGGGCGCAGCGCGTCGCCACGTATGTGTGCGGAGTCATCTTCGTCTTGATGACGTATGTCGGCATCCGCGCGATCTTCGGTTTTCTCGACCCGGAATTTGCGTCAGTGAGTTTAACATTGCTGTCTACAAGGTAAGGGGATTTCAGTTGAATGCGAAAATAGTCATTGTCGGAGGCGGGCTCGCCGGCTTGTCTGCTGCAATGAAAGCTGCAGAAGCGGGTGCGGATATAGACTTGCTGTCCATTGTGCCGGTTAAAAGATCCCACTCTGTATGTGCACAGGGCGGCATTAACGGTGCAGTTAATACAAAAGGTGAAGGAGATTCGCCGTGGGAACACTTTGACGACACCGTATACGGAGGAGACTTCCTCGCGAACCAACCACCGGTTAAGGCGATGTGTGAAGCGGCTCCCGCGATTATACATTTGATGGACCGGATGGGGGTCATGTTTAACCGGACCCCAGAAGGTTTGCTGGACTTCCGCCGCTTCGGCGGAACGAAACACCACCGCACGGCTTACGCCGGCGCCACTACCGGCCAGCAGCTCCTCTACGCGTTAGATGAACAAGTGCGGCGATGGGAAGTTGCCGGGCGGGTGACCAAATATGAACACTGGGAATTTGTCGGTATCGTCCTGGATGATGAAGGCGTATGCCGCGGCGCCGTAGCCCAAAACTTGAGGAACATGGAATTCAAGGTGTTCCGGGCAGATGCGGTCATTCTGGCGACTGGCGGACCGAGTATCATCTTCGGCAAGACGACGAACTCGATGATAAATACTGGAACGGCGGCCAGCGCTGTGTATCAGCAGGGGGCCCGTTACGCAAACGGCGAGTTTATTCAAGTGCATCCCACCACGATCCCTGGCGATGACAAGCTGCGCCTCATGTCCGAGTCAGCGCGCGGGGAAGGGGGGCGCGTCTGGACGTATAAAGACGGCAAGCCATGGTATTTCCTGGAAGAGTGGTACCCGGAGTACGGTAACCTCGTGCCGCGCGATATCGCGACGCGTGCTATTTTCAAAGTGTGCGTGGAAATGAAACTCGGGATTAACGGGGAGAATATGGTTTATCTCGACCTGTCTCACATGGATCCAAAAGAGTTGGATGTAAAGCTCGGCGGGATCTTGGAAATATACGAAAAGTTCATGGGCGAAGACCCGCGCAAAGTTCCAATGAAGATCTTTCCGGGCGTGCACTACTCCATGGGCGGTCTCTGGGTCGATTACGATCAAAAGACGAACATTCCCGGGCTGTTTGCCTGCGGTGAGTGTGATTACTCCATTCACGGAGCAAACCGCCTCGGCGCAAACTCCCTTTTGTCCTGTATTTACGGCGGTATGCTCGCCGGTCCGAAAGCGATCGAGTACATTAACGGACTGGAAAAGTCCGCATTGGACATGGACTCGGGCATTTTTGACCGGGAATTGAAACGGCAGCAAGAAGTGTACGACAACATAACGAAGATGGACGGTGACGAAAACCCGTATAAACTCCATCAAGAGCTCGGCAAAATTATGACGGAGAACGTGACGGTCGTTCGCTACAATGATAAATTGAAAGAAACAGACGACAAAATACTAGAACTGATGGAGCGTTACAAGCGTATCGGCATCAGCGATACCGGTAACTGGAGCAACCAGGTAACAACTTTTACGCGGCAGTTGTGGAACATGCTCGTCCTGGCCCGCGTGATTACCATCGGCGCTCTCAATCGCAACGAAAGCCGTGGGGCGCACTACAAGCCGGAGTTTCCTGAGCGCAACGATGAGGAATGGCTGAAGACGACGATTGCGATGCACACGGAAGACGGTCCCCAATTTACGTACGAAGATGTAGATACGTCGCTGATCAAACCTCGAGAACGTCGCTACGACGTTTCGAAACAGGGGGCGAAAGCAAATGGGTAAAACGGTCCAATTGATTATCACCCGACAAAAGGATCGGGACAGTGAACCTTATAAAGAAGAGTTTGAAATTCCGTACAGGGAGAACATGAACGTCATCAGTGCGCTGATGGAGATTCAGCGGAACCCTTACAACAAACAGGGGGAAAAGGTGGCGCCGGTCGCTTGGGAAGCGAACTGTCTGGAGGAAGTGTGCGGCGCCTGCTCCATGGTGATCAACGGACGTCCCCGTCAGGCGTGTACCGCTCTCATCGACAAATTAGAACAGCCGGTACGCATTGAACCGATGCGCACATTTCCAGTGTTGAGGGATCTCATCGTCGATCGAAGCCGCATGTTTGACGCCCTGAAACGGGTGAAAGCGTGGATACCGATCGACGGATCGTATGACTTGGGACCGGGACCGCGCATGGCCGAAACGAAGCGGCAGTGGGCGTACGAGTTGTCCAAGTGCATGACGTGCGGTGTCTGCCTGGAAGCATGTCCGAATGTGAACAGCAAATCGAATTTCATGGGGCCGTTTATCGTCGGACAAGTGGAGTTAAAAATCTCCATCCGACAGGTGAGATGAACAAAGAAGAGCGCATTGAAGCGCTGATTGGGGAAGGCGGTCTGCAGGAATGCGGTAACTCGCAAAACTGCGTACAGTCTTGTCCGAAAGGGATTCCACTCACGACGACTATCGCGTCGATGAACTGGGAAGCCACGAAATTTTCACTGAAGAAATGGTTGAGCAATTAGTCTATGCAGCAGCTCCCTAAGGGGGCTGCTGTTTTTTGACGGGGATTTCCTCGGCTTGCTGGGTGGCCGGTCCGTCTGGACATTCATTTTATAGACTGGTTGTTCTCACTGGTAAGCACCGTGTGTCGGCGTTGCGTTTCACGCCCGTTAATACGACCGAATGTGATTGGTGCCCGTTCTGTTGTGAAATGACGACACCCCCTTGCTGAAAGGTTTACGTTGTAAGCAAGGGGGTGTCACCATTAAGCGCACTTCGTTATGCCAATGCTAAACGGTCCTTTAACACGCGGTCGACGTAGTGACGGGTTTCGGCAAAAGGCGGAATCCCGTTGTAGCGGTCGACGTTGCCCGGTCCGGCGTTGTACGCAGCGAGGGCCAATGCCGTATTGCCGTTGTAACGGTCGAGCATTTGCCGCAAGTAGCGAGTTCCGGCAAAGACGTTTTCCATCGGGTCAAATGGGTTTTGAACACCAAGGGAACGGGCGGTCGTCGGCATGAGTTGCATCAGGCCTTGTGCTCCTGCGTGGGAGACGGCATTCGGGTTAAAGGAGGACTCGTTTTTGATGACACTTTTAATGAGCGCGAAGTCTACGTCGAACGCTTCACTTGCTCGCCGGATAATCCCGTCGAAGTCAAGCGGTTTCCTCGCGTCACCTTGCACGTTCAACGGCTGAGCGTCAACCGGTTTCGTACCTTTTGCCGCGTATGGGCGCGTTGTTAACTCCTCGAATGGTCCGTGAGTGTTTACATGTAAACTGTTGCCGTACATCTCGTACATCCGCCTGTGTTCTGTACGCCGCCAATCCGAATGTTGCATCATTTGCTGCGTCAATAACGTGTGAAACGATTCTGCAACGGGTTGCTGCGACCATTCTGTACGCGTGATTTTACGCGGGTGGGACGTTTGGGCGTTTAGATAGTAAATCGGCTGATGGTGGATGGGTTCCATGTCAAAACACCCTTTCGTACCGATTATGTAATATTATCGGCATTTCGTCCCAATTTGTACAGCGTCTATATTAAAAAATAGTCAGCTCCGTCTGGCGCGTCAGCGGGAAATTCCCATTTCTAACTCGTTGGCTGTTCCGAGGTCGATTTTTTCTTGAGTTAAATTGATTTTAACGATTTCATCTTGCACTGCCTCCGGTTTACGAACGTCTATGGATATTCCAGATTTCGGAAAAGAGTGAGCATCTTTTTTCAGTTCGCCGAGAAGGACTCCTACAATTCCGTGTTCATTGACAAGGGCGATATCCTCGGTGTGGGCGGGAAGAACGATCGTTTCCTCTGAGGCTTCGCGCATGCGGGAATGAGCTTCGACACTCCGGCGGAATGCCTCGTGTCGTATAGGGTGGTCGCCGCTCAAGAAGAAGCGGTCTCCGTAAAACAGGCCGACAGATAGATCCATCTGACGGTTTATGTTAGGCAACACGATCACGTCGATCGGCGTGTCTCCGAGGGGCAGGGTAGACTGTTCTTCCAACGGATGGCTCTCGCCCTGAAATCGTTCATCTGACGGCACATAGTACGGGCTCCCCGTCTTAGCTGCAAGTCTCGCCGCTCCTGACACGTGATCGCGGTGGAGGGTTGTGTCTACGACACATGAAATGTCGACACTTTCGGCGTGGGCCAAGCCCAAATAGTAGTCGATGTGGTACGAGGGGTCGACGATCATCGCTTCATCGCCTGATGTCACCATATACGACAGGCATCCCCGCGACAGGCGGTGGATTTGCCACACTTTCACCTGTTCATCGAAGCCGACAACTACTGGATGGTAGAATTGGTTCCATGCCAGATGCCCTCCAGCCAAATAACGGACTGTCCACCCTTTGTTCGCTATCCTTTCCGCATACTGCTGGCACGTATCGCTGTCGTGGCAGACGAGAAATATTTCTGCCCCGTCGGGAAAATCAGCGTTGGCGGGGGATTGTTCGCGCAGTTGGGTCAAACGTTCCCCTTGGAACAGCCACTGCCGCGGACGATGATGCGTCACTTCTTGAATCGCGATCATTTTGTTCCGTTTCATCTCACGGGACAGTTCTTCTACGCTTAAACTTTCAATCGTCATCGTGGTGGTTCACCTCAATTTGTCGATTGGTTTTCTCGAATTTTTAGTTAGTTTTCTCGAACGGCGTGGATTCATGCAACAAATCTAGATTTGTCGAATAGGGCAAGCCGCTCAAGGCATAAGGCTTAGTAAAGTTGACGAGATGGGGGCGAGGACGTTGATGAGGTTGAACCGCATTTCCATCGAACGGGTTTGGCCGGTGTTGGACACAGAAGTGCTCGCTTTTTCGGAATTGAGACAAGATGAGTTGTATCCGAGTATCCGCCCGAACCAAATTGTCTCTTACATTGAAGGGGCAGTTGAATTTGGCAGGCAGGCAGGAAAGGAGTATGAGTACAACGGCGATCTGGCGCCGCTGATGGAGCATATTGTGCGCAGTGACACGAGGGTGACCTTTGTCGATGAGCCAAAAAAGGACGGGGACAAACTGATCAGAGCCCAGTACATTCGCAAACCCGCCACGATACTCGTGTATCGCCCGTCGTTGGAACAGATGGACCATTTTTTCCTCAGGAGCGGATTTCACATACGGCAGGAAGATTTAATCGCCCTGCACGTGTGCCATGAGTGGTTCCACCATTTGGAAGACACCCGTTTCGGCCGAACGGACGACAAACTTCCGAAAATCGTTATGCGTAAAGTCGGGCCCGTCATGTTTAAACAGCCTGTGGAGAGTACACGGGAGATTGCGGCCCACGCCTTTACGCAGCAAGTCATAGGCCTTTCGTGGTATCCGCTGTTACTCGATCTGTTGATCGATTATTCGGAACGTAAGGTAAAGAAAGAGCAAATCAGGGACAGCTTTAACGGGCTTAAGCAGGAATTCAAACGGGCCGTCGAAGCAGATGTGACCGCTGTATAGCTGAGATGTTTCTTTTCTTTGTTAGAAGCCGGTTGACGGTTCCGGATTTTCAATGGGTTTGTGTCAGCGAGAATTTCATTTAAATAGGTGACAAAGCTGCTTTCAGCAATTTAGGAAGAAACTCTACATTCTCTACTCATTTTCGTTGTAATATTTATCTCCTTGCAGAGGGCGTTCCGGCAGGAAAAAGGTGCCGATTAAGCACAGTACGGCGAACACGAGGCCAACTTCAAACAACTGGTTGATCCCGGCTGTCAGGGACGCTTTTACGGCGTAGAGCAGTTGCTGGAACATCTCTTGTCCTGCTTCTCCGAAGGCGGCGAACTGATCGGCCATTTCCTGCTGCGCTTGTTGCGTCAACATAGTTTGTGGGTCGAACCGGGCCCAATCACCAGAGAGATCTTTCAGTTCGTCGGGCAATGTGACGTTCAAGCTGCTCTGGAATCCCCGGTTGAGAATCGATCCGAAGATCGGGGAGGCAATGACACCGCCCAAGGAGGAGACGAATTGCTGGGTGGCATTCACAGTTCCCATCATCCGGTAAGGGAAAGCGTTTTGCACCGCGATGTTCAACAGCGGCATGAGGGAACCGACTCCTAGTCCGAGGACGACCATGTTGACGATGACCGTCGGAAATTGCGTCTCAACGTCCATGTTCATCAACAAAAGAGAGCCGAGGACGATGAATGCTGCACTGACGTGGGACAAGGTGCGGTATTTCCCTGTCTTCGTCATGAGTTGCCCGGCAACCACACTGCCGATGATAAAACTGATCATCATCGGTGACATGACCAAACCGCTGTTTTGAGCGTTGAGCCCGATGACGCCTTGGATGAACAACGGGAGGAACATGATGCTGCCGAACATCGCCATGGAGACAAAAATGCCGAGAACGAGCGATGTGGTAAAGATGCGGTTTTTAAACAGAGAGGGAGTGATCACGGGATCGGACGCCTTCTGCTCAAACCAGATGAACAAAACTAAGACAGCTGTACCACTCCCGAATAGCACCCATATGACCGGGGACGTCCAAGTGTATTTCGTCCCGGCCCAAGTGAATCCCAATAAAACGGGGACGAGACCTGCGATGAGCAGAAGAGAGCCAAACCAATCTACCTTCGATTGCTCTTTGGCGCGCACTTTGGGCAGGGCCAATAGGACGCCGATTAAGGCGAGCATGCCGAACGGCAGGTTGATGTAAAACACCCAACGCCAGGAGAACGTTTCTGTGATCCACCCGCCAATGACGGGGCCGAGAATGCTGGACAGACCAAACACGGCGCCGATCACTCCCATCCAGCGTCCGCGTTCTTTCGGATTAAAAATATCACCGATTGTCGCCCGGGGCATACTCATCATCGCTCCAGCTCCGATTCCTTGTACTCCTCTGGCCAGCACTAATTCCAGCATCGAATGGGCTAGCCCGCAGGCTGCCGATCCGATCATAAACACGATAAGGCCGAAGACGTAAAACGGTTTTCGCCCGTACACATCGGACAATTTTCCGTAAATGGGAACCGTGACGGCGGAAGTGAGCATAAAGGCGCTAAACAACCACGCATAGAGCGAGAACCCTTGTAATTCTCCGACGATGGTCGGGATGGCAGTAGAGACGACCGTTTGGTTCATCGAGGAGAAGAACATTGTAAGGAGTACCGTGGCAAGAGCCCACCACTTGCGTTGTCCCGTAATCTGGTTCGTCGTTTGTACGTTGGACTTTATTATCTCTGTCGCCATGACATCCACTCCTCTTTCTTTTTAAAGGTCCAATATGTCGGCAATCTCTTTCCGGTATGGCTGCAGGGGCTCGATGCCGTCGAAATTGGCCAGCATCCCTTTAAAAATGTATCTTTCAGTACGGTCGCTTCTGACTTCTTTCAGCAAAAAGTTGAGTGTGGCAAGCAACTCTTCCCTCGTGTCTGCATCGAGATTGAGCTTGTTCACTTCTTTCTGCATCGTGCGCAACAGTTGGATGATCCGACGGTTATCCTGTAAAACAGGGTTGAACATGGATTTTGTTAGCAACGGGGTCTCGTTGTCCTTGATCATGCCGTGCACGATGTCGTCCAATCTCTTAACGATAAAGCGAGAAAGCTTTCCAGCATGGAGGTCAATTCCGTTTACAATCATTAATTTCATATAAGATTTGTGGATCCCTTGGAACAGATTCGATACGTCTGCTAAGTAAGGAGAGACCGGGTCTCCGTACATAGCCAAAAAGCTGCTGTGCAGCCACTGTTCGCGTTCAAGTCGTTTTTGTTTAAAAAAGTGCTCAATGTCGTCGTTCATGTAGAGATATTGCTCTCTGAGTTGGATGATGACGACATTTTTTTGCCGCATTATTTCTTCAAATTGCTTTTGTAGCTGGCGGATAAATGTTTCCCGAGGGCCTACGCCTTCGTCCTGTACAGAAAACATGTGCTGTTCAAGGCGTTCTGTATAATGCTTAAATATCGACAGGACGAGCTCTTCTTTGGAACGAAAGTGCAAATAAAAGGAGCCTTTGGAAATGCCGCTGATGTCCGCAATTTCTTGTATCGTCGTTGCGTCCACTCCTTTTTTGGCGAACAGCTTCACAGCTGTTTCTATAATGCTTTTTTTCTTCGCGTGCACGGGCATTTCCCCTTTCTTCCAATTGACGTAAGGAAAAGTGACTGGCCGGACAGTCACCCTTCTATAAAAATTAAGGTGCGCTGATTTTACATTATAAAAGCATGAAAGTTATTATAGACCTATGTGACCAATGAGTCAATCATTCAAATTGAAAAAACCTAAACCCGCAACGTTCGGGTTTAGGGGGAAAGTACGTGACCGTCTGCTACTCTTTTGTGTCTTTTTTTGTCGGCGTCTTTTTTCTCGGGGCTTTTTTCTTTTTCGTTTCGACCAGTTGTTCCACAGTGCTGACCAAATAGTTGACGTGGTGGTCGGGATTTAACTTTTCACCGGTCGCCTTTTCCAACAGATCGTTCCACTGGTATTTTGCGCCGTGCCGGAAGATATTTTCTTTCAAAAATTGTCCAACACCTTCGTGTTTGACCAAGTCGTCTCCGCCACTTCCGACTGTTTTTTCTATGGTCGTCCAGATTTGAGACGCCATCAATTCGCCCAGCAGGTAGTTTTGGTAGTAGACGGGGGCGACCGTAAAGTGGATTTTCGACGCCCAGTCCGGTTTATGACGGGCTTCCGGACACGGGACGAATTGGATCGTCTCGACGTAATGCCACCACCTCTTCGTCAAATCCTGGTCGGGGTTGGCGTACAAATCCCGTTCGAAGTAGACCATGACGAGGCACCAGCGCAGAAGGATCAATTGGGCTAAAACGGCTTGTTTCGTGAGGTTGATCTTCATGTTCTCAGCGGTTTCTCCATCGATCCCGGCGTAATGGGTCAACCAGGACACATTCTTCGTGAGACGGCCCATCATCATCGCGATGGACTCGGTGGAGGCGATGTGTGCCGGCTGTCGCAACACATAAGGCAGTGTCTCGTCGTGATATTTGTCGTAAACGGCGTGCCCCAGTTCGTGCAACAGAGTGCTCATCCACTTCTCGTTCGGCTGTAAATTACATACGATGCGCACGTCCCCTTCGCGGTCAATATCAGTGCAAAAGGCGTGCTGCTGTTTTTGATCCCGTTCGTACAGATCGCTTCGAGCCAGGATATCGGTTACATCGAAACCGATGGCTTTATAAAAGGCGGCGGCGATGTCTTCCAGCTTTTTATCCTGAAAGATGCGGTTCAAGTCGACGTCGAACACGTCAGGCGCCTCTTGGAAGAAAGGATCGACGTAATGCCAGTGGCGCAAACCTTCAGGGCGGAGGTCTTTGTAGCGGGAAGCGATAATTTTGTCCATTTCTCCTTTGATGTCAGCGTACGGCTGATCGGTTTTTTGCTTTAGTTCGTCCATTAGGGAAAACAGTTCACCTTCGTCGGTTTCCTGTACGGTCAGCATCATTTGGAAGAAATCGCGAAACCCGAGCTTGCGGGCAATGGCGTTGCGGTGTTTGACCAGTTCGATCAGTTTGTCGACAATTTTTTCGCCGATCTGTTTGCTGGCGTACCACGCTTCTTTCCGTTTATATGTATCCGTTTCCGTTTCTAGAATTTGCCGGATCTCGTTGTCACTGATGGGTTTGCCTTGATACGTTGCGCGAAAGCGGGTAAAGGTGCTTTCGATTTCAGCCGTGCGCTGAACTAACTCGGCAATGTCTTCTTTCGGAATCTGATTGGGTAACGCTTCGTTGTACAGAAGAGTTATTTGACGGGCTATCACAGGGTCGGATACTTCGCCGTCTTTTAACGTTTTCAACCGTTCAAACAGCTGTTCGTCTGCTAGTTTTTCTCGATACTGTTTTTCCAATTCGCTGTACTGTTGTTCGTATTGTTTGTCGCCAGTCGTCGTCGCTTTCCAGTAGGCGAGGGCGGCTCGTTTTTGCAAATCAGCCAGTTCCGGGACGAGGCGATCCAGCAGTGCTTGAGCTTGTTCGTCCATCGTTTCATCAGTCCTCCACAAGTTTCTCCACCGTTATTGTAGTGGAAAAACGATCGATTGGCTAGCAGCATGAGATTTTTTCTATCGGGAATAATATGAGGTGAGCGTATTTGTCCACGACAGCAAAGGCTATTGGTGCTGTGGCAAGACGACAGGAGTCACAGCATTCGAGAGGAGGTGCAGAGGGAATGGAAGGATCGGTGAGACCGTACTGTTGTCCGTCGTGTGGAACGAACCGCACCCGGTTCAACTTGATCGAACAAGTCGTGTCCCCTGTAAAGAAAGACCCCCAAAGCGGTGAAATTGTAGCGCGCGTGGCAGACGGTGATCCATTGCACTTGCCCTATCGCGGGGAAACGCTGCGCGTCCAGTGCGGGGTGTGCGGGTTGGTGGAACGTGAAGAGCGGTTTATTAAGACGGCGGAGCTGGCGGGTGGGATGCAGTAATAAGGACACTTGAGGCGAAAACACACCCGCCTTCTGGGCGGCTTCTCGGGCATTAAAAGAACGGCTTAAAGTCTATATCCACGCTAAGTCCAGCCGAAGGATGTGGGGCGTTCGTCACCTGCGTCTGGATGAAATTCTCCAGTATGACGGTCGACTGGGCCGTTTGGGTGGACATATTGAGTGAAGTTTAGATTGCGAAAACGCGTTTCTCATTTTTTGTATCGACGAGAGTGGAAGAAATATAAGGATGTTTAAAATTCCTTTTGTTCATACAAACGGATGGAAATAGACCGAGAAATGAGAACGGCTGCTATCGTTATACCGCATAAACCAATGATTGCGGGAATGGTGTACCGCTGCCATAAAATGGGCAACCCCCAAAAATCGTATGTGAACCCCGCAAAAAAAAGAATGGGGAAAACCGTAAAACAGAAGGCCATCAAGACGATAAATGCCAACGTGATAAACGGCGTTCCCAATTTGAAATAGAGAGGAAAGTAAACGGCCGTGAAAAAAGCGACCGCCATGGCGGCTAAAAACAGATCTGTCAGTTGCCCGTCATGCCTCGTATCCACGAATAACGACGTCACTTTTCCGACTGCGATAAGCACGGCTCCGACAAACAAAGTGGACGCGTATTTGGACGTCACAATTTGCCGCCGCGTCACTGGCAAGCTGTTCAGAAGCACGTCAGTGTCGTTTTTATAGTCAGTCATATCCATTCCGATCGTAGAGAACCACGTCATCATCACCGCAAACACGAGAGGGGTGAAAGGTCCCGTTTCGTTGTCCCAAAGAAAGGTCGGAGAAAGGAAAAGAACGGCACCCGCAATGAATAAGCCGGAGCGATTGCTGTAATAACGTTGGAGTAGTAAACTGGCCATGTCAGGACCTCCTGCTAAAAGTTTTTTGTTTCGTAAATTCGGGTCGCTGTCCACCACGACAAAAGTAAGAGCAAGGTCGTCACTGTGAACAGGCCAAACGACCACTGAAGAACAGTGTACTGTTGCCACAAATCCAACAGGTAGCTCAAGACGTCCATGGCGTGCGGACTAATTTTCGACAAGCCAATAAAACCTGCAAAAAACATCGCCAAGGAGGCAAACAGCATAAACCGCGGCCCCGCCAGGAAGTAGAGCGGCAAGTAAATCGAAAGAAACGCGCCAATCCCGGCATAAGTCAAGATGAGTGCAACGATTGGTGGCGGAAAAAATTCGACAGACAGTACACTTTGCAACAAAATGTGGATCACGGCTAAAATAGCGGCCGACACAACTGAAAACAACGACAAAATGACGTATTTGGACAGGACTACTTGGCGTCGCGTCACAGGTAAGCTGTTGATCAGCATATTGCTGTCGTTTTTGAATTCAAACAGTGTCATGCTGACGGGAGCCAACCACAAGAACGGGATAGCGAACAAAGTCGGCGAAACCGGACCGAAGGTTAACAGGGCGGACAGAGCCCCCACAACATCATCCCTAAAATGACGATAAAAAATATCCGGTAAAGCATCCAATCTTTCTTCAGCAAACTACGCACGTTGACCGCTCCTTGCCGTAAACACCATGATCTCTTCCAGTGAAGGACGCTCAAAGACGACTTCGTCCCCAAACAGCGACCGTGCCTGTGCCGCATGACGCGTCAACCCCTCAAACCCGACCCCCGTTTCATGCAACCCGTCAAACACCCGCCGCGTATCTGCATCCAGCAGTTCTTTGGCTCCCTTCACAATCAGGTATTGCTCCAGAATGGTGTCTTTCTCCTCGCTGAAGACGATCCGGCCGTCGTAAATATATGTGACGTAATCGGCGATTCTCTCCAAATCTGAAGTGATGTGCGTGGAGAAGAAGATCGTTTTCTCCTCATCTTGAATGACTTCAGTCAATATATCGAGAATTTCACTGCGGAATACGGGGTCGAGCCCGGACGTCGGTTCGTCCATGACGATCAAGTCGGCATTGTGAGACAGTGCGACGGCGAGGGCAAACTTTACTTTCATGCCTCGCGACAGTTGTTTGATCTTGCGTTTTGGCGGAAGGTTGAATTTTTTTACATAGTGTTGAAAAGTGTGTTCGTCCCACCGTTTGTAAAAGGGGGCGATAACCTTCTTCATCGATTCAACACTCAAGTGATCGTAAAAATGGTTGTCGGCATAAACGAAGCCAATGCGTTCCTTGATCTCTTTTTCGTGCTTTACGTTGTCCATCCCGAATACGTCTATAGAACCTGAATCGGGCTTTATAAGATTCATGATCAGTTTGATTGTCGTTGTTTTTCCGGCGCCGTTTGGTCCGATGAACCCGGTAATAAACCCTTTTTTTATGGAGAAGGAGAGACGGTCCAAACTGAATCCGTCGAATGATTTGCTCACATGTGTCAACTTTACGGCGTCTTCCATTATAGGTCCTCCTTGTACAGCAGTTCCAGCATGTCTTTCAGTTCTTCCAGGCTGATATCCAGTGTTTTGCTTTCTGTCACCACTTCTGTCAGTTTGTCCTCAATCCACTTCAGCCGTTTTTCGCGGATCAAATCGCTGTTTTGCCCCGCGACGAACGATCCTTTGCCGACGACGGACGTGATAAAGCCCTCTTGCTCTAAATCTTCATACGCCCGTTTCGTCGTAATCACACTGATGTGCAAGTCTTTCGCCAGGGCACGAATAGAGGGAAGGGCGTCCCCTTCCTGCAGTTCCCCTTTGAAGATGCTTTGTTTGATTTGATTTTTAATTTGTTTGTATATCGGTTCTTTCGACGTATTGGAAATAATGATATTCATGCGGAACCCCATTAGGTGATAATATTGTATTTACCGTGTATATTCAATATATACAAACGAAAGGCTGCTGTCAAGCCAATGTTTGAAATTAAAAACCGCAGGCATTATGCGCCTGCGGAACTGAAGTATGTTTTGTCATGTTCTCATACTAATCGCTTGATCAATTCTTCCCGGTCACCGTACATGAAATCAATAATCGGCACTTCAATCATCGTGTAGGCGCCGGGCTGTTGCTTGAACGTTGCGCGTGCCGCGGCCACAAGGACTTGTGACGTTAAGGCAGGGTTGTTGATCCGCATCTCGAAGTTGAACAGCTGGTTGTGGGTCGCACCGGAAACCCCTTTGCGCTCCATCGATACGCCGTGTCCCACATCAACCAGCTGCTGCACATCGTCGACTTGGATGACGTGTGTTTCGTCGTTGACGAAGTAAGGGTCGGCTAAAACTTTTTCTTTTACCGTTTCAAAGTCAGCGCCAGCTTCACACTCCACGTACACCATGCGGCGGTGAACCCCTGTACCTAGCGGGATCGTCATCGAGAGGGCGTCTTTCACACCGTCAATGGCTTTAACGGCGACAGAGTGTCCCATGCTCATCCCCGGCCCGAAATTCGTATACGTGACACCGCCGGGAGCCATGAACTCCAGCATGCTCCGGATCATGGAATCCGTTCCGGGGTCCCATCCGGCGGAAACAATGGCGACACTGCCGTGTCTCTTGGCGATGTCGTCTAATTTCCTTCGGACATCGGCGAGTTCGCCGTGTATGTCGTAACTGTCGACAGTATGAATCCCTTTGGACAAAATGTCGGATGCGTACTCTGGGGTGGTACGCGTCGGTGTGGCGAGGATCGCCGCTTCGACCCCTTCCAACTCGTCGATGGAAGTTGCGATCGGTACTCCGGCGAGTTCGGGTGGGACGTCCCGGGCGGAACGCGCGCGCCTCACAACGCCGGCCAATTCCATATCGGGAGCTCTGTTGAGGGCTTGTACCGCGTATTTTCCGATATTGCCGTAACCGACGACGGCGATTTTGTGGACTTTGTTCATATTTCATCACTCCTCGAACAAAATTTTAGCAGTATTACGTTAGGGGATAAAGTGTTGTTTTCATTTCAGGCAGGTCATATGATAGTACATGGGAGGGGAGGACAAAAAAATGTCAACAACGACCAAAACATTGAAACGACGCAGTGCGTTTTTCACGATCGTCGCGGCGGGGCTTCTGCTGTTCAACGCTTGTTCCAAAGGGCCGACACCGGAAGAGAGTTTTCAGGCGTATGTCGCGGACTGGGAAGAGCAGGACTTTGCCGCGATGTACGGGCGACTGGCGACTGAATCGAAGGAAGCTATCACAAAGGATGATTTTGTCGAACGCTATGAAAACATTTATGCCGGTATCGAAGTACATAACCTGAAGATCCAAACGAATCCTCCGGAAGATTTGGAGCCGGACGAAAACGGAGAAGTCCGCATTCCGTTCGAACTCTCTATGGAGACGTTGGCCGGTCCGGTCACGTTTTCCTTTGAAGGGACACTCATCCAGGAAGAGCAGGGAGACGAGTCGGGTTGGTTTGTCAAATGGGATGAGCGCATGATCTTCCCGCAGATGGAACCCGGCGATAAAGTGCGTGCCAAGACGGTCAAAGCGGAACGGGGAGAAATCACGGATCGACACGGCAGTGGGCTCGCTGTGAACGGCACAGCCGTTGCCATCGGCATTGTGCCCGGACAGCTGGGAGATGACGGCGCGGAAGCTAAATCACAACTGGCCGATGAACTGGGGATTTCCGTGGAAGAGATAGACAAAAAATTGGCTGCTGACTGGGTGCAGCCGGATCTGTTTGTCCCGATCGCCACATTGCCGCAAGGTGACGTCGAGCGCATCGCGGCGTTGATGGAGATTCCCGGCGTGACCAAACAAGATGTACCGGCACGCGTTTACCCGTACGGTGAGGCTGCCGCCCACTTGACAGGCTATGTGGGCGAGATCACGGCAGAAGAGTGGGAAGAATTAAAAGAAGAAGGGTACCGCAAGGACGATGTTTTAGGGAAAAGCGGATTAGAGCAGGTGTTTGAAGAGCGACTCAGAGGGGAAGACGGCGGGGTCATTACGATCGAAAGTGAAGCCGGTGAGGAAAAGGAGGTCATCGCTGAGAAAGAACCGAGACATGGAGAGGACATTCAGCTTACAGTCGACATGGTGCTACAGGAATCCTTGTACAACGAGATGAAAGGGGACGCAGGCACGGCTGTCGCCCTTCACCCGAAAACAGGTGAGGTGCTGGCACTGGTGAACAGCCCGGCATACGATCCGAACGCGTTTGTACTCGGCCTGTCAGGCGAACAGTGGGAGGAGTGGGAAGGCGACCCGAAAAAACCGCTTCTTAATCGCTTTGCCCAGTTGTTTGCCCCCGGTTCAGCTTTTAAACCGGTGACGGCTGCCATCGGTTTGGAGGCGGGCGCCCTTCGACCGGAAGAGAAGCGGGAAATTTCAGGAAGGTCGTGGCAAGCGGATGCATCCTGGGGGAACTACACAGTCAGGCGCGTCACCGATCCCGGCAAACCGGTGAACCTGCGTGACGCCTTTGTCTATTCGGACAACATTTACTTTGCCCAAACGGCACTTGACATAGGGGAAGAAGCTTTCCTAGAAGGGGCCAAAGGGTTCGGAATTGGGGAGAAGATCCCGTTTGCCTACCCGGTTAAAGCCTCACAGTTGGCCGGAGAGGACGGCATTCAAAGCGAGGTTCAGCTGGCAGACACGGGATACGGTCAAGGACAGGTGCTGATGAGTGCGCTGCACCTGGCACTGACATACACCCCTCTTGTCAATGGCGGAAATATGCTGGCGCCGCAACTGGAGAAGTCGGAAGGTGAGCCGGCGCAAGAAGTCTGGAAGGAGCAGGTGATTTCCGAAGAGACGGCCGAACTCATCTTGAGCGATTTAATCGATGTGGTTGAACACCCGAAGGGGACAGGCCGCGAGGCGAAAATTTCCGGTGTCACCATCGCCGGGAAAACGGGGACCGCTGAATTAAAGGAAAGCCAAGACGATGAGACGGGAACGGAAAACGGCTGGTTCGTCGCCGTGGATACCGATGACCCATCACTCCTCATCGCGATGATGGTGGAAGACGTAAAAGATCGCGGCGGGAGCCACTACGTTGTGCCCAAGGTGAAAAAAGTGATGGGGGACTTTTTGCGTTCGGATTAGCGCAATACGTACGCTAACGCATCCAACGCTTGTTCGACGTTATCCACGACGACGTCTGCTTTTTGGGCTAACTCTTTCAGGGCATGGTGCAAGTCGGGATGGCGGACGAGAATGAGCGGCTTCCCGGTTGCCAGCGCTGTGGACGCATCCATGGCCGTGTTCCACTGGCGGTATTTGTCTCCGAACAGGGCGATGACGACATCCGCCTTTTGCATGAGAATGCTCGTGCGCAAGTTGTTGAATTCCGATGCGGCTTCGTCTTTGAAAATGTTGTTCGGTTGTGTTCCCTTGATCTTTTCCCCGATGTTGTCGGACAGATCGTGGTCTTCCTGGGGACTGACGAACGTGAGGGGCAACTTTCTTTCGTTCGCTAATCTCCGGACGCGCTCCCGCCAGTCGTCGTGAATTTGTCCCGCTAAGTATACCGTGAGTTCCATCGAATTCCACTCCTTGTAAGTGATGCTTGAGGAATAGCTACTACCTTTAGTCTAAACAATGTGAACAAAACTTACAAACAAATCAAAACACCTGAACGGAGCAACCGCTCGGTTCAGGTGTTTGAAGTGTCATTTAACGTTCGGCTGAATCATGTCTTCTGGACGGACGAGGCGATCGAACTCTTCTGCCGTCAACAGTCCAGTCTTTACGGCAGCTTCTTTCAGTGTGATGTTTTCGGCAAAGGCGAGTTTCGCAATCTTCGCCGCATTTTCATAGCCGATGTGCGGGTTCAAGGCCGTCACCAACATGAGCGACTGGTTCAAATAGTGGTCGATGACGTCCCGGTTCGGTTCGATTCCGACAGCAGCCCGGTCGTTGAACGACACGATGGAGTCGGCAAGGAGGCGCGTCGACTGTAAGAAGTTGTAGATGATCACCGGTTTAAACACGTTCAATTCGAAATTGCCCTGACTGGCGGCGAAACCGATGGCAGCGTCGTTCCCCATGACTTGGACGGCCACCATCGTCACCGCTTCACTCTGGGTCGGATTCACTTTCCCCGGCATGATTGAACTGCCCGGTTCGTTGGCCGGTATCGTAATTTCGCCGATGCCGCAGCGCGGTCCGCTGGCGAGCCAACGTACGTCGTTTGCGATTTTCATCATGTCGGCCGCGAGGGCTTTGAGGGCACCGTGGGCATGCACGATTTCGTCGTGGCTCGTGAGCGCGTGGAACTTGTTTTTCGCTGAAGTGAACCCCTTTCCAGTCATGCGGCTCAGTTCTTCGGCGACGTAGTCCCCGAACTTCGGATGGGCATTCAGTCCAGTGCCGACAGCTGTTCCGCCGATGGCCAGTTCCTTCATGTACTGAACGCTCTCCTTGATCATGTTTTCGTCTTTTTCCAGCATCCTGTGCCATCCGCTGATTTCTTGCCCCAAAGTTAAAGGTGTTGCATCTTGCAAGTGGGTTCGGCCAGTTTTAATGATATCTTGAAAGTCTTCAACTTGTTTAGCAAATGTTTGTTTCAGTTTGTCAACGGAGGGCAAGAGCTGGTCTTCCACGGCGATGACAGCGGCGACGTGGAGGGCGGTGGGAAACGTGTCGTTCGAACTTTGTGAACGGTTCACGTCGTCGTTCGGGTGAACGCGCAGTTCACTGCCCTTTGCTTCAAGAATTTGATTCGCTCTCGTAGCGATCACTTCGTTGACGTTCATATTCGATTGGGTGCCGCTCCCCGTTTGCCACACGACGAGGGGGAAGTGCGCGTCCCATTTTCCGTCCAAAATTTCGTCGGCGGCTTGAGCGATGGCCTCTGCCTTCTCCGGTTCCAAGTTGTTCAAACGCCGGTTCGCTAGTGCCGCCCCCTTTTTGAGCATGGCGAAAGCGCGAATGACGTCCATGGGCATTTTTTCAGTGCCGATGGGGAAGTTTTCGTAACTGCGCTGGGTTTGCGCCCCCCAGAGTTTATCGGTCGGGACTTTCATCTCTCCTAACGTGTCGCGTTCAATACGGTAATCCATCGGTGAATCTCTCCTTGTCTCATGATTGGGCTAGCTCCATTGTACACTTTTACTGAGGCAGTTTGAAGAAGGGGCCGGTTCCCGTTCGCAAAGGAATTGAAGTGGCATGAGTGGACTTCACGTATGTCAAATTCATACTTGACATATCGGAATAAGTGAAATATGCTTTTGCGGAAAGCTGGAAGGAGGATCAAGATGACAAATGTTTTGATTGTGATCAATGTGGTACTGTTGCTCTTGTTTGCTTTAGCCTTGTTCTTCATGCAGAAAAATCATTTATCTTTTTCTAAACGTGTGTTTGCCGGTCTGGGGATTGGCATTGTCTTCGGCCTCAGCTTGCAATTTGTTTACGGCCCGGATTCAGAAGTAGTTGAAAAGTCTGTCGATTGGTTTAACATCGTGGGAAACGGGTACGTCACATTGCTGCAAATGTTGGTCATGCCCCTCGTCTTTATTTCCATTCTCGCAGCGTTTACAAAATCTCAGTTGTCACACAACATCGGCAAAATCGGCGGCGTGATTATCGGCATTTTGATCGGTACGACGGCGATTGCCGCCGTTCTCGGAATCGGTGCAGCCTTCGTGTTTGATTTGCAGGCGACGGAAATACACGCCGGAGAAGAAGAAGCAATCCGCGGCGAAGAACTGGAAGAAAGAATGGGCGAATTGGAAGGCATGACGGTGCCGCAGCGAATCGTGTCGTTGTTGCCGGGAAACCCGTTCTTGGATTTTACCGGAGCTCGCCCGACGTCGACGATTGCCGTGGTGATATTTGCAAGTTTCCTAGGGATCTCCTACTTGGGAGTCAAGCGAAAACATGCTGAACAGGCGGAGATGTTTGCGAAACTGACGGATGCGTTACACGCTGTTGTCATGCGGGTTGTCACGCTTGTCATCCGTTTGACACCGTACGGTGTCCTCGCCTTGATGAGTCGGGTTTCTGCGACGAGCGATCTTCATGCCATCTGGCAATTAGGTAAATTTGTAGTGGCGTCTTATGCGGCACTGCTGGTCATGTTTGCGGTCCACTTGCTCCTCATCGCCGTGTCCGGTCTAAATCCGCTGACATATGTCAAAAAGGTGCTGCCGGTCTTGACGTTTGCCTTCACTTCCCGCTCCAGTGCGGCGACGTTGCCGCTTAACGTGCGGGCTCAACACCAAGACCTGGGTGTACCCGAAGGTACGGCGAATTTCGCTGGGTCGTTCGGTCTCACCATCGGACAGAACGGGTGTGCTGGCATTTACCCGGCTATGCTCGCGGTCATGATCGCGCCGACTGTCGGTATCAACCCTCTCAGTCCTTCTTTCCTTCTGACGTTAGTCGCCGTGGTCGCGTTGGGTTCGTTCGGCGTTGCCGGTGTCGGCGGAGGAGCTACCTTTGCCGCGCTCATCGTGTTATCCGCGATGAACCTCCCAGTTGCTCTGGCGGGATTGCTCATCTCCATCGAACCGCTCATTGACATGGGACGTACGGCTGTCAACGTCAGCGGAAGTATGACGGCCGGGGTGCTGACCGGCAGGGTGACGGGAGAGCTAGACACGACTATTTATGCAACACGTCGGGGTATGACATTGCCTGTTGACGAAACAAATGCAGTGGGGTAAAATAAACTCAATTTTAAATTGACATTCAATTTCGCTTCTTATCCAGAGTGGTGGAGGGACTGGCCCGATGAAGCCCGGCAACCTGCTGATCTTTTCGATTGGCAAGGTGCCAACTCCTGCAAGACAGCGGTCTTGAAAGATAAGGAGGAGGAACGTGATTGACTGCCTTCTTCTTATCTAGGAAGAAGGTTTTTTCGTTACAAATATCACTCTTATCGAGAGCGGCGGAGGGACTGGCCCGATGAAGCCCGGCAACCTGTCGATCTTTTCGATTGGCAAGGTGCCAACTCCTGCAGGAACGTTTCCTGAGAGATAAGAGGAGGCATGCCATCCCTCTTCTTATGGGGGGATTTTTTGCTGTGGGGGAAGGTGACATCTCACTGTAAAAACAAGAGGAGTGAAGAAAAAAGTGCGGTACGTTTTCGTGAGAGTGGCGTTGTTCGTCACGGCGGTTACAGTGTTTTTCGTCGGCTGTCAACGTTCGGTGGGGGACGAGGCGGAAGGTGAAGGAGCGGACAAACCGGACAAAATTCGCTTGGATTACGCTTATTACTCCCCGGTAAGTCTCGTGTTAAAAGAAAAAGGCTGGGCAGAGGAGGTGTTTGCTGAGGAAGGGATTGACGTCGAGTTTGTACTCAGTCTCGGAAGTAACAAGGCATTGGAATTTTTAAACAGCAACAGCGTAGACTTCGGTTCGTCGGCGGGAGCGGCTGCACTCATCGCCAAATCAAACGGGACACCGATTGAGACTGTCTACATCTATTCTAAACCGGAATGGACCGCCCTCGTCACGAATGCCGATTCTGACATTCAACACGTGGACGATTTGAAAGGGAAGAAGGTGGCGGCCACTATTGGCACGGATCCGTACATCTTTTTGCTGCGGGCATTAAACGAGGAAGGACTATCAGCGGAAGACGTGGAAGTGGTGCCCCTCCAGCATCCCGATGGCGCCACGGCACTGTCAAAAGGAGAAGTCGATGCCTGGGCAGGATTGGACCCGCACATGGCTCAACTGGAACTGGAAGAAGGGGCGCACTTGTTTTATCGCAACCCCGAATTCAATACATACGGCTTTCTCAGTGTGCGTTCAGAATTTAAAGAAAAGTATCCCCAATACGTAGAAAAAGTGATCGAACTGTATGAGAAGGCGAGAAAGTGGACGTTAGACCATCCGGCTGACGCGACACGCATTTTGGCCGATTCAGCGCAGTTAAATAAAGACGTGGCCGAAATCGAAATGGGGCGCAACGATTTCTCCGATCCCGTTCCAGGAGCTGTGCACCGTGAAGCGATAAAAGCTGCCGCAGAAGTGTTGCAAAGCGAAGGAATCATTGGTGCCGATGTCGATATCGACTCCCTTTCCCATGAGCTCATACAGCCATCGTTTACCGAAAAAGTCGTTCAGTAATGCCAGGAGAAAAAAGGAGTTGGCGAATCGTGGCCCGATTACAAGAAAGAGAACTTTCAAAGCCGTATCGTTTTCCGTCTCAAGAAAGGTTTGGCAAAAAGGGGAGTGGCGCGAGCTTTTGCGTTCCACCTTTTCTGATCAGAAGCATCGTTCCGCTCCTCGTCGTCATTTTGTGGGAAGTCTTGAGCCGAGCAGGGCTCGTTGCCGACAAATTGCTTCCGGCACCTGCAACTGTCGCTGTGACCATTCTCGAGATGGTACAGGACGGCAGTTTGTGGAGCCATGTCGGCATTACTCTGTACCGGGTCTTGATCGGGTTTGTCATTGGGACGGCGGCCGGAGTCGTGTTCGGTGCGCTCGTCGGGGTGAACCGAACGGTTGAACAGTTATTCGACACGTCCATTCAAGCCCTTCGCTCCGTCCCGTCTATCGCCTGGGTACCGCTGTTCATTTTATGGTTCAGCATCGGGTAATCTTCCAAAATTACGCTGATTGCTGTCGGCGTGTTCTTTCCCGTCTACTTGAACACTGTCAGCGGTATTCGGAACGTGGACAGAAAACTCATCGAAGTGGGGCAAGTGTACCGCTTTAGCGCGTATGAACACATCAGGAGAATTGTCTTGCCCGCTTCCCTGCCATCCTTTCTCGTCGGATTGCGGAGTGGACTGGGCTTGGGATGGATGTTCGTCGTCGCTGCCGAACTGATGGGGGCCAGTGAAGGTCTGGGCTACTTGCTCGTCTTCGGACAGAACACGTCAGCCCCGCAACTCATCATCAGCAGCTTGATCTTGTTCGCTGTTCTGGGCAAATGTACCGATGCCGTGTTAAAAGGAGTGGAAAGGAAGGCGCTACACTGGCAAGACGGTTTGCCACAAAAAGGTAAGTAGAGGGGGTAGCACATGTGTTGAGTGTCGAACGAGTGACCCGCACGTTTGCCAACGGGAAGACCGCTGTTAAAAATATCAGCTTTACAGCGGAGAAAGGCGAAATTGTCGGCATTCTGGGGATGAGTGGATGTGGGAAGAGCACGCTCCTCCGCGTTATCGCCGGTCTGGATACGGGATACGACGGTGTCGTCAAGATTGACGGACACGTGGTGAACGGTGTGGGTGAAGAAACGGGAGTCATTTTTCAGGAACCGCGCCTCATGCCCTGGCTGACAGTTGTCGACAATGTCTGCTTCGGGTTGAAAGGGAGTAAACAAGAAAAATACAATAAAGCCCAGCGACTGATAGATCTCGTAAACTTGACAGGATTTGAAGAGCATTATCAGAAAGAACTGTCGGGCGGAATGGCACAACGAGTGGCGATTGCCCGGGCCCTCGTCACTTCTCCCGAGATCCTGTTGTTGGACGAGCCGTTTAGCGCCCTTGACGCATTGACCAAAATGCGGCTGCAAGATTTACTGCTCGATGTCTGGAACGAATGCCGATCCACGATGCTGCTCGTCACACACGATATCGACGAGGCTCTCTATTTGTGCGATCGGTTGCTCGTATTGCGCGGCCAGCCGGGAGAACTGTTTCGCGACGTTGCGGTCGAACGAGGACGACTGCGTTCCAGAGGAGATTACCGTGTGGCTGAACAGAAGAAAGCCATTTTGGACACGTTGAATTTGACGCACAGCTCCTCTAGTCGACGGGAACGACCTGATTCATAACGAATACTCTTTCCGATATTTTCAACGAAAATCGCCCGTTTCAATCGAAACGGGCGAAGCGGATTACTCCGTCTCAAGGGGGTAGTACCCTTCTTCGTTGTGGACCTCCTGTCCTGTGAGGGGCGGGTTGAAGACGCACACCATGCGCATGTCGGTTTTAGCCCGCAAGTAGTGTTTCTCGTTTCCGTCAAGGGCGTACATGGTACCGGCTTTGATCGGATACACTTTGCCGTCTTTCAGTGTTTCCACTTCCCCTTCTCCTTCGATACAGTAGACGGCTTCAAGGTGGTGTTTGTACCAAATGAACGTTTCGGTTCCGGCGTAAATGATAGTGTCATTCAAGGTAAATCCCATGTTGTCCTTCTTGAGCAAGAAACGGCGACTCGTCCAATTTTTATCGGATGTCTCGTTCTCTGTCCCGACAATGTCATCGAGCGATTTCACAATCATAGTTAAGCTCCCTTCGTAACCATAAGTTAATGGTGTAACACGTGTTGTATGCTTTTTTCCAGAATGTTGAGGCCGAGCGTCAGTCCTTCTTCGTCAATAGTGAGTGGAGGAAGGAGTTTCACTACCTCATCTTCTGGGCCCGACGTTTCGATAATCAGGCCGGACTCAAAAGCGTCGCGACAAATTTGACTGGCCAGCCCTTCTGGACCGCACGCAATTCCTTGCATCAGACCTCTGCCGCGTGCTTCTCCTTGCAACTCAGGGTATTTCTCGACCAGCACTTCCAACGTAGCCCGAACCTTTTCGCCTTTTTCTCGCACGGAGATCGAAAACGAGTCGTCTTTCCAGAAAGACAAGGCTTCCGTTGCGGCGACGAAGGCCAGGTTGTTTCCGCGGAATGTCCCGTTGTGCTCGCCCGGGCCCCACTGATCGTATTCCGGTTTAATCAACGTCAAGGCCATGGGCAATCCGATTCCGCCGATGGACTTAGACAGGCAAACGACGTCCGGTTGAAGCCCGGCCGGTTCAAAACTGAAAAAAGTTCCCGTCCGGCCGCATCCTGCCTGAACATCGTCGACGATGAGCAGAATGCCCCAACGTCGACAAATCTCCTCAACTTTTTTCAGCCATTCAAAACTGGCTGTGTTCACACCCCCTTCACCCTGCACCGTTTCGAGAATGATGGCGGCGGGGAGTGCGACGCCGCTCCCTTTGTCCTCTAGGAACATCTCTAAATACGAGATTGAATCGTGTCCCTCCATGTAGCCATCAAACGGCATCGAGACGCTATGATGCAGGGGGATACCGGCTCCATGCCGTTTGAAGGCGTTGCCTGTTACAGACAGTGAACCGATGGTCATGCCGTGAAAAGCGTTGGTGAAGCTGATCACTGTTTCGCGACCCGTCACCTTGCGGGCGATTTTGAGCGCGCTCTCGACTGCATTCGTTCCGGTCGGTCCGGGAAACATCACTTTGTAGTCGAGATTCCGAGGTTTCAGAATGACGTCGTGAAAGCGTTGGAGAAACGTTTTTCTGGCCGTCGTCCCCATGTCCAAACTGTGGGTGATGCCGTTTTGTTGAATGTAGTCGATGATTTTCTCTTGCATCTTGTCGTGGTTGTGTCCGTAGTTTAGGGCGCCAGCACCGGAGAAGAAATCGATATACTCGTTGCCGTCTTCATCCCACAACTTGTAGCCTTTGGACTTTTCAAACACGGTCGGCCAGTTTCGGCTGTAGCTGCGAACGGCAGACTCCAGTTCATCAAACACTTTCATCTTGTCGTCTAACGTAACGGTTGCCACTCAAGATCAATCCTTCCAGTTTAATTTAAGTAAAAAATGGCCCAACGCGGTAAATCAGCTCGTCTTCGTGCCCATTTTCTGGAAAATCTTCAGTGGAAAAACACTCCCTCACCTCACAAACGGTATTCAGTTTTTTCGCTAATCCTTGGAACAAATTTTGTGACGGAATGTTCGAAGGGGAGACGGTTGCTTCGAGAAAGTGAACGTGTTCGCACGAGGAACGCCCGAGTAAGTTGAGTAACATGCGCGTGCCCAAACCTTTACCGCGCTCGGCCTCGTCGACGGCAACCTGCCAGATAAACAGCGTGTCCGGAGCTGCAGGCTGAATAAAGCCTGAGACGAAACCGACGATATGTCCACGCTGTTCGATGACAACGGACGTGTCGGCGAAATACTCACACCACATGAGGTAGCTGTATGGAGAGTTGAGGTCGAGTACACTGGAGTTTTTGATCAAAGTCCATACGTCGGCACCGTCATCTTTAACCGGCTTACGGAAGGAATAATCGCCTCTCGTCTGTTTTTCAATCGTCGCGGTGGCAGACTTTTCACTATTGATGTTTTCACCTCCCCATTTTGTATTCCTTATAACCATAATCAGAAGATGCCTATCCGTCAAAAGTGTTTAGATGCGATAAATGTGGTTATGCCGTTGTCAATTGGGAAGGGAACCGATTAAGTACCTCACGGATGGTTTAACTTGTATATGAAGCGTTATAAACCTGCGCTGGTTGTTTTCGCAAGCCTTGCGAGCTGTCGCATAGGTTGCTATACTGGCGATAAATGCAAAGGAGAGAGACCATGACCTACCAGTTAATCGCATTGGATTTGGACGGTACGCTTCTCACGGACGAAAAGGACATTACGCTGCCCACGTTGAATTTACTCGTGCAGCTTCAGCAAGAAGGGAAGTATATTGCGATTTGCACGGGGCGTTCAGCGTTGTCAGTCCAGCCGCTGTTAGAACATGAAAGTTTTGCGACCCACTTGATCACGGATAACGGCGGGACCGTAAAGGAGCTGACAACGGACCAAACCCTCTACACGAATACCATCCCCCGTTCGTTTTTAGCAGCGATGAGAGAGGTCATGCAAGAGTACAACGTCCACTGTGACGTGACGACAGCAAGCGGCGTTTACGTCGAGACGTTAACCGAGAAAATGGCTGAGCAGTACAACCGGTACTTGATCAAACCGATGGCCATCGGGGATCTGCGTCAAACGCCTGAGGATCCGTTAAAATTCACTATTTCAGGTGAAGCGGCAGTCCTGGATAAAATGGTCCCTGTCTTAAAGTCGCAATATGGGGAAGAGTTGAACATCGTACGCAGTGGAGAATACTTTATTGACATCGTGAAGGAGGGCACGACGAAAGGAAAAGCGTTAGCCATGTTGGCCAACCACCTGAACGTGAAGCCGAAAGGCGTTGTGGCGATTGGGAACTACTACAACGATTTGGACATGTTGCAGTATGCGGGGCTGGGAATCGCCATGGACAACTCTCCAGAGGACGTAAAAGCGGCAGCGGACGTGGTGACCCTGTCGAACAACGAAGACGGCGTCCGGCTGGCGTTGGAAAAATGGGTCTTGCAGCAAGACCCGGTGTGACGACTCTCTGGCAAAATTCTACAGGATGGCCTTGTCGCGTGTTGGATACCTTAAGAGTTGAATCTTCAAACAGAAGGGTTCTACCATGCGGCGCATACAGCATTCCTTACTGTTCAAGGTACTGATAGGTTATCTGGCCCTTACGTCTGTTTTCGTTGAACTGGCAGAGGCGACAACACTTGATGCTCCCAATCTGACGTTTGCTGTCATGAGTGACATTCACATCCACGTACACAACACGGACGTCCACCGCCGCTTAACGAAGGCACTAGAAGATTACAGACGCATCAATCCAAACATGCGTCTGATCGTCATCAACGGTGATCTGACGAACGGCTTTCCGTCTCATTACCGCGTTTTAGAGCGGCTGCTAGACAGCGTCCCCCACCCTTCCATCCATTTTACTCCTGGAAACCACGACTTTTATAAAATGCTATACAACCGACAGGGGAAGCTGGATTTCGATCACCTCCCTAACGGGTGGTCCAGCGAGGAGGCGATGCGCCTGTTTCAAAAGTTTACCGGGTACGACCGGCCGTACCACGATGTGTGGGTGGACGGGTATCACTTCGTCTTTCTCGCCAGTGAGAAATCCCGGGATGCCGACCGTTCTATCGGCAAGAACGGTTACCTCAGTGACACCCAACTGAATTGGCTGGAGGAAAAATTGAAGGAAAGGCCTTTGGGAGCGCACAACCCGACATTTGTTTTTTCCCACCACCCGCTCCCGAATACGGTAGAGGGTTCGGAAGGGGAAGCTCAAATCGTTCAGCACCGCGCTTTACGGCGCATCCTCGACCGGCATCCTGAAGTGATTTTTTTCTCCGGCCACACCCACTACAGCCTGCGTAAAACGGATCAAGTCTACGCTGACCGTTTCCTCATGTTGGGAAGTTCCTCTATTATGCGCCACGAAGAAAGTTTGTACATTGAAGTGTACGACGACCATGTCGACATTCACAGTCGCGATCACGGCAAGGGGGAGTGGATACGGGACAAGTTTGTTCGCCGTGACTTGCACGCCGACTGAGTACGAAAAAGGATCGGCACCGAGACTGGACACTGTCTCATGTATTGTGTGCAACGGTAAATTTCCGACGCTCTCACGTTAAACAAGATTCTTGCAAATGGTAGTTGAATGGTATACACTGATGGCAGCTATCTTATTTTACAAGATAGCTGCCATTAAGCAGAAGTATCTTGTAAAACAACATAGTCAAAGCACAAGAGGTGGGAGCATGTCAGCTCGCAGTCAGCTGTTGAAGGGCATTTTGGAAGGGTGCATTTTAGCGATTATCGGGCAGCAAGAGGTGTACGGTTACGAACTGAGTGTGAAATTGGCGGAAAACGGATTTACCTTTGTGAGCGAGGGAAGCATTTACCCTGTTTTATTGCGCTTGCAAAGGGAGAAGTTGATCGAGGGGACAATGCGCGATTCGCCGAGCGGTCCGCAGCGGAAGTACTACCGTTTGACACCGAAGGGGTGGAAGGCGCTAGCTGAGTTTATGGAGAATTGGCTTGAAATGAAGGCGTCAGTTGATCAAATTCTGGGGAAATTGGAGGAATAAGCGATGACGGAAAAAGAAATGGTTGCTCTTAACAATGAGAGGCGACAGCAGCTGACGAAAGAAAACAAGGCTTACTACGAAGACATGTTAGTCTATTTGCGTACGAGCCGTATCCCGGCGATCAAAACGGAAGAACTGTTGCTGGAGATGCTGGACCATCTGTTGGCGGCACAAAAAGAGGGAAAAAGGGCGGAAGACGTGTTCGGTCCGGACCCAAAAGCCTATTGTGAGGAAATTGTCGAGACGTTGGGTCGGCGGCCGTTCAGTTTGAAACGGTACGTGTTTATGTTCAGCACGATGCTGTACGTTGTCTTTTTTATCCACGCCATGCTGGATGGAGTGGTCATGCCGCTACTGAACGTCTTTTTCGAGGTTCCCCACGTTCGCCAAGGTCTTTCGGTGGAATTTTTGGCATTGCCGTTTATTGCCGCATTTGTAGTGGAAGCGGTGTTCTACTTGATGAGGAAGTCGACATTCGAAACATTTGGCAAAAAATTACTCCGCAGCTATGTTCCCGTCTTACTGATCTTATACGTGTTACCCTTAGTCGGCTTTTTATTCATTTTGTTCAACTTCAGGGATGACCTCCCGGTACTTCCTATTACGCCGTGGATGAGCTTGTTGATCGGGGCCGCTTGGTACATCGTTCACAAACGGTTGTTTCGGAATGCCGACATCGCTTGAGTGAACCGAAAACAGCTCACATGATAACAGAGCGTGCGTCAGGTAGCAGGAGGAGGATGTCTTAAGACAATTCCCCTCCCCCGCTACGTTACACGGCCTTCTTGTATCGCAAGGAACAGCTTACTTTCTTTCCGCCAGGACAGCAATCAAGCGGTGGTTGATTGCTTCTTCAGTGTAGTCTTTGAACAGCTGTTCGGAGACGACGAGGTCGTACAGCCGTTCCATCGGTTCGCGCTTGTCAGCGTTCTTTTGTTTCTGGCCCTTGAGTGCTTCCCACGTCTTGGCGACAAACTCCTGCGGCTGAATGGACTGTTTGTTGAAGAAGGATTTCAACTTTTCCACATCATCTAAGAAACGCTCGCCGAAGCGTTTTTCCGCGTTGTCGGAGAGGAGGGCGATCTCCGCCTCGTACATCGGGCGCTTTGTCGCTTTTTCTTTCCCAATCCACGGTGTTTCCAAAATGACCGGTTTGCCTTTTGCTACGTCGTGGTGCACAATGTTGTAAATCGTCTCGAAACCGATGAGTCCGGACCCAACCGGGGCGTGGCGGTCTTTCCTCGCGCCGCGGAAGTTTTTGCTGTCGTTGATGTGCAGCACTGCCAGACGGTCCAACCCGATGATCCGGTCGAATTCTTCCATGACGCCGTCG
Source organism: Novibacillus thermophilus (assembly GCF_002005165.1). Taxonomy (NCBI): domain Bacteria; kingdom Bacillati; phylum Bacillota; class Bacilli; order Caryophanales; family Thermoactinomycetaceae; genus Novibacillus; species Novibacillus thermophilus. Next base: position 889,643 of record NZ_CP019699.1, read on the forward strand.
AAGTCGTTCACGATGTCATAACCGGCGTCGTGGGCGTGGCACGTATCAAAACAGACAGTTAACTTGTCGTTGTGATCGACCTTGTCGATAATCCGGGCGAGCTCGTCAAAACTGCGTCCCACTTCCGATCCTTTTCCCGCCATCGTCTCCAGCGCGATGTTCACCTTTTGGTCAGCGGACAACACCTCGTTCAATCCTTCGGCAATGCGCTTCACCCCGTACTCCGGATCTTTGTCCGTATACGAGCCGGGATGGAGCACGATGTTGTCGACCCCGATGTATTCGGTGCGGTCGATTTCACTTTTCAAAAAGTCCACTGCCAATTTGAATGTACTCTTCTTGTAAGAGCCGAGGTTGATGATGTACGGCGCGTGGACGACAATGTCGTCGATGCCGTTTTCTTTCATCAACTGAAGCCCTTCCTTGACGTACTGTTCTTCCATCGGCTTGCGTTTCGTGTTCTGCGGCGCTCCGGTGTATATCATAAACGATGTCGATCCGTAGCTGATCGCTTCTTGCGCGGCGTTGAGCAACCCTTTCTTGGAAAAAGACACGTGTGATCCGATTTTTAACATGCTATCCACTCCTGCAACTTGTCTCACTCCATTGTAACAGAAAATGACGGGAAACGGGCAGATCATGACTTCAGCATCATTGTGCCGGATAACGGGACGGGGAAAACCGATACAGGCGTAAAGATTCTCGCTGCAGACAGTGTTACAATAGAAGGAGTTCATGAAAGAGAACAAATGGGAGGCGATGCCGCAGCTGCCCATGAGGATGTGACGTGAACGCGTTTGTGGACATGCGGCACACCATGAGTGTGGCGATGTTCAGTCGGACTGGGATCGGACCGACATTTCAGCTGAAAAATCGAAGTGTATCAGGTAACAGTGACGATAAGTCGTTGGATCAGTATCGAGGAAGAGCGGACGTCATTGGAAGATGAGCTGCCAAAACGTAGAGCAGGTGGCGAAAATGAGGAGTGGGAAATTGATGAAAGCCGTGCTGTTTGATTTTGACGGGACCATTGCGGATACACTGCCCCTTATTTTCCATGCCTTTCGCAAAGTGTTTTCCAAGTACACAGGTCGAACGCACAGCGACAGGGAAATCTTACAGATGTTTGGACCCCCTGAAAAGGAGATAATTGAGAGGCACATTCCACCGAAACAGAGGAAACAGGCTTTTCGAGACTTTCTACAGCTCTATGACGACAAGCATCGGGAGATGGTGGAGCACAACCCGGACATTGAGAAGGTTGTCCGACTGATAAAAGAAAAAGGGCTATCACTTGGCATCGTCACGGGAAAGGGACGGGACAGTGCGAACATTTCGCTTCGACATTTAGGATTGGCACGATTTTTCGACGTCACGATCACCGGAGACGACGTGGTGAGGCCGAAGCCGGACCCGGAAGGCCTCTTAATGGCGATCCATCGTTTAGATGTTCGACCGACTGACGCAGTGTACGTTGGAGACAGCAACGGGGACATTCTTGCGGGGAGGCGGGCCGGGACCGGGACGATCGGGGCCAACTGGATGTCGGTTTCACAGAGCGACGGTTTTTCGGTGCAACCGGATCACATTTTTAAAGACATCCAGTCTTTTTCCAAGTGGATGCAGTCGGTCCTGTAGAGGAGAAGGAGAGATGATCAAGAAATGAAATCTTCAACAGTATACACCCAAATCATTTTCGCAAAGGTATTGCCGCATCACTGCTGCAATTTGTTGAAAGGGCAGAAGACGGCGTCGACACGATCACCGTGGCCACGGGTACGAAAAATAAGCCGGCAATACATTTGTACAGACGATTCGGATTCAGGGAAACGGAGAACAGAGAATTGACCCCTGGAATCTCCATGACGTTTTTTGAAAAGACATGTTAAGAAACAATTTCTCGTCGGGCAAAGGGGGGAAATTTGAATTGGGGCTTAGGCCCCTTTTTTTATGAGCTCAATCGTCCGATAAAAAAATGGGATGAAACAGGAGGATGCGAGCAATGACAGTTGAAAAATCGAAACTTTATGTAGACGTTGCCTCCCTGTCCACTTTTCATGACTGCCCTTACCGATATGAGCAGGAGCAAATCTATCGGAACAGAGAGATGTCGGACGAAGAGCTGTTGCAATTGATAGGTGGGGAACACGATACACATCGAAAACTGTTGTGGCAAAAAGAGTGGGAGAGGCGCCGCAATGAGCGTCACCCGAAAGCCGATCCACTGGTTTCACGGGATGCTGAAGCGTCCCGGGTCAAGGGCTTACTGTTTGTGACTTCGTTCGCACTCAGTTTTTCATTAGTACTTTTCTACTTGCTGACAGGTGGCCCGGCTTGGCTCGCGATCACCGCCACGTTTTGTCTCGTATCTGCCACCGTTTTTGGCCTCACGCACGTTTAGTGGCAACGTCGCCAGCGGAATGTCGTCCTTTACCGCAAATCGACAAAAGTGAAGCCGATCCAGAACGAGAAGTGGTTATGTCAAGGAGCTCCCGACTTGATAGAACAGATACCCGAAGGGGAGTTGGTGATCACGCTCCGGTTGACGACTGACATCGAGTACAACCGCAAAAGACCGTATGAAGCCGATATCATACAGTTGGGCGGCTACTTTCTATTGGCCAAAGACCGTTTTCACAAGCCGATCCGGATTGGGCGCATTGAATATCGAAACCGGACCTTTGAAATACACGACACTGAAACCCTTCATGAACAGGTCGTGCGAACACTTCATCGCTTGCGAATTTATCAAAAGTCAGGTAAACTGCCAAACGTATCGCTTGATCAGCACAAGTGCCAAGCGTGTGTGTTTTATCAGACAGTCTGTGAAAGGGCAATAAATGTATGAATTTTCCGCCTATATAGCGCTTCCAGAAATATTGTGGTATAATACTCACCGTGCAGGGAGGGACACATACATATGAGGAAAAACGGTCTTCTTGTTTTCAGTTCATGTATGATCGTGTCGATTCTCGCCGCTTGTTCATCCGGCAGTGTAAATCCCGAAGAGAGAATTGAACTGTTGATCGATAACATGTACAGTCAAGCTTATGACTTTAAGGGAACACTCCACGCGGAAACTGCGCAACATACCCTTAAAGACATGTTAGTCCTGGACGGATCTTTCGTCCCGGATAAAGGGTACGCCCTTCACGCTGATGTCCGCTTGCCCGGGTTTAAAACGGAGAGTGACATTCTACATTTAGGCGATGAGCTGTTTTACAAAATGCCGGAATCGGACAACTGGAAACCGACGACGAATCAAGATTTGCGCATGTTGGGCATCTTGTATAAAGACAGCCCGGCGGACCTCTTCCGCACTATGAAAGAAACCGTACTCTCAGTCGAACCGACAGAAGACGACAACGTGTTCCAGGTGACCCTTGACCGAAATAAATACATGGAGACGACGGAAAAAGCGCAAGAAGAGGTGATACGTCTGCCGCAAGTCGACATCCAGAGCCACGACTTTCCATTTGAGCTCGTAGAGAACCCCGTCGTGGATGTGGAAGTTGACTTGGATCAAAACGTCATTCGTTCTTTTACTTTACATTACGCCGTTAGATCTTCACTAAACGGCTCCTCTGAACAACCGGTGCAAGTGACGTACGAAATGGAAATGAGCCATTTTAACGAAAATCAAACTCTACCTGAGATATAAATTTTGGGAGCCATCGGGGGAGACTGTTGACAATCTCCCCGGTGGCTGTTTTTGATTTCTACTGTTGGGATCATTTTGGTGGCGTTTCGCCGCCGCCACTTTCCGGGTATTATGGGCGATGGTCACCCATCCGGGCTCTACATGGACTTTCTCCAATCCTCGAAGGTGTCATCGTTGAAAACCGAGGTTTCGTTTGACATGACCAAATGCACTCTCCACGTCCGTTTCGTCGCACACATGATCTTCGGGAATCAAGTCTGAACAATCCACAGGAAGATAAAGCTGTCATGTTATACTCTTGGAAAGTAGCCATTAGGGTACGCAAAAAAATCGTCTCTTTCTGTGATGGTGTTGTGGTGATTACAGAAAGAAGGCTTTTTTTGTGCGTTTTTTTCTAAAAAGACAAAAAAGAAGAGACTCCAATAGGAGGATTTTCGGCTGACAGGTTCGGCATCAAGCGCACACTGTTGACAGTGATCGTACTTTTGGGTGTCTGTTTGTTGACCATGCCATATACCTCATTGATGTTCTTCTGGTTTGTCTTGGTGATTTGGGGTGTGTTGAGTTGGGCGATTACACCGCCGATCCAAAGTCACCTGATTCAATTGTCTCCCGAGACATCGGATATACAGCAAAGCCTGAACAATTCCGCTTTGCACTTTGGTATTGCTTTCGGAACATTGATCGGGAGCATAGTGGCCGATCAACTGTCCGTCGAACAAAATGCACATTTTGGTACTTTGTTTGCCGTGCTGGCATTGGTGTCCTTTTTGTTTTCGACGCAACGGAAGCGAAGAGCAGCCGAGGGGTGAGGCAGGAAGTTGGTGTGCATAGTGCCTATTATCCTGAAATTCATACTTCCATACTAGCGAATAACAGCAGTGTCATCCGGTAGCGGGAATGGGGCTGTCTGTCACAGCAGCCCCTTCCCCTACTGTTTAATAGGAATCAACGTGCCGCCGTAATCGCTTTGGCAGGTGGTTTTTCACGACTGTCCCCACTTGTTTCCCCCAGCCGAGGGGGAATCCGTCAACCGTGACAAGTGTCCACCCTTTTTGACTGCTTTTAGCCGTCACCGTTTCACCCCGGAGGTATGCGGCTACATCACCGATACGCTTCGACGAAAGGAATGTGACCAAACGCGCGTTTTGCTTTGTCAGCGCCATAGCTAAAGCGTGACTCGGCTCAAATCGGTTTTTCTTGAACTCACCGAGGTAAAGGCCAGGTCGCTTGACTCGAATTCCCCGCAAATCCGGTAAGTCGGGAGGAATGTCGTACAAGTGGGAGCCAAAAACGATCCGCCGTTTTTCCGACAGCGGGGCGGTCAACGTATCCCGTTCAAATGTTCTCCACTTCTCAAGTAAATCGGCTGAAAGGGCTGCCTTGGGGTACCCCGTTTCCTTCGCAGGCGAGTCGGCATCACCCTGCTTTTTAAATACTGCGATAAAGTGCCCCTCCCCTTCCAACTGGTGGGGCCACAAGCGGGCAACGTGCTCGTTTAGCGTACGGGCACGCGTTTCTCGGGCAATTCCAGGTGTGAAGTGACGATGGTTTTGGGCTTTTTGCAACGTGAGATCAGGAAACGTGTGCAACAGATAGTCGACGATCTCTTCGTTTTCCCGTGTGTTAAAGGTACACGTTGAGTAGACGAGACGCCCGCCTGGCCGCAGCATGGGAATGGCGGCGTCGAGTATCTCCCGCTGGCGTCGTGTGCATCCCAAAACGTGTTGGGGACTCCACTCGTTAACGGCGTCCGGATTTTTGCGAAACATCCCTTCACCGGAACAAGGAGCGTCGACGAGGATTCGGTCGAAGAAGGCGGTAAACCGCGACGCCAGGCGCTGTGGGGACTCGTTTAAGACTGTTGCGTTGCAAACGCCACACCGCTCCAGATTTTCCGTCAGGACGTTCACCCGTTGGGAGTGAATCTCGTTCGAGATAAGCCAGCCCTGTCCACCCATTTTGGCCGCGATTTGGGTCGATTTCCCACCTGGAGCCGCACACAAATCGAGCACCCGTTCACCAGGCTGAGGGTCGAGCTGTTCCACGACGGCCATGGCACTCGGTTCTTGGATGTAATATAGCCCGGCGTCGTGATAGGGGTGTTTTCCCGGGCTGTCTTTCGAACTGTAGTAAAAACCTGCGGGACACCATTCGACCGGTTTTAGATGAAACGGCACCATTTCCTTGAGTTCAGAGGGTGATACTTTTAGTGTGTTGGTCCGCAAACCGCGAACCGGCGATTTCGTGTAAGCGCGCATGAAAGCCCGGTAATCCGCCTCTCCGAGCAGCGTCCGCATCTGTTCTTTATAAGCGTTTGGTAATTCAGGCATGTATGACGGTCCCCGTTTCTCGTATTTTTAATTACCAGTATACCTGACAGGTTACCCTTTAAAAACCTCTCGCGGTTTTTGGTTCGCTTGACGGAGAGGCGTGAATCGATTTATAGTAAGGGTAAGTAAATACGGCACTTAAGAGACGAGGAGACACTGAGTCGGGCGAATCCGGAGGCGGATTCGTTTTAGCTCGGTGTCTCTTTTTATATGGGAGGAGCGAAAATGAGTTTTTCCTATCAAACGCGAAATCGGCTGATTCAGGACATGGACAAAACGAAGTACGACCTGCTCGTCATCGGTGGTGGAATTACCGGTTGTGGCATTGCGTTAGACGCCGTGCTTCGCGGCTTAAATGTCGTCTTGGTCGATCAGGGGGACTTTGCCGGGGGAACGAGCAGCCGTTCGACGAAACTCGTACACGGTGGACTGCGCTATTTGGCCAAAGGAGAGATTCGTTTAGTCCGCGAAGCTGGGCGAGAGCGGAACGCGTTGTTGAATATTGCGCCCCATCTTGTGACGCCGATGCCGTTTATCATCCCGACCAGTCGCAAATTGGCGGGGGCGATGTCGTACTACCCGATGACGCTCGGACTGCGGTTGTACGACCATCTGGCCGACGTGCGCCGGTATGAGCGGCGTGTCATGCTGAAACCGGACCAAATCGAACAAGCAGAGCCAATGCTTGCCGGTGCGGATATGGTTGGCGGCGGCAGATATTACGAATACGTCACAGACGACGCCCGCCTCACGTTAGAAGTGGCTAAGACGGCACATGAAAACGGCGGACACGTGCTCAATTACGTTGAGGTTGTAGATCTTGTCATCACAAATGGGCGTTGCCACGGGGCGAAAGTGCGCGATGTGCTGTCCGGCAAGGAATGGGAGATTCAAGCAGAAACAGTGGTGAATGCCGCAGGGCCTTGGGTCGATGACATTCGCCGCAAAGACGCTGTTCGTCCTCGGGGTAAGCGTCTGTTTCATTCCAAGGGCGTTCACATTGTGTTGGACCGCCGAGAGCTTCCTGTCACCCATGCGGTGACTCTTCTGCCTTCCGACGGAAGAATCGTGTTTGTCATCCCCCGGGGCCGCTTTACGTACGTCGGTACGACAGACACATCCTACCGCGGTGACCTTCGCAACCCTGTTCCAACGCAGGAAGATGTGGCGTATTTGATCGATGTGTTAAACGAAGGGTTCCCGAAGCATTCGTTTAATAAGAGCCAAGTCTTGTCTTCGTGGGCGGGCATTCGTCCCCTCATTCACGAAGAGGGGAAAAAACCGGGGGAAATTTCCCGCGCAGACGAAATGATAACGAGTGAGACCGGTCTGATTTCCATTGCTGGGGGTAAATTGACAGCTTACCGTAAAATGGCAGAACGCGTCGTCAATCACGTGATCCGAGTGCTTCAAGCAAAAGGGCGGGCCACACGTGTGAAACCGTGTCAGACCCTCACGACACCTTTAACCGGTGTGAAGGGGATCGCGGGAACATTTGAATCGTTTAAATTGAGGAAAAGAGCTGAATTAGAGCAAAAAGGGTTTCAAAGGGAGACGGCCGAACGATTGGTGACGACATACGGGCGACATGTGGATCTCGTGGTGGCGATTCACGAGGAAGACGATGAACAGTTCCACCGCGACTTGTTGGCGGCTGACGTCCGTTACGCCGTCTGGCACGAGCAGGCGTTAACGGTGTGCGATGTGCTAGAGCGCCGCCATCCCCTGTTCTTGTTTTCTCACGACCAGGGGCGTTCCGCCATTGAACCGGTTGCGAAACTCATGGGCGACATGTTAGGCTGGTCTCCCACCAGGATCCATGAGGAGATATGGAAGGCGCAGGAGTCTGTTGAGAGACGGAACAAGTGGAAAGGGGAATGAGGGGTAAAAGGGTGTCCGTTTGTCTGCATTTTTGCTAAAGTATAGAGGGAGACTGACTGGGAGGAGCAAGCGGATTGATTACAACCATTTTGTTTGACGTCGACGGCGTTTTTTTGAGTGAGGAGCGTTGTTTTGACGCCTCTGCTTTATCTGTGTGGGAGCTGCTGCACAGTTCGGACTACTTGGGGCTTTCAGGTGAGCGATTTTCAACGGCGCTCGAGGAAAGGGATATTCGGCGCATTCGGAAGCTCGTGTTCGCCCATGACGATACGCTCAACTTTGTGAAAAACCGCGGGATCAACTCAAACTGGGACATGGTGTTTATGACGACAGCCCACCAACTGCTGCATCTGCTACAGAAATTGATGCCTACTCACGAAGAAACGGTCCGCAAACTTTTGCACCAGGGCATCGGCCGCGAAGAGTTGCAGCAGATTGGCCACATCGTACGGGAGGAAGGCATTTCATTCGCTCCTGATTACACCTTATTCGTCCCCGACTTCTCGTCGACAAAGGCAGAAAAACAAGCCGTTATCCGTCATTTGAACGTATTGGCCGAAGAATGGTTCGGAGTAAAAACAGAGATGTTCTCCCGGGACCATCCACTTTGGGAGTTGGGCCGCACCGTTTATCAAGAGTGGTATTTAGGGGACGCCTACTTCGAACAATCGGAAGGCAGTCGCCCGCAAACGCCGGGAAAGAAAGGGTTCTTAGAGAACGAGATTCCGCTCGCTGAACCGGATGAGATTCGAGCTTTATTGCGTGATTTACGCAGCCGAGGGATCAGACTCGGTATCGGGACAGGTAGGCCGCGCCTAGAAACGGACGTGCCCTTTCAAGTCTTCGGTTTTTCGGAGTACTTTCATCCGAAACACGTGGCGACGGCTTCGGAAGTTCTCAAGGCTGAAGACGCTTTTCCAGAAAAAAGTCCCCTCGGCAAACCGCAACCGTACACGTACATGAAAGCTTTGCTGGGCACTGAGGTACCGGATCGACGTGTGATCGAAACACCGTTACCCCTTGAAAACGGGAAAGAGGTGCTCATTGTCGGAGATTCGGTGGCCGATTACATGGCGGCTCAAAGTATGGGCTGTCGCTTTGCCGCTACACTGACCGGTTTGTCGGGAAAAGAAGCGCGTAGCAAATTTGAACACCTACAGGCTGACTACATCTGTGATGACGTCTTACAACTGCGACATGTTTTGCTGTAAAAAAGAAGGGACTGCCGTCAGTCGGAACGTTTCGGCTGAACGGCAGCCCTTTACCTTTGTCCGAATGTCGCAATCTGTTATTTGGCCGCGTCAAAACGTTTGGCCACTTCATCCCAATTGACGACATTCCAGAATGCGTTAATGTATTCCGGACGCCTGTTTTGATACTTCAAGTAGTAAGCGTGCTCCCAAACGTCGAGTCCGAGGATCGGGGTGTTGCCGTCCATCACGGGAGTGTCTTGGTTCGGCGTGCTCGTCACGGCCAATTTCCCGTCTTTGTCCACGATCAACCATGCCCAGCCGCTACCAAAACGACCGGCAGCTTGAGCGGCGAATTCTTCTTTGAACTTGTCAAAGCTGCCGAATGTGCTGTTAATGGCATCGGCAAGGGCTCCGCTCGGCTCACCTCCGCCATTTGGGCTCAAAATTTGCCAGAAGAGCGTGTGGTTCGAGTGTCCTCCTCCGTTATTGCGCACTGCTGTGCGGATGCTTTCCGGCACACTGTCAAGGGAGGCTAACAGGTCGTTGACACTTTTTTCGGCCAGAGCAGCTTGTCCTTCTAACGCAGCGTTCAGTTTGTCTACATACGTCGCATGGTGTTTGCCGTGGTGAATACGCATCGTCTGTTCATCGATGTAAGGTTCCAGCGCATTGTAATCGTAGGGAAGTGCCGGCAATTCGTGCTTTGCCATGATGAACATCCTCCTTAATATGTAATCTTGGTCTTTCCTTAAATTATTATGAACAAATTAAGGGAATAAATCAACTTTACCGTTTAGTAAGTTAACTGTCTCCCACCAAAAAATTCCGGTTTATCCAATAATCCCATATTGCCCGTTTTAGAGTGTCTGCTTATAATGGGCGCTGATTACCGTCGTGGCGGTAACCGTACAGCGAACGAGTGCGAGTCTCGCTGCAAGTGATCATCATCGCATTAGGAGGTATTCGATGATTTGGAAAAAATGCGGTCGCATCTGTCTTGCATTCATCGTGCTCGCCTCTGTTTTGTTGGCGCCGGTGATGACGGATGATGCTGATGCGCATGCTCCAAGAAAGCTGTCTTACGGAAGTGAAAACGGTGATGTATGGGATTTGCAGTATAGATTGAGGTTGCTCGGCTACTACAAATTAAAGCTGGACGGACAATTCGGCATCCACACGAGTCAAGCCGTCAAGCGATTTCAAAGAGACTACGGTTTGAAAGTGGATGGTATTGTCGGCCCTGCTACTTGGCGAACCCTCAAAAAAGTGAGCCTTTCCCTCAATGAAGTAGAATGGGTCGCCCGGGCGGTACACGGGGAGGCCCGCGGTGAGTCGTACGCGGGAAAGGTAGCTGTTGCGGCGGTGATTATGAACCGAATTGCGTCAGACCAATTTCCGAATACGGCAAAAGGGGTTATTTTTGAACCGGGTGCATTCACGGCCGTCGATGACGGTCAAATTTGGTTGACACCTGACGACGAAGCCCGGCTTGCTGTGCGAGACGCTGTAAGGGGCTGGGACCCGACACACGGTTCGCTGTACTACTTTAACCCCGAAACCGCCACGTCACCCTGGATTTGGGGGCGTCCCCAAACCGTTCAAATCGGAAAACACATTTTCGCCCATTAATTACGAGGAGCTGTCCAGAAAGTCAGTGCTCGCTGACTTCCTGGACAGCTTTTTTTACATAGAGAAGGACTCCAGTCTTCCCCCGCGTTTTAACCTAAACGTGATGCCTTTTCCACACACATAAACCAGGAGTGAAGATTAAACACTACTTGAGGAAAGGTGGTGTCAGTATGGCTAGCAGAAGGAGACTTCTCGTCCCGGAGTCGCGCGAAGCGTTAGACAAATTGAAAGCCCAAGTCATAAGCCGCCAAATTGGGCGCTCAATTTCAGCTGAAAGGGCTAAATTTGAAGCAGCGAAGCACGTCGGTGTTCCGCTGTCAAAGGGATACAACGGAGATTTAAAAACGAAGAGCGCAGGGAAGATTGGCGGGGTCATCGGTGGGCAAATGGTCAAAGAACTCGTGCGAATGGCCCAAGAGAGCTTGATAAACGAAAAAAAGCGTCCACACTGACGGTTCAGCGTGTTATAAAATGTCCGTCGGAATGCCCGCGATTTTGTCTAGAATCCGCGGTTTGTGGAGAAAAGCAGGAATTTCTTCTTCACAGCAAGAAGTGTAAAGTTGTGCACATGTCATCTTTTGTGACGGGAGATGAACGCAATGGGCAGTATTGCAGACGTTCCGGGCATTCGCGTCGGTCATGCGGAAAACAAGGAAGCATTGACAGGGTGTACCGTTGTATTGGCAGGCGAAGGAATGGTGTGCGGTGTCGACGTAAGAGGTTCTGCTCCGGGAACGCGGGAGACGGATTTGCTTGCACCCGTGAATGCAGTCGAGGAAGTTCACGCCGTCGTCCTCAGTGGCGGCAGTGCCTTTGGATTGCAAGCGGCTACGGGAGCGATGGATTATTTAGAAGAACAGGGTAAAGGACTTGAGACAGGTTACGCGCACGTTCCCATCGTTCCCTCCGCTATATTGTACGATTTAAGCGTCGGGGACGCATCCGTGCGCCCTGATCGCGAGATGGGATATCGCGCTTGCCAGGCGGCAGATGTCCATGTCCCGGTCGGAAATGTAGGAGCGGGATGCGGTGCTACGGTGGGGAAAGCACTCGGCATGGATCGAGCGATGAAAGCCGGTTTGGGAACCGCATCCGTCCGGTTGCCCGACGGTTTAATCGTGGGGGCCATCGTCGCCGTAAATGCTTACGGTCATGTGGTTGATCCGGCAACGGGAAAGATTTTAGCTGGTCCGCGCGGAGAAGACGGCACGATTTTGGATTCTGTCCAGTTAATGCGCCGCAGTGGGAAGGAACAAAACGCTTTTCCAGGCATGAATACGACCATCGGCGTCGTCGCCACGAATGCGAAGCTGTCGAAAACGCGGGCAACGAAGGTTGCCCAAATGGCACACGACGGCCTCGCCAGAACGACATTCCCTGCCCATACGATGTTGGACGGCGACACGTTGTTCGCTTTAGCGGGGGGAGAGATCCAAGCTTCTGTCGATTTAGTGGGGGCCCTCGCAGCGAATGTGGTGGCCGAGGCTATCGTTCAAGGTGTTACGTCGGCCACAGGGGTAAAAGGTCTTCCGGCTGCAGGGGATTTGTGATATAAAGAGTGAATAAGCAAGTTGTCAGGCGACACAGCGAAACTTTTTTTCCTTTTTTTCGTCTATAATTAGTGATAAGGGGGGATTTCATCAGTGATGAAACGCGTGACAAAACTGGGTCTTTTGGGTGCGCTGTTTGCTGTCTTTACTTTGTTGCTCCCGCCGGCGGCCTTTGCCGATGCCGTTGTAGGGGAAACAGTCGTCACGCTGGGAGCGGATCTGTCAAGTGAACAGCGCCAGCAACTGTTAGACGAGATGGGTGTCGATGCAGAGTCGGTACAGGTGCTGGAAGTCACGAACGAAGAGGAGCATCGGTACTTAGGAGATTACCTCAGCGCTGCCACGATTGGTTCCCGCGCCATTTCTTCGGCGAAAATTACATTGACTGAAGAAGGTTCAGGGATCAATGTCGATACGAACAACATCTCACACATCTCTAATTCCATTTATGCCAATGCGATGGTCACCGCCGGTGTCAAAGATGCCGACGTTTACGTTACAGCACCGTTTGAGGTGTCTGGAACGGCCGGTTTGACCGGCATACTGAAGGCCTTTGAAGCGGCGATGGACGAAGAGATTAGTGAAGAGCAGAAAAAAGTGGCCAACGAAGAGATGGTCAAAACGTCTGAGCTCGGCGAAAAGTACGGAGATGAGAAAATTGCCGAGTTGATGATGCGCTTGAAAGAGCAGCTCGCCGAAAACAAACCGGAGACGAGAGAAGAAATGCGGCAGCTCGTCATCAATGTGGCGGGTGACCTCAATATCAACTTGAGCGATTCGGATGTCGACTTGATTACTGACTTGTTAACGCGAATTTCTGAGTTGAATATCGATTGGAATCAGTTAGGAAAACAAGTCGACAAAATTCGCAACAACTTAGATGAGATATTGGATTCACCGGAAACGCGGAACTTTATCGAACGAGGGTTAGATCTCTTGCGCGCCGTCATTGATTGGCTTGCCAGCTTGTTTGGAGGCTGAGATGTGGTGGCACAACCGTTGTGAACCCGTCCTGATGTTAAAGGACGGTTTTTTTTGTTTACGACATTAAGGAGGACTGTCCCGACACAAAGCCGTTTGGGACGGCGCGGCTACTCGACGTATAAAGAGTGTCTAGAAGAGTGCCGAGGACGAATGGTGGAAAGCGGATGGACCTTCCTTTGGCGGGAGAAACTAAAGATAGGCTTGCCAGGGGAGGGAGGGTTTGTTTGTTTGTTTGTACACGGGATTCCGTTTCGATATGTGCCGTTCCACTACCCTGTATTAACTGCGTCACGTAAGACTTCAATCCGATCGCGCGAGCAACTAGACGATGCGCGACACTTGATCGAGCAGTTTGGATTCGAGCCAGTACACTTTTTGCGTCCAAGCAATTCATTCCCCCTCGCCGCCTGTATGGAATCGTGTTTTCACTTTGGAGATACGCTCTTGTTCTTTAATACCCTGCCGTTTCCCCGTCTCCAACTGAGTGCGCACGAGTGGGGGTGAGGGAAGTGGATATGCGCAACGCGTACTTCGTCGTCAGTCGCGAACCGGAAGCGAGATCGTGGTTTCAGACACATCTGCCAAGCGTTCCGTTCACCTTGTCCAGCGACGTCATCTAGCCGTTGCCAGAACGGGCCTAAATATTGTACATCCTGCACCATGGTTAGCGCGCGCTCATACAATAAGTTGACTGTATCCCTTGCCCTTGTGACTGAGAGATTTAGCAAGGAGGGGTGGCATGCTTTGAAGCAAAATGACCAGAGTCAGAAGCCATTACTGACGAACAGAGAGCGCGAAGTGTTTGAGTTACTCGTCCAAGACAAGACAACCAGGGAAATTGCTCAACAGTTATTTATTAGCGAGAAAACTGTTCGCAATCACATTTCGAACGTGATGCAAAAGTTGAACGTCAAAGGTCGGTCTCAGGCTGTCGTTGAACTCGTTCGACTTGGGGAATTACAAATTTAGCGCCTCTTTTCGAACAGGAACCCCTCGTCACGGGGGTTCTTTTTGTATTGAAAATGGGATGAAGGTTCACACGCACCCTTTTTCCCGCTATACTGTCTCTATACCGTTCGGTATGGCGGAGGAGATTCCATGGGGAGCAAAGGGTTTCATTCTCCCGATCAAGTCAAAAGGGTAGAGGCAGCATTGCGTCGCGTCAGCTCGACGGTCAAACAGAAGGGACGCCTCATTTTACATAATTTTCCGATTACCCCCAACAGTTTGAAGTCCTCTATCTGTTGAATGAACATGGCGACATGACCATCGGGAACATTAGTCAAAAAATGTCTCTGGCTTTCAGCACGATGACCGATCTTTTGCACAGGATGGAGAAGGCCGGGCTAGTGGCGCGAGTTCGAAGCCAAAAGGACCGCCGCGTGGTAAAAGTGCATATTTTACGCAAAGGGGAAGAAATCGTACGCGATGTGTTGAAGGCGAGGCGTGAGTACTTGGGGGCCGTTCTGGACCAGATGAGCCGGGAAGAAGTCGATCAAGTGGACCATGCCCTGCACTTAATTGCAGATTACATGGATAAAATGAAAGGACATCGGTAGAGGAGAGCACTACATTTGAATCGAGAGACCAAAGTAATCGGCATTTTAGACTCGGGCGTCGGAGGACTAACTGTTGTACGCGAGGTAATGCGACAGTTGCCGTACGAACGCATTGTGTACTTTGGCGACACGGCTCACTGTCCTTACGGATCGCGTACACCGGAGGAGGTTCGCCAATTTACACTGGACATTGTTGACTTTTTGACCACTTCGTTTTCTTTGAAGGCACTCGTTATGGCGTGCAATACAGCGACAGCTGTCGCACTTGAAGATGTGCGGCAGAAAGTTGACGTACCGGTCATCGGTGTGATACATCCTGGAGCCCGTTCAGCGGTTCAGGCATCAACAAACGGGCGCATCGGTGTAATCGGAACGGAGAGGACGGTACAGAGTGGAGCTTACAGGCGGGCACTGACGCGTTTAAAAGCGGATCTACACATCGTCAGCCTTGCTTGTCCGTCGTTTGTCCCCCTCGTGGAGAGCGGCCGAGCAGAAGCAGACGACGTATTTCCAATTGTGCAACAGGCTTTGACCCCCCTGTTCAACGACGACATAGATACGTTGATTCTCGGGTGCACCCACTATCCTTTACTGCGTAAGCACATTGCACGGGCCATGGGTGACGGAGTGACTCTCATCAGTTCTGCTACGGAAACTGCACGGGAATTGAAGTCGATTATGCTCCAACAGAACACGCTGACACTGGACCCGTCAGAAAGGCCGGAGCACCGCTATTTTACGAGCGGTTCACCCCGGTTGTTTCGGCAGATTGCGGCCAGTTGTCTACAACTGACCCTTGATGCCAAACACGTTCACTTAGAAAAAGTGTGAAGCGGTTCTACCAACTTTCTTCGGAAGGTTGGTTTTTTCACATAGATAGCATGTATAATTCCTGTCCGGGCTCGTATACATATAGTAAAACTTGGCCAGGGAGGAAACAGTATGCGCGGTAACGCTTTACGCATGATGTCGATCGTCGCACTAATCCCGCTTTTACTATCCGGTTGTCTTTTCGGTCCGGAAACTCCTGAAATTGACCCGCCCCCGGATACGACGTCTGTTGACAGTGAGGAAGCAGGGATAGAGCAGGCAGAGGAGCCTCTGCAAGAGGCGGATGAGTCTGAAGCCGATACTGAAGAAGATGAGGCTGCCGCTTCAGAAACACAAGAAGTTGAACTATACGTCAAAGATTCAGCCGGGTATGTCGTGCCCTATTCGGTCGCGATCCCTAAAACAGAAGGGATTGCTCAAAAACAGCTGGCGTATATGGTGAAAGGTGGGGAGATTGAAGAAGCGGGCGCATTGCCAGAAGGATTTACACCTCTATTGCCAGAAGGAACGGAAATTCTCGGCCTCGACATTCAAGATGGAACGGCAACGGTTGATCTATCTAAGGAGTTTTTAAATTATGAGCAATCGGAAGAAGAGAATATTTTAAGTGCCATCACGTGGGCTTTAACTTCTTGGGACAGCGTCGACAAGGTAAACTTGTGGATCAACGG
Organism: Novibacillus thermophilus; assembly: GCF_002005165.1. Classification (NCBI taxonomy): domain Bacteria; kingdom Bacillati; phylum Bacillota; class Bacilli; order Caryophanales; family Thermoactinomycetaceae; genus Novibacillus; species Novibacillus thermophilus. The sequence goes on from NZ_CP019699.1 coordinate 905,935, forward strand.
CGATCCCCTCGAGGAAATGCCGAAGGGAAAAACGCCGTCTACTGACATGACGCGTGAAAATACAGCGATTAACATCGAAGTGGCCAAAGGGGTACACATCTCCGACAGCATGCCGGTCACGCTGTACTTTTTAGGGCAGGAAGGCGAAACGACTTACTTCGTCCCAGTGACGCGCATGGTGCCGCGTGGCGACAATGTGGCAGAAGTGACCATTGAACAGTTAATTGCAGGCCCTCTACAATCATCGCAATTGAACACTGAAATACTGGATAACCTAGAAGTCAACGAAATCACCGTCGAAGACCGAACTGTCGTCGCTGATTTCGGCGAACAACTTTTGGAATACGGGCAAGAAAACAAAGTATCTGATCACGCAATCCAGTCCATCGTCCTTTCCTTGACGGAAAATACCGGCGCTGAGCAGGTAAAAATTTCGGTTAACGGCGAATCTGCTGTTGCTCAAGCAGCAGAGCCGGTCAGCCGGCCGACGAAAGTCAATCCGATCGGTTTATAGTTTTTACTAGAGCTGACCATCCCTGTACGACAGGGATGGATTTTTGTTTGCAGTTGCTAAATGGCAGTCCGCAAGGTTATGCTATATGGGTGAACGATTTGTATAGGGGGGACGGCTTTTGCGGAGCGATGGACGCGCAGCCAACCAGTTGAGGCCGGTGACGATTACGCGTGATTTTATTAAACATGCCGAAGGGTCGGTATTAATTGAAGTGGGGGATACGAAGGTTATCTGTACTGCTTCTGTAGAAGAGCGTGTGCCGCCGTTTATGCGCGGAGAAGGGCGAGGCTGGATTGCGGCAGAGTATTCGATGCTTCCGCGGTCGACGGAGTCGCGCAATATGCGTGAAGCCGCCAGAGGTAAGATCGGAGGGCGCACGATGGAAATTCAGCGTCTCATTGGACGCTCACTGCGTTCGGTCGTCGACCTGGAAGCCCTTGGGGAGCGCACCGTGTGGATTGACTGTGATGTCATTCAAGCCGATGGAGGTACGCGGACAGCGTCTATTACCGGTGCGTTTGTCGCCCTGGTCGATGCATTGAACACCCTAGTGCACAATAAAAAACTTTCTTCAATACCTGTGCGGGACTTTTTGGCGGCGACCAGCGTCGGAATTGTGCAAGATCAACCTGTGCTAGACTTAAGTTACGAAGAAGATTCTCAGGCGAGAGTGGACATGAATGTGGTGTTAACTGGATCTGGTCAGTACGTTGAGGTACAAGGAACTGGGGAAGATGCACCGTTTACAGGAGAAGAGTTACATAACCTGTTAACGTTGGCCGCAGAAGGAATTCGGGAAATTGTGCACATTCAAAAACAAGTGCTGGGTAAAAGTGCTGAAAGTATCGGAGTGAAGTCTGATGGTATCAAAGCAGAAATGGACGTGGGACAAGATCGTTCTCGCCAGTCGTAACGAGCACAAATTGCGGGAGTTTCAGGCTCTGTTTAAACGGAATTTCGGTATTGACGTGAGGGGTTTGAACGATGTCGACGGTGTTGGCAACATAGTGGAAGACGGCAAGACATTTGAAGAAAATGCGGTGAAAAAAGCAAAGTCTGTTGCTAATATACTGAATATTCCAGTTGTTGCTGACGATTCCGGGTTAACAGTGGACGCTTTGGGCGGAGCGCCGGGCGTTTATTCGGCCCGCTATGCGGGCGAGCACGGAGACGATGCGGCCAACAACCGAAAACTGTTACACGAAATGGAGCGCGTTGTGGCAGAAGAACGAACGGCGACATTCGTGTGCGCCCTCGCTTTGATTCTCCCTGACGGCGAAGAGATCGTCGTACGGGGAGAGTGCCCTGGGCGGATAGCATTTCGGCCGCGGGGTACGAATGGCTTTGGGTACGACCCGCTGTTTGAGTTGGAAGGGCGCTCGGTGACAATGGCCGAATTATCGCCGCAAGAAAAGGATCAAATCAGTCACCGGGCAAAAGCTATGCAGTTGTTGGCAGACGAATTAAGGCGACGCTTTGAGTTTGAGGGGGATGAGACCGTGCGCATACTGATCGTAAGCGACAATCACGGAGAAGAGAAAGTTCTGTCCAGCGTGATCCGCAGGGAGGTGGCCGATCACGTCATTCATTGCGGTGATTTCTGCACGGACGCGGACGCCTTGCCGAATCGCGAGCGGATGACGGTCGTTCGCGGAAATTGCGACTTTGAAGCGGTCAAAGAAGAGGAAATATGGGAAGGGGGCGGCTATCGCTTTTTTGTCACGCACGGTCATCGTTATGGCATCAAATCTTCCCTTACAAGCCTTTTATATCGGGCGGAAGAGGTGGCTGCCGACATTGTGTGCTTCGGTCATTCTCACACGCCGTACTGCTCTGCACACGGAGGCTGCCTTTTCGTTAACCCGGGGAGTGTCGTTCAGCCCCGCGGGTACACCGTCCCGACGTATGCTGTCCTTGAGACGGGAGACGAGGGGGGTGTCGACATCACGTATTACACCCCTGGAGGAGAGCTTGTCCCGTTGGGGGGGACGTACTCCCTGAAGGCGAAAAAACCTGAATGATGTGAAAAGGTATGCTATAATACAGGAGGAATTAGACAAAGGGGCGTGATAGACGTGGCTTTAACAGAATCGAATATGTTTCCTCTGGGGACAAAGGCTCCAAATTTTGAGTTGCAAGATGTGGTTTCCGGAAAAAAAGTCGCATTGAGTGATGTAAAGTCGCCTGTTGCGACTGTCGTGATGTTTATATGTAATCATTGTCCGTATGTCAAACACGTTCAGAAACAGCTCGTTGAGCTGGCTAACGACTATATGCCAAAAGGTGTTTCCTTTGTAGCGATTAACTCCAACGATGTCGAACAGTATCCGGAGGATTCTCCGGAAAAAATGAAGGAAGTGGCAGAAAAGCTTCAATACCCTTTTCCGTATTTGTACGACGAGACGCAAGAAGTAGCCAAAGCTTACCAAGCGGCTTGCACTCCGGATTTTTACATTTTTGACGGTCGTCTTCAGTGTGTTTACCGCGGGCAATTAGACGATTCCCGTCCCGGGAATGAAATTCCGGTAACAGGGGAGTCCATTCGCACTGCACTGGATCAACTGATCAATCAAACCCCGATTACCGTTCAACAAAAGCCGAGTATCGGTTGCAACATTAAGTGGAAAGAAGCGTGAAACTGCTTATTGATGCGAGTTTAGACGTCGCGCTAGCGGAGACGTTGGCCTGATTGGAATTGAAATGACGAGAAAGCCCTTGACGCCATGAAGGGCTTTTTAATATACTAAGATTTGCTTATCGCGTGTTCCGAGAACACTGTGTCCCAGTAGCTCAGCTGGATAGAGCAGCGGCCTTCTAAGCCGTCGGTCGGGAGTTCGAATCTCTCCTGGGACGCCATTTGAGGAACTTTTGTCAGCCGGGGATATCCGGCTGTTTTTCTTGCGGCAGACTGTGAACGTTTTGCCTTACATCTATTGAAACCCCTTAGAGCTGTGTTATAATGAGTTGATTATAATTGTTGCTTTCAGGTGTAATCGTAGGAGGGAATATTCGCGTATGAAAGTCCAATGGGAAAAGCAGGAGAACCATCAAGGTGTACTGACGGTTGAAGTTGATGAGGAGAAAGTCAAATCGGCTTTAGACGCCGCTTTTTACAAAGTGAGAAAACAGATAAATGTCCCTGGGTTTCGCAAAGGAAAAGTACCGCGTCAGCTGTTCGAGGCCCGATTCGGAGTGGAGGCTCTGTACCAAGACGCTTTGGACATACTGCTCCCAGAAAGCTACGCGCAGGCTGTAGAAGAAGCGGGGATTGAACCGGTTGACCGTCCCGACATCGACGTGGAACAAATTGAAAAAGGGAAACCCCTCATTTACAAGGCGACTGTGACAGTGAAGCCTGAAGTCGAACTGGGTGAATACAAAGATCTGGAAATACCGGAAAGAGACTTTTCCGTTAAGGATGAAGATATCGACCAAGAGCTGGAGACGATGCGTAACCGTTACGCCGAGCTGGAAACGGTCGAAGGGGAAGCACAGAAGCACGACCACGTACTCATTGATTTTGAAGGGTTCATCGACGGTGAACCGTTTGAAGGCGGGAAATCGGAAAACTACAACTTGGAACTCGGATCGGGCCAGTTTATTTCAGGTTTTGAGGATCAATTGATCGGTGTGAAAGCAGGAGAAGAAAAAGACGTTGTCGTCACGTTTCCCGAAGATTACCAGCAAGAAAAACTCGCCGGGAAAGAAGCGACCTTTAAAGTAAAGGTGCATGAAATTAAACGGAAGAACTTACCCGAGCTCGACGACGAGTTTGCCAAAGACGTCAGTGAATTTGACACGCTGCAAGAACTGAAAGACGACATCAAACGGAAATTGCAGGAACGGAAAGAAGAGGAAGAAAAACAGTACAAACGGGATACGGTCGTGGAGAAGGCGGCAGAAAACGCGTCGGTGGACATCCCGCAAGTAATGGTTGAACAGGAAATTGACCGCATGTTGCAAAACTTTGAACAGCAGTTGAGAATGCAAGGCATGAATTTGGACACGTATAAGCAGATGATGGGACAAGAAGAAGAGGCTTTGCGGGAGCAGTTTAAAGAACAGGCTGAAAAGCGCGTCAAAACGAGTCTGGTTCTGGAAGCCATTGCCAAAAAAGAAAATGTAGAAGTCAGTGACGAGGACCTCGAAGAAGAGATAAAGCGCTTTGCTGAAATGCTTAACCGAGACGTCGAGGACGTTCGGAAAGACCTGAGCGACCAAGGCATGGATTCGTTAAAAGAAGATATTATTATCCGAAAAACGATTGAACTACTTGTATCGAACAGCCAAAATGCGGCATAATGGAGGTAGGAAAATAAATTAGGTGCGGCTCCTCGTGCCCTGTTTTGCGGCAATCAGTGGAAGCCAGGTCATGGCTTGATTGTTCAAGTCATCACCCATCGACATTTCATTTGAAAGGGTGATCCTTGTGTTGAGGTTTAACGAGGAAAAGGGTCAGTTGAAATGTTCTTTTTGTGGTAAAACTCAGGAACAAGTTCGAAAATTAGTCGCCGGCCCCGGCGTGTATATTTGTGATGAATGTATTGAGTTGTGCACGGAGATCGTCGAAGAAGAACTGGGACACGAAGAAGAGGTGGATCTGCAGGAACTTCCCAAGCCTCAGGAGATTTGTGCCATCCTCGACGAGTACGTCATCGGGCAGGAAGCTGCGAAAAAGTCACTGTCTGTCGCTGTATACAACCACTACAAGCGCATCAACTCCGGAAGCAAATCCGACGATGTCGAGATTCAGAAAAGTAACATTGTCATGCTCGGACCCACCGGCAGCGGCAAAACCCTTCTCGCCCAGACATTGGCCAGGATATTGAACGTTCCGTTTGCCATAGCGGATGCGACTTCGCTCACGGAGGCGGGATACGTCGGAGAAGATGTGGAAAATATTTTACTCAAGCTGATCCAGGCTGCTGATTACGATGTGGAAAAGGCCGAACGGGGCATTATTTACATCGACGAAATTGACAAAGTGGCCCGGAAGTCGGAGAACCCCTCGATTACGCGGGACGTATCCGGAGAAGGTGTACAACAAGCCCTGTTAAAAATTTTAGAAGGAACTGTGGCCAGCGTTCCGCCCCAAGGGGAAGGAAACATCCGCACCAAGAATTTATTCAAATCGATACGACGAACATCTTGTTCATTTGCGGCGGCGCCTTTGACGGCATTGAACAGATCATTAAACGCCGCATCGGCAAGAAAGTGATCGGATTCGGTTCTGACGACGATCACGCCGAGTTAAGTTCGGGCCAACTGTTGCAAAAAGTGTTGCCTGAAGACCTTTTGAAGTACGGTCTCATTCCGGAATTCGTCGGGCGTTTGCCAGTTATCTCTACTTTGGAGCCCCTCGACGAAGAAGCGCTTGTACGCATCTTGACGGAACCGAAAAATGCCTTAGTCAAGCAGTATCAAAAACTGCTTGAAATGGACAATGTCCAACTTGAGTTTGAAGAAGGGGCGCTCCAACAAATTGCTAAAGAAGCGATCAAGCGCAACACGGGAGCGCGGGGGTTGCGTTCGATCATCGAAGGGATTATGCTGGATGTCATGTTTGATCTTCCTTCCCGTGAGGACGTGACGCACTGCCTGATCAAAGAGGAAACGGTGCGTGACCGGATGAGCCCAGTGTTAACCACGCGGGAAGGTCACGTCATCGACGGCCGATCAGCTAAAGAAGAGAGTGCTTAATCGAGTAGGAGGGGGCGGCTAGCCCCCGTCCTCTCACACCACCTAGCATGCGGGTCCGCACTAGGCGGTTCCAAAAGGTTGACGAAGTTCCATATAACGAAAAAGCATACTCTTCAGCCCTTTCGCTTCCCAGTAGGAAGTCGGAAGGGCATTGTTTGTGTTCCGGGACATTTCCCATGGTCCTCGGCGGGAATTGGCCATCATGAAGCAGGCCCATTCTGGTACGCCAAGGGCCCTAAGTTCACGAAGACGGGTTCTGACCCGTTTCCATTGTTTCCATAGGCACATCCTCAGTCTGCGCCGAATCCATTGGTCGAATCTTTCACAGTGCGTCTTCATCGATGCCAGTCGAAAGTACCTGACCCAACCGATGATGTAGCGGTTGAGCCGTTTAATTCGCTCTTCCATGGAGATCGCCCGTGAACGACTCGTCATCTCACGTATTCTATCTTTGAATCGGGAGATGGTCTTCGGGGCTAACCGAATCGTTGCTTGTTTGTCCGGCAGAAAACTGAACCCTAGGAATTTCCGGTTCCAGGGGCGGTCTACCGCACTTTTGTCTCGGTTCACTTTCAGTTTCAGCTTTCCCTCTACAAAGCGAATCACCGATTCCATGACGCGTTCCCCTGCGCGCTTGCTAGCGACAAAGATGTTACAATCGTCCGCATAACGTGCGAATTGCAACCCGCGTTTCTTTCGTTCTTTGTCCAGGTCGTCCAACAAGATGTTGGCCAGAAGCGGACTCAGCGGTCCGCCTTGCGGCGTCCCTTCCTCTGTCCGTTGGCATACTCCGTTGACCATGACTCCGGCGTTGAGGTACACCCGGATGAGTTTCAGGTCTCGCTTGTCCTTCACCCTTCTTGCTACCCTCGCCATGAGCATGTCGTGGTTTACTCGGTCAAAGCACTTCTCTAAGTCCAAGTCCACAACCCATCTGTATCCACTCTGGATATAGCGCTGGGCTTGAAGGACCGCATCATGGGCTCGCTTCCCTGGTCGGAAGCCGTAGCTGTCCCATGAGAAGTGAGCATCGAAGATCGGATGCATCACTTGCAGCAGGGCTTGCTGGAGGAGCCGGTCCATCGCGGTCGGGATCCCTAGAAGCCTCACGCCGCCTCCAGGTTTGGGGATTTCCACCCGTTTGACTGGCGCGGGTTTGTAGGTTCCCGCTAGGAGCTCTGCTTTCACCTGTGCCCAGTGTGTGTTCAGGTAAGCCTGCAGTTCAGCTACCGTTACTCCGTCCACTCCGGGCGCTCCTCCGTTTCGGACCACTCGCTTGTATGCGAGCAAGAGATTTTCTCTCTCAAGCATCCTGTCCAGCAAGTCGTTATGGTCTTCGCGAGAGGAAGGGGCGACTTGTGCCGGAGAAGAGCTCGGCGCTCCAACATACCCTCGCGGCTTCACCGCTGCTCTCTGTTGGCAGCTCCCTTGCGGGATATTCTGCTGTCTGCGCTCTTCTCTCGAACGCATCGGTTTCCTCTCTCCTTTCGGTTCGGCCCTTCCGCTTTCCGGCGCCCCGTACTTGCGTACTATGGCCTCTGCTGACTCCTGCGGATTCAGCGCAGCCTCTCGACTGCGGTTACGATGTTACTTCGCGTGTTCCGCAGGCCTCCCCAGATAAGAGCGTCATCTTTCCGCCCGCGATCACTGGAGTTTACAGGATGAGCCCTTGGCGGCTTTGGATTTCGTTGTGTTCTGGCAACTCATCCGACTAATCCTGCCTCAAATCCAGTTCGTGTACCTTGACCCGTGCGTTTGTCTCCGGCTTCCTTCAGATTCCGCCTCGCGACGGACACCCTTGCCTTTGACTACGGTAGGCGCTCGCCAGCCCCCGTTCGGGACTTTCGCCCTATAGATGACGCCCATGCTGGGCGTACACACAGTTAACGCCGGGGTATGGCTCCCGGCGTTTTTTGTATGATTACTCCCTGTTCCTCGCGGTAATACTATGGATGAATTGAGAACTACCGGGAGGAACGTGACGTGAACATGACAACGGCTTTGCTGGTCGTTAATGTCTTTTTTAGTGTCATTATCGGCCTGTACTTTTGGAACATGCTCAAGAGCCAACAATCCAACAAAATTGCTGTCAACCGCGAATCGAAAAAAGAGATGGAGAAACTGCAGAAGCTTCGTCAAATCACCCTGTCCGAACCGTTGGCCGAAAGGACTCGTCCGGCGAAACTGGACGATATTGTCGGTCAAGAAGAAGGGCTCCGCGCTCTTCGCGCTGCTTTGTGCGGGCCGAATCCCCAGCACGTCATCATTTACGGCCCCCCTGGAGTTGGGAAGACGGCTGCCGCGCGGGTTGTATTGGAAGAAGCGCGCAAAAATCCATTCTCACCGTTTAAACACGATGCGAAGTTTGTTGAATTAGACGCGACGACTGCCCGGTTTGACGAACGGGGAATTGCCGACCCGTTGATCGGTTCGGTTCACGATCCAATCTACCAAGGTGCCGGCGCGATGGGTGTCGCGGGGATTCCCCAGCCGAAGCAAGGGGCTGTGACGAAAGCGCACGGTGGGCTACTTTTTATTGACGAAATTGGGGAACTGCACCCGATTCAGATGAATAAAATGTTGAAAGTGTTGGAAGACCGTAAAGTATTTTTGGAGTCGGCTTACTACAGCCCGGAAGACTCGAACATCCCCAGTCACATTCACGACATTTTTCAAAACGGCTTGCCGGCCGATTTTCGCTTGGTTGGCGCAACGACGCGCACCGCCGAGGAAATACCGCCGGCGATTCGTTCCCGTTGTCTTGAAATATTTTTTCGAGCGCTGCTTCCTGAAGAGATTGAGCAGATTGCGTGGAAAGCCGTTGAGAAATTACAAATTCAGGCACAGCCCGAGGCCGTTGAAGTGGTCAAAAAATACGCTACAAACGGGCGCGAAGCCGTCAATATGGTGCAAATCGCCTACGGTTTGGGACTGACGGAAGGGCGGCACACGATTTTGGCTAAGGATGTGGAATGGGTTGCTCACAACAGTCAAATCACACCCCGTCCAGACAAAAAAATCCCTCCTCAGCCGCAAATCGGGGTCGTCAACGGGTTAGCGGTCTACGGGCCGAATTTGGGGTCATTGTTGGAGATTGAAGTGACGGCGAGCAAAATAGGGCGGGGAGAAAAAGGATCGGTCAACATAACCGGAGTAGTGGAGGAAGAGACGCTCGGTGAAGGCAGGGGAGGCCGGTCTTTAAAACGGAAGAGCCTGGCCAAAGCTTCCGTAGAAAATGTCCTCACCGTCCTGAAAAAAACTGACGTCAATCCGTATCAATACGACTTGCATGTTAACTTCCCCGGCGGGATGCCCGTCGACGGTCCTTCTGCCGGGGTGGCCTTGGCTACGGCCATTTACTCTGCGATCAAGGGTGTGCCTGTGGACAACGAAACAGCTCTTACAGGGGAAATCAGCATTCGCGGAAACGTGAAACCGGTGGGAGGCGTGGTGGCCAAGGTGAATGCGGCCATGCAAGCCGGTGCACGAAAAGTGTTGATCCCACAAGACAACTGGCAGAGTATCTTTAAGGACATAGGTATTGAAGTCGTTCCTGTGACCCGCATAGAACAAGTGTTAGAACATATGCTGCTGCCACAAGAGAAAGTCAGCGAGCGGACCGGGACACAAGAGAAGCCGGCCGACATCATGACTGCTTCACCACTTGCCAGATAGATGTCAATGGACAAAGTACGGCGATTAAGATAAAATTTACAAAGTGAACGAAGGCAAAAATATTTTTGCCTCTTTTTTTTAAACAGTACGGAGGTGCCCGTCAATTGGGGATCAAAACAACGGAGAAAACACTTCCCTTACTGCCGTTGCGGGGGTTGATTGTCTATCCGGGAACAGTGTTGCATTTAGACGTGGGCCGGGAAAAGTCGATCAAAGCGTTAGATGAGGCGATGCTGGCAGACAATGAGCTCTTCCTGGCCACACAGAAAGAAGTGAACGTTGAGGAACCAAGTGTCGATGACATATACAGAACCGGCACAGTGGCCAGAGTGAGACAGATGTTAAAGTTGCCGAACGGGACCATCCGCGTATTGGTTGAAGGGTTGGCCAGGGGAAAACTGTTGGAATATGTGCAAGAGGAGACATTTTTCCGCGTCAAAGTGGAACAAATTGACCAGGACGAGCCAGATTCCCCTGAAATTGAAGCGTTGATGCGGACGGCTTTGGGACAGTTTGAGCAATACGTCAAACTGACGAAGAAGGTGACGCCAGAAACCTTTTCCGCAGTTCAGGACATAGATGAACCGGGGCGGCTGGCCGACCTTGTGACGTCCCATTTACCTTTGAAGTTAAAAGACAAACAGCGGATCTTGGAAACGATCGACATTAAGAAGCGGTTGGAGAAACTTCTCAACCTGTTGAATGACGAGCGCGAAGTGCTGGAGTTGGAGCGCAAAATCAGCCAGCGCGTGAAAAAGCAAATGGAGAAAACGCAGAAAGAGTACTACCTCCGGGAGCAGATGAGGGCGATTCAACGCGAGTTGGGTGAAAAAGAGGGAAGAGCCGGTGAGGCAGAGGAACTGCGCGAGCGTTTGAGTGAGTCCGATGCTCCAAAAGGAGTGAAGGAAAAAGCAGAGAAGGAAATCGCCCGGCTGGAGAAAATGCCGCCTACATCTGCAGAGGGGAGTGTCATCCGCACCTACGTAGAGTGGCTGCTGGATTTACCGTGGTCGTACGAGACGGAAGACCGGTTAAACATTCGCCGCGCGGAAAAAGTGTTGGACGAAGACCATTACGGATTGGAAAAGGTAAAAGAACGGGTGCTCGAATATTTGGCCGTCCAGCAAATGGTCAAAAAATTGAAAGGCCCAATCCTCTGTCTCGTCGGTCCTCCAGGTGTCGGAAAAACGTCTCTCGCCCGCTCCATTGCCCGCTCACTCGGACGCAAGTTCGTTCGAGTATCACTGGGAGGAGTACGGGATGAAGCGGAAATCCGCGGACACCGCCGCACGTATGTGGGCGCCATGCCCGGGCGAATTATGCAAGGGATGAAGAGTGCCGGCAGCGTGAACCCTGTCTTTCTTCTAGACGAAATCGATAAAATGGCGATGGATTTCCGCGGGGACCCTGCCGCCGCTCTGTTAGAGGTTTTGGATCCGGAACAAAACCATTCGTTTAGCGACCATTACATTGAACTGCCGTACGACCTTTCCAAAGTGATGTTTATTACGACGGCTAACGTGATGCACAACATTCCACGCCCGTTGTTGGACCGGATGGAAGTGCTCTACATCTCGGGTTACACCGAGTTAGAGAAGCAGAAAATTGCGCAACACTACTTGTTGCCCAAGCAGTTGAAAGAACACGGTTTAACTGGCGACAAACTGCAAATCCAGCAAGGGGCGCTGCTGAAAATCATTCGCGTGTACACTCGGGAAGCCGGTGTGCGCAACTTGGAACGCACGATTGCGTCTCTTTGCCGCAAAGCAGCGAAAATATTGGTGGCCGGAGAGAAGAAACGGGTGGTTGTCACGCCGAAAAACGTCTCAAATTTCTTAGGGCCGGAGAAGTACCGCTACGGCATAGCGGAGGCGGAAGATCAGGTGGGAGCGGCGACTGGGCTGGCGTGGACGGAGGCCGGGGGCGATACGCTTTCCATCGAAGTGACGCTCTTACCGGGGAAAGGAAAATTGACATTGACGGGCTCCCTTGGAGACGTAATGAAAGAATCGGCTCAAGCGGCTTTCAGCTACATTCGCTCCCGCGCCGACACCCTTAAAATTCCCGTCGACTTCAACGAGAAGTACGACATCCACATCCACGTTCCTCAAGGGGCTATCCCGAAGGACGGCCCTTCAGCGGGCATCACAATGGCAACTGCCCTCGTTTCAGCGCTGACGGAGATACCCGTGTCCCGCGAAGTGGCGATGACCGGCGAAATTACTCTCCGGGGACGCGTGCTCCCGATCGGCGGTTTGAAGGAAAAGTCTCTCAGCGCTCACCGGGCTGGAATCAAAAAAGTGTTGTTCCCGCGGGACAATGTAAAAGATCTGGACGACATCCCAGAAAGTGTGCGAAAAGACCTCCAATTTGTCCCCGTTGAACATATGGACGCCGTGTTGAAACACGCCTTGGTCAGGGTGCCAAAATGATAGTGAACCACGCAGAATTGGTTGTGAGCGCGGTTAAGCCGGAACAGTATCCGAAAGGATCTCTCCCGGAAATTGCCCTCGTCGGACGTTCCAATGTGGGAAAGTCTTCGTTGATTAACCGCATGATAAATCGTAAACGGTTGGCCCACACGAGCTCTACACCGGGAAAGACACAAACGCTGAACTTTTATTTGATTAACCGCGCTTTTTACTTTGTCGATTTACCGGGATACGGGTATGCGAAAGTGTCCAAACAGACAAAAGCGCAATGGGGACACATGATCGAACACTACTTGCGGAAGCGGGAGGAATTAACGTGCGCCTTGCTTCTCGTTGACGTGCGGCATAAACCTACGCGGGATGATGTGAACATGTTCGATTGGTTAGACTACTACACGATCCCGACTGTTGTCGTGGCGACAAAATCAGATAAACTCTCAAAAGGGAAGCGGCTGCAACAAGTGAAGGCCATTCAACGGGAACTGGGGGTTCGCCCGGAGGATATCGTCGCTTTTTCCTCAGCGACAGGTGAAGGGAAAGAACCCCTCTGGAGAGCGATCACTTCGTACGTTTCAAACGCGTAAACGGGAAATTGCGTATTGAATAGTGTATTGTATGAACCGGATTTACATGGGGGAAGGTGAAGAGGTTGTCTAAAAAAGTGAAAGTCGCCGTCTTGTTCGGGGGAAGATCTGGTGAACACGAGGTGTCCATTCAGTCGGCGTGCTCGGTCATTGAGTCAATGAATCCGGACAAATTCGAAGTCATTCCCGTTGCGATCAGCCATGAAGGCGAGTGGAAGGGCGGAAGTGCCTCCCTTGCCATGTTGGAGGAGAAGATTGACAGCAGAACGTTAAATCGGTTGACGTCCAATCACCTCATTTCCGCTGTCGACCGACTGACGTCCAACAGAGCGTTGACATCAGCCAGATTGAGATCGGGGATGTTGACGGTGACGATGCAGGAAGTCGATGTCTTCTTTCCGGTTCTCCACGGCACTTACGGAGAAGATGGAACCATTCAGGGCCTGTTGGAAATGGCCGGGAAACCGTATGTCGGTGCCGGAGTGTTAGCTTCAGCAGTCGGGATGGATAAAGTCGTCATGAAACAAATTTTTGCTCAGGCAGGGCTGCCTCAAGGTCACTTTACGTCAGTTTTGCGCCGAAACTGGGAGAGTGATCGACTTGCGATCGTCGAGCAGATTGAAAAAGAGTTCACTTACCCGTGTTTTGTGAAACCGGCCAACCTCGGTTCCAGTGTCGGCATTTCGAAGGCGAAAGACCGAAACACTTTGTGTGAGGCGATCGATTTGGCCTGTCGCTACGACCGCAAAGTGATCGTGGAAGAGTTTATTCCGGCCCGCGAGGTGGAAGTCGCTGTTCTGGGAAACGATGATCCGAAGGCGTCAGTTCCGGGAGAAATCGTCCCTTCCAATGAGTTTTACGACTATCGTGCCAAGTACATCGACGGTAAATCGGTGATGCACATCCCGGCAGAACTGCCGAACGAGACGAAGGAGAAGTTGCAGAAGTGGGCGATTGAAGCGTTTCAGGCCATTGACGGGTCTGGGTTGGCGCGGGTCGATTTTTTTGTGCGAACAGACAACGGCCGAGTCTTGATTAACGAGATCAATACGATGCCCGGATTTACGAAATACAGTATGTACGCCAAACTATGGGAACATTCGGGACTGTCTTACTCTCAGTTAGTGGAAACATTGATTGAGCTGGCGTTTGATCGGTTTCGGGAGAAGACGAGGAACACGACGAGATTCGATCTCGAATAGCGAACTGATTGATAGGGCGGTCCCTGTTTTGAAAAGGGACCTATTTTTTTTTACGAAATGTTCGGCAGTCTGTCACACATAGAAAGGTAAAAATTCTTTATAATAACATTTAGGCATGCTTTTATAATGGGTCATACTGACTGAAAGTCGCCTGCTGTACAAGGGTTGTGGTATATGGTATTGTATGGGGTGGTCAGATTCGCCTTCTGTTTAGACGTTGTCGATTACATTGAGAAAGTGAGGTCGTGTTGATCGTATGAGACGAAACCGTGGTGTGACGCTTTTGCTGTTCATGTTAACCGTTGCGGCATTTGGCCTCGTGGGTTGCACTGTGGAACAGTCTACGCTCGATCCGAAAGGGCCTGTGGCGGAACAGCAGGTGTCCCTCATATACCTTAGTTTTTGGATCATGATGGGTGTGACGATTGTCGTCGCCGTTATTCTGTTATATGTTCTTTTTCGCTATCGCGCGCGGAAAGGTCAAGAATATATCCCTGAGCAGGTGGAAGGGAACAAGTGGCTCGAGATCACGTGGGTCGTGATTCCCGCTATTCTGCTGACGATCCTGCTCGTCCCCACCATATCGGTGACATACAATTTGGCAGACGCATCGGACGACGGGGATGGAGTAGAAATTGTCGTGACAGGGAAACAATATTGGTGGGAGTTTTATTACCCGGAACTTGGAATCGTCACAGCTAATGAACTACATATTCCAACTGGGAAAAAAATACACTTGCATCTTGAAGCATCGGACGTCATTCATTCGTTTTGGGTACCGAAATTGGCAGGTAAAACGGACACCATTCCCGGGCGGACGAACTACATGTGGCTGCAAGCCGATGAGCCGGGGATTTACTCTGGACAGTGCGCAGAGTACTGCGGTTCTTCTCACGCTTTGATGGCATTTCAAGTGGTGGCCCACGAACCGGAAGAATTTGACAGTTGGGTGGCGCAAATGACGGAACCGCCGTCTGAACCACAGACACAACTTGCACAGGAAGGACAAGAAATCTTCACCCAAAGTTGCGCCAGCTGCCACGCCGTTGAGGCCTCGGAAGATACCGTCGGCATGCAAGGACCGAACTTGGCGAACTACGGCAATCGCAACAAGATGGCGGCCGCGATCATGGAAAACAATAAAGAGAACTTAGTAGACTGGATTATGAACCCTCAAGACATTAAACCGGGTAACTTGATGCCCGATCTCGATATCGATGAACAGCAAGCTGAAGCGCTGGCTGAGTACTTGCTCAACCTTAAGTAATGTAACCTCAAGAAAGGAGGAGACAGCGTCGAAATGTCCACTTTGCCGAAACACGCTGATTTAGCTCAACAACATCCTTTGCATAAACAGTCTTTTTGGGCAACGGTCTGGGATTGGATGACGACCGTCGACCACAAAAAGATTGGAATTATGTACATTGCCTCCGGTCTGTTTTATTTGTTTGTTGGAGGAATTGAAGCTTTACTGATACGCCTGCAGTTGATCGGTCCGAACCAGGATTTCGTTGGGCCGGATACGTTTAACCAACTGTTTACGACTCATGGCACGACGATGATATTCTTTGTCGCGATGCCGATTTTGATCGGGTTTATGAACTACATCATGCCGTTGCAGATCGGTGCGCGCGACGTGGCGTTTCCTGCCATGAACGCGTTTAGCTTCTGGTTGTTTTTCGTCGGGGCGCTGATCTTTAACATAAGTTGGTTTGCTGGAGGGGCACCGGACGGGGGCTGGTTTGCCTATGCGCCTGTTACGTTAGATCAGTACAGTCCGGGACCGGGGATGGACTTTTACGACATCGGGCTGCAAATTTCCGGTTTCGGTACAATCATGGGGGCCATCAACTTTATTGTCACGATCGTGAACATGCGCGCTCCGGGCATGACGTACCTGCGTATGCCGCTGTTTACGTGGACGACGTTTGTGACGTCAGCGCTCATTCTGTTTGCTTTTCCCCCGTTGACGATTAACTTGTTTTTACTCATGTTCGACCGTTTGTTCGATGCTAACTTCTTTAATGTCGGGGAAGGCGGCAATGTGCTCATTTGGCAGCACTTGTTCTGGTTATTCGGTCACCCCGAAGTGTACATCGTCATCCTTCCCGCGTTCGGGATTATGTCCGAAGTGTTTGCGACGTTCTCTAAGAAACGCTTGTTTGGTTACAGCGCCATGGTGTTTTCAACTGTCGTCATCGGTTTCCTCGGGTACATGGTCTGGGTGCACCACATGTTTACCGACGGATTAGGGCCGCTCGTAAACGCCATTTTTTCCGTCAGCTCCATGTTGATTGCCATACCGACGGGAATCAAAATATTTAACTGGCTGTTTACGATGTGGGGCGGCAGAATTCAATTTACTACTGCGATGCTGTACGCCGTCGGCTTTATCCCGACCTTTGTCATGGGTGGGGTGACGGGGGTCATGGTGGCCACTGCGCCCGCCGACTATCAGTACCATGACAGCTACTTTGTGGTGGCCCACTTCCATTACGTCTTGATTGGCGGTACTGTATTCGCCATTATGGCCGCTCTGTACTACTGGTATCCGCGCATGTTTAACCGCATGTTGGATGAGCGGCTCGGTAAGTGGAATTTCTGGCTGACGTTTATCGGATTTCACATGATTTTCTTCCCGCAACACTTCCTGGGATTGATGGGCATGCCCCGGCGTGTGTTCACTTACCAGGAGGGAATGGGGCTCGAATTCTGGAACCTTGTCAGTACCATCGGGGCCTTTGTGTTTGCCGTAGGCGTGCTCATCTTGGTGTACAACATCGTGTTGACCGCACGCAAAGGGAAACCTGCGCCTCACGATCCGTGGGACGGCCGTACACTTGAGTGGGCACTGCCGAATCCGACACCTGTCTATAACTTCGCCCAGACTCCGTTGGTGAAAGGGCTCGATTCCTTCTGGTTAGAAAAACAGGCAGGGAAGTCCCAAGTGACGGCAGCCGAACCGATGGGACCGATTCATATGCCGTCCAACTCGTATTTGCCCATCTTACAGAGTGTGGTCTTCATGATCGCTGGCTTGGCAGCAATTTACCGCAGTTTTGGCGTGGCTTTACTGGCGATGGTCGTCTTCACTGGTATCTTCTTAGCCTATATATTGGAAGAGGACGAAGGCTACCACATCGATCCGCGCGATCCGGATTCCGGGAATGAAGGGGGAGAGGAAGCTCATGGCTAACAGCGCGCAACACTCTGAAGCCTCTCCAGCATGGCCGCTGGAGAGGTCGACGCTGCAAAACCGCAACCGAATTTTAGGCTTTTGGTTGTTCCTTTCCAGTGAGTGTATCATCTTTGCGTCTTTGATCGGCACTTACCTCGCGCTCCAAGGTTCGTATGGAGACGGCCCGGGTCCAAAAGAAGCGTTCGACCTCGTGTTCGTCTTCGTCATGACGTTCATTCTGCTCACGAGCAGTTTGACAGGCGTGTTGTCGACAGTAGGGATGCAGCGGGGCAACCTTCGCATGATGCACTTTTGGCTGTTTATGACGATCCTTCTGGGCACGATATTTTTGCTGATGCAGGTGTACGAGTTCGTTCACTACTACAGCATTGGTTTGACCTTCACCAGCAGCGCTTACGGATCTGCGTTTTACGCGCTCGTCGGCTTTCACGGCTTACACGTGGCGTTCGGTTTGTTCTGGTTAACCGCCTTGCAACTTCAATCGCTCAACAATTACGCCTTTACGCGGAAACCCGCCCTCACGAAACAAAATGCGTCTAAGTTGTATATTGCCGGTCTGTACTGGCACTTTATCGACGTCGTCTGGGTCTTGATTTTCACCATTGTCTATTTGATGGGAAAGGTGGTCTAAGAGGCGAATGGAAAAAACGGAAGGACACCATCAACCTGAGGCGAAAAATGTGGTGTGGTTTCACGTGTTCAATTGGGCAATCATGATCGTGATGACCGTTGTCGCGTTTGTCGCGGTTGGGATGGAGCTCATGTCGCCTGGGCCATTAATTAGCTTTATCGTGATACTTGCGGTTGTTCAGGCTTTTTTGCAAGTGTATATTTTCATGCACTTAAAACACGAAAAGGTGTCTACCAGTCTGTTTATATTTTGGGGTGCTGCCCTTGGATTCGTGTGCGTGTTCGGTATATGGTGGATGGTTTAACTTCAATCAACGGTCGAGAGAGGTACTGGAAAGTGTTCCGGTACCTCTTTCTTTATACAATCATAATTCGTTCACATTCTCGCGTATTCCTGACAGCACCGTGTGTTATAATGAGACGTGACGAGTAAAACGTCGGGTCGGTTTAGCTGGGGGTGAACGTGATGCACATTTTGACAATCGGTCTTAACCATAAATCAGCACCTGTATCTGTACGCGAACGATTCGCGATTTCCCCTTCATCGTTACCGCGGGCGTTGAAAACCTTGCGAAATACGAAAAGCATTTTGGAGTGCGCCATTTTGAGCACGTGCAACCGGATGGAGATATACGTCGTTTGTGACCAACTGCACACTGGACGCTACTATGTCAAGACATTTTTAGCCCAGTGGTTCAATATAGACACTGAAGAGTTTGTCGATCATCTGTACATGCTGGATGGCAATGAGGCCGTCGAGCACTTGTTTGAAGTGGCATGCGGCCTCGATTCCATGGTTCTGGGCGAAACCCAGATTTTGGGCCAAGTGCGAGAGGCGATGCAAACGGCCCAAGAAGCCGGTTCAACGGGTACGTTGTTGAACAGATTGTTCAGACAAGCTGTCACGGTTGGCAAGAAAGCGCAAAGCGAGACGGAGATCGGCCAAAATGCCGTATCTGTCAGTTATGCCGCAGTAGAACTCGGCAAAAAGATATTTGATGATTTTACGGGGAAAACGATGCTCATTCTCGGTGCCGGGAAGATGGGTGAACTGACGGCGAAACATTTGCAGTCGAACGGTGCGGACCGCGTCCTCGTCGTCAACCGGTCGAAAGAACGGGGAGAGGCGTTGGCGGAGCGCTTTTCAGGAGAGGCCTACTCCTTTCACCACTTAGAGCAAGCAGTGGAAAAGTCAGATGTCATCATCTCGTCAACGGGTTCAGAAGAGGCCGTGTTAACGAAGGAGCAAGTGGCCAGGGTGATGAAGAAAAGGCGGAACCGCCCGCTGTTTTTAATCGACATTGCCGTACCCCGAGACATCGACGCATCAGTTCACGACATCGAGAATGTGTTTCTGTACGACATTGACGATCTAGAAGGGATAGTGGCGTTTAACAAAGAAGAAAGGGCAAAGGAAGCGGAAAAAGTTCGGGAATTGATTTTAGCTGAAATGGACGAGTTCACTTCCTGGTTGCAAACACTCGGCGTTGTTCCGCTCATCTCGGCCCTGCGGGAGAAAGCGCTCAACGCTCAGGCTGAAGCGATGCAACGCATTGAGCGCAAGATTCCGGATTTAACAGAGCGGGAGCGGAAAATATTGAGTAAACAGACGAAGAGCATCGTGAACCAGTTGCTGCGCGATCCAATTATACAGATTAAGGAGTTGGCAGCGGAGCCGGGAGGTGAAGAGGCGTTAAAACTGTTTGAACGCCTGTTTGCACTGGAAGTAGAGGAAGAAGGCGAAGAAGAAGCGGGACAGGAAACGTACAGTCCGACGGTCGAACGGGTACCGGTCCGCACATGACGAAAGGTGAGGGCGTATGGGGGCGGAGCGTTACATTTACGGTGTGACGATCTATTTGTACGCGTTAAGTGTCTTGTTCTTTTTTTCGGACTTTTTACACGCGAGCAAGCGCAGGAACTGGATCGCAATGAGTCTTCTGATCGGAGTGTGGGCACTGCAGTCTACCTTTTTGTTCATCCGGTTTATGGAGCGCGATTTTGTTCCTGTTTTATCCATGTTTGACACGCTGATGTTTTACGCGTGGGTCATTGTAACGTTTTCAATTATAGTCAATGCCTTGTTCCGCATGCCGCTCTTTGTCTTCATTTCCAACGTCGCCGGGTTCGGGATGGTCGCCGCCAGCTTGTTTGTAACGCGTGACGCTTCAGCGGCCATAAGCCGCCAGCTGGTTTCAGAGTTGCTGTTTCTCCACGTTAGTCTGGCGCTTGTAGCGTACGCATTTTTCTTGTTCTCTTTTTTGTTATCGCTTTTGTATCTCACGCTTAACTACATGCTCAAAAAGAAGCGGTGGAACAAGCTGGTCTTGCGGGCTCCGAGCTTGAGTAGAATCGAGCCGCTAATTTACGGGTCGAGTGTCATCGGAGTACCGCTGTTGTTGTCTTCACTCATCCTAGGGATTATTTGGGCGCATCAACAGGCAGTCGCCGGATTCTGGCTGGACGTTAAAACGTGGACGTCATTTCTGGTCTTCTTCGTCTACGCCTATTACGTGTTTCGCCGAACTGTGTCTAATTGGAGCGGAAAGCCACTGGCCTTGTCGAATGCGATCGCCTTTTCAACGGTCATTCTAAATACGTTTATATCAAATTTTGGAATCTCGTTTCACCGTTGGTGAAGTCTTCGAGGATAGTATTAAGAATTTACAAAACAGCACTGGAGGCACATACATGAGGACAATTCGGATCGGGACGAGACAAAGTGCACTGGCCCTCACCCAGACGAAGTGGGTGATCAGGAAGCTGAAGGAACAGTTCCCCGAACTAACGGTGGAAACGAAGCCGATCGTGACGAAAGGGGATCGCATTGTAGAGGTCACGCTGTCAAAAATAGGCGGTAAAGGGCTTTTCGTGAAAGAAATTGAACAAGCTCTTCTGAATGGAGAAATTGATGTCGCTGTACACAGCATGAAGGACCTGCCGGGAGAAATGGCTGAGGGTTTGGCGTTAGCGGCTGTGACAAAGCGGGAAGACCCGCGGGACTGTTTGATATCCCGCGACGGTCAAACGCTCCGCGAATTGCCTGAGGGAGCCGTCGTCGGCACGAGCAGTCTCAGGCGGCAGGCGCAAGTACTGGCGTTTCGCCCAGACCTTAAGGTGAAACCCGTTCGTGGCAATATCGACACCCGGTTGCGAAAGATGCGCGAAGGGGCGTTCGATGCCATAGTGTTGGCTGGTGCAGGTCTGCGTCGCATGGGGTGGCAGCATCTCATTACAGAGTACTTGGGAACGGATGTGATGCTGCCGGCTGTCGGTCAAGGGGCTTTAGGAATTCAATGCCGACAGGACGATGACGAATTGTTTGCGTTACTCCAGACATTGAACGACTCTGTAACTTCCCGAGCCGTGACAGGAGAGAGGGCTTTTTTACACCGTCTGAACGGGAACTGTCAAGTCCCCATTGGAGCGTACGCAACCGTTGAGGGGGATAGCGTTTCGTTGACGGGATTGGTCGCTGATCCAAACGCTGAACAGGTGTATCGGCAGTCTTCAGTCGGAGATAATCCAGAACGTCTGGGCGTCCATTTGGCAGAACGCGTTTCGGAAATGGGAGCGGCGCGTATATTGGAGGCCCTTCGGAAGGAGGCTTAACATTGGGTGAAGACGACGCACGGCCCCTCTCGGGAAAGCGTGTACTCGTGACACGCGCCCAAGCGCAAAACAAGGATTTGTGCGAACGTATCAAGCAAATAGGTGGCGAACCGTATGAGTTTCCGACGATACGCATCTCACCGCCCGCCAGTTACCGAGAGCTGGATGAAGCCATCCGTCAGTTAAGCCGTTACACGTGGGTTATTTTTACGAGTGTCAACGGCGTGGACCACTTTTTCCGTCGCTTGAGTGTCGTGACCGGGGAAGACGCCCGCCAGTTAGTGCATACGTCCATTGCGGCAATTGGACCGAAAACGGCGAAAGCACTAACTGAAAAAGGATTGAAAGTCGATGTATTGCCCGGGGAATACCGGGCGGAAGCTCTGTTGTCAGAGTTGAAACAGCACGTCACAAAAGTAGACAAAATCTTATTACCCCGTGCCAGTGTTGCCCGCAACGTCCTTCCCGACGGCCTCCGTGCCATCGGTTGTGACGTGACAGTAGTTGACGCCTACCAAACGGAACCGGAGACAGAGAAAGCGTCAGAAGTCGTGAAACTGCTAGCGGAGCGGCAGATCGACATCATTACGTTTACAAGCCCTTCAACGGTGCGGCATTTTGTGTTGGCGCTGGATCAAACGGGAGAGCCGTGGCGAGACTGGATCACGGAAGCGCAGATAGTGTGCATCGGACCGATTACGGAGAGCGCGCTCAACGAACTGGGATTGGGATCGGCCGCAGTTGCTGCCGATTACACGGTTGAAGGGCTTGTGGAGGCGATCGAAACGTTAACCTGAAATCTAGCCGACGCCGTGGCTGAGCATTGTCGCTGTTCGTCAGAATCACCCTTTTGTGAAACGGGCGTATTTGGCACTTTCCCGACACTGTCATATTGATGAGGAGGAGAAGAATGGAGCGATTTGTACGTCACCGCCGGTTGCGGCGCAACGGGACGATCCGGCGTATGGTGCGAGAAACGGTTTTACAGACGGACGACCTCATTCTGCCCTTGTTTGTAGCAGAAGGAGAAGGCATCAAACGGGAAGTGCCGTCGATGCCGGGGGTTTACCAGTTGTCCCTCGATCATCTCGCGGAAGAACTTCACGAAATCAAACAGTTGGGAATCCCGTCGGTCATGTTTTTCGGCATTCCAGCGCATAAAGACGATGTGGGCAGTGAGGCGTACCGGGAGGACGGCATTGTCCAACAGGCAATTCGGTTGGCCAAGGAAACGGAACCGGAATTGTACGTCATGGCGGACACGTGCCTGTGTGAGTATACCGACCACGGCCACTGTGGTGTCATCCGGGATCACGATGTGGACAACGATGAATCGTTGAAGTTGCTCGTGAAAACCGCTGTCTCACAAGCGAAGGCCGGAGCGGACATGATCGCCCCTTCAAACATGATGGACGGATTTGTCGCTGCCATTCGCGAAGGATTGGATGAAGCCGGGTTCGAACACATTCCCATACTGTCCTACGCAGTCAAGTACGCTTCCGCTTTTTACGGCCCTTTTCGCGATGCAGCGGACTCCGCTCCCCAGTTTGGCGACCGGAAGACGTATCAAATGGACCCAGCCAACGCCCGGGAGGCCTTGCGGGAGGCCCGGTCGGACGTGGAGCAGGGAGCCGATCTTTTAATGGTGAAACCGGCGCTCAACTACATGGATATTATTCGCCAAGTTCGTGACGCGTTCGACCTCCCAATTGTAGCTTACAATGTGAGCGGTGAGTACGCGATGGTGAAAGCCGCTGCTCTCAACGGTTGGATCGACGAACAGCAGGTCGTGCTGGAACTTTTGACAGGACTGAAGCGGGCAGGAGCGGACATGATGTTGACGTACCACGCTAAAGATGTAGCCAAATGGTTGTAAGAGGTGATAAGTGTGTCTCTCGATTTTCCCCAATCTGCAGCTAATTTTGAAAAAGCTCAAAAAGTCATGCCAGGTGGTGTGAACAGTCCGGTGCGGGCCTACAAGGCAGTCGACATGACACCGATTGCCATCGAACGGGGTACAGGTTCCCGCGTATACGACATCGACGGTCACGAATATATTGATTACGTGTTGTCCTACGGTCCCCTCATCCTCGGGCACGCCCCTGAACCGGTCGTCGAGGCACTCAAAGCGGCAACCGAAAAAGGGACCAGTTTCGGGGCACCGACTGAACTGGAAACGAAGATGGCTGAACTCGTGACTAGTATCGTCCCTTCTTTAGAGACCGTGCGAATGGTGAACTCTGGGACCGAGGCGACGATGAGTGCGTTGCGCTTGGCGCGAGGGTACACCGGCCGAAGCAAAATATTGAAATTTGCAGGTTGTTACCACGGCCATGCCGACAGTCTATTGATTAAAGCCGGTTCAGGTGTGGCGACCCTCGGCCTCCCCGACAGCCCCGGCGTGCCTAAAAGTACTGCGGAACATACCGTGACGGTTCCTTACAACGACTTGGACAGTGTCCGGATCGCCTTTGAAAAATTCGGCGATGACATTGCGGCAGTCATTGTCGAACCTGTAGCGGGCAACATGGGGACAGTCCCGCCTCTTCCTGGATTTCTGGAAGGGTTGCGGGAAGTGACGACGGAGTTCGGGGCCTTGCTCATTTTCGACGAAGTGATGACGGGATTCCGCGTCAGTTACGGAGGAGCCCAAAGCTATTATCGTGTCACTCCCGACATTACAACCCTTGGCAAAGTGATCGGCGGCGGATTGCCGGTCGGGGCGTACGGCGGGAAGCGCGACATAGTGGAACAGGTAGCCCCTTCCGGTCCTATCTACCAGGCGGGAACACTGTCGGGGAATCCGCTGGCGATGACGGCCGGTTACACCACCTTGCGGGAATTGGGGAAACCGGGTGTGTATGACGATTTAATCAGCAAAACGAAGCGGTTGGCGGAAGGGTTTCGCGAAGCGGCGGAAGATGTGGGCGTCCCGTGTCAGGTCAATCAAGTCGGGACGATGCTGACGTGCTTCTTTACAGATGGGCCGGTGACGAATTACGAGGAAGCGTCCCAAGTGGACAAAAAACGCTTTGCCGCGTACTTCCGCCGCATGATTGAACAGGGAATTATGATTGCTCCGTCTCCGTTTGAGACGATGTTCATGTCTACGGCGCACACGGACTCCGACATTGAACAAACGGTTGCAGCCCATCGAAAGGCGTTAGAAAGTTTAAGGTAAGTCTCCGATGAAGGGAAAGGGGTTGTCCAGGTAGTCAGTGAAAGCTGATAGTCTGTGACAACCTCTTTTTTGACGTTTACAGTTGGGCACGATATTTCACAATTTTCTCTTCGTCAATTGTGCAACCGATTCCGACATCATTGGGAAAGTGGATACATCCGTCACGAATTGTGGTGCCGGAGTGAACCGCATCGTCAGCCAGAAAAAGAGGACCGTTCAAATCAACAGGGGTCGTAATGTTGAGGGCTCCGAATAAGTAGGCGCTGGCGGTGAGGCCGATGGTCGATTCAGTCAACCCGCCGCCGAGTAAATCCAGACCAGCTTCCCGGGCGATTAGACCACAAAGGCGGGCGTAATACAGGCCCCTCATTTTGGACGTTTTGATGACGATCGTATCTGCTGCTTCTGTACGGACGGCATTCACGACGTCCCGGGGGGACCACACACTTTCATCAAGGGCGATAGGGACGCCAGCTCGGGCTCTCAACCTTGCGTGGCCGAACAAATCGCCTGCAGGGAGGGGTTGCTCGAACACATCGACCCCGACAGCTTCCATGTTTTTTGCCAACTGAATCGCTTGACTCAGCGTGTAAGCCTGGTTGGCGTCCACTCGGAAAAAGAGATCAGGGGCCGCTTCTTTGACGGCTCTAATGACATCAATGTCCCTTTTTGGGGTTAACCCTACTTTGACATCTAACCCTTTGTAACCTTCTGCTTTCGCCTTTGACGCTAACTGAGCGGCTTCTTCTGGGTCGCTTGTACTAATTAAGTAAGACAGTTTAACAGGACCGGGGATAGCCTCTTGCCAGACTCCGGGCAACGGTTTGTTTTCGCTTCTGGCTGCTAGGTCGTGTAAAGCGAGATCAATGGCCGACTTGGCAATGGGCTGACCGATCGTCGTTCCGGATGCGATTTCTAGGTTCATCCTTTGGTGTAACGTTTTAAAACAGAGCGGACTTTTTCCTATGAGGGCAGGGCCTAAATACTTGCGGATCGTACTCGTAACACTCTCCAGTGTTTCATAGCTCCACCTGCGACTCGGTCGGGCCTCTCCCCACCCGACTGTTCCGTCATCTGCTGTTATTTTGACATAAACGTGAGTCGCACCGCTCTCTTTACTTCCAACCGAACCGCCGGAAATGGAAAAATTGCGCTTCATCGGGAAGATGAGCGGAAACACATCTATCCTTTGAATTTTCATCGTTGACCTCCAAATAAATCAACAGCTTTTATAATTCATATTACATTAGCTCTGTTGACGATTAAATGGCGATAAATCTGATCCACGACATATGCGGTTTCACGAAGCGGTGCGACAGGTGACAAAGAACACATTGCATTTTTTCGAAAAAACTTCTTTCAGAGGTGAAAATTGTTTTAAAATGAGTTTGTAGAGAACACATTTTTATGAAAAATGCTGAAGGCAGGAGTGTTTGTCGTGTTAAAGCTCCTTTCTCGGTTCAATACGATCAAGAATAAAATTTTGTTTAGCTATGTCCTTCTATTAATCATTCCTTTGTCTTTAGTTGCAATGGTGAATTATATTAAAAGCGCTAACATTTTAGAAGAAAAGGCGGTTGAACAGTTTGACACCGTATCTCAACTGGCCAATCAGCAGTTCGATCAATTTTTTATAGATATCGATAATCTTTCTAAAAACATTTTTCAAAGTTCTGTCGTTCAGAGACACTTGACGCAGCCTTTTGTTCCCTCAAATGAATATTATCGAGGCGAAGTTGAAATATCCGCTTTTCTAAAAAGGATTTGCGACCTAAAGCCGGATATTTCGAGCATCGTGATTTACGGGTCCAACAACCGGAATTACTACTATCACCCGAAAAGGCGCTGGAATTCGTCTTACGACGGTACTCAAGAGCAGTGGTATCAAGAGGCGGTAGCCAAGGACGGGGCGTGGGTGTTAAGCGGACCGAGAGAGGACAGACAGCTGTATAACAAATTTGATAAAAGACCTGAGCAGGTGGTGACGTTCAGCCGCGTCATTAAAAATTTGAAAACGCTGGACCCTATCGGGGTCCTTGCCATCAACGTCGAAATTGAAACCCTTGAACATTTAACGGGAGTGGATACTGGCGAGAACAACCTGGTCATTTTAGATAAAGAAGGAAAGCCTGTTGTGGCGAGTGAAGAGTTAAGCAAATGGGAGAACAGAGATGAGTTGTTGCAAGTGAGTACAGTGTCACCCGTGACGGGTTGGACCTCGACTTATTTTGCCGATAAAACCGAGCTGGTTAAAAAATCTAAACACATTCGCAACTTTATGATAGGCTTGACGGTTTTGCTCCTTGTCATGGCGCTTTTTCTGGCGAATTACATCTCTTCGGGAATTGTGAAACCGCTGTCCCGTTTAAAGTTAAAAATGAAAGATGTCGAAAAAGGAAACTTTAACAGCTGGCAAGCTGTACCTGTGAGTCAAAGGGATGAAGTGGGGGAGTTGACGCAAGGGTTTAATCACATGGTCGAACAGATCGAGGCGTTAGTAAACGAAATTCAAGAGCGTGAGCGGCAAAAAAGGGAGACAGAGTTAAGTGCGTTACAGGCGAGAATCAATCCCCATTTCATGTACAATACGTTGAACGGCATGCGGTGGATGGCCCTCATGGAGGGGAATCAACGCTTGGCGGAGTTGATCAGTTCGTTTGTCTACCTTTTAAAATTTAGCGCTAAAAACCAAGACAATTTGATTACGCTAGAACACGAGACCCGTCTGCTGAAGTACTACGTAGATTTGATGAAAATGCGGCATGAGCCGTTTGAATTTCGGATACGGATGGGCGAATGCATGAACGACCACAAGGTCGTGCCGTTTCTGTTGCAACCGATCGTAGAAAATGCCATTTTTCACGGTATCGCTCCGTTGAAGAGAAAAGGGAACATCGATGTCGATTTATACGTTCAGGACGGGATGAACGTCGCCGTCGTCCGCGATGACGGTGTCGGGATGGAGCAGAAACAAACTGAATCATTGCTGTCGGACGAGCAGAAAGACGGGCACGGCGAGCATTTTAACAAAATCGGTTTAAAAAATGTGTGTGACCGGTTGCGGTTGCAATTCGGTTCACCTGCTTCTTTAGATGTGACGAGCAAACCGGGCTGTGGTACAGAAGTTCGCGTCATCTGGCCAATTACTGTGAGAAAGTAGGAGGGGGATTACGAAGTGAACGTGTTGCTAGTGGAAGATGAGTTACTCGTGCGTTCTGGGATGAAGTCAATTGTCGACTGGGAATCGAACGGTTTTAAGTTGGTTGCCGATGTTTCACACGGAAAGGAAGCGTTAGCCGTTCTCGAGCAAGAGCACGTCGATATTGTCATAACAGATATCCGGATGCCGGTCATGGACGGGCTAGAACTGATTGAAACTATACGGGAAAAGGGAATCCCTTGTGAAATTGTTGTGTTAAGCAGTTACGACGACTTCCAATACGTGCGCCAAGCGATGAAATTCGGGGTTCGGGACTACATACACAAACCGATGTTGACCCCGGACGAAATGATTGAAACGTTAAAAAAGGTAGCAGACGAACTGATCAAACAGCAATCCCTTGAACAGTACCGCCAGCTCATCGTAGATGCAGCAGACGAGAGTCGCCAACTCGTATTAAAAAAAGTGGCACAAAAGGCGCTCCGTGGGCCGGTGGCGTTAGACCCTAAACTAGCGGAAATGTTAGATGGACATTATGTTGTAGACGGAACCTTTTTCCTTGGTTTGCTCTGCACTTGCGATCACCAGCGGATATGGGAGGGCCTGCAACCACTGAATGCGGAAGACGCTGTGAATCAATCGCTCCGCGCTGTCTGGAATGAAAAGACCCGCGATGAGATCTTGTTTTTTAGGCAAGTTGACAACTGGGTATTTTTTTACCGGTTGAACAATGTGATCGGTTCAACCGTTTTATAAACTACGCGGAGCAGCACTTTAAATTGGAGAGGAGAGGGGGAAATGCGACTGACGCCGGAAGGCCCGGCGCTTCAGCCCGTTTGGTATGAAGCCCCTTTTGAAAAAGGGTGGATCGACATTTGTGCGGTCGATGTGTTTAAAACGATGGTCTTCCTTCAGCAAGGTGATCAGCCTGTGCGTCACGACGGGGCCCCTGCGCCTGACGGCACCGCTCCCCTCGACGACGGTATTTTAAAAGCGGAAGACACGTTGCAGCAAGATTGGGAGTGGGATCGAAGGTTTACACCTTCTGGCGGTGCATACTTTGCGTTTCCTTACAGCGATCTGTGGCGGGAGGCGGTCGTGCGCTGCCTTGTAAAGTGGGCTTTGCGGCAGGGATATACTATTCCGGTTATAGGATACTGGCCTGCTGGTGTTAAGGCTGTTGCACACCTATCACACGACAGCGATTTAAACATCGATGCGTCAGCAGAGACGACGCTGGATCTGTTGAAACCGTTTGCGGTGAACTCTACCTGGTGCATGATGGAACCCGGATACAGCCCACATATTTATGAGCGAGTAAAAGAAGCCGGTCACGAACTGGCGCTTCATTACAATGCGCTGGAAGAGCAAAACGGAAAATGGGATAGAAGGGAATTCAGGCGCCAGTATCACTGGTTAAAAGAGGTGGCCGCATTAGATGGCGTAACGAGCAATAAAAATCACTACACTCGTTTTGAAGGGTGGGGAGAGCTATTCGCTTGGTGTGAAGAATGCGGCATCGAAGTGGACCAGACGAGGGGGCCGAGCAAAGGAGGGGACCGGGGGTTCGTCTTCGCTACGTGTCACCCGTACAAGCCGATCGCATGGCACGACGAAGAAAACCGCATTTACGACTTGTTGGAAATCGGATTTTTGACACAAGACCTCGACCTTTCAGATTACTGGGGGAAAAGTGACATTGTGTTTCCTTTACTTGATCAAGTGGAAAGGGTGGAAGGCGTCGCCCACTTTCTGTTTCACCAGGTGCACATTCACAACAGCGAGTCTGTGCGGAAAGCGCTAAAAACGCTGTTGGCGGAAGCAATTCAGCGTGGAATGCCTTGGTGGACGTCCCAGCAAATAAACCGGTGGGAAAGGGCGCGCCGCTCTGTTCGCATCGAAAAGGGGTCCATTTCAGCGGTCGAAGCTGAACTAGACGTTACTAGCGACACCGGGTTAAAAAGAGGCGTCATTCACATACCTTTAGAAGAGCGAGCGGAATACGGACAGGTGACGAGACGGTGGGGGGTTCCTTGTCTCAGCATCGTCACTGACATCGCACCTGGGACGACGTCTTTAAAAATGGAATTAAACCAAGGAGAGGGAGCCCGATAAAATGACAAAAACGACCGATCCTGCGTTAGCACTGCACGGGGGACCGAAAGTCAAGACAGAGCCGTTTTCCACAGGGAAGCGCTTTGGGCTGGAAGAAGCTAAACATCTGCTTGAAGCGTTGGAGCAGAATACACTTTTTTATCATTCTGGTGAAAAGGTTAAAACTTTTCTCGAAGAATTTAATCGCCTCTACGGTGTGCAATACAGTGTCGCGACCTCTTCCGGCACGGCAGCGATTCACGTCGCATTACTCGCTTGCGGGGTAAGTGTCGGAGACGAAGTGATCACGTCCCCGATCACCGATATGGGGACGATTGTGGGGATTTTGTATCAAAACGCCGTACCGGTTTTTGCCGATTTGGACCCGTATACGTACACTATGGACCCAAAATCGGTGAGGGAACGCATTACACCCCGTACTAAAGCAATCCTCTCGGTTCATCTGGCGGGCAACCCTTGCTCCATGGACGAGATTATGGCCATCGCCCGGGAACACAATGTAAAAGTCGTAGAAGACTGTGCACAAAGTTACTTATCTTATTACAAAGGAAGACTGGTCGGCACCATCGGGGACTACGGCTGTTTCAGCACGAATGACTTTAAGCACATCTCCACTGGCGACGGAGGAATCGTCACTGTCAATTCGGGTGAAGAAGATGACTACCACCGCGTTCACGCGTTTGCTGACAAAAACTATAGACGGTTTGGAGACAGCGTCAATCGGGATGTCGAGATGTTAGCGCCGAACTACCGCATGACGGAGTTACAAGGCGCGGTCGGTATCGCTCAATTGAAAAAACTGCCCTGGATTTGTAAAACGAGACAGGTGTACGGTGACCGCATTACGGAGGGGATTTCAGGTCTTACGGGTGTCTTCCCCCACAAAGTGACGGAAGGTGGCACGTGTTCCTACTGGTTTTACATGTTCCGGGTCATGTGCGACCGCGATCGGTTTTCAGACGCTTTGAATGCGGAAGGCATTCCGAGCTCTGCCGGTTACATCCCGCAAGTGGTGTACCGGTACAGTCTTTTTCAAAACCGCCAGGCGTACGAAAGGAGTCGCTTTCCCTTTGATTTAAGTAATGTTCGGTACGATTCCAACCTGTGCCCAAACGCCGAAGCCATTTTACAGACGGCTATCCGAATTCCGGTCAGCGAATTTTACTCCGAACGGGACATAGACGACATCATCCAAGCTGTACGTAAGGTCGCAAACCATTTGACTGCATAAGGTAGACGACAGTTGAGGAGGGTGTGCTTTTGTGGGACATGAGATGAAAATAGGCATGATCGGTTTGGATACGTCGCACGCACCGGCTTTTACCGAGTTGCTAAACGATCCCGGCCACCAATATCACGTTCCCGGGGGAAAGGTGATTGCCGCTTTCCCCGGAGGGTCACCGGATTTTGAATTGAGCTACTCCCGCGTTGACACGTATGCGAATCAACTTCGGGAACATTACGGTGTCACGATCGTCGATTCTCCCGAAGCGGTGGCAAAACAGTGCGACGCCATTTTGTTAGAATCTGTCGACGGGCGCGTTCACGTGGAACAGTTTAAGCGCATTGCACCTTATTGCAAACCAACGTTTATTGACAAACCGTTTGCCGTTTCTAGCGCTGATGCCGAAATGATCTTACGAGAAGCAGAGAAATACCGAGTCCCTGTGATGAGCTGCTCGGCGCTCAGGTATGCCGAAGGGTTTAGGGGGGCCCTCGATGACGAAGAGAGCGGTCCTGTTATTGGCGTAGACGCTTACGGCCCGATGGAGCTCCAACCGACCCAACCGGGGTTGTTTTGGTATGGCATTCACACAGTGGAAATGCTTTTTGCCGCCCTGGGAAGAGGGTGCCGACACGTGAGAGCGGAAGCGAACGATGACTTCGATGTCGTCGTCGGAGTCTGGTCAGACGGACGCTTGGGAACCGTGCGAGGAAACCGTCAAGGGAATCGAACGTTTGGCGCACTTCTTCATCGGAACGAGAGGACGCACTTCGTAGACGTGTACGCAGATGAAAAACCTTACTACGCCAGTTTGTTGGAGCATATAATGACAATGTTCAAGACGGGAGAAGCCCCCATACATCCAGAAGAAACTTTGGAAATCGTTCGTTTCATCGAAGCAGCGAATGAAAGTCGCAACAGTGGAAAGACGGTCCGCTTATAAACGCATGGCTTGTGTGCCTCAATTTTTACGATGAAGGGATGTTGATCACTTGCTTAAGGGAATCAACCAGTGGTGCTTTCCACAGGGCACTTCTTTGGAAGAAGTTTTTGAACACTCCAGTTCTGCCGGTTTCGACGTCGTTGAATTAAATCTCAACCCTGTCGGCGGAGTCGGGCTCACGATGGACACAACGGTGAAAGAAGCGGAGGCGATCGGGAAACTCGCTCTGAAATACGGTTTAAACCTCCAAAGTTTGTCGACAGGGTTGTTGTGGGAATCGCCCCTTTCAGATCCAGATCCTAATGTCCGGGAACAAGGGAGAAAAGTCGTGTTAAAGCAACTGGAATTGGCAGAAATACTCGGCATTGATACAGTTTTGGTCGTGCCAGGCGTTGTGAACGCAAACACGCCTTATGAGGTGTGTTACAAAAACAGTCAGGAAGAGATTCACAAACTGATTACAACAGCGGAACAGCGAAACGTCGTCATCGGGATCGAAAACGTGTGGAATAAATTTTTGCTTTCTCCTCTCGAGATGGCCGCGTACGTCGATCAGTTTGAGTCGGACTGTGTAGGCGTGTACTTCGACGTCGGAAATGTCCTCCCATTCGGTTATCCAGAACAGTGGATCCGCCTTTTAGGAGAGCGAATTCGAAAGGTACACGTGAAGGATTTCTGTACGAAGGTAGGGAACATAGACGGTTTTGTCCCTCTATTGGCCGGAGATGTCAATTGGAAAGCAGTGTATGCGGCGTTATGTGAGGTCGGTTACGATGGCGCACTTACCGCTGAGCTCAGTCCATACAAACAGGCGCCGTTTCAGCTCATTTACGACACGTCTCGGCATTTGGACATGATCATGAGACGTGCAAGTATAAGGGAGGAGCGGTAATCTTGCGAGTCGGGATGGTTGGAGCTGGCGGGATCGCCAGCACCCACTTGCACCATTTGAATCTCAACGAGCAAGTGGAACTCGTCGCCGTTTGCGACATAAATGAAGACGTATTGAGTGCGAAAGCGACAGAGTACGGTGCCGCACCGTACCGTGACGTGGAAAAAATGCTGGATAAGGAAAAATTAGATGTCCTGTTCGTCTGCGTACCTCCTTTTGCCCACGGCACCATCGAAGAAGAAGCGGCAGCGCGGGGGATTCATCTTTTTGTGGAGAAACCGGTCGGCTTGGACATGAACACTGTAAAGCAAAAAGCGAAGGCGATTGAAGCATCCGGTGTTTTGGCAGGTACCGGCTATTGTCTGCGGTACCTCGATACCGTTCAGAGATTGAAGGAATACATAATAGACAAAACGGTCGCCATGGTTCGCGGTTACTATTTAACAATGTTTGTTTCGACGCCGTGGTGGCGGGACATGTCCAAATCGGGCGGGCAGCTCGTCGAACAGGCGACACACATTGTCGACCTCATGCGCTACTTCGCAGGGGATGTGGAGAAGGTATCTGCGGACATGGCCCTGTGTGCCATGCACGATGTCGAAGGACTGAACATCCCCGATGTAGGGTCAGTGAACGTAGTGTTTACATCCGGTGCAATTGGACATATGGCGACGTCCTTCACCCAACCGGACCACCGTTCGGGTGTGGAAATTTTGGGACGGGACTTCCGCGCCGTGATAGATGGGACTACCCTCTCAATCGCAGAAGGGGACTGCACGACAACGTACAGAAGCAGTGTCGATTTTTACAAAGAACAGGACGATGCGTTTATCGAAGCCGTTAAAACGGGTAATCCGAGTTTAATACTGGCACCGTTCAAAGAAGCAGTGAAGACATTGCAAATAACTTTGGCTGCAAACGAATCCGCGAAAAGCGGGAGCAGTGTCTGGTTAAGATGACTCGCCAGCGAAAAAAGTTCGGGAGGGTTCACCTTGAAATTAGCCCTTAGCATGTGGAGTGTGCACCGCACGGTACAAGAAAGAGATTGGACTGTCATCGACTTTTTATCCTACTGTCGGGACGAAGGTGTCGAAGAAGTAGAATTGCTGGACGTCTTTTGGCATGACGTCGAGAGGGAGTTGCCGAGGGTGATTCAGTACGCCTCTGATTGCGGGATACGCATCGCGAGCTACGCAGTTGGAAACGATCTCGTGCAATTCGACAGAGGCGAGCGAAAGAAGGAGTTGAAAAAAGTACTAGACGGCATAAACATCGCTAGAAGGCTAGGTGTGCACATCGTTCGCGTCTTTGCCGGCGACGTAAAAAAAGGTTTGTCGTATGAGGAGGGCAGAGGGTGGATTATAGACGGATTGAAAAAAGCGACAAAAGTGGCTGAAGAACAAAACATAATGCTCTGTTTAGAAAACCACGGCCATTTTGCCGGAAAGAGCGAACAAGTGAAAGACATCGTCGAACAGGTCAATAGTAACGCGTTCCGTTTGACGTACGATGTCGGGAACTTTTTACTGGTGGATGAAAACCCTTTAGAAGCGCTTGACGCTTTACTGCCGTATGTAGAGCACGTACACGTAAAAGATTTTAAATTGCAAACCGGCGGGCGTTTCCGATCCTTGACCGGGAAAGTGTATGAGGGCGTCTCGGTCCATGAAGGCGATGTCAACGTGCCGGTTGTGCTAGAGCGGCTGAAGAACTGCGGGTACAAAGGGGCTATTGTGTTGGAATACGAAGGAGCTGGGAGCGAACTGGAGGGGATACAGAGGGGGTATCGCAACTTTGAAAAAATAGTCAGTCGACGATAGGTGAAAAGATAGTTTGTCTCACTCTCTGAAATGGAGGGAGAGTTTTGATGCGTAAACCGTTCATACTCCTTTTGATTTTAATCTCCTTACTCGTCGGGTGTGGCAGTGGACAAACGGACGGGGCAGTGGAGTTAGATGTAGCCTTGTGGGACCCTGATGTGAGTGAAGCAGTGGCAAAGTCAGTTCAGGCGTTTGAGGAGAAACACCCTGACGTCAATGTGAACGTCACCTACACGCCGTACAATGACTACTTCACGAGACTGCGCACGAGCTTGGCAGGCAAGAAAGGGCCTGACGTGTTTTGGATGAACGGGCCAAACTTTTATCAATATGCCTCTTTAGGGTTAATAAAAAATCTGCAACCTTTAATTGAACGCGACAATCTGGATACGAGTGTCTACACGCCTGCACTCAAAGAATTGTATGCTTACGACCAGAAATTGTATGGACTTCCATATTTTCAAGACGTCATCGGCTTGTTCTTCAACAAAAAACTGTTTGATGAGGCGGGCATTCCATACCCCGACGAAACTTGGACGTGGGAGACTGTTGAAGAGGTGGGGAGGAAGCTGACCGATAACAAGAACGGCATCTACGGGTACATCGCCCCGTATTCGAATCAGCAAGGATATTACAATTACATCCACCAAGCAGGCGGTTACGTCATCAATGAGGACAAAACTCTGTCAGGCTTTGATGCTCCAGAGGCGAAGTCTGCGTTCAAATGGATGAAAAGGATGATGGACGAAGGAATATCTCCAACGGCTAAAACGCAGATTGAATCAGGGATTAACCAAATATTCGGTTCAGGAAAAGCGGCAATGCTGCCACAGATTTCCGTGAACGCCCCCGTTTTGTATGACATGCTGGGAGAGGATTTAGGGGTCGCCCCTTTGCCAAAAGGGAAAGAGCGAGCAACGATCATTCACGGGCTCAGCTGGGTGATGAACAGCAATACAAAAAGTGAAAAGCTCGCATGGGAGCTGTTGAAAACATTGTCAAACGAACAGTCTGAACAGTGGCTGGCTGAAACAGGGTTTAGCATCCCGGCTTACAAAGGGACAGAGGAAGCTTGGATTAAATCCATTCCTTCTGTCGATTTGCAGGTGTTTATCGACAGTCTTGAATTCGGGGTCCCTTACCCCGTGTCTGAAAATACGACAAAATGGCAGGATGTTGAAAACGAAGAAATACAAAAAATGCTTTTAGGCCAAACGTCGATCGATGAAGCGACAGAGGCCGTGGCCGAGAAGATGAACGAAATTTTAGCTGATCAGAGTAAAGGGCCTTGACAAAACTGAATCGCTTGTAACCGTCTTACGGTTAGGAAGGGAGGGTGACAGGTGAAGCAACCAGTCTTTTCAACCACAGTACGCCAAAGGAAGCCTGTTGGGCATAGATCGAAGGCCAAAAGGAAAGAAGCGATGTGGGCTTATTTGTTCATAGCGCCTTTAGTGTGTGGGCTGGGCATTTTTTATATGGCGCCTGCCGTAACATCCTTTTATCTGTCCTTGACCGAGTGGGACGGATTGACCACTCCCCATTTCATCGGTGTGCAAAATTTCATTGACTTGATGCAAGACGGGACATTTTTGCGGTCCGTGTGGAATACGGTCCTTTTTACACTAGGAGCTGTACCTTGTTCCATTGCGCTGGCCACAGTCATCGCGGTGCTGCTGAACCAGAAGATTAAAGGAGCGGTCTTTTACCGCACGTTGTTTTTTATACCGGCCATTACGATGCCGATCGCAGTTGGGATGGTCTGGAAGTGGCTGTACAACTCGGACTTCGGTATGATCAACGTGGTCCTCGGTTTTTTGCGGCTCCCTCAACCTGAATGGATTTTTGACGAAAGAGTCGCACTCCTTTCCGTCATTGTCGTGCAAATCTGGATGACGGTAGGATACAATATTGTCATTTTACTTGCAGGCCTCCAAAGTATTTCTACTTCTTACTACGAAGCTGCCACACTGGATGGAGCAACTGATTTTCACAAGTTCTTGCATGTTACGCTGCCCTTGTTGACACCCAGTTTATTCTTCGTTTTAGTCACGTCGTTGATCAGCTCGTTGCAAGTGTTCGATTTGATCTTTGTCATGATCGGGGATAACTTTGCGCTGCTCGAGCCAACCCGGACAGTCGTGTACGGGGTGTGGGAGAGCGGATTTAAATACTTTGAGATGGGGTATGCTTCCGCACAAGCCTTAATTTTGTTCACCGTGATTCTCGTGCTCACCCTTTTTCAGTTCTATTTTCAGAAAAAGTGGGTTCATTATCAGTGATGGGAGAAAGGAGGGCAAGTGGTGTATCCGTCGACTAAAAAAGTTGCCATCCACTTGGTGCTCATAGTGGGATCGCTCGTCATGGTCGCCCCTTTTTTGTGGATGTTGTTCACGTCTTTCAAATCGTTTGCCGAATCGATGCAAGTGCCGCCGACGATTTTACCGAAAGTGTGGAGACTGGATAATTACGTCGAGGTCTTCGAGAAAGTCAACTTTTTGACCTATTACCTGAACACGATCTCGGTCACAGTGGGCCGAACAGTCGGTCAGCTCATCCTTTGTTCTTTAGCGGCTTTTGCTTTTGCAAGAATGTCGTTTCCGGGGAAAAATGTCATTTTCATCGCTTTGCTCTCAGTTTTGATGGTCCCTTCTCAAGTCGTGATGATCCCAAGCTTTGTCATTGTCAGGGAGTTGGGGTGGTTTGACACACTTTACGCGTTAATTGTACCGGGTATTTTCAGCGCATTTGGGACTTTTTTGCTGCGCCAATTTTTCATGTCGATCCCGAGAGAATTGGATGAAGCGGCTAAAATTGACGGATGTTCTTACTTTGGAATTTACTGGAGAGTTGTGCTCCCCTTGTCGAAGCCGGCGTTAGTCGCTCTCGCGATTTTTACAATTTTAAATGCGTGGAACGATTTTCTTTGGCCCCTCGTCGTTACAAGCTCGGATTCGATGAGGGTACTGTCGATCGGAATAGCGTCGTTCCAAGGGGAGTATGCGACGGAGTACCCGTTGCTGATGGCCGGGGCTTTGATGGCTTCCTTGCCGTTGATTCTCATTTTTATCTTTTTACAGCGGTACTTTATTGAAGGGATTACAATGACCGGGATGAAAGGGTGATGTCAAGAGAACGTCTTTAAATGCCTAAAAGAGAATGTGAGAAGGAAATGAGTGCGAAAAGACTTATAATTGAGGAGAATGAAGACTATGTTAAATGTGGCTGTTATCGGATTAGGAACGATGGGGAACGTGCACGTTGAGGCGTGGTCCCGTATTTCCGACGTTAATGTAGCTGCTGTGTCGGCACTGGACCGAGAAAAAACTGAAGCTGTGGCCTCTCGGTATGGTGCAAAACCGTATTCTCAACTGGAAGCACTCTTGGAACAGCCAGATATCGACCTCGTCGACATTTGTTTGCCGACTTATCTTCATAAACAGTTTGTGACCAAAGCAGCGGAAGCGGGCAAGCACATCATTTGTGAAAAGCCTCTCGGGCTGGACGTGAAGGAAGCTCGAGACATGATAGACATTTGCGAGCAAAACGGCGTTGAACTGTACGCGGCGCAAGTCGTCCGCTTTTTTCCCGAATATGTGAATGCCCGTGTACAGGTGAAAAAGGGCAAGATCGGAAACCCGGGGATCGTGCGCTTGTCGCGCGGAGGCCCATTTCCGCGGGCGTGGGAAAATTGGTATGCCGACGAAAAGAAGAGTGGCGGGCTCATTCTCGATATGATGATTCACGATTTCGATTGGCTCAGGTGGACATTCGGAGAAGTGGAGCGAGTCATGGCCCGTCGCGTTGTGCGTTCAGAGGGGACAAATCCGCTGCAGTACGTACTCGTGACACTGAGAACAGAAGACGGAGTGATAGCACACGTGGAAGGGACGTGGGCCCACCCTTCGTTTCGCACCTCGTTTGAAATTGCCGGGGACAAGGGGATGATCGTGCACGACAGCCGAGACAGCGCTCCCCTCTCCCTTCAGTTGCGCGCACATGAGGATAAAGGGGTGGATCCAGGTGTTGCAGTGCCGGAAAGCCCTCTTCACAAAGACCCCTACCAAAGGCAGTTAGAACATTTCTCGAGATGCCTTATGACCGGTGCCCGCCCAATCGTGACGGCGCATGACGCATTGAAAGCCGTTGAGATTTCACAGGCTGCGCTAAAATCTGCATCCTCCGGAAAACCGGTAGAAATTGTAAAATACGAGGTGAATTGACGTGAACATTGGCATGATCAGCTTTGCTCACATGCACGCGAACAGTTATGCGAAACATTTACACCGTCATCCTGAATCAGAGTTAACAGCGATTTGGGACGATGATCCTTCCAGGGGACAGCGAGCTTCAGACGCATTTGGCGCGCGTTACTACGACGACCTCGACCAGTTCTTACATTCTGATGTCGACGCCGTTTTGGTTTGTTCGGAGAACGCCAAGCACCGGGATCACGTCGTGAAAGCCTCTCAGGCAGGCAAACACGTCTTGTGTGAAAAGCCGATAGCGACAGAAATACGCGATGCGGAAGAGATGATCGACTCCTGCAGGGAGCACGGCGTTATTCTCCAAATCGCTTATCCCGTTCGCTTTGCTCCGTCTGTAGAGAGAGTGCGAGACATGGTTCAAAACGGTGAGTTAGGGGACATTTTAGCCATTAACGGAACGAACCACGGGCAGATGCCTGGAGGTTGGTTTGTTCAGAAGGAGATGTCCGGGGGAGGCGCAGCCACGGATCACATCGTTCACGTTATGGACCTTGTACGTTGGATGTTGAACGATGAAGTTAAAAGTGTGTATGCGGAAATGGATACGCGCTTTTACGACATCGATGTGGAAGATTGCGGGATTGTCTCGCTGGAGATGGAGTCTGGAACGATCGTCACCATTGACCCGAGCTGGTCACGGCCGAAGACGTTCCCGATGTGGGGAGACGTCAAAATGGAAATGATCGGGACAAAAGGAACGCTTTCAGTAGACGTGTTCAAGCAGTCTGTTCTTTATTTCAATGACCGAGATGGCAAGGTGCAACAGCTGCCATGGGCAGAAGATATGGACAGACGCTTGATAGACGACTTCTTGGACTGTATTAAACACAACCGAGCCCCTTCCATCACTGGAGAAGACGGGCTGCGCACATTAGAGGTCGTCAAAGCGGCGTATGAGTCCCATGAGTCAAAAAAAGTCGTGCAGCTGACGAGACGCTAAAAACTATCTATTTGAATTAAAGACAATTAATAGACTTGTCTGTAAAGGGAACGAACCGATAGAATATGAGGACACCATGATCGAAAGGAAGTTAACCGTTAAATGAGAACAGTCCGTGAATTGGAAAAGGTCTTGGCAGAGCCGTCAGATTCTTTGATGCGCGATATGGCAGCATTGGACGGTGATATTCTTATCCTCGGCGTCGGTGGCAAAATGGGCCCTAGTCTTGCACGGTTGGCGCGAAACGCTATTCAGCAGGCTGAGGTAGATAAAGAAGTGATAGGCGTTTCCCGCTTTTCATCCGGTAGATTGCGCGAAGAGCTTGAGGCAGACGGCATTAAGACAATGGCGGTCGATTTACTTGAAGAAGAGCAGTTGAAATCGCTTCCGGAAGTGAAAAACGTCATCTTTATGGCTGGCAACAAGTTTGGGACGACGGGAAACGAACACTTTAGTTGGGCCATGAACACCTACTTGCCAGGGCGGGTGGCTGAAAAATTTAGGAAATCCCGCATCGTCGCTTTTTCCACTGGAAATGTGTATCCGCTCACACCCCTTGCGCTAGGGGGAGCATCGGAAGATTACCCGCCGAACCCCGTTGGGGAGTACGCCCAGTCATGTTTGGGGCGGGAACGCGTTTTGGAGTACTTTTCACACAAGTACGGGACACCCGTCGTCCTTTTCCGGTTGAATTATGCCATTGACATGAGGTACGGAGTTCTTCTAGAAATTGCAAAAGCCGTTAAAGAACAGGAACCTATAGATCTCGCGATGGGGCATGTAAACGTCATTTGGCAAGGGGACGCAAACGAAATGGCGATTCGCGCATTCACGTGTTGTTCCAGTCCGCCACGCGTTTTAAACGTGACGGGACCGGAAACAGTGTCCGTTCGCTGGTTAGCTGAACGATTCGGAGAATTGTTCGACGTTACTCCACGATTTGTAAATGAAGAACAGGACACGGCCCTGTTAAGCAATGCATCCCGGTCGCACCAGTTGTTCGGATACCCGAGAGTCTCTCTGTTGCAGATGGTGGAGTGGACCGCTCAATGGGTAGAAGCAAACGGCTTGACCATAGACAAACCGACCCATTTTCAAGAGAGACAGGGGGCGTTTTAGCCGTGGCTGACCAAAAAACGTTACCCCCTTCCGTAAAAAGGGCGTTGCACGATGGCGTTGTCATTCCGGCACACCCCCTCGCCCTTACCGCTGCCCGAACGTTGGACGAGCGGAGGCAAAAAGCCCTCACGCGGTATTACATCGCTTCCGGAGCTGGCGGTATTGCCATAGGAGTGCATACGACCCAGTTCGAAATTCGAGACAAAGACGTCAATTTGTTTGAACCCGTACTGCGGTTAGCCGCTGAAACTGTGGAAGAGGCCGTGCTGGACCGACCGTTTGTCAAAGTTGCGGGCGTTTGTGGTCCGACAGCGCAAGCTGTATCAGAGGCACAGATCGCCGCTGATCTCGGCTACGATCTGGGGCTCGTCAGCTTAGGCGGATTAAGTGACTGGACAGATCGAGAACTGATTCAGCACGTTGAAAAAGTAGCCGACATTCTGCCTGTTTTTGGTTTTTACTTACAGCCTTCCGTTGGCGGTCGGAGGCTGAGTTACGACTTTTGGCGTGAACTTGCAGAAATGCCAAACGTCATGGCGATTAAGATCGCACCGTTTAACCGATACCAAACGTTAGATGTTGTGAGGGCCGTATGCCATTCGAGTCGCAGTGACGAGATCGCGCTGTACACAGGAAATGACGACAACATTGTGGCGGATCTCCTGACAACGTACCGTTTTTGCGTAGAAGGGAAAGTAGTCGAAAAGCGTATAGTCGGCGGTTTACTCGGTCACTGGGCGGTATGGACGAAAAAAGCAGTCGAACTACTGGAGGAAATCAAAACAGTTCGTGCCAAAAGGGAAACAGTACCAGCTGATCTCTTGACAAAAGGAGTGGAAATAACGGATGCCAATGCCGCTTTTTTTGACCCGTCCAACGATTTTGCAGGGTGCATCCCAGGGATACATGAGGTGTTGCGAAGGCAGGGCCTCCTAGAGGGAAGGTGGTGTCTAAACCCGAATGAAGAGCTGTCAGAGGGACAAAAAGAAGAGATTGACCGGGTTTACCGGGATTACCCCTATTTAAATGACGATGACTGGGTGATGGCACACCTTCAGGAGTGGTTGAAGTAGTCACTCATACGGAGGGGCGTTTGTCATGACGCGAAAAATGGGAATCGCCATCGGAGTGATCGGCCATGACGTTCTCGTACAAAAAATGGTTTCGGCGTTAAAGTTGTTCCCTAACTTTTATCCGATGGTGCGTGTGTACGAGAATGAACACGAAGTGCCGCCATTAGTTGAATCGCTAAAAGACGATGTAGAGGTGTTGTGTTTTTCAGGGTATCGCCCCTATAGGAGAGCAATGGACTGTTTGAATTTGCACATTCCAGCACATTATGTCCCACTGTCTGGGGCGGGGTTGTACAGTGCGTTATTCCGCTTACAAAAAAGGTCGAGTTTAGACAAACTGTCCATTGATTCCCTTTCAGAGGCAATCGTGAAGCAAGCGTTGCGCGAATTGGGGGAAGGCGATTCCGAACTGATTGGCTTTCCGGAATTACCTTCTAACACGTTGGAAGAAATTTTGCGTTTTCATCAAGAGCAATTTTTGGAAAAAAGGTGTACCGGTGTGTTAACCGGGGAGAAAGCAGTTGCAGATCGTCTGTCAGCTGCTGACGTACCGAACGAGTGGGTGATGCCGACGCAGCAGGATATTGTGGTGTCACTGGAACGGGCTCTTCTCTCCACGGAGTCGAGGCGGATGAAAGAGTCACAAATTGTCGTCGGGCTCATTCAAATTAACGATTTTAACCAGTTGGTCGAAAACACCTCTTCAGAACACGAAGTGCAAAAAATGAAACTCGACATTCACAGAGTGTTTCTCGATTACGTGAAGTCTCTGGAAGGGCATTTAACCAACCTCGGCGGAGGAGAGTATCTCTTCTTTACCACCCGTGGTATTTTTGAACGGGAGACGAGAGGGTATAAATATATTCCCCTGCTACAAGAAAGTGAAAAGTCGTTGGGCCTGTCCTTGCGTATTGGGATCGGGTTCGGCAGGTCGGCTAACGAGGCCGGTACGCACGCCAGGTTGGCCCTTCGCCAATCGAAGGAAGCCGGTGGCAATGTTTGTTACATCGTCAGAGAGGATAAATGCGTCATCGGACCGGTGGAAATGAAGCCCCCGCTTGTGTACGACTTATCCGTAACAGATAAAGAGCTGCTTTCAAAAGCGGAAAAGGCGGGGATGACGGCCACATACATGAGTAAACTGCTGGCTCAAGTGAACGCGCACGGCAAGGTGGAATATACAGCACAAGAACTGGCTCCTATTCTGGGTGTTACCGTTCGAAGCACACATCGGATCCTGTTGCAGTGGCTTGATGCGGGCGTGGTTGAGATCGTCGGGGTTGAGAAAGTCGCGACGAAAGGGAGGCCGCGGCAAATTTACCGCCTTTCTTTTCTTAACCGAAAGCATGCCGAAAGTGATGAGCGCTGACAGTTGCTACGATGCCAATTCAAGGTTCTAATCTCCCTTAAGAGCTCATATCTTGTAACGATTGATTGCTTTCTTGGGGGGATGAGCATTGACGGGCGACGAGCAATCCCAATTGCGGTTTGATATTTCTGAGAAAATAGCTTTTCAGAAGGGGCAACCGGGGATCGACACATTGCTGTCCCTGGATTTGACCCCGGAAGTTCGGATCGAAGACCTCGGAGCCAACGTGAAAATTGAAGGCGTCATCCGGTTGAGTGGAACGTATCTCGGCGAGTCTGAACGGTCTGAACCGTCAGCAGATGTGAGGGACTGGGACGAACAACTGGAAGCAGAAGAAATTGAGTATATTATCCCGCTGGAAATTACGCTGCCGTCAGAACGCATTGGGCAGCTTGAAGACATTACGGCCGAGATTCAGTCGTTTGACTACGACGTGTTGTCCTCACACGAATTAGGAATTGAAGCGGTTTTAGTCATTGACGGATTACAACTCGGAAGCAGCGCGGGACATACGATTGCCAGTTTCGGTAAAGAAGAGGAAGAGTCAGAAACCGCGTCCGAGGGAGGGGCCCATGACAAAGACGGTGAAGCCCGAGACGCAAAAGACGTGCCAGAAGCCCCTTTCGGACTGAGACCCCAGCCCCTTGAGCAGCACGGTCATGCATCAGGTGAAGATGTTGCACCAAAGGAGCAAAGTGACGGTGTAGAAAACGACGACCTCCGCGAACAGGAGGGTAAAGCCGAGGAAGCAGCCGATGGGGACAGTGCAGGGTCCGCATCTGAACCAGTCGTTGAAAGGAAAGAAGACCGTGAGCAGTTGACGGACAAAAGGGGCGACACTGAAGGAGAGGTGCCGCACCACGAAACTAAAATCCATTTTCGCAAAAAAGAAGAAGAAGACCATACACCTGATGCCGTTCCGCTCAACGAGTTGTTGCACGAATCACCCGACGCCCTTTCCCGGGATGTTGGAAATATGTCCGGAGGGGAAGGTGCACAAGAAACCAAAGGGACTGCCGAGACTGTCGAGGAATCGGGTGAAGCGACCGCTGCGGAGGAAACAGGTGACCTTCCTGGAGAACAAACAGACGATGAGAAGAAGTACGTCGGCATCGAGTGGATGAAGGAGAAGTTGGGCGGAGGAGAAGACCGCTTCCACCGC
The DNA here is from genome assembly GCF_002005165.1 of Novibacillus thermophilus. Lineage (NCBI taxonomy): Bacteria > Bacillati > Bacillota > Bacilli > Caryophanales > Thermoactinomycetaceae > Novibacillus > Novibacillus thermophilus. Next base: position 950,750 of record NZ_CP019699.1, read on the forward strand.
CTCAAAATTGTAATCGTACAAAAAGATGATACGTTGGAAGCTATTGCAGACCGCTACAATCTGTCGTCAGTAGAGCTCTTGCAAGTGAACAAATTGCAGACCGGGCAACTTGAAGAAGGGCAAATGATTTACATTCCCGTGCACGACTGACAGCGTGAAAGAGAAGGGGGCGAATAACCGTGGGTAGCGGTCCGCAGCCAGGTCAAGTGTTAGACCAGGCGCTCCGGATGTACGCATGGCATCTCCGGAAAGTCACAAAAGTACGTGGTGCGTTTCGAGTTCAGACTGAGGCGGACACATTTGCCCTGAAACCGGTCCGCGTGAAACGGCAGCGCTTATCCTTTTTGCAGAAGGTGAACACACACTTAGACGACCACAATTACACCCATGTTCTGCCGTGGCTGAAGGCGAAGAACGGTGAACGCTATTATGCCGACGAAACGGTGGCGTTCTATGCCACCCCGTGGTTCGGCGCAGAGTGGACGCCCAATGCTTCTCTCTCCGAAAAACGCATAATACAGTCGTTGGCCGATTTGCACCGGTTGACGGAAAACGCCGGCTTTGGAACAGGTGGTGCGGAACCCCAGTTTAAAGAAACCGTTAGACGATGGAACGATCAAAAAGAGCAGGTGGAGCATTATGCGGAGAAAGCGAGAAAGCGTACGTACCCTTCGCCGTTTGACACTGCTTTCTTGAATCACGTCGACGAGCTGGTGCACGCCGCATCGTTTGCCCTAAACGGATTAAAGAGATTGTCAGAATATGATGCGCGAAAACCGTTTCGCCGCGTGTTTTGTCACCGGCGCATCCACCGCCACAATCTGTTGGTCCTCGGGGACGACTGGAAGTGGATTGACTTTGATCACGGCGGATGGGACGTTCCCATGAAGGATTTGGCCCTTTTCTTTCAACGCTTTCCGCCAAAGGGCGAAACTCCGCCAGAGATCCTCGAGAGCTGGTTAAAGGCTTATGAGGCGACGCTTCCACTCAGCCCGCGCGAGAAGCAATGGTTCTGTATCTTTATCGCGTATCCGGACCGGGTCATCAAATGGCTGAACCGCTATTACGGTCACGACGGTTCTGTCAACGAGCTGTTTTACGTCCAAGAGCTGGAGCAGGAAATTCGCTGTTTTCAGCAGCTCAAACAGTTCGCGAAGCATGTTTGGCCGAAAAAACGGGAGAAAAGACAAAAGGTGTCCACGCCGTAAGCGCCCGCTCCAACTTCTGGAGCGGGCGCTTAACGTATAGAGAGTGTCATCTAATTGTCAGATTTCACCTTCCAGTCCGTCGTATCCGGACGTTATACTTAAAATTACCAGAGTTGCGGGTTTGTGTTTTCCGTGGACTTTTATTATGATGACAGTAGTGTTTCACGAAACATTATGGTCGGAGGCTGTTATGATAGCGTTTATTGTCCTTCTCGTGCTGACGAGTTCTGTTTTTTTATTTCTGTGGGTCTTGCACTTGACGTCGTTATGGCGCAAGCCGAGTGGAAAACGTGATGTGACGGCCGTCATTTGGACGGTTATACCGGGAGTTATACTGATCGGGCTGGGTATCATCGGTCCGTTTATCGTCCGCAATTTGCAAAACTTATCATAAATATTTTCTGCAGAAGGTGACGAATTTGGAACGGGACATGAGCTACAACTCGACGTCGGAATCGGCAGTGGAGCAGGAACAGGCCCCCCGGTGACAGAACCGTTGCACTGGCGCGACTTCATCACTGTCACAAAAACAGGTATCGTGAAATCGAATGTGCTCAGTGCAGCGGCCGCCTTTTGGTTGGCGGTACAGACAGTCGGCAGATCTGGAACCGACTTCTCAGGGCTATCCGGGTTTTTACTTTTTTTGTACACGTGTGTCGGAACAGCGCTCATCATAGCTTCGGGGTGTGTATTAAACAATTATTTAGACCGCGACTTGGACAAAAAGATGGAACGGACAAAACATCGTCCGTCGGTTCAACGCTTTGATTCCAGATTGTTGCTCGGTTACGGGATTGTGCTCGGGATTGCCGGTACACTGCTGTTGGTGACACTCGTCAATTTAATAACGGCTGTTTTAGGTCTCTTGGGCATCTTTTTCTACGTCATCGTCTACACCTTGTGGATGAAGCGGACGACCTCACTCAACACGGTTGTCGGCGGGCTATCTGGCGCCATTCCGCCGATGATGGGTTGGTGCGCGGTGACAGGCGGCTTGGATGCAGGCGCGGGCCTCCTGTTCGTCATCATGTTTTTGTGGCAACCGCCTCACTTTTTGGCATTGGCCATGCTTCGCTCGGAGGAGTACCGCGTTGCCGGCTTTAAGATGCTTACGTCCGAAAGCGGTGCGAAGGAAACTAAGTGGCAAATGTTGCTTTGGACGACGGCACTAGTTCCCGCCTCCCTACTCCTCTACTTACTGCCGTCCCTCGGTGACCTCTACTTAACCGTGATGACGATTTTGGGCGGCTTTTACGTCGCGTACGCGTTGCAAGGTGTGTACGGCAACGCCCCAAACGAGAAACAGTGGGCAGGCAAGATGTTTGGCTATTCACTCATTTACTTGGTCGTCATGTACGCGGTCATATTTGTTGACGCTGCTCTTTAGGACAGGTGTTTCGAACAAGCCTCTGAAGGTGTTGAATCCCTGGGATAGATAGATTCGGAACTGAATGCCCCCTTGAGTGGGGCTTTTTTTGTAACGTGTTTTACCAATACGAAATGAAACGGTGAAAAGCGGGATACACTACTGATACAACACGATTTGAAAGGCAGGGATGTCGATGGTTAAACCGCATCAAGAGCGGAAGCACAGAGGGACGAAGCGGAAGTGGCCGAAAATCGAAGACACAGAGTTCGGAAAAGAACGGCTAGTGTCTCAAGCTGTGCAACGCTCGTACAATCAAAGCGGTCTGGAAGACGAGCCTCTTTCGGAAGAAGATGAAACGCAGTAAACTTGAAAAACTTGAGCTTCGTTTGCGGGTTTGCGTCAAAGCGTAAAGCCCGCTTTTTTTACGAAAAAAAGGATTGTCCATGTCCCATTATTTTATTATAATAAAACTAAACAGGAATATTTTTAAAAAAATTAATAAAAAAGGGAAGGGAATTGACCGCTGAGGGGATTGTTTTCAGAAAATGAAGCATTGCAAACGACTGGGATCTCATTTGCTGAAGCTTTTCCAAAGGAAAGATCATGATGATGTTTAGCGGTACGAGAATTCGCGAACTGCGGAAGAGAAAAAAAATGTCGTTAACGGAGTTAGCGCAGAAGTCAGGGTTAAGTGCGGCGACAATCAGTCAGATTGAACGCGACAACGTCGATCCGACGCTGACCACGCTGTACAAAATCTGTAAGGCACTGGACATTACCCTTGTTTCCTTGATTTCTAATAACGGGACGCCTGAGAGAGTGGTAAGAAGAAATGACAGAAAAACGATGTTTCTGCCTAATTCTAAAGTAAAATACCAGCTGTTGACGCCGGGTGTGAAGGACAACCTGGAAATGCTCTTGATTGAACTCGAACCGAAACAGGAAGACCGTCAAGTGATCACACACACGGGAGAGGAGTGCGGGTTTGTCCTGCGGGGAAAGATGGTCGTCGTGTTAGACGATGAAGAATACGAACTGGAGGAAGGAGACAGTATTTATTTTGACAGTTCCATTCCCCACCGATTTATAAATCGCGGAGAAGAGAAGTGCGTGTCTATTTGGGCGATGACACCGCCTACCTTTTAACAGGGCTAGATTGTCATAATTGGACAGAAAGAAAGGGGACAGGCGCGATGGATAAACTGATGATTTGTCGATGTGAAGAAGTGACTCTTGCGGACATTCAAACAGCCGCCAGTCAGTACAAATGTTCAGCCCGGGAAATCAAACTGCGGACGAGGGCCGGAATGGGGTACTGCGGCGGACGGACTTGTCGATCGGCCGTTGACGCCATTCTGGAAGAAGTGACGGGAGAAAAGCCGGGGCACGATATTCCGCTGAAAGTGCAGCCTCCCGTGAGACCAGTCTCTCTATCCGTTTTGAGGAGTAGGTCGAGCGATGAGTAAGAATCGAATTGTAAACCACCCTATCCTGGGAAAACTGAAAGAAAGAAGAGTCGTCACTTTTACGTTTGACGGAAAGACGTATGAAGGTTATGAAGGGGAGACGATAGCTGCGGCTCTGTTGGCAAACGGTGTCCGGACGTTGCGGGTGCATGAGGAAAGTGGGACTCCGCGCGGTATTTATTGCAATATCGGGCACTGTTTTGAGTGCCGTGTGCGAGTCAATCAGTCGAACGGCGTACGTGCATGCCTAACGGAACTGGAGGACGGCATGGTCATCGAAAGCGGGAAGAGACAACCGGCGCCCTTGATATCAACGAAAAAAACAGGTGACTTGCCCCGAACTTACGCCGAATTCAAGAAAGAATACGGGGATGAGGGGGATCCGCATGTATGACGTCGTCATCATCGGAGCTGGCCCTGCCGGGCTGTCGGCCGCCATTGCGTGCCGCGAATGGAACATGGACGTTCTCGTGATCGATGAATTTCCTAAACCGGGCGGAAGGCTCCTCGGTCAACTTCACCAGGAGCCGAATGGCGAGTGGTGGAACGGAATCGAAGAGGCGAACACTCTCCTGGAAAGGACGAAATCCCTCAACACCGACATCCGGTGCGGTGTTTCAGCCTATCACATAGAGAAGCAAGACGGTGGTTTTGCGGTCCATACGTCTAGCGGCATTTTCAATGCGAAAACCCTTCTCATTGCGACAGGTGCAGCAGAAAAACCGACTCCAATCCCGGGCTGGACACTTCCGGGGGTCATGTCGATCGGTGCGGCGCAGGTGATGACGAACGTCCACCGTGTTCGTGTGGGACAAAGGGGGATCGTCGTCGGAGTCAACGTTTTGTCGGCGGCCATCGCACGTGAGCTGCAACTGGCCGGAATCGAACTCCTCGGCATGGTGCTTCCTGCTATAAATCCTGTGACATCCCGTCATGGCCATCCCAAAAAAGTCATGGAAGGCTTAGTACGCATCGCGCACTTGGCGCCTTCTCCCTTGATACGTTTGGGCAGCAAATGGGCAAAAGCGACTTGGGCGCAGAACTTGGCTGTCACACTGTATCCTAAGGGCGGAGTGAAATTGTGGGGAATGCCGGTCCACATTCGAAAAGCTGCCACTGAAATAAACGGCAAAACAGAAGTAGAATCGGTGACGATATGCGACATTTCCCCTGATGGAGAACGTGTGCCGGGAAGCGAGAAAACCGTCGACGTTGATTTTGTCTGTATTGCTGGCGGGCTTTACCCTCTCGCAGAGCTGGCAGCCGTCATCGGGTGTCCATTCCAGTACATCGAAGAACTCGGCGGCCACGTCCCCGTGCACAACGAAAAAATGGAGACGCCGGTAGCGGGGATGTATGTGGCAGGAAACATTACAGGGATCGAAAGTGCAAAAGTGGCCAGGGCACAGGGCACTGTGGCAGGTCTTTCCATCGTCAGGCGACTGTTGGGAAATGTTGCGGACTTAGGTTCTAAATTGGATGAAGCTGTACAAAATGTAAAAGACATTCGCGGACAAGCCACGATCCAATTCCATCCCGGGATTGATGAAGGGCGTGCCAAAATGAATAAAGCATTTCTACATTATGCAAACCGTAACGCAGATGTTTAAATCCGGGAAGCTAGACGCTGGAAGCACGGGCGCCGACATAAACGACGAAACGAAAGAGGGAGGGAATAAAAGATGACACGGGAAAGGCAGGCGGAAGTGGCCGTAATCGGAGGTGGCATCATCGGATGCGCCATTGCTTACTATGTTTCAAAATCCGGTATGGATTGCATGTTAATCGAAAAACACGATGTTGCCAGCGGAACATCCTCCCACTGTGACGGGAACGTGACGATCGTAGACAAAGATCCGGGATTTGACAGCCAAATGTCCTTAGTCAGCCAAAATCTAATGGTGGATCTGGCTAAAGAGCTTGACATGCCATTTGAATACCGTGCACTCGGCAGCATACTTGTGTGTGAAAATGACGCCGAAATGGAGGCTGCAGAGGAATGGGTCGACATCCAGAAAAAAGCCGGGTTGAAATTTAACCTGCTCGATCGCTCAGACATCCGTCAAGAATCGCCGTACTTTGCCGACGACATTCCGGGCGGATTGGAATGTGAGACGGACTCGCTGATCAATCCCTATTTGTTTTGCTACGCTTTGATTGACAAAGCCACACAATACGGCTTGAAAGTGCACACGTTTGCAGAAGTGACGTCCATATCCAAGAAAGAAGACTTTTGGATCGAAACGACAAAAGGCCCTTTTACGGCAAAGAAGGTCGTCAACGCGGCCGGGGTTTGGGCTCCGTTCATCGGCAAAATGCTCGATGTGGAGATTCCCATCGTGCCGCGGAAGGGACACATCATGGTCGGTGCGAGACAAAAGCCGGTCATGATGCGAAACGTGATGGAATTTGGCTACTTGATGAATAAATTTCAGCGCGAACGTATCGCCGATCCCGAAACGCTGGAACACGGAGTGGCCCTGGTGCTGGAACCGACGGAGAACCAGAACTTTTTGCTAGGGAGCAGTCGGCAATTTGTCGGTTTTGATGGAAGTGTAGACATGCGTGTTGTGAAGACAATGGCAAAAAGGGCTTTGCGGTTTTTCCCCAAAATGGACGATTTCAACATCATCCGGACGTATACCGGCTTCAGGCCGTGGACGAAAGACCATTTGCCCATCGTATCGGCCGTCGAAAAAGTGCCCGGATTTTACATTGCAGCGGGACATGAGGGTGACGGCATCAGTTTAGCTGTCGTGACTGGAAAGATAATCGAAGCATTAATTGGTGAACAGGATACGGTGATTCCCGTCGACCGGTTGAGGTACGATCGTTTTTATGAGACGGCACGGGCATAATTGATTTGACTTTTGTTTTTGGCGTCAGTATGATAGTAACATACATTGGAACGATGGTGAGACAAGCTTTGAAGGGGAGGAGTACACAGCGAAAGCTTTAAGAGAGGTTGGCGCGTGGGCTGAGACGCCGACTAAGCGGACACTGTGGAACGTCGTCCCGGAGCTGCCAACCTGAACGCCGCGGCGAGTAAGGTTGGCCGGTCGCAGGCCGTTATCCGATCGAGGGCACAAGTGTGCGACTTGTGAACGAAAGGTGGTACCGCGGAAACAGTCTTCCGTCCTTTATGGGATGGGAGACTTTATTTTTTGGGTGATCATGAGTATCGAAAAGGAGGATTCCGATGTCTGGAAAACAGGCGGAACGAATCGAGCGTACAAATTTGCCGAAAACGTACGACCCGAAAGTGACAGAAGACAAATGGTACAGTTACTGGTTAGAAAACGGGTTGTTTAAAGCGAAGGGAAAGAGCGAGAAAGGAAAGTTTTCCATCGTCATTCCTCCGCCGAACGTGACCGGCATGCTGCACATCGGCCACGCTCTGGACTTTACGCTGCAGGACATCTTGATCCGCTTTAAGCGCATGCAGGGGTACGACACCCTGTGGCTGCCGGGAACAGACCATGCCGGCATCGCCACACAGGCAAAGGTCGAAGCGAAGTTAAAGGAAGAAGGCTTTTCCCGTCACGACCTCGGTCGGGAAAAGTTCCTGGAGAAAACGTGGGAGTGGAAAGATCATTACGCCCGGATTATACGTGATCAGTGGCGGAAAATGGGCTTGTCCCTCGACTACTCCCGGGAGCGGTTCACGATGGACGAAGGACTGTCAAAAGCGGTGCGGGAGGTTTTCGTCCGTCTGTACGAAAAAGGGTTCATTTACCGCGGCCAGTACATCATCAACTGGGACCCCGAGACGCGCACGGCACTGTCTGACATTGAAGTCGAATACAAGGAAGTGACCGGCGCCCTCTACCACATGAAATACCCGCTCAAAGACGGCAGCGGGCACATTACTGTCGCCACAACCCGTCCGGAAACGATGTTAGGCGATACGGGGGTCGCCGTCCACCCTGAAGACGAGCGGTATCGCGACCTCGTCGGCAAGACTGTCGTTCTTCCGGTCGTCGGCCGGGAAATCCCGATTGTCGCCGATGACTACGTCGACCCGTCATTCGGCAGCGGTGCAGTCAAAATTACCCCGGCCCACGACCCGAACGATTTTGAAATCGGGAAACGTCACGGCTTGCCCCAAGTGCTCGTCATGGACGAATCGGGAACGATGAATGAAAATGCCGGACCGTACAAGGGGATGGACCGCTTCCAGTGCCGCAAACAGATCGTATCTGATCTGCAGGAAGAAGGCGTGTTGTTCCGCATCGAAGAGCACGTCCACTCGGTCGGGCACAGTCAGCGCTCTGGTGCTGTCGTTGAGCCGTATTTGTCCACGCAGTGGTTTGTGAAAATGCAGCCGTTGGCTGAACTCGCAGTCAAAAAACAGAAAAGCGGAGAAGGGGTCCGCTTTGTACCAGAGCGCTTTGAGAAAATCTACTTGCACTGGATCGAAAATGTACGCGACTGGTGCATTTCCCGCCAGCTCTGGTGGGGGCACCGCATTCCGGCGTGGTATTGTGACTCGTGCGGGGAGACGACCGTCTCCCGGGAAGATGTCACCCGCTGCGCTCACTGCGGCAGCGAACAGATTCAACAGGACGAGGACGTATTGGACACGTGGTTCAGTTCGGCCTTGTGGCCGTTCTCGACGATGGGGTGGCCGGAGGAGACGTCAGACTTGAAGCGCTACTTTCCGACAGACGTGCTCGTCACCGGGTACGACATTATCTACTTTTGGGTGGCGCGTATGATTTTTACCTCACTGGAGTTTACAGGTGACATTCCGTTTCGCGATGTCCTCATTCACGGCCTCGTGCGCGACGCAGAAGGGCGCAAGATGTCCAAGTCCCTCGGAAACGGCGTGGACCCGCTGGACGTCATCGACCGTTACGGCGCAGACGCCATGCGCTACATGCTCTCCACGGGCATTACTCCCGGGCAAGACTTGCGTTTTCACTGGGAGCGGGTAGAGATGGCCCGCAACTTCGCGAACAAGATTTGGAATGCGTCCCGCTTCACCTTGATGAACATAGAAGGCTTTTCGGCAGACGACGTTGATTTGTCCGGTCCGCTCAGTACAGCAGACAAGTGGATGTTGCACCGCCTTACGGAGACGGCACGGGAAGTGACGCGCCAGCTCGACCGGTACGAATTCGGGGAAGCCGGGCGCACCCTTTACACGTTTATATGGGATGAGTTTTGCGACTGGTACATTGAATTGGCAAAGCTCCCGCTGTACGGGGATGACCGGGACGCGAAGCGCACGACCCAGTCTGTTTTGACGTATGTGTTAGATCGCACTTTGCGCCTGTTGCACCCGTTTATGCCGTTTATAACGGAAGAGATTTGGCAACACTTGCCAACTAAAGGGATCAGTATTTCCGTGTCACAGTGGCCGGATGTCGACACCGGCTACCGATTCCCTGAAGCGGCGGAACAGATGGCGTTCATCATGGACATCATTCGCCATGTACGCAACATACGCGCCGAGGCTAACGTTCCTGCCAACAAGTCGGTGGAGCTCATCGTTCGCCCGGACGAGGCGCACGCGGCCGTTGTAAAACGCCACCAGTCGTACATCGAGCGGTTGGCGAAAACGGACAAACTGACGATTCAACAAGATGTCGAACGGCCGGAAAAAGCCATGACGGCTGTCGTGTCCGGGGCGGAACTGTTTCTCCCCCTCGCGGGCTTGATCGATGTCGATAAAGAGCTGGAACGGCTGCACAGCGAACTTGAGACACTGAATCGGGAAGTTGAGCGCGTGGAGAAAAAACTCGCCAACGAGGGGTTTGTCTCGAAAGCGCCGAAACACATCGTTGAGGCGGAGCGGCAAAAAGGCGCCGACTACCGTGAGAAGCGGGAGAAAGTTCTAAAGCGCATTGCCGAACTGTCAGGGTAAAGGGTCGGTCGTCAGTATGGAGAATCCATCAGTCCAAGCAGCTCTCGCCTGGTTAAAACGATTCGACCGGTTCCACATCCGCCCCGGCCTCGAACGGATGGAAGCGATGCTGGAAGCTCTCGGGCATCCAGAACGTGGGCTCTCTTTTCTGCACATTGCAGGAACGAATGGAAAAGGGTCCACCGGCGCTTTTTTGGCAGGAATGCTGCGGGAACTCGGGTTTTCCGTCGGCGTTTTTTCCTCGCCGGCCATTATGCATGAACTCGACCGCATTCAGTATAATGGAAGTAGGATCGGAGACGCGGAATTCGTCGCTTGCGCTGAACGACTGAAAAGAGCAGTCAGTGCACGACAAGACAGACCGACTGAATTTGAAGTCATCACCGCGTTAGCCCTCGTTTACTTTGAAAGGGTTCGTCCCGATTGGGTCATTTGGGAGGCTGGTTTAGGTGGGAGGTGGGACGCGACGAATGTCGTCGAACCCCACGTCGCCGTTGTGACGAATGTCGGGCATGACCATCTGGATGTGTTAGGAAACACCCTTTCAACAATCGCAGCAGAAAAAGCCGGGATTGTTAAAGCCGGTCACCCCGTCGTCACGGGGGCAGAAGGAGTGGCCGAGTCAGTTGTTAAAAAGCGCGCTGGACAACTGGATTGCCCGTATTACCAACTGGATTCCTGCGTTCGTACGGTCGCTCATGTCAAAAGAGAAGAAGGCTCTTCTTTTACCTATACGGGCTTGGAACGTACGCTGCACGATCTCACCATCACCCTCCCGGGAGAGCACCAAATCCGAAATGCGGCGTTGGCCCTTTTGGTGTTGGAAGTGTTGTCCCGACAGGGGTGCGTGACGTTAGATGACACCGCCATAAGACGTGGACTTCGCCGCACGAAATGGCCTGGAAGAATGGAATTAATTTCAAAGCATCCCCGCATTTTGCTCGATGCTGCTCACAATCCCGAGGCAGCGGCACGGCTCAAAGAGGCGTTGCCAGCGTATTTTACGTACCGCCGGTTGTGTGTGATTGCTGGGATTTTTGCGGATAAAGACGTGATGTCCGTTTTGAAGCCTTTTGGAGAACTGGCAGACTGCTTCATTTTAACGTCCGGCGACCATCCCCGCTACATGCCGGCTGATGCGTTGGCGAACGTGCTGGCGAACGAGTGCAGTTGTACCGTCAAGGCCGTGCCGACAGCGGAAGAAGCCGTACAAGAGGCGGTGAAGATGTGTGGAACGGATGATTTAATACTAGTGGCGGGGAGCCACGATTTGATGAGCACCGTGAGAAAGTACATCGTGTCGGATTTGAAAGCAAAGGTTGGTGATGATGGACGGTGAACACTCCAGAACACGTTCATTTTGTCGGGATCGGCGGCTACGGGATGAGTGCCATCGCCCGCGTCATGCTAGACATGGGATATAAGGTCAGCGGTTCTGACGTGGCACAAAAAGAGTTGACGGACCAACTGTCCGAGCGGGGAGCCACCGTTTACATCGGACATGAGGCAAACAACGTGAACGGAGCCGATCTCGTCGTATACTCAACTGGCGTCCCGGAAGACAATGTCGAACTGAAAGCCGCCGAAGACAAAAGAATCCCCCTGTTGCACCGCTCGCAAATGTTGGCGAGGCTGTTAAACGAACGCAAAGGGATCGCCGTATCAGGTGCACACGGCAAAACGACGACATCTTCGATGATCGCACAAGTGATGGAAGAGTGCGGTGTTGACCCGACATACGTCATAGGCGGCGAAGTGGTTGGGTTAGGGGGAAACGCCAAAGCGGGAAACAGTGAATACGTCGTGGCGGAAGCGGACGAAAGCGACGGTAGTTTTTTGGAGTACTTTCCGTATTTGGCCGTTGTGACCAACGTGGAGGCAGACCACCTGGAAAACTACGACGGTTCATTTGACAACTTAAAAGAAGCTTACAAACAGTTTTTAAGTCAAGTGCGCCCGGGAGGGGCGGCGGTCGTGTGCGGCGATGACCCGTACATTCAGGAACTGTTGCCCGGAATGCGTTCTGAAGTCGTCACGTACGGATTGGAGCGGGACAGAGATTTCGCGGCGACAGATATTCAAAACGCCAACGGAAGAACGGTTTTTACCGTTTGGGAAAAGGGAGGGCGTCAAGGGAACGTGACGTTGTCTTTCCCCGGGCGGCACAACGTGTACAACGCGCTGGCGACGATTGCCGTATGCCGTCACATCGGCCTTCCGTTTCAGGACATTGCCAAAGCTTTGCCCCATTTTAGCGGGACAAAGCGGCGGTTTCAGCTCGTCGGGGAAGTGGACGGCATCACCGTGATCGATGACTACGCCCACCACCCGACGGAAATTGAGACCACGATCGAAGCGGCGAACGCTTTAAACAAGCGGATCATCGCTGTCTTTCAGCCGCAGCGGTACTCGCGTACATATTTTTTGCTTGACGCGTTCAGCCGTGCTTTTGGCAGGGCAGATGAAGTGGTGATGACCGACATTTATTCCCCCGTTGGCGAAGCTCGAATCGAGGGTGTCAGCTCAGAGCGGCTCACACAGCTCATTCGGGAGAACAGCAACCCGAATGTCATCTTTTGCAAAACGAATGAAGATGTTCACCACTACTTGATGGAGCGTGTGAAACCGGGTGACCTCGTGCTGACGATGGGGGCGGGAGACATCTGGACGGTGGCCCACAAACTGGTTCAGACCCTTCACGCACGGTCTCTCAACCAACCTTAAATACAACATTGTGGCAACATGGCGGAGCACCACCAGCTCCGCCGCATTTTTTAGTCCAAACGCCTCTGTTAAACGGTGTTGTGTTCAGCTAGAATAGTGGTAAAGGAGAAATGGGACAACCCTACAGGAAGTCATTTTCCCTGTGCAATGTCTCACACGGCAAGTAAGAGTTCATTTGGAGAGACAACATGGATGCGTTTTCTTACGTTTTGTTTGGTTTGTTCGGACTTATCGTGGGAAGCTTTCTCAATGTCGTCGCATTGAGGGTGCCGGCAGGAGAGTCAGTTCTCATGCCACGGTCCCGATGTCCCGAGTGTAAAGAGACGCTCACCCCGCTTCAGTTAGTGCCGGTCGCTAGTTACTTGATTCTCCGCGGACGCTGCCGCTACTGCGGGACAAGCCTTCCCCTTTACTACCCGCTGACGGAAGCAGGGACAGCTGTCCTGTTCGTGCTGGCTTACGGGCGGTGGGGATGGTCCCTTGAATTGTTGGTCGCCTTGCCGCTGTTGTCAATTCTCGTCGTCATTACACATACCGATTTACGGCTGAAGCTCATTCCAGACAAAGTGACGATTCCCGGCATGGTCTACTTTTGTCTGTTGAGGTTGTTTGTCCGCTCCGACCCGTGGTGGGAATACGCATTAGGTTTTGTCGTCGCCGGCGGTCTGCTGATGCTTATCGCTGTTTTAAGTCGCGGCGGCATGGGGGGCGGCGACATCAAACTGATGGCTATGGCCGGGCTTGCCATCGGGTGGAAGTATGCACTCTTCGCCTTTATGATGGCCACGTTACTCGGCGGACTAGTCGGAATGGGGCTGCTCCTTTTAAAAAGAGCCGGGAGAAGAGACGCCATTGCTTTCGGTCCTTTTCTCGCCATCGGCATTGCAGCGTCCTATATGTGGGGAGACGTTTTATGGCATTGGTACTGGAATGAGGGCTTAATTTAAGGTAAAGGAGTCAAGGAGACGTGTGGCGTTCACGTTCCTTTTTAGGACTGGAACTGAAAGATGACGTGTTCAAAATAGTCGAATTAATGAAGAGCGGCCGCGGAGTCCGTTTGGAGCGTCTTGTATATGAACGGATTCCGAACGGTTTCATTTCGGAAGGTGTTGTTCTGGAACCGAAGCGAGTGAACGAGCTGCTCGGCGCAGCGGTCGCAGGTGAAGATTTTCAGACGCGCAAGGTACACATCTCTATAGACAGCCCCCACTTTCAGCTGATGACAAAAACATATCCCGCCATGAAAAAGAGACACTTGCGGCGGGTGATTGCATCAGACATCGCGGAAAAAATGGAGCTTTCGATTGAAGATCCGTGGTACGAAGTCATCAGTTTAGAGAAACCGGACAACCAGGATGAACACAGTGAATGGAAAGTCCTAATCGTCGTGACATCTGAAGCATTTGTCCGATCGTACGTTCAGTTGGTCCGTTCCAGCGGTCTTAAGCCGGTCGGAGTGGATTTGTCTCCTCTAGCCGTTCACCGCTGGCTCACATACAGTCGTCCTGCCGACGAGCTGGCAGAGAAGGTGCTCATTGTGAACTTGTCGTCCCGCGGTGCCCATGTGAGCGTCATCAAGGGGAATATTCTCACCGCATCACATTACGTCCCGCTTCCGGCTCTGTCTTTTTCATCAGGAACGGCGGACGTGAAAGCGGGCGTTCGCCAGTACGCGTCGCACCTTATGCGAAGCGTCGTGTCGACTGTTGGCAGGGATGATGCGATCGGCGAGTGGACGTTGACAGGCGAAGGCGTGCCCCTTGCCGACGTTCGGGATCGGTTACGCGAGGAAATGAACGTGCGGATCAGTGTCATTTCTGGTGAAGTTCCCGTCAGCGACTCGCTTCTTTACCGACCCATCGCCCAGTTAAAGCCCGGGCTCTGTTTGCCGATGGGACTGGCTTTGAAAGGACTGATACGTTCGTGAACATAAACTTAATGCCGCGGGAACCGCTTTTTGACCGGTTTTATCACGTGTGGCTCGCGTTGACGATTCTAAGCATCATCGCCTTTGCCGTTCTCTGTTACTACGTGTACGCGCTGGAAACGGAGACGGTTCAAGCGTTGCAGGAGCAAAATAGTGAAATGACCCGGACAAAAGAAGAGCTGTCTCAAGAATTGGCGGCATACCGGGAGCGGGAAGCGTTTTGGCAAGAGAACGAACCGTACTACGTCTACCGAGACGCTGTGGAGGCGCAAGGGGCAGTGTCACACGCGTGGGATGAGATCTTGTCCGCGATGGAAGAGGCGTTGCCTTCAGGCGGGCAACTGATTCAGGTAGAGGTCACCGAGCGTGTGGCACAAGGCCTTGCAGTCGTCCATTCGGTAGACGGCGCCGCGTCGTTTGTGCAGCGCATGCACGATGTGCTGCTCGTCGAAGATGTGGCACTGGAAGCAGTCAATGCTCCAGAGGAGTTTGCTCCGCTGCACGTTGAAGGAGAGCAGGCCAGCGTCATTCGGTTTCGCTTGACCGCGGCTAAACCAGAACAGTCTGATGCGGAAGACAGGAGACCAGAGGATGAAGCGTAAGTGGAAATGGGCTGAAATCAAAGCCAGAGTCAAGTGGAAGTCCCCCGCCGCGATGCTCACGTTGCTCTTTGCCGGTCTTGGCGTGGTCCTTCTCGTTTCAGGCCCCCACATTTGGGAACAGTGGCGACTGATTGAACAGCTCAAAGAGGAGCAGTCGGCACTGGAGATGTACATTGCCGACGGCCAAAAACGGTTGGACGAAGAAGAGCCACATCCGATGGAACCGCTGGATGAACACACATTAATCCGGTTGCAGGAGCAACTCCCCTCGAGGAAGATGTGCCGCGGTTCACCGCACAGCTGTCGGAGGCTGCCCGTCAGGCGGGTATGACGTTAAACGGCTTACATGTCGCCCGGAGCGAGGAACTGTTAAACAAAAAGGTGGCCCATCCAGGTTTACTTCCTGAAGGAGATGAGGATGCGAAGGAACCAGTGAGAGAGCAAGAGGAGGCACAAAAAGACGAGGCGCATGAGAAGGATAACGAAGCGAGCGAGGGAGAGAGGTCTGAGCTGTTACAGTTTAGCGCTGACTCATTTTCGAAGGAAGTGGATGCAACCGCCCGCACGGAAACAGGGGTAGAGCGTCTGTGGGCCGACGTCTATTTAGAAGGGTCTTATACCCATTTAGCCGACTTTTTTTCACGGCTGAAGCAGCAACCGCGGTTAACGGAAGTCGTCGCCTGGCGGTACGTGCTTCCCCGCGACGGTGTTCCCAGCAATATTCGGGTTCGGTTGAACGTCCTGTACTACGTGGACGACCGATTGACGGATTTGCCTTCCTTGCCGGAACTGGACATTCCGGAAGGCAGCGGTCAGCCGATTCGTGTCCTCCCCGAAGAGCCGCAAACGGAAGAGAAAGAAGACCACGAGTCCCGCAAAGGCGAGGACGGTCCGTTTTTCGTCCCTTACCCCTTTGTCCCGAATGAAGACGGCACCGGATTTGTCCCGTACCCGTGGGAGCCAGGAGAGGAATTCCCGGCGCTAGAACCGCCGCCGGATGACGGACTGCCGGCAGACATCGACGTGACAGAGGAGAAGGGAGCTCTGCCGGATTTTGCGCCAGGTGACAATTAAGTACAAGCAGTTCTAACGTCCCTGTCCGTGCATACACTGATACAAAGGTGGACAGGGAGTCGATTGAAGTGGATACACCGCGTGTTCATGTACGGGGAAAAAAAGATGCGTCAAAGGGGAAAGGACGTTCGGACACCCTCCACTGGGCTAGCCGAAGACAAAAGCCGCTCCCTTTAGAACGAGAGCCAATTCCCGAACGGGAACATAAACCAGAGGATTATTGGACGCCTTACTTACAGAAGCGAGGGCGCCCAATCAAGAAAAAAAAGCGCAGACCAAAACGGCGGGCGTCCTCTGCCAACGCCACAGCGCCCGTTAAAGACAACAAACAGTCGCTTTTAAAATTGATCGTCTCAGGAGGAAGTGCTGTTTTGGTCGGCACTCTGATGGGGCTCATCATTTTAAATGTGTTCGTGGAAGGGAGCGGATCGGATTTGCCCAATTCGATTGACACTCATACAGAAGGATCTGCACAGACAAGCGAAAGTACGGACGACGATGCGGCCGGAAGCGGCAGCGTGTTCCTTCCGGAAGTAAACCCAGTCTGGGTGCAAGGTGGAGTATACTCCAGCCAGGAAGGGGCGGACGAGCTGGCTGAGGCGCAACGCGAAAACGGTTTGGCTGCTGTTGTTCTGCCGATGGACGGGCAGTACCGGGTGTTTTTTGGTGTCGGTCTGTCAGAGGACGATGCGTCAGACATTGCGACGCAGTTGGAAGATGAGGGGTTGGACGTGTACTTGAAGGACGACTTATCCGTCCCGTCCGTCTCGCTCAGCGGAGTTTCCGCCCAACAAAGCCAGATGTTAAAACAGTTGGCAGAGGCCGGACAAAAGGCGGTGAACCGTTTGGCCGCGTTATCCACAGCGGGGGTGGGCGGCCAGGACATCAGCGGCAATTTAAGGCGTGACATGGAATCCATCGAGCGGTCACATCGGACGTTTCTTACTGCGTTCGGTAAAGTGGAGACAGCGTTACCTGACGAACAACGACAGGCGGTGCAGGTGATGGATCAATCTTTGGCACAAGCGGTGGAAGCAATTCAGCAGTATGATCGGGAGTCTTCTCTCCCGTATTTGTGGCAAGTTCAAGAAGGGATCATGCACTATTTGATGGCGTACCGGCAGTTGAGCGGCGTCGATTGACGAATTCACCATGCGACTTTCATAGAAAGTGGACAACTTTCGGACACTATGACAGTGCCCGGAAGTTTTTTATTTGCCTAACACACGGCGGAGTGGGATAATAGTTTTGCGATTTCAAGTAAAGGGGACATTCTACATGAAATACCGTAGGGAACGTGATCTTTTGGGGGAAAAACAAGTACCGGAAGATGCCTACTACGGCATTCAGACAGTGCGGGCGGTGGAAAACTTCCCGATCACGGGGTCCCCGCCGCACCCGGAACTCATTCGTGCGTTAGCGGTCGTGAAAAAAGCCGCTGCCCGGGCCAACGCCCGTGTCGGCACACTGCCGCAAGACATAGCGGACGCCATCATACAGGCGGCGGACGAAATTATACAAGGAAAAATGATGGAACAATTCGTGGTCGACGCCATTCAGGGCGGTGCCGGGACATCGATCAACATGAATGTGAATGAAGTGATTGCGAACCGGGCTATCGAACTCCTAGGCGGAGAGAAAGGCGACTACACGAAAGTGAGCCCGAACTCCCACGTTAACATGGCGCAGTCGACGAATGACGCTTTGCCGACGGCCATCCATATCGCAGTGCTCCGCTTAGCCGACGGATTGTGCCAGTCGCTGCAGAAGCTTCTTGAGGCGCTTCGGCAAAAAGAGAAGGAAATGGACGATGTGATTAAAATGGGGCGTACCCACTTACAAGATGCCGTTCCCATTCGCCTCGGACAAGAATTCGGGGCGTACGCGCGGGTGATCCAACGGGATTTGGCTCGCGTCCAAGAGTCTGTGAAGCACTTGTACGCTGTCAACATGGGAGCGACAGCTGTCGGAACCGGTTTGAACGCGTTGCCCGAATACATGGAGTACGTCACGCAATTTTTGGCAGAGGAGACAGGACTCCCTCTCAAGCAGACCGAACACCTGGTAGACGCCACACAGAACACAGACCGCTATACACAAGTGTCGGCCTCGTTAAAGATTTTGGCGATTAATCTGTCCAAGATAGCCAATGATTTGCGGCTGTTGTCTTCTGGGCCCCTCACGGGGTTAAATGAAATCAACCTCCCGGCGCGGCAGCCCGGGTCCTCCATTATGCCGGGCAAAGTCAACCCGGTGATCGCTGAAGTGGTCAACCAAATCTCTTTTCAAGTGATCGGGAACGACCATACGATTTCGCTCGCGTCGGAAGCAGGCCAGCTGGAACTAAATGTGATGGGGCCTGTACTCGTGTTCAACTTGCTCCAGTCCCTGACAATATTGCGCAACGGCATTCGCGTGTTTACCCATTACGCCATTGAAGGGATTACCGCCAATGTCGAACGATGTCGTGAGATGGTGGAAAACAGCGTCGGCATTATTACCGCCATCAACCCCCACGTCGGGTATGAAACAGCGTCGCACATCGCGAAGCTGGCGCTGTCCACCGGACAGTCGGTTCGAGAAATTTGTTTGGAATACGGTTATTTGACGGAAGAAGAATTGGATACGATCTTGGATGCGAAAGAAATGACCGAACCGGGAATTTCGGGTGAAAAATTGTTGTTCCGCGACCGCAAGTAATCTTGTCACGTCCTGTCTGCTCTGTTAAACTGAACGTTAGGCAATTAAGGCAAAAAATGTGTCTGTTTTTGACGAAGAAGAGAATTTAAAAACCGTTATCGTATGGGGAACACGATTCGGACGGAAAGACTCTCCGTGGGCAAACGGCCTTGATGTTTTCCGTCGGCGCGAGATTGGGAACGTGAGGGGGCACTGACGGTTGGCTGATCGTGAAACGAAGGGCGTCATGATTCGGGACGTTCCGCCAGACGAACGCCCGCGTGAACGTCTGATGCAGTACGGGGCAGCGGCGCTCTCTAACGCGGAGTTGCTAGCCATCCTACTGCGGACTGGAACGTCGTCTTTGTCAGCTGTTCATTTGGCGGAACGGATCTTGGCGCACACAGGCGGTCTAAAAGGACTGACGGACAGCACCATTGAGTCGTTAGTCGAACTGAAAGGCGTCGGTCCCGCAAAGGCGATTCAAATACTGGCCGGTGTCGAATTGGGGCGCCGCATCTCGCGGAGTTTGCCGGAAGAGCGTTTCACGGTGCGGTCACCGCAAGATGCCGCAGACTTGATGATGGACGAGCTGCAGCATTTGGCGCAGGAACATTTTGTATGCCTGTTTTTAAATACGAAAAATCAGGTCATCGGTAAAGACACCATCTTTATAGGCAGTTTGAACGCCTCCATCGTCCACCCTCGGGAAGTCTTTCGCAGGGCGATCCAACGTGCCAGTGCCGCTGTCATCTGTTTGCACAACCATCCGAGTGGTGACCCGTCCCCGAGCGCGGAAGACCGGAATGTGACGAAGCGATTGCAAGAAGCGGGAAAGCTGCTAGGAATTGACGTGTTGGATCACATTATTATCGGCGAACAGTCCTTTTACAGCATGAAAGAAAACGGACTGATGTAACATACGAGCAGATGAAGGGAGTAAACGTGAGATGTTTGGAGGATTTAGCCGGGACTTAGGGATCGACCTGGGAACTGCGAATACCCTTGTCTACGTCAAAGGAAAAGGGATTGTCGTGCGTGAGCCGTCAGTCGTCGCCATTGACACGGATTCAGGGAACATCAAAGCCGTGGGCGACGAAGCTAAAAAAATGATCGGGCGCACGCCCGGAAACATTGTCGCCGTCCGCCCGATGAAAGACGGGGTCATTGCAGATTACGACACGACGTGGACGATGATTAAATACTTTATCCGGCAGGCACAACGGCAGCGGCCGTTATTCAACCGCCTTCCGAATGTGATGGTTTGTGTTCCATCCGGTATTACCGGTGTTGAAAAACGGGCCGTCGAAGATGCGACCAAACAAGCGGGGGCCAGGAGTGCCCTCACCATCGAAGAGCCGTTTGCAGCCGCCATTGGAGCGGATTTGCCCGTGTGGGAACCGACTGGGAGCATGGTGGTGGACATTGGCGGGGGAACGACGGAAGTGGCCATCATTTCCCTCGGGGGAATTGTGACGAGCAAGTCGACTCGCGTGGCCGGCGACGACATGGACGATGCGATTATTCAACACATTAAAAGGACGTACAACCTCATGATCGGTGAACGGACCGCCGAGACGTTGAAAATTGAGATCGGTTCGGCAATGGCGCCGGAAAACGAAGAAGTGATGGACATTCGCGGTCGCGATTTAGTCACGGGGTTGCCAAAGACGATTCAAATATCGTCATCCGAAATCGCGGAAGCTTTGTCAGACACTGTCAATTCTATCATTGAGGCAGTCAAAATTTCTTTGGAAAAAACACCTCCGGAATTGGCAGCGGACATTATGGATCGAGGGATCGTACTCACAGGTGGAGGTGCTTTATTGCGGAACTTGGACACGCTGTTAAGCCACGAAACCGGCATGCCTGTACTCGTCGCAGAAAACGCTTTGGACAGTGTGGCACTCGGAACGGGGCGTGCACTCGAAAACATCCATTTGTTTAAATCACGTGGGTTGTCGTTGCGATCATCGCGGAAATAGGTGCTGTATTGATGTGGTTTCGGCTGTTCGGAAATCGGAGACTGTTAATTTTGTTGACTTCCCTCGTTCTGCTGATCATCGTCATGAGCATCACAGGGGGGGAACGGGAACAGTTATCTTGGCCAGAAAAGGTGTTCAAAAGCTCAGTGGCCAAAGTGCAGGCTCTGTTTTACAAGCCTGCCGGAATTGTAGCGGGATTTTTTGAGGACATTTCGCGAATCCGCTCTTTGCACGAGGAAAATACGATGCTCCGGCAAAAATTAGAAGACTACTTGAGATTGCAAAATGAGGTAGCCGAATTAAAGAAAAAGCAGAGCGAATTGGAAAAACTGGTTGATTACACTGAAGAGTGGAAAGAGGATTACGTCGTTGCTCAGGTCGTGGCCAGAAGCCCCGACCGTTTCAACGATGTCCTTGTGATCGACCGTGGTAGAGAGGATGGTATTCGCCCGAACATGCCGGTCATTACACCTGAAGGATTAATCGGCCGGATCGAAAGTGTGACCGACTCCATGGCCAACGTACAGCTCTTGACGAGTTCCCGCTCGGAGGGGATGCTGAATGCGCCGGCTATAGCGGCAGAGGTGAGGGAACGGGATGCATTTGGCATCATTGAAGGGTATGACCACGAGAAAGAAGCCCTCATACTGTCGATGATTGATTCAGATGTGGAGTTGAAAGAAGGGGATACGGTCGTCACCTATCACCAGTCCGAAATATATCCGCCGAACTTGCTCATCGGGACTGTGGAGGAAGTAGGAGCGGGTATTTACGGCTTGGACAAAATGGCCTTTGTGAAACCGACTGCGAGCTTTCACCGCCTGCAGTATGTCATGGTCGTACAGGACTCGGAAAAAATTGAAGTGCAAGAGCACTTAGACGAAACCGATCGGGATGAAAACGGAGGGGATTAGATGATGCAGCGCCTGTTGTTCATCTTGTTCCTTCTCTTTCTTTTTATGTTGGAAGGAACGGTCATGCAATTTTTGGTCCCTGATGTGTGGGGTGCCAATTGGACGGTTGTCCCTGCGTTTTCACTTGTGATGGTGGTCCTCATTTCATTTTACTTTCCCGGTCATCAAGGCATTGCGTACGGAAGTATCCTCGGTTTGATGCACGATCTCACCTTTGGGCACGTGATCGGCGCGTACTTGTTCAGTTTCACTTTGGCTGCGTACTTTACCGAGCAAATGGCCAAACAGTACCGCCGACACAGTGTGCTGGTCGTCGTCGCCACCTTGGTGGCACTCACCATGCAGCTGTTCGTCATTTACGGTTTGTACAGCCTGTTTGACATCACACAGATGGGATGGAATTGGATGGTGTACAGACTGTTGGTCCCCTCTCTCCTGTTTAATGTGCTGTTTACCATCGTGTTGTTGCGCCCGTTAAAGCGGTGGTTGGCCAAAATGGGGGCGAGTGTGGAAGAGTAGTGTAAGCAGTGAAATCCTCGTGAAAAAAGCAGGAATTGAGGAGATCGTGCCGAATTGCTTTTACATAAGGATGGAGTGACGTTCATGGAACGTGTGCAACACGCCGTCGTTTCCATCAAGGGAACGAAGGACGGGCTCGTGTTTTTCTTGGATGATCAGGTCGACTTTACTGAATTATTAGAAGCGTTAGAACGAAAATTGACGGACAAACAGGCCCGGCTGTTGAACGGGCCGGACATTTCGGTGCACATTCAGTTGGGGAAGCGAAGAGTCTCTGCTGCCGAAAAACAGGCGTTGCGGGCGATGTTGGCGAAGCGGCCGAATTTGATCATCACCTCTTTTGAATCGAGCGTTGACGTCGACGGTTGCACTGACGAACCGCTAAACTGTATGGAGAACGTATCGACGACTGTCCGCGCCGGACAAGTGTTGGAAGCGAAAGGCAGCTTGCTTTTGCTAGGGGATGTGAACCCTGGCGGGACCGTCCGATCCGGCGGTCACATTTTCGTCCTCGGTTCGCTGAGGGGGGTGGCCCACGCGGGCATACGTGGAAACAAGCGAGCGATCATCGCAGCGTCCCACATGTCTCCGACACAGCTTCGCATTGCCGACGCAATTAACCGGTCTCCGGATGGGACGGGGGATCACGGCTCGTTGATGGAATTTGCCTATTTGTCCGGAAAGCAGATCGCCATCGAACGGATGAACCGCTTATACCGCGTTCGTCCCGAACTGCAAGACAGAACGAACTGGCAACGCGTTTAACTAGGCGTATAGAATGTGGCACGCGTCTGTCCGTCACGAGGAGGGGGCGTTTTGGGAACCGCATTTGTGATCACATCAGGTAAAGGCGGTGTTGGAAAAACGACGACTTCGGCTAATGTCGGCACTGCCCTTGCCCTGTCTGGAAAAAAAGTATGTTTAGTAGACGCCGACATAGGGTTGAGAAATTTGGACGTCATGATGGGGCTAGAAAACCGCATTGTCTTTGATTTAGTAGATGTGGCCGAAGAAAAGTGTCAGATGGAACAAGCTCTCGTCAAAGACAAACGGTTCGAAGACCGCCTGTATTTGCTTCCTGCTTCACAAACGAAAGAGAAGTCGGCTGTCACCGCAGAGCAGTTTGCGGCCATGGTGCACAGCTTGAAAGCGGATTTTGACTACGTCGTCATCGACTGTCCTGCCGGCATTGAGCAAGGTTTTCGCAACGCGGTGGCAGGTGTAGACGAAGCGATCGTCGTCACGACTCCCGAAAACACGGCCGTGCGCGACGCAGATCGCGTGATCGGGCTGTTGGAGAAAGAAGGCCTTGACATGCCGAAGCTGATTATTAACCGCATCCGACCGCAGATGGTTAAAGAAGGTGACATGTTAGAAATAGACGAGATTGTGCAAGTGCTGGCCATTGATTTGCTCGGTGTGATTCCTGACGACGAACGCGTCATTAAAGGGTCGAACAAAGGAGAGCCGACGGTGATGGACCCCGACTCCCGTGCCGGGATCGCCTATCGCAATGTCGGGAGACGCATTTTGGGAGACGCTGTTCCTCTCATGCCGCTCTACGAAAAGGGCGGGTGGTTGGCGCGGGTGAAAAAATGGTTCGGGGTTACGTAAGCTCGTTCATATTTGGTCGTCCTTTCTCATACTTTGTACAAACCGTCTAAATGAGAGAGGATGAGCTGAACGTGAAGCAGGTTGACCGTCGCATTAAGAAAAGGCGTGACGAACGCATTCGTTCCCTCCAAAGCACCCACTCGCCGTGGCCTGCCGTCCCCCGCAGCTTATCCAGTGCGGAAGCTCGCAGTACGACGTCCCTTCGACCGGTGTCTTCGCGAGAACGCCGGCGTAAAAAGCGCGGCAAGTTGGGCGTACAAGTACTGATCGCGTTCTTACTGCTCACGTTTACGTACGTCGTTTTTCAATCCGAGTCCCCAACGGCGAAGCATGTACAAGCCTTTATAACTGAAGTCATGCAGCGCGATTACAACTTTCAGGGGGTGGCTCAGTGGATTGAAGCCCATCTAGGGAGCATGCCTGCCATCATTCCGACGTTTTCCAGAAATGATGCCACCCGGGAGAAAGGATTGCAGCCGACTGCGTGGGCTCTACCGGTTCAAGGTGAAGTCGTGGAACGTTACGGAGAAGGTCATCCGTATGTGACTTTCTCCACCTTGAACGGACAAGTGTCGGCGAGCGCCGAAGGACTGGTCGCTTTTGTCGGGGAGAGAGAGGGGTGGGGGACTTGTATCATCGTTCAACACGCCGGTGACATGGAAACGTGGTACGGTCCTTTGTCAGATGTCGCAGTGGAGCAGTCCGATTGGGTCCAAGGGGGCCAATTACTCGGGCAAGCGACCGCGTTAGAAGGAACGGTTCAGTTTGGCATGAAACGTGGAGGACACTTTGTCGACCCGCAAGACGTGATGCATGTTGATTGATTGGCCGTTTCGGTCTGTACGCTTTCGGGTCCACCCCTGCTTCTGGCTGGTCGTTGTGCCGACCGTTTGGAGTGGATACTTTCTAGAAGTTGTCACGTTGTTCGGTTTAATCCTCATACACGAATTAGGACACGTCAGTGTGGCACGCCATTTTGGGTGGCGCATGACGGAAATTGAATTGCTCCCTTTTGGGGGCGTGGCGAAAACAGATGAGTGGGGGACGGTCCCAGCGAAGGAAGAAATGCTGGTGGCCATTGCGGGACCGGCCTTCAATGGCATTGTGGTCGTTTTTGGAGCTGGGTGCTATCTGTTCGGTTGGTGGGATACAGAGTGGGCTCAGTTTTTTGTAACAGCCAATATGTGGTTGGCAGGGTTTAACTTGTTACCGATTATTCCGTTGGACGGCGGCCGCATTTTACAGGCTTTTTTGAGTTATCGCTTTCCTTTTCGGACGTGCATCACTTCTTCACATTTGATTAGTTTCACACTGTCCTTTGGAATGTTAGCGGTGAGCGTGATTCCATTCGCGTACGGAGGACCTCCGCTGTTCAATGTGGGGGTCATTGCCTGTTTTTTAATGATGTCCAACGCCTTCATGTGGTACCAGAAACACTATCAGTTCATGCGGTTTTTAATCCAACGGCAGGTTGACGACGTGCCGAAAGAAAGGCCGGTGTTTCCTTTGCTCGTCTCACATTGTGATACCGTTCAGTCGACTATTCGCCGCTGGAAAAAAGAAGCTTATCACGTCATGGTCGTCCGGGACGACAGCGGGAAAGTGCTTCGAGTGTTGCCGGAAGAGCGGTTACTGGACTATTTTTTAGCGACTCCTTCTCCCCGAGCGACGATAGGCGATCTCCTTGACTGAACAGGGCAACCGTTTTAAGCTTATGGTAGTCTCAAGGGGCCACAGCATACTTCAACACGTTCGGAGGATCGTAATGAAGACATCTTTCAGTTCGCTTGACTTCAGGCAGACGATGGGGAAGTTCGCCACCGGGGTGACGGTTGTGACGACACCTGATGGAGAAGGGGTGCACGGCATGACGGCCAATGCGTTCATGTCTGTTTCACTGGAGCCCCCACTCGTCCTCGTTTCAGTGTCTAAACGGGCCAATACCCATCGGAACATTAAAAAAGCTAACTGTTTTGGCGTTAATATACTACGTGACGATCAACGGGACCTTTCGGACCACTTCGCAGGAAGGCGGAATGCCGATTTAGAGCAGAAGATGCAATACTACTGGCATCACGACATACCGCTGTTGTCGGATTGTCTTGCGAACATCGCCTGCCGCTTGTGGGCGAGTTACGACGGTGGCGACCACACGCTGTACGTCGGAGAAGTCTTCGCCCTCAAACACAACGAGGCGAATCCGTTAATTTTCTTTGAGGGAAGTTATCGTACTTTAGAACAGTAGTATGTGTCACTGCGTTGGGACTGATCGACGTGCGCTAGCTTGAGAAGGCCATTGAAAGGTGAACGTGTGCACTTTTGCCTTGACCGGTGCATTTTGATTGTGATATTCTTTATGAGTATGCTTTAACCGCTCGGCGTCGGTTTTTTTTAAGCTTTAGCACCGAACGCTGGCGAGTCTGAGTGTAGAGGAGGTGCATCGACGAGATGTACGCTATTTTTGAAACAGGCGGCAAACAGTACAAAGTACAAGAGGGTGACACCCTTTTTGTGGAAAAGCTGCCGGCCTCTGAAGGGGAGACTGTGCAGTTTGACAAAGTGCTGTTGGTCAAAGACGGCGATGAGGTCAAAGTGGGCACTCCCGTCGTAGATGGAGCGAGTGTTCAGGCAACCGTCGATGAACATGGTCGAGGGAAAAAATTGACGGTATTCAAGTATAAACCGAAGAAGAACTACCACCGTAAACAGGGTCACCGTCAACCTTACACGAAGATCAAAATCGAAAAAATCGAGGCATAAAGGCCGACCATGGTTACCGTACAGGTTACACGCGATACAATTGGTCAGTGGATACGGCAAGTGTCTATATCCGGTCACGCCCTATACGACGATTACGGGAAAGACATTGTATGCGCCGCTGTATCGTCGGTCTCGATTAACATATTAAACGCAATCGAAACCCTCTTAGACGTTTCTCTGGAGATGGAAGAGGGTGAGGACAGCATCGTGGCACGCGTTCCCGACATGGAGGAGCCCAATCGCGCTGAACACGTTCAACTGTTAATGGAAACACTTGTGTATTCCCTGAACGCGATCGCAAAGGAGTACCCTTCCTTCGTTTCGGTGAGGGAGTCGTGAGACGACGCGACGACTTAGATGTGGAAAGGAGTGAGCACCGTGTTGAAGTTGAATTTGCAGTTTTTTGCCCAGAAAAAGGGTGTCGGATCCACGAAGAACGGACGCGACAGCATTTCCAAACGTTTAGGGGTTAAACGGGGTGATGGCCAGTTCGTATCCGCAGGCAGTATTATCGTGCGCCAGCGTGGAACGAAAATTTACCCCGGCGTGAATGTCGGTAAAGGCGGTGATGACACGCTGTTCGCGAAAGCGGAAGGTGTTGTCAAATTCGAAAGCTTTGGCCGCAACCGCAAAAGGGTGAGTGTATACCCGCGAAGCGTGGAAGCATAACGATCAAGACGACCCCGGTGCCTGCCGGGGTTTTTTTGTGAGATCAGTTCCTGTACAATAAAGACGGAGAAGACTTGAGTAGACGGGAATGGTGGCGATGGCAGAAAAGCTTAAAAAAGCTTTTCGTGCGTTTATTCCATACGTCCCGGCAGTCGTGTGTTTTGTGGCATCACTGTTCGGGGAAAAGGTGACGGCCGCTTTTCTTGTGACGACAGGCGTCGTATGCCTGACAGCGGTGGTTTGTGTACAGCAGCGCCGCGAGACACGCGATCAAGACGATTGGATCGCATGTCTTAACGTGAAGCGGCATGACTGGCTGAATCATATACAAGTGATAAAGGGATACTTGACTTTAAAGAAACATGACCGTTTACAGCCGTACTTAGAGCACATAATGTCGGAAATTGAGCAAGAGAGTAAGATCTGTCACCTCGGATACTCTCCTTTGTCTCGCTACTTACTCACACGCCAGTTGCTCAACGACAGCATTCTCCACGTACATATTGTCGAGGGTCTCAAAATCGCAAACGACGGGCAAGGGGAAAGACTGATGAAGACGATACAGGAAGTCGAATCCTTTGTGCGCAACGTATACGCGAAAATTCCTGAGCCGCAAGCAAAAATTGAGATGACACTGGCTCCGTTCGAGGGAGGCATCATGCTCTATATCGATTTTCCTGACCACTTCCGGCTCAGGAGAGCTTTAAGAGAAGCCGACTGGACTGGATTGCGCAACAAAGTGTCATCCCGTAACGGGGAAGTCTTCTTCCACAAAGGAGACCTTGCGGCGGCATGCAGTGTGCGCATCGTTTGACGTGACGCGTTGGAGAAGGCGATGAAAGTAGGTGAACTCTGGATGTTTGTCGATAAAGTAAAAGTATACGTAAAGGGAGGAGACGGGGGAAACGGAATAGTCGCGTTCCGTCGGGAAAAGTATGTCCCGAACGGCGGACCGGCGGGGGGTGACGGCGGCAGGGGCGGAGACGTCATCTTCGTCGTGGACGAAGGATTGAACACACTGATGGATTTGCGCTACCAACGTCACTATAAAGCTTCGCGGGGCGAACACGGGAGGAGCAAATCCCAGCACGGCAGAAACGCCGATCCGTTAAAAGTGAGAGTTCCCCCGGGAACAGTGTTGATCGACGACGAGACAGGTGACGTCATTGCCGATTTGACGGAGCACGGGGAAGAGGCTGTCGTTGCTAGAGGCGGACGAGGCGGGCGAGGGAATACCCGCTTCGCTACTGCGTCCAATCCAGCTCCGAGTATTTCAGAAAACGGAGAACCGGGGGAAGAGCGGTGGATCGTGTGTGAACTCAAAGTGTTGGCAGACGTTGGCCTGGTAGGATACCCGAGTGTCGGAAAGTCAACCCTTTTGTCGGTCGTATCCGCTGCAAAGCCGAAAGTCGCCGCTTACCACTTCACGACCTTGAGCCCTAATCTCGGCGTCGTTGACGTAGGCGACGGCCGCAGTTTTGTCATGGCCGACCTGCCGGGGCTCATTGAAGGCGCCCATCAGGGGGTCGGTTTAGGCCATCAATTTTTACAGCATATCGAACGCACCCGCTTGATCGTGCACGTGGTGGACATGGCCGGTTCCGAAGGGAGAAATCCGTTTCTCGACTGGCAAAAAATAAACGAAGAACTGAAACTTTACCAACACAACTTGTCCGACCGCCCGCAAGTGGTAGCTGCGAACAAAATGGATTTGCCTGGAGCTCAAGAGAACCTGCACGCGTTTAAGGAAAAAGTGGGAGACGCTGTCCCCGTCTACCCGATTTCGGCCGTTACCCGGAAAGGGGTTCAGGAACTGATGTATCAAGTGGCAGATCGGCTGGACCGCCTGCCGAAACGGTCGCTTAGTCAAAAAGGCCGTACAACGGAAGGCAAAGTTTTTCGCGTGCCAGAGGAGGAAGCGTTTCGCGTGCGGCGAGACAATGATGCGTATGTTGTAGAAGGGCCGCGGTTGGAAAAGTTAGTTAAAATGACGAATTTTGGCCACCGTGATTCGATTGAGCGCTTTGCCCGCACGATGAAGCGAATGGGAGTGGATGCTGCACTGAGGGAGAAGGGTGCACGAGACGGTGATACGGTCCGAATCGGCGATTTCGAATTTGAATTTGTCGAATAGAGGCTAGGTTTCCATGTTGCTTAGCGGCACTGGCACAAGTCGTGAAAAAGTTAGACTCCCCTCTCCATGTGCCGATGCCATCAGAGTAACCGAGTTGGAGGGAATGACTGTTGGCGCAAAAAAAGAAGTCAAATTACACTTTGGAAATCGTATTTGGCGGCTTGGTACTCGTCATCTTACTCGCGATCTTTGTCCCGTCGATCCTGGGCGGGTCGGATTCAGACGAATCGTCCCCGTCCATAGACGGGCCGAAGGAAGGGGTAGAGGTTCCGGTTGAAGAGCACGATCCTGTGCTGGGAGACGATGATGCACCCGTGACCGTTGTCGAATTTGTCGATTACCAGTGTCCATCGTGTAAAGTGAGCGCGGAACAAACCCTTCCCAAAATAAAAGAGAATTACGTCGAAAGCGGTGAAGTTCGCTACGTGTTGAAAGACTTCCCGCTGTCGTCTCACCCGAACGCTGTCCCGGCTGCCGTTGCCGTCCGCGCGGCGGGGGAACAGGGAATGTACTGGGAGATGCACGACCTCGTTTTTGAAAACCAAAGTGAATGGGCGGAGTTAAGTGACGATGAACTGAACGACAAGTTTCTGTCCTACGCGGAAGAGCTAGGGTTAGACACAGAACAGTTTGCAGAGGACATCGAAAAGGATCAGTTAACAGATCGCGTGATGGCCGGAAGAAAATTGGGGGAAGATTTAGGTGTTCGGTACACGCCGACAATGTTTGTGAACGGCAAGGTGTACGAGGATCCTGTAGGCCCAGATGAACTCGAGGACATTATAGAAGAAGCGAAACGAACAGCGGACAGTTTGAAATAACTTAAAATAAAAAGCAGTCAAGGGATAGACCGAGGAAACGTCTCTAATCCTCGGTCTATTATTTTTAGCGACGTTATTTTATAATTTTTTTGATTGGACTAAACTTTAGGAATATAGTACCATTGGGACAGCTTGCCACCTAAGTTAAACTAGAAATGAGTCATAACGTGTATAAATTTTAAGATAGGGGCGGTATTAGTCGTGATACGTGCGATTCCATTGGAGGGTGTGGTACATCAGTCGTATTTGAGGCGCTTGTGTGAAGAGATTGACAGAAATTTACGCGAGAACACGGATACGGGTGTATTCACTTTTTTGTACCGTTATTTTCAGACGTTATTGCAGCAGAGGCGGTTAGAGGAGCTTGAAGTGTTGATTGAAGCATTAGAATCGCATACGTTTACCGTTCATACCAACAGGGTACACGCATTCGTCAATTACGTGAAAGCGTATTTGCGAAAGTCACAAGGAAATTTAAAAGAATCTGCTCATTGGTTCAGGGAGACATTAGTGAAACACGACGAACTTCAGCAAATCGGGATGGAGAATGTTGAGGTGGACTGCTACAAAGAACTGGGAAATTTAGAGTTTCACCAAAAGCTGTACAAATGTGCAATAGATAAATATCAGTCTGCCATTAATCGTCTTCAGTTAAACGAAGACAGCCGTTATATGCTGGCGATCGTGATGTACAACATGGCGCTTTGCCAATATAAACTAAAAAATTATCACCAAACACTCGAATATTTAAACAAGGTCATTCCCCTAGCAAAAGATACGAGTAATTCTTACTTACTTTTGGACACTCTAATTTTGAAATCGGCTCTGCTGTCCGAACATTTCAGACATTACGCTGAGGCGAATAAAATACTTGATCAGGCTTACGAAATTGCCCAGCGAAATCAACATTCGTCTGTCATGAACATCATTTGGAACAACTGGGGACATAACTTTTTTCACCTTAAACAGTATGTACTCGCGGAACAGGCCTTACAGCATTCCATCAGGCTTAGCCACGAATCTAACGATCTGGAAGCCGAACTGCATTCCGGCTTGTTGTTAGCCGAAATATGGGTCGCTCAAGGAAGAGAAGCGGAGGCAAAACAACTTCTTAAGCGCGCCGTGGAAAATGCGTCCCATAATCGCCAGTACACGAAGGAGCTTCTCGACTGCCTAGAGCTGTTGGGACAATTGGAGACAGACGAGTCGCTGCGCCTCAAATACCTTGAAGATGCATACCAACTGGCCCTTAAATTAAAAAAACATCAAAAATCGACAAAGATTAAAAAAAATTTAACATAAATTAATAGAAAATAGAAGGAATTTGGATATTTTTGTCGAAACAGTAAAATACACTATCTTGAAAAGGAGTTGTTCCAGTTGGTAGTCACTCGGTCAAAATGGATGTTGTGGTTGGCAGGTATCGTGGTGTTGACGGCGGCACTGGTCGGTCTTCAAGCAAAGTATGGATCGGTGGGCTCTGAAACGGCGAAGATCATGGTTCCGGGTCCCCATGGAATTGAAAAGCCGAAAATATTGGTTCCGGGTCCCCATGGAATTGAAACGGCGAAGATCATGGTTCCGGGTCCCCACGGGATTGAAACGGCGAAGATCATGGTTCCGGGTCCCCATGGAATTGAAACGGCGAAGATCATGGTTCCGGGTCCCCACGGGATTGAAACGGCGAAGATCATGGTTCCGGGTCCCCACGGGATTGAAAAGCCGAAAATATTGGTTCCGGGTCCCCATGGAATTGAAAAGCCGAAAATATTGGTTCCGGGTCCCCACGGGATTGAAACGGCGAAGATCATGGTTCCGGGTCCCCACGGGATTGAAAAGCCGAAAATATTGGTTCCAGGTCCTCACGGGATTGAAAAGGCTTAACCGCTAGTCTGTTTTCTTGCGGATGATAACCTTAAAAAGAACTTTATTTTTACTAGTGATTGCGATAAAATTAAGAATAAGACAAGGAATATACAGGAAAAGGAAAAATTGTATCTTGTTGAGAATCGTGCTGGGGGACACTAACTGGAAATAGGAGGCCGTAACAAAATGTCGCTAGAGCAGATAGAGCTGGGGAACATCATCCGCAAGAAACGCAAATCGCTCGGTTTGACGCTGAACGATTTAGCGGGAGACAACATATCGGTTCCGACGATTAGTAACATAGAGCGCGGGGTCGTACACAATGTCAGTCAAGAGAAAATTGACTATTTGTTGGACAAGTTAGGTTTAGACGAGCAGGCCATTGAGCAAATGAAACAGTCTGATGTGGAAGAGCGGGAAGCGATCGAGTTTGAACTGTCCGTTATTCGTAACTTGATTGAAACCCGCGTGTTTGACATCGCCCGCGAACGGATTTTAGCCTTGGAAAAGCAGGATGTTATTCACCATCACGAGGGTTTGTCGGCGCAGTTACAACTGGCAAAAGGACATTTGTACCGCCGGCAAGATCAGTGGGATCGTGCGGCCCGCGCCTTTCGCAGAGTCATCCAAATGTCCAGAGAAGCGCAGTTAGATTCAAAAATGAATTTGGAAGCCGAGGCTTACTGTTATTTGGCCCAATGTGCGCTATATCACGATGAATATGAAAAGGCTTTAAGTTATGCCGATAAGGCGCTGAGCGCATTAAATAGAGAAGGGGATAAACCTTACCTGGAAGGCCGCATTTACTACGACAAAAGTGTCTTCCACTATTACCTGGAGGCGTACGCGCCCGCTTACGAATGCGTTCAAAAGGCGCGGGAAACCAGCCTAAAGGCGAAAGATATGCGTTTAGTCGCGTTGTCCTACAACTTAGAAGGGAATATTCTGAAGAAGCAAAAAATGTACAACCGAGCGACTTCCCTTTTTAAAAAGGCCGTAGACATTTGCACAACACACTTTCCCGACAGGGAACTCGCTAGTTTGCTCTTTCTGAATATGGGTGACAATTACTACAATATGAAAAATTACAAAGAAGCGTTGCGGAACTTTGAAGTCGCTCTTGACCTCGTGAAGGCCACCAAAGATAAAGGGATGCTAGGATTAGTCTACAGCTCCTTTGCCGAGGTGTACTTTGACCAGGGCGAGTATGAAAAAGCGGAGCATTTTGTAGACCAAGCGTTACCTTTGATCAAAAACAGGAATAACACCAAAACGATTTTGGAATATTTGCAATTTTTGTTGGTCAAAGCCAAACTCGAACTCCGTAAAGGAGACATTGATGCGTTTCTCTCCGTGTGCGAGGAAGGGATCCGCTTGGCACAAAAGAGCAAGAAATTTGACAAACAAAAGGAATTTCACTTTATTTTAGCTGAATATTACGATACAATTGGCAATAAAGAAAAATTTATACAGGAAACTGGTAACATGTACTTTGTCGAAAAGATGCGACAGGGAGGATGATGTCATGTTGAAAAAGTTAATTGTTTCCGCTGTGGTCGTTGCCCTTTTGACGTTACCGGTTACTGCCTTTGCGGCTGAAAGAGTGGTCGGCCACAGTTTTGCTCCTGGTCCAACTGTGAGTACTGAATAATTGGCGTTCCAGTGAAACGTCACTTTCCTAAACCGTTTGCCTGCTCGGCGAACGGTTTTTTTATACTAAATAGTGTTTGTGCCTTTCAGTGTCGGACAGTTTCTCTTTGTACAGGTCCAACAGCCGCAAATAGTCCCGGTAGACGAGCTGTTCAAAAAACATGAGGCGCCGTTCCATTTCCTCTAAACGCTTTTGCATGCGGATCAAATCGCTTTTGACATAAGACATCAAAGGTTTCTCCCCTTACATAGTAAAAAATGCCAGAGCTTAATTGCATTGTATGGCGTTGAGGGTCAATTTGCTTGTATTAACGGCCATTGATCAAAAAATGGTTCTCCGTGCAATTTAAAAAAAGACTTGCCAGGCAGCGTCAACAGGGCTTATAATGTCCACAGTGCAAAAACAACTGTCCCTTTCAGGAGGACGGAAAATGCCGGATGAAACATTTTTTTTAGTGCGTTCAGACATTTTGCCCGAGACGATGATGAAAGTAGTAGAAGCGAAGGAACTGCTCGAGACGAGACAAGTGGAGACGGTCGGTGAAGCCGTGAAACGCGTTGGGTTGAGCCGGAGCGCTTTCTACAAGTACAAGGACGGTATCCACCCTTTTAATGCCATGACGAAAGAAAAAATTGTAACAGTGTCCATGAATTTGGAACACCGGTCGGGGGTGTTGTCGAAAGTGCTCAGCTATGTGGCGCGCGTCGGCGGAAATGTGCTGACCATCAACCAGACGATTCCGTTGCAAGGACTAGCCAATGTGGCCATGTCAGTGGATACCGTGCAGATGGAACAGGGAATGACGCAGTTTCTAGAAGGGTTGCAGGAAGTGGACGGTGTAAGAAAGGCATTTGTCGTCGGAAGAAGTGAAACGTTGTAACGCGATAGGAGTGAGAGAGATGGACAAACAAACTGTTAAAGTTGGCTTAATGGGCCTTGGGACAGTGGGAACGGGTGTCGTGCGCCTGATTGAAGGCCACCAGGAAGATTTGAGGAAACAGACTGGCTGCAACATTGTCATCGAGAAAATACTCGTTCAGGACAAGGGGAAAGAACGCAACGTGTCTGTACCCCCTGAAAAGCTGACGGACAATCCGCGCGACATACTGCACCACAAGGACATCGACGTTGTCATCGAAGTCATAGGGGGGATTGAAGCAGCGCGGACGTATGTGACAGAGGCGCTTTTAAACGAGAAACACGTGGTGACGGCCAATAAGGATTTAATGGCGCTGCACGGGGTTGAGCTGTTGCACGTGGCGGAAGAACAAGGTTGTGATTTGTTATACGAGGCGAGTGTCGCCGGCGGCATTCCCATCATTCGCACACTTGTGGAAGGGTTCGCCTCGGATCGGATTACGAAAGTCGTCGGGATTGTGAACGGAACGACGAATTACATTTTAAGCAAAATGAGTCAGGAAGGCGCTACGTTTGCAGCGGTATTGAAAGAAGCCCAGCAACTCGGATATGCTGAAGCAGATCCGACAGCCGACGTCGCAGGCCTGGATGCTGCGCGCAAAATGGCGATTTTGGGGACGCTCGCCTTCCGCATGAACGTGTCGCTGGAAGATGTGGACGTTGCAGGCATATCAAGTGTGACACCGGAGGATATCGAGTACGCCAAACAGCTCGGTTACGAAATGAAGCTCGTCGGGATTGCAGAAGACGATGACGGCACGATTGACATCAGTGTGCAGCCGACGATGATCCCGCAAGAGCATCCGTTGGCTTCTGTGAACGGCGTCTTTAATGCCGTGTATGTATACGGGGAGGCCGTGGGAGAAACGATGTTTTACGGACCGGGTGCGGGGGAACTGCCGACTGCGACTGCTGTCGTGTCTGACCTCGTCAACGTCGTCAAAAACATGCGGTTAGGAGTAAACGGTCGGGGAACGGTAGCCCCGTACCGCGAGAAACGGGTAAAAACGGCGGAACAGCGCTATGCCAAATATTTTTTGCGCCTCCATGTTGCGGATCGCGCCGGAGTGTTGGCTAAAATTACACAGTTGTTTGCTGCCCATGACATCAGTTTGGAAAAAGTTCTGCAAGTGCCACACAACGGAGGACACGAAGCGGAGATCGTGATCGTGACACACAGTGCCAGTAAAGACGGATTTGAGCGCGTAGTAGAACAGATGCAGCAACTGGATGTCGTTCACGATGTTAAAAGCAGTTACAGAGTAGAAGGAAGTGATTAATGTGTGGCAAGGTTTGCTGAGGCATTACCGCTCTTATTTACCGCTGACAGATGACACACCGCTCATCACATTGCTGGAGGGAAATACGCCGCTCATTTACGCGGAGCGCCTGTCCGACATGTTGGAGGCAGAAGTGTACTTTAAATTCGAAGGGTTGAATCCGACAGGTTCCTTTAAAGACCGTGGCATGGTCATGGCAGTAGCGAAGGCAATGGAAGAAGGCAGCCGTACGATTATGTGTGCGTCCACGGGGAACACGTCGGCTTCCGCTGCAGCTTATGCAGCCCGTGCAGGCCTCCGCTGTATCGTATTGATTCCGAACAAAAAGATTGCGGTCGGCAAACTGGCGCAGGCCGTCATTTACGGGGCAGAGGTGATTGCCATCGACGGAAATTTTGATCAAGCGCTGAAGTTTGTGCGCGAGATCACGTCATCTTATCCCATCACCCTTGTCAATTCGGTCAATCCCTATCGAATTGAGGGACAGAAGACAGCGGCGTTTGAGGTGTGTGACGCTTTAGGAGAAGCTCCGGACATTTTGGCGATTCCTGTCGGCAATGCGGGAAATATTGCGGCCTACTGGAAAGGGTTTAAAGAGTACCGGGAACGGGGAAAGACGGACACGTTGCCGAAAATGTGGGGGTTTGAAGCGGAGGGAGCAGCCGCTATTACCAAAGGACAGGTTATCGAACATCCGGAAACGGTGGCGACTGCGATTCGCATCGGCAATCCAGCGAGCTGGGAGAAAGCAGCGGCGGCTGCGACGGAATCCGCGGGTTTCATCGGCATGGTGTCCGATGAGGACATATTGGAGGCGTACCGGTTCATGGCGGCTGAGGAAGGAGTATTCGCAGAACCGGCTTCTGCCGCATCGGTGGCTGGCGTGCTCAAGCAACACAGGGAAGGCAAATTGCAACCGGGAGATCGCGTCGTTTGCGTGATAACGGGAAACGGTCTGAAAGATCCAGATACGGCCATTGACGCCGTGAGTGTGACACCGAAGGTCGTTTCGGGGAATTTGTCTGAAGTGCTGCAAGCAATTGGTGTGGAAAGAGGGGACGTCGATGCGTGAACGAGTTGAAGTCGTCGCGCCAGCCAGTACGGCGAATTTAGGCCCCGGTTTTGATTCGATCGGGATGGCGTTGAACCTGTTTACGACTGTGCGCGTCGAACTGGCAGAAGAAACGCGTCTATTTTTCCACAGTGACTCGCTGGCCGGTTTGCCGACTGGCGATGATAATTTACTGTTGCAAGTGATGCAAAAATGTTTCGCCGAGCAGGGAAAAGAGCTGCCGCCCCTCCACGTGCACGTGTGGAGCGACATACCGTTGACGCGCGGACTGGGGAGTAGTGCCGCAGCGTTGGCTGCCGGCTTGGTGGCGTCGAATGCGCTTTTGGGCGAAGTGTACAGCTCGGAGGATTTAGTGCAGTTAGGGACTGCGTGGGAAGGTCACCCGGACAATATCGGCGCCAGCCTGTTAGGAGGGGTGGTCATTGGGTCGTGGGACGGTCAACACGCCTCAGTCGTGCGTGTAGAGTCCCCCCACTAGATGTTGTCGTGGCGGTGCCCCAGTTCGAACTGCCGACGAAACGCGCCCGCAGCGCTTTGCCGGAGAAGATCCCGTTTAAAGACGCCGTTCTCTCGAGCAGTAAAGCAAATGTGCTCACGGCCGCACTCATCACAGGACGCTGGGATTTACTCGACGCAGCGATGTGCGATTTACTGCACCAACCGTATCGCGCCCAGTTTATACCGGGGATGACTGACATTCTCAATACAGCGCGGGATCACGGCGCGTTAGGAATCGCTTTAAGTGGGGCCGGTCCGACCCTGTTGGCCTTTACGCGTGAAAAAACAAAACTGACGCGCTATTTGAAGGACGCTTTCACCCGTTACGGTGTTCCGGTGAGCATTCTCCACCTGAAACCGTGGGATACAGGGGCTGTGGTCCGATTGACAGAACCTCGACAAACGTGTACAGTGTTGAGAAAACGAGATAACCGCCCGATCACAACATCTGAAGGAGCTTCTTCATGAAACGAAAGGCAGCTTATTTAGGACCGAAAGGCACGTTTACGCAAGAGGCTGCACAATATTTGTTACCTGCCAGCCAATATGAGTTTATTCCGTTTAAGACCATTCCGGATTGCATCAATGCCGTCGACAATAAATCCGTCGATCTCGGCGTCGTGCCGGTTGAAAACACGATAGAAGGGTCC
The DNA here is from genome assembly GCF_002005165.1 of Novibacillus thermophilus. Taxonomy (NCBI): domain Bacteria; kingdom Bacillati; phylum Bacillota; class Bacilli; order Caryophanales; family Thermoactinomycetaceae; genus Novibacillus; species Novibacillus thermophilus. The sequence continues at coordinate 989,019 of NZ_CP019699.1, forward strand.
GTGAACCTCACCCTCGACTGGCTCGTGCACCAAGTGGACATCCCGATAACAGGAGAACTTGTATACCCGATCTCGCAACACTTGCTCGTACATCAGTCGCAACGGGATCTTCCGCTTAAAGCGTTCGAAAAAATTTTGTCACACCCCCAAGCGGTCGCCCAGTGTCAGTTGTTTTTGCGCGAAAACTTGCCGCAAGCAGAGATTGAGTATGCCAACAGTACGGCTGAAGCAGCTCAGGTGATCAGTGAGCATCCGACAAAACCGTGGATTGCCATCGGAAACAAGTTGGCAAAAGATATTTATGAATTGAGTTTGCGCGCCGAATCAATTGAAGACAACGGAAACAACTTTACGCGTTTTATTGTCATCGGGCAAGAGTTGAAAAATGGAAGCCGAGATGTCCCCTATAAAACGAGTGTGCTCGTCACACTCCCGGAAGATTTTCCCGGAGCCCTTCATCAGGTGTTAGCCGTGTTCGCCTGGAGGAAAATTAACTTGACGCGCATCGAATCGCGTCCAACGAAAAAAGGACTAGGGAGCTATCACTTCTTCATCGATATTGCCATGGACGCCGAGAACGTTTTAATGCAAGGGGCTTTAGCAGAAATAGAGGCGCTGGGCTGTGGCATTCGTCTACTCGGATCTTATCCGTGTTTTGCCTACACCCAAAAGGCAAACTCTGTCACCCGTTGACAATCGGGATATGCACTCGTATAATTAACATTAAATTGATTGTATACGGATTAGGTAAACTGTCAGGAGGGTGCCTAGGGTTCCGTTTTGGTTAAACAAAAGTCTGGTCCGAGCGGCACCGACATCGGATTCCGATGTACACCGTGAGGATAAAAACCTCCAGCGGCAGGTTCTGACGCCAGAATCTGAGTCGGAGGGATTTTTTTTATTGTACTATTTGACAGAACATTACGACGGATTAATCGGAGGTGCTAAATGTGGAAGAGCGGTGGGTTTACATGGACGGGGAGTTTGTTAAAAAGGAAGAGGCACGTATCTCGGTATTTGATCACGGATTTTTGTATGGAGACGGAATCTTCGAAGGCATTCGCGTATACAACGGCAATATCTTTCGCTTAAGAGAGCACTTGGTGCGGTTATACGAATCGGCGAAGTCTATCTTGCTCGAAATCCCCCACACACTGGAAGAGATGGAAAAGCTCGTCGTCGAGGCCGTGCGCAAAAATAAACTGCGCGACGCCTACATTCGACTAGTCGTGTCCCGCGGGGTCGGCGACTTAGGACTGGACCCGACGAAATGCCATAAACCGAGTGTCGTGATCATCGTGGATCAAGTCACACTGTATGCGAAAGAGCTGTATGAAAACGGTCTGGAAATTGTAACCGTCCCGACACGGAGAAACGTCCCCGACGCATTGAATCCTAAAATTAAATCACTCAACTACTTAAATAATGTGTTGGTCAAAATAGAAGCGAACCGCGCCGGGGTAGGGGAAGCGTTAATGGTGAACGCTGACGGCTATGTGGCGGAATGTTCAGGGGACAACATTTTTACAGTCAAGCGAGGCGTCGTCTACACACCTCCCACCTACTTAGGGGCTTTGGAAGGTATTACGCGCCAGGCGATCATCGATATTTGTGACCGAGTCGGCTATACGGTGAAAGAAGAGCCGTTTACTCGCCATGACGTGTACGTTTCGGACGAAGTGTTTTTAACGGGGACGGCTGCCGAGGTGATCGCAGTGGTGAACGTGGATGGCCGAACAATTGGCAGTGGAAAACCGGGTCCAGTCACGCAGCACCTCTTGTCCGAATTTCGGAAATTAGTCGAGGTCGAAGGCGTGAAGGCGTTCGAGTCGATGACCCGGTCGGTGGGTTAGTCGTCCCTTTTTTCTACAACCGCAACGCACTCGGGAGACTCCCGAGTTTTTTTGTGAGCAAATCGCCTAATCCCTGCATAGAATGGTAGTGACACTGTGTAGGGAGTGATGAGATGAGAATTCACATCGTTCGTCCCGGGGATACGTTGTGGAAACTGTCCCAGAGATATAACGTACCTTTGCAGAAGTTGTTAGACGCCAATCCGCAAATCCAGGATCCGAACCAATTGAAGGTGGGAGAAAAAGTCCGCATCCCGACCGGCGGGATTCCGGTGAAACCTCCGTCGAAACCAGAGAAGCCCATGCCGCCGGGTAGGCCAGACAGGGGGGAATATCCGAGCTCTGAAAGGGGATGGGAAAGCGGAGGACATCGAGAGAGGTGGCCGACCATGCCGAGTACGCCCGGGACTCCTTACGGCGGAATGTACGGATGCTGGCCTTACGCCCCTTGGATGGGACCTCCTGGAATCCCCCACTATGCACCGGGGGCGTGTTTTCCGGAACCGTATTCCTGGATGGGATGCCAACAGCCCATGACGACCTATCCGATGCACGGGCCGTATTCGGCTCCCGGTGTAGGGATGTACGATCCGAGATATGATCAGCCGCCGTACGGAGCATCGCCGTACGTACAGGACGGCGTTGATTCCGATGAAAGCAGCAGTTCCGTCTGATACACCCCTGGTCGTCATTTCGCTTTTAAGTTCCCTGTCTGAGGCAGGGACTTTTTGTGCTTTGCACATTTTTGCGCTTTGCCCCATACCTATGTTACCAAACGTAATACGATTGGGCGGGGACACGATGCGCGTCGATTTAAAGGCTATAGAACCATTTTTAAATGAGCCTGTCGTCCAGACAGGACTGAAAAACGGTTTTTTACTCTTGAAGACACCGAGTGCCAGGTGGCTGGCCAAGCCCGTTGACCATACTGCAAAAATGTTTTGGTGGCAGCGGGCCGATCGGCTTATCCGGAAAAAGGGATTTCGGTCCATGCCGGATTTCTTTGTTTGGCAGGACAGATGGTTGGTGATGCGTTACATTCCCGGGAGAACGGCACGATACAGAAATGTGTGGGATCTGCGTCAAAGCGCCGTGTTGTTGGCGCGCTTTCACCGGAAGGCAATAGCAGTGGAGACGCCTCCCGACTTTGATGTCAGGCGTACACTCGCTGACCGCCTCGTCAACCGGTTTGAACAGTATGAGAAAGTGTGTCGCCAGCTGTCAGCTTTTCCCCAGTTTGCATTTGCTAGCGAAGATTTTCGTCGACACGGAGAACGGGCGTTAAACCGAATTGACAGGACAGCGCTCAGAAGAGTCGTCTCTTCTGGCGTAGAGGAGGGGACGGTGGCCCATCGTGATCTGGCCAGCCACAACATATTAATTGGGGTAACAGGAAAACCGTGGTTGATTGATTTTGAGACTGCTGATCTCGATGCCCAACTGGGCGATTTGTGGCAACTGGCGAGCCGAGCCCTTGTGGAATGGCATTGGAATCCACACGTATTCGCCTTCATTTTGCGCACATACGAAGCGATTCGCCCCCTTTCGACAGATGAGAAGCGGCTACTGTCACAGTTGTTCTTGTTTCCGAACGATTTCTACCGGGAAGCATTAGGGTTAATTAAGCACAGGCAGGGGTTTGACGAGCAGAAAGTCATCCCGTACTTACAGATGCTGGTCCGCGACGAAAGAAAGTGGAACGCGTTCCTGTCGTGGCTCGGAGTTGCCTAGTACTGACGCAACCGGTTATGATAAGATGGTAAAGAAATGGCCGAAAGAGACAGAGACCTTCGCCATTCAACACGCGATTTGAGGAGGAACTCGTCATGGCCGGACATTCTAAGTGGAAAAACATCCAACACCGTAAAAATCGGCAGGACGTCGCACGGGGTAAAATATTTACGAAACTGTCGCGGGAAATTTACGTCGCCGCCCGTCAGGGCGGAGGTGATCCCGATACGAACCAGCGGTTGAGATTGGCCATCCAAAAGGCAAAGTCGGCCAACATGCCGAATGACAATATTGAACGCACACTTAAAAAAGCACTGGGCGAGACGGAAGGTGACCATTACGAGGAAATCACTTACGAAGGTTACGGTCCTGCCGGGGTCGCCGTATTGGTAGAAGTACTCACGGACAACCGAAACCGGGCGGCGGCAGACATACGCCACATCTTTTCTAAGCAGGGAGGCAATTTAGGGGAAGCTGGCTGTGTCGCTTGGATGTTTGAGCGCAAGGGCGTGCTCACAGTTGACCGAGAAAAGACCGATTTGGACGAAGACAGTGTGATGATGAGCGCCTTAGATGCAGGCGCAGAAGATTTTGAATCCTCCAGTGACTCTTTTGACATTACGACGTCAGTGGAAGACTTTGAAACTGTCAAGGAAGCGTTGGAGAACGAGGGGGTGTCGTTCACTGCGGCCGACATTACGATGGTGCCGCAAAACACGGTCCCGTTGGCCGGGGAGGACGCCAAGCGCATGCTCAAGTTAATGGAAGCCTTAGAAGACAACGACGATGTGCAAAATGTGTACGCCAACTTCGATATCGACGATTCGCAGTTGGAAAACTATTAAGGAGAGAGTGGCCTTTGCGCATTATGGGAATCGATCCGGGGATTGCCATTGTCGGCTTTGGCATCGTGGATCACGAGGGGAGCCGGTTAAAAGCGGTACATTACGGCAGTATACAGACTAAAGCAGAACTGTCGACACCGCAACGGTTAAAGCACATATACGACCAGTGTACGGAATTGATACACACGTACAAACCGACCGTTGTCGCAGTGGAAAAACTGTTTTTCAACCGGAACGTGACAACGGCTTTTACTGTTGGACAAGCCCGAGGCGTCATCGTGCTCGCGGCGGCGGAGGCCGGTGTGGAGATGACCGAGTACACACCGCTCCAAGTAAAACAAGCGGTTGTCGGTTACGGCCAAGCGGAAAAACACCAGATCCAGCAAATGGTCAAAATGCTACTCGCACTTCCGGAAACTCCAAAACCTGACGATGTCGCCGATGCCCTCGGCGTCGCCATTTGCGAGGCCCATTCGTCAAAATTGGCGCGGCAGGTGCATTCCGCCGACGGGCGAAACGGGGGGCGAGTCACGTGATCGACTTCATTGACGGCGAAATTGTGTACATCACTCCCGCTGCTGTGGTGGTGAAAGCTGGAGGGATTGGGTATCGCGTAATCAGTGCCAATCCTTATGCGTTTGGCAGCGAAGGGGAAAAGGCGCGCATTTTCACCTATCAATACATACGCGAAGATGTAATGGCACTGTACGGGTTCAAAACGAAACAAGAGCGCGAATTGTTCTGTCAGCTGTTGGACGTTTCAGGGATCGGTCCCAAAGGCGCCCTGGCCATCATCGGATCCGGTCAGCCGGCGGAAGTCGTCCAAGCTATCTATGAGGAAAACATCCGGTTTCTGACGCGTTTGCCCGGCATCGGAAAAAAGACAGCCCAGCGGATCATTTTAGATTTAAAAGATAAGTTGGAATTGGACGTCTGGTTAAAGGACGCGATTGATACGGGCCGTCCAATCGAGCCCCAATGGGCGGCAAAAGGAGACCCAGGGCCGGCAGGTGAAGCGATTGAAGCCCTCATCCACCTCGGATATAATGAGAAAGAGGCAAAACGCGCTGTGGCAGAGGCTCTACAGGCTTCCAGTGCACAAGACGTGCCGGTGGACGTACTGATTAGGAAGGCATTGAAGACATTTTTGTAATTCGACATGTGGGGACAGGTGTCGTTTTCAAAGTTACGACCTCAGATTGAGGTGACAATGTTGAAAGAGCGAATGATTACGACGCAGTTGACAACAGAAGACGAACAGGTAGAGGCGAGTCTTCGCCCGCGGTATTTGAACGAGTACATCGGACAATCTCACACGAAGGAAACATTACACATTTTTATCGAGGCGGCGAAACAGCGGAAGGAAGCGTTGGACCACGTGCTGCTGTACGGACCGCCCGGCCTGGGAAAAACGACGTTGTCCGCCATTATTGCCAACGAACTGGGTGTCAATCTGCAGACGACATCCGGACCGGCCATCGAGCGGCCTGGCGATTTGGCAGCCATTTTGACCAACTTGCAACAGGGGGATGTGCTGTTCATTGATGAAATACACCGCTTGCACCGGAGTGTGGAAGAGGTGTTGTATCCGGCGATGGAAGACTTCGCCCTGGACATCGTGATCGGCAAAGGTCCGAGTGCCCGATCGGTCCGTCTCGACTTGCCGCCGTTTACGCTTGTCGGCGCCACGACACGGGCGGGTGCTCTCTCTTCTCCGCTTCGTGATCGGTTTGGCGTCGTCTGTCGGCTGGACTACTACTCGGTTGACGACCTGACAAAAATCGTTTACCGCTCGGCGGAAATTTTGGGTGTTGAAATTCACGGAAACGGCGCTGAAGAAATTGCCCTCCGATCCCGCGGAACCCCCCGGGTCGTCATCCGTCTCTTAAAACGCGTGCGTGACTACGTACAAGTAAAAGGGGACGGGATTATAACGGAGGAGATGGCCAAGGAAGCGTTAGAAATTCTCCAAGTGGACAAACTAGGGCTAGACCAGGTCGATCATAAACTGCTCATGTCCATCATGGAGAAATTTCAAGGAGGCCCTGTCGGACTGGACACCATTGCCGCGATGATTGGGGAAGAGTCGCAAACGGTCGAAGATGTGTACGAGCCGTATTTGTTACAGATCGGGTTCTTGCAAAGGACGCCCCGCGGTCGCGTCGTGACTGCCAACTGTTACAAACACTTCGGATTGGAGATGCCGTCATGAACGAAATTACGAAACTGTTAATAGGAGCCGGAGTGTTGCTCATCATGGTCGGGTTGCTCTGGCAGGTCGGCGGAAAGTTTTTAAATCTCGGCCGTCTGCCAGGGGACATTGTAGTGGAGAAGGAGAACTTCCGCTTCTACTTTCCGATTGTCACCTGTATCGTCATCAGCGTCGTGCTCTCCCTTATTTTAGGGTTGTTCCGCTTTTTCCGCTGATTGAAAAAAAGACGTCTCCGCGTTTGGGGATGTGGTATTTTTGCACGTAGAGAGAAAGGATGCTTTGATGGAGTGGACGTCTCACAATTTGATTTTGATCTTCCTGAACGGCTGATTGCCCAAACGCCACTCGCCGAACGGTCTGAGTCTCGCCTCCTCGTTCTCAGACGGGAGGACGGCTCCATCCGACACAGGCGTTTTCAGGACATTGTGGAATTTCTCCAGCCGGGTGATGTCCTCGTCCTAAATGACAGCAAAGTCATTCCAGCCCGCTTAATCGGGAGCAAAGCGGACACAGGGGCCAAAATAGAGCTGTTGCTTTTAAAACAGTTGCAGGGTGACCGGTGGGAGACGCTGGTGAAACCGGCTAAGCGGATCAAGGCGGGGACAAAAGTCGTCTTCGGCCAGGGAGAATTGGTGGCAGTGGCCGAAGAAGAGGGAGAAGCCCCGGGAGGGCGCATCTTTCGCTTAGAATATGATGGTGTGCTGATGGAGTTGCTCAATCGTTTGGGACAAATGCCGCTCCCACCGTACATCAAGAAACAACTGGACGACCCGGACCGATATCAGACCGTGTACGCGCGCCACCCTGGCTCAGCGGCAGCGCCTACGGCTGGGCTCCATTTTACGCCAGAGCTGTTGAACCGAATCGAACAAAGAGGCGTGAACATCGCCGCGATTACGTTACACGTCGGATTAGGCACTTTTCGCCCAGTCACGGCCGATCGAGTAGAGGATCACCGCATGCACGCCGAGTATTACGACGTGAGCCGCGAGGCGGCTGAAGCGGTCAACAAGGCGAAAGCGAACGGAAGGCGGGTGGTGGCCGTCGGCACGACGTCTTGTCGGACGTTGGAGTCGATTGCCGACGACGAGGGTACGGTTTATGCAAGAAGCGGATGGACGGACATCTTTATCTACCCCGGTTACACCTTTCGTGCTGTTGACGCCCTCATCACCAACTTTCACCTCCCAAAATCCACGTTGGTCATGCTCGTCAGCGCCTTTGCCGGGCGAGAGCTGACGATGAAAAGCTACCGGGAAGCAGTTCGGGAGGAGTACCGTTTTTTCAGTTTCGGCGACGCGATGCTCATCATTTAACTCCCGTCTTGTCCGGTTTTATTCACGCGCTTTATAAGGTATAATGGGTAAAGTTAGGTAGGAGGCAGTGTGTTTGGCCATACGATACGAGTTACTGAAGACGTGTCACCAGACCGGGGCCCGCTTGGGGCGCTTACATACACCTCACGGCATTGTGGAGACACCTGCGTTTATGCCGGTCGGCACACTCGCAACGGTTAAAGCGATGAGCCCGGAAGAACTGGAAGAAATGGACGCTCAGATCATTTTGAGCAATACGTACCACCTGTTTTTGCGTCCGGGCCATGAAGTCGTCGCGGCAGCAGGCGGACTGCACCGCTTTATGCACTGGAACCGCCCCATTTTGACGGACAGCGGCGGCTTTCAAGTGTTCAGTCTCAGCAAGTTGCGTCACATTACGGAAGACGGGGTCACCTTTCGTTCCCACATCAGCGGTGAACCGCTGTTCATCGGGCCGGAAAAAGCGATGGAGATACAAAACGCCCTCGGCAGTGACATCATCATGGCGTTTGACGAGTGTGCACCGTACCCGGCTGAACGGGAGTACGTCGAAACGTCCCTTGAACGGACAACCCGTTGGGCGGAACGATGCCTGAAGGCCCACAAGCGTCCGGACGAACAAGCGCTGTTCGGGATCGTCCAAGGTGGCGTGTACCGGGATTTGCGCGAACGGAGTGCGAGAAGTCTGACAGCCCTCGACTTTCCCGGCTATGCCATCGGAGGGTTGTCCGTCGGAGAGCCGAAAGAGATCATGTACGATGTCTTGGAATATACGGTTCCCCTTCTGCCAGATACGAAACCTCGTTACTTGATGGGAGTCGGTTCACCTGATGCCCTTGTAGAAGGAGCCGTACGTGGCATCGACATGTTTGACTGTGTCCTTCCGACACGTATTGCCCGCAACGGGACGACGATGACGAGCCGGGGGCGGCTCGTCGTCCGGAACGCGAAGTACGCGCGGGATTTCAGTCCGTTGGACCCGGCGTGTGACTGTTACACGTGCCGCAACTACACGAGAGCCTACATCCGTCACTTAATCAAGTCAGACGAGATTTTGGGATTGCGGTTAACGACTTACCACAACTTGTACTTCTTGTTGCGGCTCATGGAAAACGTACGCCAAGCGATACGGGAAGACCGGTTACGGAACTTTCGGGATGAGTTTTTTGCCCAATATTACGGGCAAAATTCACATAAACCTTTTTAGCTGATGTTTAAAAGGAGGGACTGTACATAATGGAACCAAACTTATTGACTAGTTTGTTGCCGCTCATTTTGATATTTGCCATCTTTTATTTTTTGCTGATCCGTCCGCAGCAAAAACGGCAAAAAGAACGCAACGCCATGCTGCAAGCGTTGAAAAAAGGTGACAAAGTGATCACGATCGGCGGCATTCACGGCACGATTGTCGATCTCACCGAAGAGAGAGTGACGCTCAAAGTGTCGGACACGACGAAAATGGTGTTTGAGCGTAACGCCGTCAACGCCGTCAAAGGTGAAGACAGTGAATAATCACACTGTTTGAAGACAAAGGAGGCGCCTCGAGCGGGGCGCCTTTTTGCTGCACGGAGAACTGCCGAAAGGAGGGGGACGTACGAACTTTACCGGTTTTACTAGAGGCGGGAAGGTGGTTTGTCGTGCACCCAGAATGCTTTAATGTGACTTCCGACTGAGGTTAAGGTGAGATGTCTGGCCAATTTGACAGAGATGAGGGCGAGGAGTGTACCGGCAACGGCGTCTAAAAACCAGTGAATGCCGAGGTAGAAGATGGAAAACACGATAATCCCCGCACATACCGACACGATTTGGCCGAATAGGCGGCTTTTGGAACGGACGGCGATGAGCGCCAACGTCACAGACATGGACGTGTGCAAACTGGGAAAGCAGTTGTCCAAACCGGACATGGCGCGGTATTCCTGCTCAAATGACGGATAAATGTGAGGAATCAAAAATTCCACATCGGGATGGTACACCCACGTTTCGTACACCGGAACGAACAAGAAAAAGGGGATGGCGATAAAGTAATTCAGCATGATGGCGTACAAGAGCGTGTACAGCGCGTGACAATCGCGCTGTTGAAAATAGACGAAGAGGGAGGAGACGAGCAGACTCGTGAACACGATAATGTAAAAAAATGTTAAAACTGCCGTGACAAGGGGTGACTCAAAGGAGTGCTGAATGAAGGGGATGAACGCTCCCTCCAGCCGGTAAACGTAAGGTGTAAAATCGAGTGGCCAATGCAGCACTTGTTCAAGCTTTAGCTCCAATTTGTTCAGCAGCAACACGGCTAAAGCGGCCAAAACGTGAAAGAGCAGGAGGCGATCGTGTCTGAGTGCCGAAAGAAAGCGGAACAAGGTGTTGAGCGGATTGTGATGTGTCGCCCACAAAACGATGAGAAAAGTCACGGCGATGGTCGTCAGTGTGATGGTCGTCATCGATTGAAACATGCTGGCCCTCTTTCCAACAAAGCAATAATCCCCATTCCATTATAGCGGAAATGGACGTGATCCGTAAAAAAAGAGCTGACAAACCACAAGATTTTTGGCCTTCTTTTGTCAGCTCGCAAATGCAGACGCTTTCAGAAGTCTCAGAGAGCCGCCCCCGTTCCCCATACGTGTATGTGGCCTGTCCCCGCAACGGGGAACACTACGCCGACGTTCGCATGCTCACCCCCAACATTCCTCCCAGTGCGGCAATTGCAATAGCCCCGGCGAAGTGCAAGAGATTGAACCAGTCGAACGAAGTGTCAAAGGCGAGGATGCCGATGAGAAACACGATGACGGCGTAAAGACCGCCGGTTACGGCACCGAAATACCACCCTTTGCGACCGCTCTTGCGGCCGGCGATCCATCCGCCGACGAAAAGTGCCAAACTGTTGATCGTGTAACTGAAGTAGTTAAAGTGTTGCTCTTGGACATCGGTGTAATTGAGAATAAATGCTGTAATCAGCGCGCCGATGACGACGAGTAGCCAAACGGTGAGGAGTCCGGCGAGTAACGGGGAGCGCAGGAGAAATCTGTCCATGGACACCACCTCCATCAATTTGGTACATCCTATGAGCCTGTTCACCCGTTTAGCACTCGAATTTGAAGCATATTTAAAACGGCAGTGCGGACACTAAACTGTGGAACTTGAGAGAAGGACGGATAGGCATGGAACTGATGACGATCACGTTGCGGACCATTTTTATTTATTTTTTTGTTTTGTTGATTATGCGCCTCATGGGAAAACGGGAAATAGGGAAACTTTCGGTCTTTGACCTCGTCGTGTCATTCATGATCGCGGAGTTGGCTGCAATCTCCATCGAAGATACGAACGTCACCTTTCTAAGAGGCATGGTCCCTGTCATCGTTCTGATGCTCTTGCAAGTTTCCATGTCATTTTTGTCGTTAAAAAGTAGCAAAATACGCAAAGTGATTGAGGGAACCCCCAGTTATTTAATTAAAAACGGCGAGATCCAAGAACAAGAGATGGCGAAACACCGCTACAACATAGCCGATTTACTGCTTCAGCTGCGCGAAAAAAACGTAGAGAAAGTGACCGACGTGGAACATGCGATTTTGGAGACGTCCGGAAAACTGAGCGTCATTCTGAAAGAAGGTAAACAACCCGTGACGAAAGAGGAGGCAGGGGTGGAATTGAGAGGTCAGCATCACCTGCCCGTTCCGCTCATCATCGACGGCAAAGTGCAAGACAAACGGTTGGAAGAAATCGGACAGACGCGCTTCTGGCTGAAAAACGAGGTCCAAAAACAGGGGTATAAAGATTTTAAAGACATTTTTTTCGCCTTGTACGATGTTTCAAACGGAGAACTGCACATTGACCGGAAGCAGTCGTGAACGGTTAATAGCGCTTTGGAAGCAGGAGAGCGAGGTATTTCCCGACAACTGGAATGTGTATGACGTCATCTTGAACGAGGAGACGCAAAAACAACACACATCCACAGTAGACGCCTCCGCTAATGAGCAGGGTCAAGGGGACCGTCCACCATATGCTGTTGCCTTCAAACCAGACGGCCATCGAGAAGTAACAGATCCACCCGGTGATCAGCATCGCGAGGAGAACTTTGGCAATTTCCCGAATATCGAAGGTGAAACTGACGAGGCGGGTGATCGAAACCATGTGGAGCAGGGTGACAATGACAATTCCCGTATTCATGGCGATCACGACACCGTCGATCCCGAGGGCCGGTTGCGAGCCGAGGATAAAGATGAGTCCGGATTTGACGACCGAGCCGATGATCGAGTTGCGCATCGCATCCTTTGCCCGGTCCAGGCCTTGCAGTACGGCGGCGAAAGGCCCTTGTAAGTACCACAGCAACGTAAAGGGGGCCATCAACTGCATGAGGCGTCCGGCTTCGGCATTGCCGTATATGAGCACACACAGCGGCTCCGCCATCACGGTCATCACAGCGGCTGCAGGTGCTCCGACGATAAGCGAAAGGCGAAAAGACTGCTTGAGCCTCCAGTACACGGCCCTGTCGTTGTTCACCGCAGCCGCTTCCGATATGGCAGGGACGAGGGAGACAGAAAGGGCGTGAGTGAGAAAGCTGGGAAAGTACACCAGGGGGATGACCATTCCAGCTAATTGGCCGTACAGTGACGTGGCCACACCAGTGGCGATCCCGGCTAGGGCCAGGCTTTGCGCCACGAGAATCGGCTCAAAGGCGTACGTCACGTGACCGACGAGGCGGCTTGCCGTGACCGGCATCGAGATGCGAAACAGTCCTCGCACCGTTTGAGCGAGAGGCAAATTTCGGACGAAAGCGGGCGGATGGCGAAAGAGGGGGCGGGATGGATCTTTTTTAAAATGGTAAAGCATGAGGCAAAGCCCTGCGAACTCGCCGACCACCATCCCAATCATTCCCCCGGCCGCTGCAAATTCCACACCGTACGGCATGAGCAGTGAGGCGAAAAACAGAACAGTGAAAATGCGGACGACTTGCTCGATGACGCTGGCGGCGGAAGAGGGGAACATGTTTTGCCTTCCTTGAAAATACCCGCGAAAGATGTGCGCTGCGGCCACGATGGGGATGGTCGGGGCTATCCCCATCAAGGCGTAAATAGCGCGCTGATCGGTCAAGGCGTAGCGGGCGATGAGGGGAGCGCTCACGACCATGAACGTCACTAAAACGAAGCTCGTAATCAGCACAATGCCCATCGATACGAGCAAGATCGAACGAATGCGACTTTCGTCGTGCAAGGCTTCCGCTTCGGACACGTGCTTGGAGATGGCCACGTTCAACCCTAGTGTGGCGAGAGTGATGACTAACGTCAAAATCGGGAACGCCATTTGGAACAAACCAATGCCCTCGTCGCCGATTAAGCGGGTCAAAGAGATCCGGTAGATAAATCCGAGCACCTTGTTAATCAGTCCGGAGACGACGAGTATGAGTGTCCCTTGCATAAACGTCTGCTTGCTCACAGATGAGGCCCTTCCTTCCTGAACGCACGTCGGTAATACAAGCCTATGCAGCCGTGGGACAGGTTGATGACTGAATTTTTCCGTGACGGAAAGGAGGAGTTTTTTTGGGTTGCGTCGAATGTCTATACTTGACAACGTGTGTGAAGGCAGGGAAATTTCGTGCACAAAGAGAGATGGTCGTTAAAGGAGATGGGACCGGAGATTGAGCAGTTGTGTGCCGACAAGGCGGACGAGTTCGCGCTGTACGGGTATGAGCATGTGACGAGCCGGGAGATTTGGCTGTGTGTGTCTGAATCATACAAAGAGACACTGCCTCCCCTTCACCGCTTGGTAAACGACATTCTATCGCTGAAAGTGACGACGTTCATGAACTGGATGACCGCCAATGCGTATAAAGGAATCGACCTGTAACAGGTCGATTTTTCGTGCCGACAAAATTGACATGCCTGATCCGACTTGCGATAATGGGCATGTTGGATAGAGGAGGGAACGGCTGCAGATGATCAGATGGAGCAGGATTTTGGTGTTTGTCATCCTGGTGGCGGCCGTATTCGCCACGATCGCCTGGACGGCAGAAGATGTCGTCAACAACATTACACTCGGGCTAGATTTACAAGGCGGCTTTGAAGTGCTGTACGAAGCGAAACCGTTAAACGAGGGACAGCAGATTACCCAGGAAACGTTGGCGGCAGCCGCGGCTGCCGTTCGGCAACGGATCGACGTGCTAGGGGTTGAGGAGCCGAACGTGGCCATCGAAGGGGAAAACCGCATTCGCGTACAGCTAGCCGGTGTAGAAGACCAAGACGAAGCGCGGCGCATTTTGGGGACGCCGGCACACTTGACGTTTCGCCTCAACCACGAAGAAGTGTTGTTAACAGGGGAAGACCTAAAGGAGAACGGAGCGAGCGTACAATTCGATCCAGACACGAACGAGCCGGTTGTCGCTTTGAAGTTGAAAGACGCAGAGAAATTCGCCGCCATTACCCGCGATCACATGGGGGAGATTTTAGCGATTTACTTGGACGAAGAGGTGGTGAGCGCCCCCAGCATCAACGCCGTCATTCCGAACGGTGAAGCTGTGATTCAAGGGAATATGTCGGTAGACGAGGCCCAGGAACTGGCGGATTTGCTGAACGCCGGGGCTCTTCCGGTCAATCTGGAAGAGATTCAGTCGTTTTCCATCGCGGCCAGTCTCGGAGAGTTATCTTTAATTCAAAGTTTAAAAGCAGGTGTGTACGGGTCGCTCATCGTCCTGCTGTTCATGATCGGCTACTACCGGGTGCCCGGCATGATTGCCGCCATATCGCTCGTAGCGTACGCGTATCTCGTCTTGTTGACGTTCTCCTTACTCAACGTCACGCTGACGCTGGCGGGAATCGCGGCGTTTATTCTGGGCATCGGAATGGCCGTTGATGCGAACATCCTGATGTACGAGCGGATCAAGGAAGAAATTCGCAGCGGGAAGACGATCCCGTCTTCGGTGAAAGCGGGTTCTCGGCGCTCGTTCCTCACGATATTCGACGCAAACATTACGACGGTTGTGGCGGCGGCAGTGCTGTTCTACTTCGGGACGGCCAACATTAAAGGTTTTGCCGTCTCCCTCATCGTCAGCATCCTCGTCAGTTTCTTGACAGCGGTAGCCGGCTCGCGGTTGCTGATGAATCTACTGCTGAAATCCCGCGTCTTGAAGAACCCGAGTTGGTTCGGGGTGAAAGGGGAGGAAATCGGTGAACTATAAATTCGATTTTGTCGGCAAACGAAAACTGTTTTTTCTCGTTTCCGGCGTGTTCCTGTTGGCTGGAATCCTTTCGCTCCTCATCGCGGGGTTGAATTTAGGCATCGACTTCGTCAGCGGCACCCGGTTGGACATTCAGATCGATGAACCGTTCACAGTGGAACAAGCGCGGGACATACTGGAACAGCAAGGCATTGAGGACGCCCAGATTCGCGTCGGCGGTAATGACGACAATTTTGCCATTGTGAACGTCCCCATGACGTTAAATAACGAGCAAGTGATTGACATTCGCGAAGCGTTTCAAGCGGAGTACGGCGAACAGGTAGACTTGCAAGAGCAGGTCGTCTCTCCCGTCATCGGGCGGGAACTGGCCCGGAACGCCGTCATTGCGCTCCTTTTAGCGTCCCTAGGCATCATTATTTACGTCGCGGTGCGTTTTGAATACCGCTTTGCGGTAGCGGCCATACTCACCCTCTTCCACGACGCGTTGTTTACCGTCGGGATGTTTTCCATTTTACAAATCGAAGTGGACCTTACGTTTATTGCGGCCGTTCTGACGATTGTCGGTTATTCGGTCAACGACACGATCGTCATCTTTGACCGCATCCGCGAACACTTGAAGGTTGCCAAAATTAAAGAGTTCCAAGACTTGAAAGACGTCGTGAACGTGAGCATTCAGGAAACGTTAGTGCGCTCCATCAACACTGGGATCACAGTCCTCTTTACGGCGGCAGTCCTGTTTCTGTTCGGCGGTGAGACGATCGCCCACTTTTCACTGGCCCTTTTGTTCGGTTTGACCATCGGCATGTACTCTTCCATTTTTATCGCCAGCCCACTGTGGGCGACGTGGAAGTGGGCATCGGTTCAACGGGAGAAAAAACGCGCCGCTGCGGCAGGAAACTCTTGAAAAGCGTTAAAGTGGTCAACCTCGGGATTTTCCCGAGGTTTTTTAACGGTGCCGGAAGTTGCCCTGGTTTTAGGAACTTCGCTATAATAATGTCGTTGGGAGAGAGGGAGTTTATACGTGTACCACCCTAAAACGAGATGGATACAGTCGCAAATAGACGAACAGCGCGTAGAGGAACTGGTGCGGGAAGCGGGCATTCACCCGATGATTGCGCGCATTTTAGTGCTGCGCGGCTTGAACAGTCAAGAACAAGTGGCCCGCTTTCTCCGTGTGTCCACCGATGACTTTCACGATCCCTACCACTTGCATGGGATGGGGAAAGCGGTGACACGCATTCGCCGAGCGCTGGAAGACAAGGAGAAGATTTGGATATACGGCGATTACGACGCCGACGGTGTCAGCAGTACGAGTGTCATGATCGAGACGTTCCGCCTTCTCGGACAGGAGGTCGATTACTACATACCGAATCGCTTTACAGAAGGATACGGCCTGAACCGACAGGCCGTGGAATTAGCGGCAAAACGCGGAGTGTCCCTCATCATCACGGTCGATACTGGCATTACGGCGGTAGAGGAGACGGAACTGGCCCGAACCCTCGGCGTGGACTTGATCATCACCGACCACCACGAACCGCCGCCCGTTTTGCCTGATGCCCTGGCAGTCGTCAATCCGAAGCAACCGGACTGCCATTACCCGCACGACACGTTAGCGGGTGTAGGCGTTGCGTTTAAGCTGGCCCACGCGTTACTCGGACGCCTGCCACATGAACTGTTACAGCTCGCGGCACTCGGAACGATTGCCGATCTCGTCCCGCTCGTCGGGGAAAACCGCATCATCGCCGCGCTCGGCTTGAAACAGATGAACGAACGTCGACACGTGGGGCTGAATGCGTTGTTAGACGTGGCCGGGCTTGCCGATCGCCAAGTGACGGCCGGTCACATCGGATTTGCCATCGGCCCGCGCATAAATGCCAGTGGCCGCCTGGACACCGCCAACCCGGCCGTCGAACTCCTCACCAGCCGCGATCCCGAACGTGCGCGCACGTTGGCCCAGCAGCTAGACAAACTGAATCTCGAACGGCAAAAACTGGTCGACGCGATTACTGCTGAAGCCATTTCTGCAGTCATGGCCGATGAAGGGGAGCACCGCTACGCTGTCGTCGTCGCCAGTGCCGGATGGAACGTCGGGGTGCTCGGTATTGTCGCCTCGCGGTTGGTGGAACGGTTTTACCGTCCGGCTGTCGTCCTCAGTGTCGACGCAGCGACCGGTGAAGCGAAGGGCTCGGCCAGGAGCATTGACGGTTTTAATCTGTATAGAGCGCTGTCTGAATTGAAACAGTGGCTGATCCATTTCGGCGGCCATGAGATGGCGGCCGGCTTGACCGTCGCAGCCCGCGATGTGGCACAATTCCGCAAAGAGCTGAACGCCATCGCTTCCACCTGGCTAACAGATGACGATTACATTCCGGCTACACGTGTCGATGTAACGTGCTCTGTCGAAGACGTGAAGATGGATTGGGTGGAACAGCTGCCTTTGCTGGAGCCTTTCGGGGTCGGAAACAGGACGCCGCTGTTCCGCGTGACAGGCGGGAAACTGCAGGAGTTGCGACAAATCGGGAGAGACCGCCATCACTTGAAACTCTCATTGGCAAAGGGAGCGGCCAAACTGTCCGCGGTCGCCTTCCAGATGGGAGAAGCAGCGGGAGAGATTGCGCCTGGCGTAAACTTGGAGGCCGTCGGCGAACTGCAGACGAACGAATGGAATGGAAATCGGACAGTACAATTGCTCGTGAAAGACCTCTCGGTTCCCCACTTGCAAGTGTTTGACTGGCGCGGCAAAACCGTGAGCGATGAGATGTGGCGGCGTTTGGAACAGCGTGAAGTGTTGTTCGTCTGTTTCGACGAACAAAACGTGAGCTGGTTGCACCGACACGTTTCGCCAGAGGCAGCGTCTGTCCAGTGTGTTCAAGGCGTTGACCGCGTCGCCGTTAAATCCGGTGTCCGCCACCTCATTTTTGTCGACTTTCCTTTCGATGTGGCGTGTTACCACCATCTCATCCAATCTGTTCCGGACTTGGAGCGGGTCTACTTCTTGGGACATGCGGACGAAGCAGCGTACATGGTCCCCAAGCGTCACGAGTTCAAACGCCTGTACGCTCTTTTACACCGATACAAAAAGGTGCAAAACGAACACGCGTTGATCCAGCCGTCTCGCTTGTCGCCGAGGGCTGTCTCGTTCATGCTCGAGGTGTTTCACGAGCTCGGTTTTATTGAGCGTTCCGGCGATGAGATCCGCTTGAAACCGAATCCGGTGAGACGGGCGTTAGAAACCTCTACAGCTTTTCAAAACCGAAAAAAGCGGGAGGCCGTGTATCAAAAATTTTACTATGCCACATCCCGCGAGTTGTGGGAAGACATTGTGAAGGTGAGACACGGGGAACCGAATTCCTTTTCAGGAGGAGACACACATGAACTTAAAAGAAAAGATTCGCATCATCGAGAACTTTCCTCAACCGGGGGTGCGTTTTAAAGACATTACGACCTTGCTCAAGGACGGGGAGGCCTACCAAGAAGCCATTAACCGCATGGTGGAACGTTTGCGACACATGGAGATCGACCTTATTGCGGGGCCTGAAGCGCGGGGCTTTGTCGTCGGGGCTCCTCTCGCTTACGCTCTTGGGATCGGGTTTGTCCCCGTCCGCAAATCGGGTAAGCTCCCAGCTGACGTCGTGGAAACGACGTACAATTTAGAATACGGAGAGAGCGCCCTCGCCATTCACCGGGACGCCATTCAGCCGGGGCAGCGCGTTCTCGTGGCGGACGACTTGCTGGCCACGGGAGGGACGATTTCCGCTGCGATCGATTTGGTCAAACAACTGGGCGGAGAAGTCGTCGGGACGGCGTTTTTCATCGAGTTGACGTATCTGAACGGACGGGATAAGCTGCCCGATTGCCCCGTGTTTACATTGGTACAGTATTAATGCCCAATGTCCCCAACGCGTCCTGTTAAATGGTGCCGTTGCCGGTCGCGGTTGCTGATGTAGAATCGTCTCCCTTGTGTCGGGCAAGTTGTTGTCAAACATACTTCTTATCGGGAAGCCGGCCAAAAATAGTTGACCGTATGACTGTTCGCGCGTGTTACGCACCCCTGATAACGACACCGGAGGAACATTTCTCTCGAATTGGAAAGCTGCTTGACTTTCCCCAGCGAATATAGTTTTCGCCCCGTTGCAAGCTGTACATTCATGCGATTAAAGGCGTGTCAACGGCGTTCAGACAGGGTGCCGCCGTCTGCCGTTTGTCTTAGATATCCCTTTACTTTCCGCGGGTTATCCGTAATAATAAACGTTATAACCCTATGTGCAGCATCAGGTGACGTGACATGGTAACGATCGAACGCTTGTTGGAACGAGCAGACGGATATCTGTCTGAGAGCGATTTGTCCAAAATCGAAGAGGCCTACCACTTTGCCAAACGCGCTCACAGTGGACAAATGCGCAAATCGGGCGAGCCGTACATTTACCATCCCCTTGCCGTGGCCGACATCTTAATCGAACTGGAACTTGACGTGACGACGATAATGGCGGCCATCTTGCACGACGTCGTGGAAGACACCGATGTCACCCTGCAAGAAATCGAAGAGACGTTCGGGGAAACGGTAGCGCGACTAGTGGACGGGGTGACCAAGCTAGGCCGCATCAAATACAAATCGAGGGAAGAACAGCAAGCGGAAAACCACCGCAAGATGATCGTCGCCATGGCAGAGGACGTGCGCGTCATTTTGATCAAGTTGGCCGACAGGCTGCACAACATGCGGACGTTAAAACATTTGCCCGAGGAGAAACAGCGGCGGATTGCCAATGAAACGTTGGAAATCTTCTCACCGCTGGCCCATCGCCTCGGGATTTCTGCGATTAAATGGGAATTGGAAGACATTGCATTGCGCTACAACAACCCGCACCAGTACTACCGCATCGTCAACCTGATGAAGAAAAAACGGGCAGAGCGGGAAAAGTACTTGGACGCCGTCATCGACCATTTGCGCAAACGGCTCGAGGACATGGACATTGAGGCGGACATATCGGGCCGGCCTAAGCACATTTACAGCATTTATCGCAAAATGACGCTGCAAAACAAGCAGTTCAACGAAATATACGATCTCCTGGCCGTTCGCGTCATCGTCGACAGCATTAAGGACTGTTACGCTGTCCTCGGCATTATTCACACGTTGTGGAAGCCGATGCCCGGGCGGTTTAAAGATTACATCGCCATGCCGAAGCCGAACATGTACCAGTCGTTGCACACGACGGTCATCGGTCCGAATGGAGAACCGCTGGAAGTGCAAATTCGCACGTGGGAGATGCACCGCACCGCCGAATACGGGGTGGCGGCGCACTGGCTGTACAAAGAAGGCAAGCAAAAACAGCCGCTGTCGTTCGAAGATCGATTGAGCTGGTTCCGGCAAATTTTGGAGTGGCAGCAGGATGCCACTGATGCCCAAGAATTTATGGAATCGCTGAAGATGGACCTCTTTTCCGATGCGGTGTTCGTATTTACCCCGAAAGGCGATGTGATCGAACTTCCCGCCAACTCCGTGCCCCTCGACTTCGCGTACCGCATTCACACAGAAGTCGGAAACCGTTGTATCGGGGCGAAAGTGAACGGGAAAATTGTCCCCCTCGACCACAAATTGAAGACGGGTGACATTGTGGAGATCCTCACGTCCAAACACAGTTACGGCCCCAGCCAGGATTGGCTGAAAATTGCCCAGTCGTCAAACGCGCGCAGTAAAATCCGCAACTGGTTTAAAAAAGAACGGCGGGAAGAAAATGTGTTAAAGGGACAAGAGGCCGTAGAGCGGGAAATCAAGAAACAAGGATACGATGTGGAAAGCGTCTTGACGGAAGAAGGCATCCATGAGGTCGCCCGCAAGTTTAACTTTAGCGGAGAAGAAGACATGATGGCCGCCGTCGGGTACGGGGGCATTACAGCGGCGCAAATCGTGACGCGCCTGACGGAAAAATTCCGCAAAGATGAACCGTCAGTCAAAGCGCTGCCTGATGTGAAGGACGCTCCTAAACAGGAGAAGACAAAGCTGGCCCAAGGGGTGCGCGTGAAAGGCGTCGACAATTTGTTAGTCCGCTTCTCCCGTTGCTGCAACCCTGTCCCCGGTGACGAGATTGTCGGCTTTGTCACGCGAGGGCGGGGGGTCTCCATCCACCGCACCAATTGCCCGAACATCCAGAAAGAGGAAGAAGAGCGCCTCATCGATGTGGAATGGGAAGGGACACCCGACCAGTCATTTAATGTCGATTTAGAAATTACGGGGATGGACCGACGCGGATTTGTCAACGAAGTGTTACAAGTCATCACGGAGACGAAGACGAACATGACGGCTGTTTCCGGCCGGGTCAAGAAAAACCGCTTGGCTGTCATCGACGTCTCCATTTCCGTACGCAATTTGGAACACCTGCATTTCATCGTTGAACGGTTAAAACGGCTTGACGATATATACAGCGTGCAGCGGATCATGCAGTAACCGTCGCTGCAATCTATGCGATTCATTTTAAAACGGGACGACCAATGAATTTTTAACTTAAGGAGGCTTTTGATGCGAGTTGTCGTACAACGCACCGGACCGGCGCAAGTGACAGTTGGTGAAGAAGTGATCGGCAAAATTTCACACGGCCTCGTCTGTCTGGTGGGCTTTACAGACGGTGACGGGGAAGAGGACGTATCTTACGTGGCGGACAAAATTGTAAACTTGCGCATTTTCAGCGACGACGCAGGGAAAATGAACCGGTCGCTGCTCGAAGTCGGCGGCGAAATTCTCAGCATTTCCCAGTTCACCGTTTACGGGGATTGTCGGAAAGGACGGCGCCCCAGCTTTACAAAGGCGGCACGGCCGGAGAAGGCAGAAGTGCTTTACGACACTTTTAACGACAAACTGCGCGCTTACGGTGTGACGGTCGAGACGGGCCGTTTCGGAGCAGATATGAAAGTCTCCCTCGTCAACGACGGCCCGGTGACGTTCATTGTCGAGAACAAAACGTGACGGACTATTTCTTCAACAAAGACTGATAGGGCGCAAGGTCAATTTGTTTTCGTTTTAAATACTTTACGAGGTAGCGGTGATCCCGTTTGGGCGTCGCTTCGATGTAACCCCGGATGATGATGTCACGGGACATTTCACTGGCCTTTTCTCGAAGGGCAATCTCTCCGATTTTAGCCGCGATCGTGTGCCGGGCGGTATCTCGAAATGCCTTTGGCACTGGGCGAACGAGGTCGTCTAACAGCTCTTTCGTCTCGTCCGTCCACAAATGTTGTGTTTTCTCCACGTAGTAGTCTTGCCAGTCAAGGGTGGACTTGCCGTCTTGCTTCGGCATGCTTTTTAAAAATTTGCGGAACATGAAGTATCCGCCGATGGACATGAACACGACCATAAAGATCATCCACAACACGATGAAAACCCCAAAAGAGGTTGACATTATCCTTCACCTCATCTGTTCTTTCCCTTCTTCATTATAACACCATCCCGTTGGCATGAGGCATGGAAATGCCCGGACATTCGAGTAGGGCTTGTGACGAAGGAGACATTGCACATGATAGTGCAGTGTCTCCTTTTTTCTCCGTCTAAAGTCTGAGATCAAAATCAACCTGCGGCCAGTTAAGGGAACGAGGTGTGGCGTTTAAGATAAAGACAAGAACAGAGCAAAAGGAGGTTGAGTATGGCTGAGCGTTCCGGGTCCTACACACTGGGCATCGTGCTCGTCATAGTCGGTGGATTGATGCTGTTGGGACAACTCGGCATCAACGTCGGCTGGATTATCGCCCTCGTCATCGCCGGATACCTTGTGTACAAAGGATGGGGGTTGTACAAACACGCTGAAAGCAGCGGCAAGCGGGGATTAGGGATTTGCCTGATCGTCGTTGGGTTACTCTGGATGACAGGCTTGCTGCCGATCATTATCGGTTTAGTCGTGGCGGCCATCGTCATGTATTTCGGTTGGAACTTACTGAAGAGCAAACCGCAGGCAACCGTTGCGACAGACCCTCCTCTCTACGACGATAGCCGTGAATTGCGGCATCGAGATCCGATGGCAAAAAGTGATCGGCGAACCGACCACTTAGATGAATGGGAACGAGAAGTGAAAAACCGCTTAAACGCGAAGGAGGAAACAGAATGAGCATCTTCAAGCGAGTGCGTGACATTACGGTAGCGAGTATCAATGAGATTTTAGATAAGGTAGAAGATCCGGTGGCGATGCTGAATCAGTACTTGCGCGACATGGAAAGTGAAATACAGAAAGCGGAAGTGGCCGTCGCTCGCCAGGACGCGTTGGAGAAAAAGTGGAAAGGGTTAGTGGAAGAGATGGAGGACCGGGCGAAAAAGCGTGACCGTCAGGCCAGGTTGGCAGTCGACGTAGGAGACGACCGGGTCGCCAGACAGGCACTGGCTGACAAAGAGTACTGCCAGGTGAAAATCGGAGAATACCAGGCCCAGTATGAAACAGCTAAAGAGCAAAAGCGATCACTCAGCGAACAGTTGCAAGAGTTAAAAGACAAATATTACGAATTGCGGAGTAAAAAGTACGCCCTCGTCGCCCGGGCCAATGTCGCCAGTGCCAAAAAACAGATGAACGTCGCCATTTCCTCTATTGACACTGACAGTGCGGCGAGGGGGTTTGCGCGAATCGAGGAGCGGGTGATGATGATGGAGACCGACGCCGCTGCCAGTGAACGTATGAAATCTCACTACTCAGGCGATTGGCCTGACGAGAAACGGGCGTGGAGCGATCAGGTGGAAGAGGAATTGGCCAAGTTGAAAGCCGCGAGACAAACGGCAGCGGATAAGGCAGAAACTGAAGGGACCTCTTCGTTGAGCTGACATTCACGCTTGTGGTATAGTGGAGCTAGCCATAGCTTGGCGAACCGGGCTATGGCTGTTTTTCCTTTTGAAGTTGGAGGAGGCACCATCCGTGAACCATTCCCGCGTATCGACATATGTGCTGGGCGCCATTCTCATTGTGATCGGGTTCGGTATTTTATTTAATAATCTCAATCTATTCTACTTTGATGTCGGCAGTTTAATCGTTCCGGCGGTTTTGACATTGATCGGGGTTAAACTGCTCGATCGCGGCAAGCGGACGGCGGGCGGGGTTGTGCTCGGAATCGGAGTTCTCATGTTGCTCGGAGCGTTCGGGATCAACGTCGGGAATTTGATCGGGTTGGCTTTTTCAGTGGCGGTCATCTATTTTGGCTACCGCATGATCCGTTCCAAAAAGAAAGAATTGGCTGTGCCGCCGGTGTTTGAACGAGGGGACGTAAATGGTGCTTCCCGCGAAGGGCGTGGCACGTCCAATGGAATGCGGCAAGAACCGCATCGGGAAGAAGGCGAAGCTGCTGAAGGTTTCACGGAAGATGAAATGTCCCGCGACAGAGAAATGCCCGATGGCGAGAAGAATACGTCGTACCGGGCGGAACAGGAAGCGTCCGGTCGATCCTACCGGAACGAGGCGCCGAAGGTGAAACATTCCCTCATCGGCAACCTATACTTGTCCGCGCCCCGCTGGGAGTTGACGGACATGAACATCTGGCACGGATTTGGCGACGTCAAAATTGACCTCTCCCGCGCCCTCATTCACGAGACAGAAACAGTTGTCATCATTAACGGGTGGATTGGGGACATTGACATTTATGTGCCGTACGATCTGGAAATTGCGTTGACTGCTCATGTCAACATCGGCGATGTGGACATTTTCGGCAATAAAGAAGGCGGGATTAACCGAAATGTGTCTATCGAGACGCCTCACTACCGCAGTGCCTCCAAACGTGTGCGCTTCGTCGTAAGCTTACTCATCGGCGACGTTGACGTGATGTATGTGTAGGAGGTTCCCGGATGCTGCAAAAGAAACTAACCAACATTCAATGGCAATTTGTACGGCAGTCGCTGTGGGTGAGTGTCACGGTGGTCACATTGGGGGCCGCTCTCGTCTTTTCCCTCTGGAGTTACACGGTCGGTCTGGAACCGTTGCAAACCTGGTTGAAGCATCGTTGGGAGTGGCGTATTCCAGCCTTCCCCGGCTGGGGGTTTGTCGTGATCATGATGGCCGTCCTTTGGTTGACAGCTGGTGCCATCGGAGTGGCAACGGGGTATGTATTCGGCAACTTGTTTAAAAAACGGCTGGAAATTTTGCTGCAGTCGACGATGATGTTGGAGCGCGGTGATCTGACAACCCGCATTCCCAATTTAGGGGACGACGAGATCGGCGAACTCGGCAACCGATTAAATGACATGACTGCACGCTTCCAGAAGCAGGTCGCTTCCTTGCAACGGCTGTCGACGCACAATGCGGAATTGACCGAACAGGTGAAACAGGCGGCAATACTTGAGGAGCGACACCGCCTCGCCCGGGAGTTGCACGACGCTGTCAGCCAGCAGTTGTTCGCCATTTCCATGTCTATGGCCGCCTTGAAACGCATGCTCACGCATCGTCCCGAAAAAGCTGAACAACAGGTGGAACTGGTGGAAGAGATGGCGGCGGCCGCACAATCGGAAATGCGGGCGCTGCTGCTTCATTTGCGTCCGGCACACCTCGAAGGGAAAAGTTTGAAACACGGCGTGGAAGAACTGTTGCGGGAACTTCAAGACAAGCATGCGTTGGACTTTAAGTGGTCCATCGGGGATTTGCCTGATTTGCCGAAAGGGATTGAAGACCACCTGTTCCGCATTTTGCAGGAGGCCCTGTCCAATGCGCTGCGCCATTCGAAAGCTGAGCAAGTGGAGGTTACACTGTCTGTGATTCGCCAAAACGTGCGACTGAAAGTGACGGACAACGGGGTCGGGTTTACAGCCGATGACGAACAGAAGACGTCTTCTTACGGCATGGCCCTCATGCGGGAACGGGTGGCAGAAATTGGAGGCGTGCTCAGCGTGTCCTCTGCACCTGGTCAAGGGACGATGATCGAGGTGACGGTACCGCTGGTGACAAAAGGAAGGGATGGGATGTAACGATGGAAGATGTCATCAAAGTGCTGCTCGTAGATGATCACGAGATGGTGCGGATGGGACTGGCGGCGTTTTTGTCCACGGAGAAAGGGATCGAAGTTGTCGGCGAGGCGTCCAACGGGCAAGAAGGTGTGGAGCTGGCGGAAAAGACGAAACCCGATGTCATTTTGATGGATCTGGTCATGGAGGGCATGGACGGAATTGAGGCGACGAAAGAAGTGCTAAAAGTCCATCCAGACGGCAAAGTGATCGTACTGACCAGTTTCCACGACGACGAAAAAGTGTACCCGGCTGTGGAGGCTGGAGCCTTCAGTTACTTGCTCAAAACGGCGAGGGCGTCCGAAATTGCACAAGCCGTCCGCCAGGCTTACCGCGGCCAGTCTGTATTTGAAGCCCAAGTGGCAGGGAAACTGATGTCACGGTATCGGGGAGACAGCCACAGACACAAACTGCCCCACGAACAGTGCACGGAGCGGGAGCTGGAAGTGTTGCGCCTCATCGGAGAGGGGCGCTCGAACCAGGAAATTGCCGATGAGCTGTACATCGGAATCAAAACGGTGAAAACCCACGTCAGCAACATTTTGAGCAAGCTCGGGGTAGAAGATCGCACGCAAGCGGCTATTTACGCCCACCGCCACGGACTGTGTCGGTAGGGGTCTTTCCACGTCCTGTTGAACGCGTCACAGGAAGCTACACATCCACTTGAATGGTTCCCCTCTTAGTCTATTGAGTACGTCTGTTCCAGCCACTGGCGAATGTCTTTCTTTGCTACATCCGGAAGGTCGGAGTGCGTGCAATCTAACAGTTTCACAGTACGAGGCCCTTGTGCCATCTCAGCCAGTTTTTTCACTTCTTGTGCGGGAATGATATAGTCTTTCGTCCCCCCGATGACGAGGGAGGGCACGGTTACGTTTTTCATGTGCGGCAACAACTCGCTCTTAATCCGGGTTAAAAAGTCTTTTCCATCCAGATCCTCTACGTAAAGGGCGCCCCATTCAAGTGTGCTGGTCACGATTTTGTCTTCAAAGCGGGCAGCAGGATTGGCTCCCATCCCAAGGGCGACGAGGCCGATTGCTTCATCCATCTCCGTGGCGGCTCCCACTGCCGCCGCAGCGCCCATACTGTGTCCCAACAGGACGATGTTGTCCCGCTTGGTACAGCGTCTGGCGAGTTTCAGTGATTCGATCAGTTGCACAGGGTGATCGAGTGAGCCTCGGCTTCCCCCCATCTTGTGTCCGGGAAAATCGACGTTGACGACTTCGTAACCAAAGTAACACAAGTAAGAGGCGAGACCGTCTAAATGGTGTTTGGAAACACTGAACCCGTGTCCCATTAAAACGGTCAAGCCTCGGTCTCTACTCGCATCCGGCGTGTAGACGAGGGAATTGATCGTGAAGTGAGCATTGGACTGTTCGACACGTTGAATGTGCATGGCAGATCCTTTCTTCTTTAAATCTGCTTTTATTGTAACACAAGGGAGAAAGAATCATCA
The DNA here is from genome assembly GCF_002005165.1 of Novibacillus thermophilus. Lineage (NCBI taxonomy): Bacteria > Bacillati > Bacillota > Bacilli > Caryophanales > Thermoactinomycetaceae > Novibacillus > Novibacillus thermophilus. Next base: position 1,016,542 of record NZ_CP019699.1, read on the forward strand.
TGAACGCCCTCAGCTGTCTTCCATTCAACATGCGGTGTGTCGGCTCTCCGCGAACACAGTTGGAAGTTGTCGGACATTGGTCATCGGCAGGTGTGCTCGCCGGAAATGGAGTGTGGCTTGGTTTTCACCGATGCTTTCCTGAAAAACTACAACTGGGAGGGCTCTTCTTCATCAAAAATTTTTACGTCCCGCCATTTTCCGAAGAAGTAGTACAGTGTGGCCACGATGCTGCTCATGACGAAACTGACTCCGATGCCGATGGCGATGCCGTCCGGGCCCAACCACCCGGAAAAGAGGGTGACGAGGGGAAAACGCAGCACCCAGAACGAGATGAAGTTCAGCGCAAGAACTTGGAACATGGCTCCACTCGCGCGGACGACACCGTTTAACACAAAATTAATTCCGAGGAAAGGGTAGAAAAAGGCAACAGCTTTAAGGTAGTCGGCTCCGAAAGAGACGGTTGCCTCGTCGTCGACAAACAAGTGAATGAGTATCCCTGAAACAAAAAAAACAAAAGTGCTAATGGCCACTGAAACGCCTAAAATGAGTCCCACCCCGTTTTTGGCCACATCGGCGACCCGCTTCCATTTGTCCGCGCCGATGTTTTGGCCGGCCATGCTCGTCACCGCCGATCCTAACGCCATCGGGGCGATCATGATCAAGCTGCCGATGCGTTCGGCTGCACCAAATCCGGCCAGCACGTCTTCCCCAAACCGAGCGACGACACCGACGATGGCCATGTTGCCGCCCGAGATGACCGTCATTTGCAACCCGGACGGAATGCCCAACCGGAACAACACTTTTAAATAGCGCCACTGGGGCAAGTGCGGCACGGTGTAAGGAACACCGGCTTTTTGGATGGAGTAAGACAACCCGTAGCCGAATGCCAATCCTTGGGCGAGCACTGTCGCCAACGCCGCTCCGACAATGTCTAACCGAAAGCCTGCGATTAGGACGGGATCCAATACCGAATTGAGGAGGACGGCCAGGGCGACAAACCGAATCGGGGTTTTGCTGTCGCCGAGAGCTCTCAACACGGTACTGACGAAGTTGTACCCGAATAAGAACGGGATACCTACGAAATTGAGGCGCAAATAGGTGAGGGCTAACGGATGTACATTGTCGGGAGCTCCTAAGAAGTGTAACAGCGGTCCCGCCAGCACATAGCCGGCGATGCCGAGTGCAACGGACAAAATCCCGAGAACGAAGGCGAATGCGTTGAGCGATTCCTTTAAACCGTCCTCATCTCCCGCTCCTCTGTGCTGGGACAAGACGGTGAGCGTCGCGCCGTTAATGCCGATCATTAAAGACAGCACTGTGAAGATGACCGGACCTGCGAGAGCTACGGCGGCAAGAGCCTGGGCACCGAGTAGATTCCCCACCCAGAGACTGTCGATAAATTGGTAAGACGTCTGCAAGACATTCGTCAGCAAGAGGGGAATGGAAAACAGCACCATCTTTTTGGGGATGCTCCCCGTTGTAAAATCAAAGGCCTTTGCCATTGAGTTCACCTCATGAGAAGTTGTACGCCGGTCTCATCCGCACATAGATCTATTATAACGTTCCCCATTCGCTTTGTATGCGAAATTTTCCACCGCAGGAAAGAGGATGTCGCATTTCCGAAACAAAGACTCAAGGAAAGACGGGATATTGACAAACGGGGCGACCTTCTTGTAGAATATGGGACAATTAAAGAGCGAAAACGTTCCTGTGACGGGAAGGAGTAGCTGTGTTCCACCTAGACAGAGAAAGGGTGCCGTCGGCTGGAAGCCCCTGCTAAAGTGCCACAGTGAAGACATCCCCGAGGACTGTTGCTGAACGCCAGGTGTGTGAGCCTGTCAGTAGGCAACGGCGTGGGACCGCACGTTATCCGGTGTAAAGAGGGAGGCGCCAAGACGTCTCCAAGCAGGGTGGCACCACGGGTGGATGAAACTAGCGTTTAACCAATCTCTCGTCCCTGACAGACGGTCAGTGGCGGGAGATTTTCATTTTTAAAGGTGACGTGACCATTCTGTCAACTGTGTTTGACGGTTAGTAAAGGAGGAAGCGAACAGTGAAGTACAAGGCGCCGCGCGGTACGGCGGATATCCTTCCAGGGGAAGTGGAAAAGTGGCAGTTTCTCGAATCCAAAATGAGGGACGTGTGCCGGGTATTCAACTACCGGGAAGTGAGGACGCCCATGTTCGAACATATCGAACTGTTCCAACGGGGTGTTGGCGAGACGACGGACATCGTCGAAAAGGAGATGTACGCGTTTCAAGACCGGGGTGGCCGGGAGATCGCCTTGAGACCGGAAATGACGGCGGCTGCGGTGCGTGCTTTCGTAGAGCACAAATTTGACAAACAGCCGCAGCCGACAAAATGGTACTACATCGGGCCCATGTTTCGGTACGAGCGGCCGCAGGCGGGGAGGGAACGCCAGTTTACCCAGTTCGGAGTGGAGCTGTTCGGCACACACGACCCGGCCGCTGATGCCGAAGTGATTTCCCTCGCCCTGGAGACAGCCCGGGCAGTAGGGTTGACACAATTGAAGACAGAAATTAACAGTATCGGCTGTTCGGCGTGCCGTCCGCTTTACCGCGAGAAACTGATCGCCTATTTTACGCCGCACAAGGACCAGCTGTGTAAGGACTGCCAATCCCGCCTGGAGCGCAATCCGCTCCGCATCCTCGACTGCAAGCGGGAAAGCTGTCAAGCGGTTGCCCAAGATGCGCCGTCCATTTTGGATGTGTTGTGCGACAACTGTGACCCCCACTTTCAGGCCGTACGCCAGTTGCTTGAAGCGACGGGCATTGACTACGTCGTCAACGACCGACTGGTGCGGGGACTTGACTATTACACCCAAACGGCCTTTGAAATCAAAAGTGACACCCTCGGGCCCAGTCGACAATTTTTGCCGGGGGGAGGTACAACGACCTTGTGCGGGAGATCGGTGGAGCCGATTTACCTGGAATCGGGTTTGCCAGCGGTATCGAGCGGATCCTCTTGGCACTGGAGAAGGAAGGCGTCCAACTGCCGGTGGATGACGGCATCGACTGTTTCATCGTCGCACTCGGCGAACAGGCCAAAGTGAAAGCGAGCGGACTGGTGCACAGCCTGCGGCGAGCGGGCTGCTCCGCCGACCGCGATTATATGAACCGGAAGGTCAAAGGACAAATGAAAGCAGCGGACCGACTGAAAGCCCGTTTTGCCGTCGTAATCGGCGACGACGAGTTGGCGCGTTCCGCGGTGCAGGTGAAGGACTTGTCCAGCGGAGAGCAAGAAGAAGTCGACATGAATCAGCTCGTCGACTACATTCGTTCTAGGATCAGGCAGGAGGGAGTTTAAATGGCGTATTTACACAGAACACACTGTTGCGGGGAACTTCGCACGGAACAGGTCGGTGAGCGGGTGCGGTTAAACGGGTGGGTGCACAACCGCAGAGACTTGGGAGGGGTCATCTTCCTCGATGTGCGCGACCGATCCGGGATTGTCCAAGTTGTGTGCAACCCGGAATTCTCCGAAGAAGCAGCCGACCTGGCCGACAAGCTTAGAAATGAGTACGTCGTCGCCATCGAAGGGGAGGTGGTGGAGCGCGATCCGGATACGGTCAACCCGAACCTCCCGACGGGAAAGATCGAAGTGCGGGCGACGACAATCCAACTGTTGAGCCGCGCGAAGACACCGCCGTTTTCCATCAACCAGCCGAATGCGGATGTAGATGAAACGGTGCGTCTAAAGTACCGTTACCTCGACTTAAGGCGCGACGCTATGCAACGCACGTTTAAAATTCGGCACAAAGCGACTCAAGTGATCCGCCGCTTTCTCGACGCCCATGGCTATTTGGAACTGGAAACGCCCATGTTGACGCGGAGCACGCCGGAAGGAGCGCGGGATTACCTCGTGCCGAGTCGAATCCACGAAGGGGCGTTTTACGCGCTGCCCCAGTCGCCGCAACTGTTCAAGCAGCTGCTGATGGTGTCGGGGTTCGAACGGTATTACCAAATAGTACGTTGTTTTCGCGACGAGGATTTGCGCGCCGACCGGCAGCCGGAGTTCACCCAGCTGGATATCGAAACGTCCTTTCTTCCGCCGGAGGCGCTGCAGTCTGAGATGGAAGAGATGATATCTGACATTTTCCGCGAGACGATAGGGTATCATGTGCCCACGCCTTTCCCGCGGTTGACGTACCAAGAGGCGATGGACCGCTACGGTACCGACAAACCGGACTTGCGGTTCGGGTTGGAACTGTGTGACGTGACTCATATTGTGAAAGACAGCCAGTTTAAAGTGTTTGCCGGCGCCGTGCAGTCGGGCGGACAGGTGAAGGGGATAAACGCCAAAGGGTGTGCCGATTTCAGCCGGAAAGACATCGACGTTTTGACCGACTACTTAAAGCCTTACGGCGCCAAAGGGCTCGCCTGGATCGCCGTGAAAGACAGCGGGATGACAGGTCCGATCGTCAAGTTTTTCTCAGAAGAAGAGCGGCGCCGGCTGGCGGATGCGTTGGAGGCGGAGACGGGAGATCTCTTACTGTTTGTCGCAGACCAGGCGGACGTCGTCGCCGAATCACTGGGTCAGCTCAGGCTCAAACTCGCCCGTGACCTCGACCTCATTCCAGAAGATACGTACGCTTTCGCCTGGATCACGGATTTTCCGCTCTTTACGTACGATGAGGAAGAAGGGCGTTACCAGGCGGTGCACCATCCGTTTACGCTGCCAGTTGAAGAAGACATCGAGAAACTGACGACTGACCCCGCCAGTGTGCGGGCACAGGCTTACGACATGGTGTGCAACGGTTACGAGATCGGCGGCGGCAGCATGCGCATCTACCAGCGCGACGTGCAGGAAAAAATGTTCGCGGCCCTCGGGTTTACAGAGGAAGAGGCGAAAAGGCGATTCGGGTTTTTGTTAGAAGCGTTCGAGTACGGTACACCGCCCCACGGCGGCATCGCCTTCGGCCTGGACCGGATCGTGATGTTGCTGGCGAAGCGCCACAATTTGCGGGACGTGATCGCCTTTCCGAAGACCCAGAGTGCCAGCTGTCTCATGACGGAGGCCCCGGGGCCGGTGGACGACAAACAGCTCGAAGAACTGCACATTTCGGTCGTGCCTTCGACTCCGTTCGACGACTGACACAAAAAGACCAGGTGTACGCTGGTCTTCTTTTTAAAGGTACCCCCTCTCTGGGATGTACATCGTGTGACGTTGTGCAGGAGGGACATGCCTTAAGACAACTTCAGAAAAGGTAGCCGTTCGAGGTCACTGCCTTTGAAGCGGATGCTTCACTCTGCTGTTTCGGCGGGGATCTCGTATGTTCAGGGATGCTGTTTTCCATTGTCTTAAGCCATGCCCTTCACCTGCAACGCATGACGCTACATGTGCTGGTACCATACGTGTGGCAAGATGTATTTTCAGAGTAGAAAGCAAGAGGGACGTTATCGCAACAACATCGCGTCCGATCGCGATAGGGAAAGTCAGCAACTATGGGCGAATCAGGTAGATCTAACAGAAGTGGAGAAGTGGCGGTCGTCAAATAGGATTTTGACCAAGCATTTGGAAACGACGTATCTGTTGATGCGACGGGATAGGATGAGGAAGCATGTCGGTGCGCTATGCGGTGACGATTCTGGTCGTATGGCTGCTGTCAGCAGAACACCCCCCTCTGTTGCACGACCCGGTCTTCTGGGGAGTAACGGGCGTACTGTTTTTAGGGGTGACATCTGAACACCTTTGGTGGCGTCCGTTTTGGCTGTATTTTCTGTTAACGGCAGTTGTTTGCGCCTTTGCCACGTACGCGGAACCGATGTTGATCGTGTGGCTCTTGCCGCTAAGTTTTATTTTTTTCTACAGCCGGAACGAGCAGGCCAGCGGAAGGGGAATTGCGGCCTTAGGGCTCATCTCCAGTCTCGGAGTCGTCGTAAGTCACGACGTGTGGACGATGCGCCTGTTCGTGTGTGCTTATCTGATCTTTACAGTATGGTGTCTTTTCCACTATTACCGATCACAACACCTACTTCGTGAGAAAGACAGAGGAATCGACGAATTGGCGTATGAGTACAGAAAACTGAAACGACAACTCTCGCTGGAAGAAGAAGCGTTGAAGCAGGCGGAACGGGTGCGAATTGCCCGCAACGTGCACGATTCCGTCGGACATCGGCTCACCGGCCTCATTATGCAACTGCAAATGTTGGAAATGCAGGCGGACCACAATGCGTCCCAAATAGCGCAAGCGAAAGAAACGGCACGGTCCGCACTGCAGGACATGCGGCAAGCGGTACAGTCTTTGGAAAGCGATGAGAAAAAAGGCGTACAGATGATCATCCAGCTCATCCGCAAACTGGAAGCCGAAACCCACGTCCGCGTGTCGTTTACGACGAAAAACGGGGCACTGTCGGTGCCGCTGACCGATGAACAGAGCGTGGCCCTTTACCGCTTCGTTCAGGAAGGTTTAACGAATGCAATGCGACACGTCTATGCGAAAAAAGCTGCTGTCACCTTTGAAGTGGCAGGAGGACAGACGTACATTGTAACGATGACCAATCCTGTACAAGAAAAAATTCAAGTCGTGGAGGGATTTGGGCTGACTCAGCTCAGACAACGCTTTGAACATCTGGGCGGGACGTTTTGCGCGCGGTGTTCCGCCCGCACATTTCGGCTAGAGGGAACGTTTCCGCTGAAAAGGAAAGAGGTGTGAACAGATGAAGACGATATTGCTGGCTGAGGACCAGCAAATTGTGCGGCAGGGGTTGAAAATGATGATCGAACACAACGGACCGTATCGCGTCTTGGAAGCGAAGAACGGAGAAGAGGCTGTGCAGCGCTATGACCAAGAACGCGTCGACCTCGTTCTGATGGATGTGCGGATGCCGGTGATGACAGGTCTAGAGGCGACCAAACGCATACGTGAGAAACATCCTGACAGCCGCATCGTCATGTTGACGACATTCGCTGACGAAGCGTACGCTTTGGAAGCGCTGCAGTCCGGCGCCCTCGGCTACTTGTTAAAAGACGTCGATGTAGATCGCCTGATGGCCTCGATTCAGGGCGCCCTTGTCGGTGACATGGTGCTGGACGGACAAGTGGCGGCAAAAGTGGTCCCGAAACTTCTACAGCGAACACCGCACCCTAAAACGTCAAAGCCGCCCCATAACTTAACCGAACGGGAACAAGTCATTTTACGCCTTGTCGGTGAAGGAAAAAGTAATACTGAAATCGCCCGCGAGCTCTATTTGACAGTCGGCACCGTGAAAAACTACGTGAGTCACTTGCTCTCCAAACTGGGCTTGCGCGACCGGACACAGTTGGCCATCTATGCGTTAAAACACGACTTGACGGAGTGATGGAGACGAGATGTGAATTAAACATCGAGCAGAAAAAATGATGGGCCCCAGTGTCATCCGGTACCCTCATGTGAATCATGGCGTTCTGCCAAACTACACGCAGTGAGCGTCATTCGCAGTAAAGCGATTGCCGACAACATCCTTGTACGAGCACGGCGTTATGACGGCACACGAAAGAGACATCGCGTCTTTCTTGAGATTGAAAACGGATTCATAGGTGAACTCAAGAGAACATGACTTCCGTCATGACGCCCCGTGCAAATTGTGACCGGGGTGAATAGTCGTGAAGTTTGTTTTTTTGTATGCTGAAGGGGAGTTGCAGGGAGGGTAGAGTATGCTTGAAATGAACGATGTGACGAAGCGGTACGGGCAACACGTGGCTGTTCGGGATTTGAATCTCTATCTAGACAAAGGGGAATCAGTCGGGTTGCTCGGACCAAATGGCGCCGGGAAATCGACGACGATAGACATGTTGTCATCACTGGCGAAACCGACCAGTGGTGTCGTGCGCTTTAAAGGCCGCCCTGTTTCCGAGGTTTTGCACGCATTTCGCATGCGTATCGGCGTCGTCCCCCAGGAGATCGCCCTGTTCCCCCAACTCACGGCCGAAGAGAATCTGTTATTTTTCGGAAAAATTTATCGTCTCGACAAGAGGGAACTGAACAAGCGGGTAAACGAACTGTTAGAACTCGTCGGACTTAAGGAGAAGCGAAAAGACAAAGTGCGGACGTTCTCCGGAGGAATGAAACGGCGCTTGAACACGGCGGCCGCCCTCGTGCACAAGCCTGAGTTTCTGTTAATGGATGAGCCGACCGTCGGCATCGATCCGCAGTCGCGTCGGCACATTCTCGATCTAGTAAAAGATTTGCAAGCGAGCGGCGGCATGACGATCTTGTACACGAGTCACTACATGGAAGAAGTTGAGTATCTCTGCGACCGCGTGTACGTGATGGACCGGGGAAGCGTCATTGCTTCCGGAACGATCGATGAGATCAAGCGGATTTTAGACCGGGGTCACATTTATGAGCTGAAGCTTGCCGCTCACCACCATCAATTGGAGCAAAAATTGCGGGAAGATCCGCGCATCGAGAGTGTGGCGGCCACGGAGGACGGATACCGCGTAACCGCTTCTTGCGCTAATCTGTTCGAGCCCCTTTTGGAACTGGCGACACGAAGCGGTGCCCGTGTTTTGGGCATTCAAGTGCAGACACCGACCCTTGAGGATGTGTTTTTGCATTTAACCGGCCGTACGTTACGGGATTAGGGGGAATCACTTTGGGACCGTACTTCAAAAAAGACTTGCTGCAGTTAAGCGATGACCGGGTTGCCCTGGCGTTGATGTTGCTGATGCCCCTTGTGCTCATCGCCATACTCGGATTTTCTCTCCAACACAGTTTTCATAGCGTGCCGGACGATATACGGATTGCCGTCGTGGATCGCGATTCACAAGAAGCGGCTCTTACAAAACTGGAAGAGCGCCTCAGCGAAGAGATGCCGAAGGAGAAAGTTGAAGAACTGTTGGCCGTCGCACCGGACATTTCCGCTCCAGACCTCCTCATTGAGCACGTGTTGCAAGACGATTCATTGCAAGATTCGATTGAAATCGAGTTTGTCTCTGACGTGGAAGCTGCCCGGGACAACGACGCGTACGCGGCCGTGATCGAGATTCCGAGAGGATACCGCCTGTACATGTGGGAACACATGTTTCTCGGCACTTCCGATCATTCTGTGGCCCTGTCACTGTTTACCAACAGTGAAGAGGCTGTACGGTCCACGATCGTAGAGTCGCTCGTGGATCACTTTTTCTATGAAATGCGGGTACAGACCGTTCTGAACCGAGCCGATGCCGCGAACTTGCGTCAAGCTTTAACTCCGGAGAGTCACATTGTGCCACGTGGAGGCGAACCGGTGACGTCGTTCCAATACTATACGGCTGGCATGAGTGTCATGTTCGTCCTCTTCACAGCCGGCATCGTGGCGAACTACGCTTTCACAGAGAAGAAGACTCACGTCTTTGCTCGCATGTTGCTGGCCAATACGCCGCGGTGGAAATATTTGACGAGCAGAGGGCTCACGACCGTTTGGATTGTTTTTCTGCAATTGTTGCTGCTCTTCGTCGTGACATCGCTCGTCTTCAACATCGAATGGGGCAACCTGGCCGCGGTACTCCTCCTTTCCATCGCGCTGAGCGTCGCCGTTGGCGGAATAGGGACCCTGTTGACGTCCGTCAATTTCATGTTAAATTCAAGTACCGTATCCAATGTGTTTCAAATTTTTTTCACGTCGATCATGGCCTTTGTGGGCGGAAGCATGGTCCCGGTGCGAGAACTGTCGCCTCTCCTGGGAGAGATCGGTCATTTTACACCCAACGGCAAGGCTCTATCGGGTTATGTACAAATTTTTCGGGGAGACAGTTTAGCCGAAATCACCGACTCCCTCGCATTTTTGTGTTGTTTCGGATTCGCCTGCTTTTTGATTGCGGCAATTTTGTTTCCGCGGAAGGGGGCGTTGTCGTGAAGGCGCTTGTATGGCAGTATGGAAAAGAGCTGATGCGGCATCCGTGGGAAGTGTTGATGATGCTCGGTTTAACTGTTTTGTTTGCTTTTGTCATAAGTGGCGGATCGGATTCCGCACAGTCGCAAAACGATGTACGGGTCTATTCCACGAGTTTATCTGATGAGGCGTTACACGGTATTGTGGACCGATTGAACAGTGAGAAACCGACAGTACAGTTCAGCATCGTCACGGAAGAAGAAGCGATGGAGCTGATGAACCGCGAAGTGGTTGAAGGTGTCGTCAACTTGGGGGAGTCTTCTTACGAGATTGTCGTACAGCGGGAGGGGACGATGCTCGTCCCCCTTGTGCAGCCACTGTTGGATCAATTTTATACGACGGAGCGGCTGACGGACGTGGTCGGAGATCCCGTTCGTGAAAAGATGAGTCAACTTGCGGAAGCCTTTACAGTTGAAAAAGAAACGATGCAGCGCGGCAGCCAGTTCGACCCATCTCTTCACTTCCTGTTTGGGTTTACCCTGTATTTCTCCATCTTTACCACCGCCTTTTCCGTGAGCAGCATCCTGCAAATGAAAGAAGAGGGGATTTGGAACCGCCTGATTCTCTCGCCGACGACAAAAACGAGTATGTACATCGGGAACATCATCACCTCGTTTCTCCTCGGATACGCGCAGATTGCCGTTGTGTTGCTGCTTTTCAAGTTTGTCTTTAGGTATTCGTTCTACGGCGGATTCTGGAAACTGTTCATCGTCGTCATACCGTTTTTGTTCGCGGTGATGGCGATCGGTGTTTTTTTGAGCGGCATTGTGAAGAATTCTCGTCAGCTGGGAGCAGTCATTCCGCTGTTTGCCACAAGTGCGGCGATGTTGGGTGGAGCTTTTTGGCCCCTGGATGTCGTCGAATCGGAATGGATGCTAAAGTTGTCTTACGCAAGCCCTATGATGTACGGGATAGACATGATGAAGGGGGCGACGGTGTACAACTGGCCGTGGAAAGATTTTTTGTGGCCGGCGGCAGTACTTTTCTTCATGGGCGCTGCGGTCATCGGAGTCGGACTCAACCTGATGGAGAAAAAAGCGTCTTGAAATGTCAAAACCACCCATGGTAAAAAGATTGGCTTGCGCAAGGCCCCTCGCACGTGGTAACATAGAGACACAATAAGCGAAGAGCCCTGCGATGTGCGTGTTTACTCGCAAGTTTTGAGCCAACACCTTAACCCAGGGAGTCCGGACGTCGCAGCCGGGAGTGGAAGCCTCGCTGGAGTGGACCCATGAACGGTTGCGCAGGACACCCACCTGCCTTGAGCAGGTTCAAAACGGAGGAGTCACGGCATAACGGGGCTCTTCTTTTTTGATTTTTTAGGTTATAATAGGCGTGAACGCGTTACTCGTCTGGAGGCTTCTCACACATGCTGAACATCGGCGTCGACATCGACGGAACGATTAAATACACGCAACGCGCAGCGGTCCAAATATTTAACAAAGAATTGAAGCGCAATGTGAACGCAGAAGACGTTCGCACGTTTCATTTGGATGAACCGTACGGATTGGACAAAAGAGAAGGGAGGCGTCTGTGGCGAAAGCTCGAACCTCAAATATACTCCATCGGCTTACCGCGTGAAAACGCGGCTTCCGTATTGTCCCGTCTTTCGGATGAAGGACATGTTGTTTATTTTGTGACAGCGCGTCCCGGGATGTCGCACATTCGCGACGTGACGGAGTCGTGGCTTAAGAAACACGACTTTCCTTTTTACGGCGACAATCTGTACATGAACGCACAGGACAAAGCAAAAGTCGCAAAAAAGTTGGGAATCGACGTGTTTTTTGAAGATGCTCCTGATCACCTTGACCGCTTGTTGGCTGCCGACATTCTGACAGTTGTGGTGGATGCTGTCTACAATCGGGATTACGATCCCAACGTTCCCCGCATCCGGGATTGGGAGGAAGTGCCGCAGTTGGTCACGGCTCTGGAAAAGCGGCAAAAATAGTGAAAAACGTTGCCTTAACGCTCAGCATTCCTATATAATAAAAGCATCACGGATGCCCACGACGGTCGAAGCGCCTTCGTGGGTCCGTTATTTTTTGTTGGAGAAGGGGGAAGCGGGATGGATTTGTTTTCGTACGCTGGGGACAAAGAACAGGACGTTTCCGCTCCATTGGCAGCCAGAATGCGTCCGCGCACGTTGGAACAGTTCGTTGGACAGAGTCACATCGTCGGGCCCGGTAAGATGTTAAGACGTGCCATCGAAGCAGACCGCATCTCTTCTTTAATTTTCTACGGGCCTCCTGGAACGGGTAAAACAACATTGGCGCGAATTATCGCTGAAACGACTCAGTCGCACTTTACGGATTTGAATGCCGTCACGTCAGGTGTTGGCGACATTCGCGAAGTCGTGAAAGAAGCGAAAGAAAGGCGCGGCATGTATGGACAGCGGACGACGTTGTTTATCGATGAAATTCACCGTTTCAACAAATCGCAGCAGGACGCCCTGCTTCCCTACGTTGAGGACGGGACGATTATTCTCATCGGAGCGACGACGGAAAACCCGTTTTTCGAAGTGAACGCAGCTTTGCTCTCCCGTTCGCAAATTTTTGAGTTACACCCGTTAACAGAGGACGAACTGCAAGGTGTGATGGATCGGGCCTTGCAAGACAAAACGTACGGGTTGGGGGAATTAAATGTCCAGATTGAACCGGATGCTAGAGAACACTTGATTCACTATGCAGACGGGGATGCGAGGCGGCTGTTGAATGCGTTGGAATTAGCTGTGACGACAACGCCGCCCGAAACGTCGGGTGTCATCCACATCGACCTGGACACGGCAGTTGAGAGTATTCAGCGGAGAGCTGTCCGTTATGACAAAACTGGCGACAACCATTACGATACGATTTCAGCTTTTATTAAATCCATCCGCGGATCAGATCCGGACGCGGCACTGTACTGGCTGGCGAGGATGATAGACGCCGGCGAAGACGGGCGGTTTATTGCCAGACGACTGGTCATTGCGGCAGCGGAAGATATCGGGAATGCCGATCCCCAGGCGTTGCAAGTGGCCGTGAGCGCTTATCAAGCGTATGAGCTGGTCGGAATGCCGGAGGGGCGCATTCCCCTCGCGCAAGCCACGACGTACCTCGCCTCTGTTCCTAAAAGTAATGCAGCCTACAACGGCATTAATGAGGCGCTGGCCGATATTCGCCGAGACGGGCACAAACCGGTTCCCGCCCACTTGCGCGACGCCAGTTACAAAGGGGCAGAGAAACTGGGACACGGAAAAGGGTACCTTTATCCCCATCATTACCCGGGAAATGTGGTCCGTCAATCGTACTTGCCGGAAGGCGTGGACAAAACGTACTACAAGCCGGTGAACCACGGTGTAGAAAAAAAGTTAAAACAGTATTTAGAACGCGTCGCTGAACTGACAGAGAGGGAGTAGATGAGATGCCGTATGTGGAGAGGAAAAGGGAACTTCTCCTGCGCTATGCCGTGTTTTTCACTGGCATGACCATTTTAGCGCTCGGTATTGTGTTTAGTATACAGGCACATTTGGGGGTTAGCCCGTGGGATGTGCTGCATATCGGTTTGTCGTACACCACGCCTTTGACTGTCGGTGGAGCGAACATCGCTGCCGGGATCACGATCGTGCTTTTAACGGTCGTACTGGAACGGAGGCGGCCGACGGTCGGGTGTTTGATCAACATGGTGTACATTGGCCTTTGCATCGATTTTTTCTTTTTTCTCGGCTGGGTCCCCGTTTTTGAGCAAGTGTGGGCCCAAAGCTTGATGTTGTGTATCGGCATTGGTATGATGGGCTTTGGATCCGGCATGTATGTTGCCGCCAGGTGCGGTGCCGGCCCGCGGGACGGGCTGACTCTGGCACTCGGCAAGAAACTGGGTTGGTCCGTACGCAAAGTGAGGACGGCACTGGAATTGACGGCGCTCTTAATAGGATGGTGGTTGGGCGGCCCCGTGTTCTTCGGAACGTTAGTTGCATCGTTGGCCATTGGACCGGTCATGCAGTGGTCGATGCAGCTGTGGGAAAAGTGGATTGAACGCATGTTAGGAAGAGGTGTTGCCGTTGAAAATCTCGACAAAGGGACGTTACGGCTTAACGATCATGATGGATTTGGCCGACAAGTACGGTAAGGGGCCAACGTCATTGAAAAGTATTGCCGAACGACACAATTTGTCTGAGCACTATTTAGAGCAACTGGTCGGGCCGCTCAGAAATGCCGGCCTCGTGAAAAGTGTGCGCGGCGCGTACGGCGGGTATAAATTGAGTAAATCGCCAGATGAAATTACGGCAGGCGACGTGATTCGCGTTTTGGAAGGGCCGATTAGCCCGGTGGAATTTACAGAGGAAGAAGATCCAGCGAAACGCCACCTTTGGATTCGGATACGCGACAGCATTAACGAGGTGTTGGATTCGACGACATTGTTGGACTTGATAACGTTTGAGGAAAACGGCAACAATGATTACTACATGTTTTATTTGTAGAAGGTGAAGGGAATGGCGGTCTACCTGGACCATGCAGCGACGACCCCCGTGCACCCTGACGTGCGCGAGGCGATGCTGCCTTTTTTGGGCAGCGAATTTGGGAATCCATCCAGTATCCACCGCTTTGGTCGCGACGTCCGGTCAGCTATTGACGAAGCGCGTGACGCTGTTGCGACAGGGTTGAACACAGAAGCGAAACGCATCGTGTTTACGAGCGGCGGGACAGAAGCAGACAATCTGGCAGTTATCGGCGCGGCTGTGGCCAATCGGGACAAAGGCCAACACGTCATTACGACAGCGGTGGAACACCATGCTGTACTGGAAGCGTGTCATTATTTAGAAGAAATCGGATTTAACCTGACGTACGTCCCGGTTGACGAAACAGGGCTCGTCCATGTCCAGACCATTCAAGAGGCGATAACGGATGAAACGACGCTGATCAGTGTGATGTTTGGCAACAATGAGGTAGGCACCGTCCAACCGATCGCCGAAATCGGCCGTTTAGCCAGGGAACACGGCATCATTCTTCACACCGACGCCGTGCAAGCTTTTGGTGTCGTCCCCATCGATGTGTCCGCGCTCCCCGTTGACCTGCTCTCGGTATCGGCCCACAAAATAAACGGGCCGAAAGGGGTCGGGGCACTGTACGTGCGACAAGACGTCCCGTTTACCCCCCGCTTGTTCGGTGGGTCCCAGGAGAGAAAGCGCCGCCCGGGCACTGAAAACGTCCCTGGAATTGTCGGGTTCGGCAAAGCTGTGGAGATTGTGCAAAACGAGTTGGGGGACAAGAGCAAAACGCTTTTCAAATTGCGGCAGGCCATGGTGGACGTGTGGGAAGCGAGCGGCATCGAATTTGTCATCAACGGAAATACGCATGCGTGTTTGCCTCACATTTTGAACGTGAGTTTCATCGGCGTCGATACGGAATCAATGTTGATGAACCTCGATTTGGAAGGTGTCGCCTGTTCCAGCGGATCAGCGTGTACAGCTGGTTCTCTGGAAGTGTCGCACGTCCTGAAAGCGATGCAGTTGCCTGAAGACGTGACGGCTTCTGCGGTGCGGTTCAGCTTTGGTCTCGGGAATACGGTGGAAGAGGTGCAGTCGGCGGCAGAGACAGCGGTGAAGATCGCCAAGAGGTTACGGTAGCGCAGAAGGGCTCCGCTGCCGTGTCGCCTACTTTCACACTCCGCCATCCGTGTGGCTAAAAGCCTTTTCGCGTCCGGCTACTGCCTCACTTGGGCTAGTACCGTCAGCTCAAGTTTTTCTCCTCCTTGCGGATTTTTTCCGCTATCGTGTACAGCATGTCTTGCTTCGTCTGCCACACTTTTTCTGTCAAGTCTACAGGGTATTCTTGTGGATTGAGGTTGCGCAAGTACTCTTCCCAAAATTGGCCCAGCTGTTTGCGGTGGTATTCCCGTACTTCTTCTAAGTTCGGGCGTTTGTACACGAGTTTTCCCCCGCGGAAAATAGGCTGTAGCAACTCTTCCAAATAGTAGTTTTCTACAATTTTTTTGCGGTATGTGTGTACTGGGTGGAACAAAACTAAAGGCTTTTCCGTGTCAATCGTTTCCTCGACACACGCAATTAAATCTGCGTGAGCTTTTTGGGTTTTGCGGTCTATGACGCGGTAGACGGTTTTTCGTCCTGGGGTTGTCACTTTTTGTGGGTTGGACGATATTTTGATCGTCGGACGCCATTCTTCACCGTCTTCAATGGCCACCATTTTGTAGACGGCACCGAGAGCCGGTTGGTCGTATGCGGTGATGAGACGGGTGCCGACACCCCACGCGTCAATGGCCGCTCCCTGTGATTTCAAGTGCAAAATGGTGTGCTCGTCCAAATCGCTCGATGCAAAAATTTTCGTCTCCGTAAGACCGGCTTCGTCCAACATTTTGCGTGCCACTTTAGACAGGTAAGCGAGATCGCCGCTGTCAATGCGTATCCCTTGCAGCGTTTTGCCTCGTTTCTTTAATTCTTTGCCAATCTGAATGGCGTGGGGCAACCCGCTTTTAATGGTGTTGTACGTATCGACTAGCAAAATCGTCTGATCTGGCAATGCTTCGGCAAAAGCGCGAAAGGACGTCAGTTCATCGTCGAAATGTTGGACCCATGCGTGGGAATGTGTTCCTTTACAGGGGATTCCGAACAGTTGCCCCGCTTTTACGTTGGACGTCGCGTCGAAACCGGCCAAATAGGCGGCTCGTGTTCCCCAGATGGCGGCTTCCGGCTCTTGCGCCCGGCGGGAGCCGAACTCGAGTAAAATGTCGTCCGGCGCGATGTGGCGGATACGGGCTGCCTTTGTGGCGATGAGCGTCTGGTAGTTGATCATGTTCAGCAACGCCGTTTCGATCAACTGTACTTCAAAAATGGGGCCTTCCACCCGCATCAACGGTTCGTTAGGAAAGGCGAGCGTCCCTTCCGGCATTGCGTACACGTCACTCGTAAAACGCCACTCTTTCAGTGCTCGTAAAAATGCTTCATCGTACTGTTCTTCTTCTTCCCGCAAAAAGCGGATGTCATCTTCCGTGAACCGCAAGTTGGATAAGTACAAAATCGCTTGTTCCAAACCGGCGACGACAGCGAATCCGTTCTCAAAAGGCAGTTCACGAAAGTATAAATCAAACACACACTTTTTGAGGTGTGTCCCATTTTTCCAATGGGCGTACATCATGTTCAACTGGTATTTGTCGGTGTGTAAGGCGAGGGATTCCACCCCTTCAGCTCCTCTCGAGAAAAAAATGTAGCCATGCGCGGACATTTTTTATACGATAGAATTGACGACATTCACGTTCATGAAGTAGGTGTCACATTTTGTATCAACAACGATTATCCCTGTCCGATGAATGTTTTGTCAAGGGGACGGTAGAGCGCGTCATCTACTATAATCGGGAAAGCGGGTACGGAGTCTGCCTGTTTCGTGTGAGTGAAAGTTCTGAACCCGTTGAGACGGAGGAAGTGACCGTCGTCGGCCTCATGGCTTCTCCACAGGAAGGGCTCACCTACACGTGCCGCGGTGAATGGGAGAGCCATCCTCGATACGGTGAGCAGTTCCGCGTCAAACGCATGGAACAGGACATGCCTCGGTCGCGGGAAGCCGTGATCAAATATTTGTCCAGTGACCTCTTTCCGGGGATCGGTCCAAAAACGGCGACGAAGATCGTGTCTGAACTGGGGGACGACGCGCTTAAAAAAATCGTGGACAATCCCGAATTGCTGCAGGGCATTCCTGGCGTATCCGAAGAAAAGGCTGAGATGATCTCTGACACTGTACGGCAACACACGGACTTTGAACAGGTGATGCTGCTTCTGTACGAATACGGAATCGGATCATCCCTCGCTTTAAAAATATACAATACGTACAAACACGACACGTTGGCGGTCTTGAAACAAAATCCGTACCAGCTCATTTACGATATAGAGGGGATCGGATTTGCCCGGGCCGACGCCATCGGACGCGAGACAGGCATTCCGAAGGATGCCCCGGAACGCAAGAAAGCAGCCGTGTTGTACGTTTTGTCGCAAGCGGCAAATGGAGACGGCCACGTCTGCTTAAAAATGGACGAGCTGTGTGAACACGTGTCTAAGTTGTTGGGAGCGGACTTTGACAGTGATGAGTGGCATGAAAGGCTGCGAACCTTTATTTACGAACTGGATGAGGAAGAGAAGGTTGTGCTCGACAGCGATGAAGAGATGGTGTACCTTCCGAGTTTGTACTATTCCGAACAGGGGTTGGCCAAGAAACTGAACTGGTTGCTCATGCAGGATAAAGCCGAGTACCCGATAGATGTCGTGTACCGAGTGATTGGCGAGCTGGAAGAAGCGTTTGGCGTACAGTTTGCCGATGAACAGCGGGATGCCCTAGTCACCGCTGCTTGTGAACCGGTCATGATTTTGACAGGCGGGCCGGGGACAGGGAAGACGACCGTAATACGGGCAATTTGCCATTTGCTCTCCCGATTGGAGGAGTTCTCCTTAGACGAGGCTGATTACCGCGGCAGTGACAAACCGTATCCCGTGCGCTTAGTTGCGCCGACCGGACGTGCAGCAAAGCGCATGTCTGAAGCGACAAGTTTGCCTGCGATGACGATCCACCGCCTGCTCGGCTGGCGGGGAGATTTTTTTGAACACGACGCGGACCACCCCATTTCCGGACGATTACTCATTGTTGACGAAGCGTCGATGATGGATATGTGGCTGGCGTATCAGCTCGTGCGGACAGTCCCTGAAGGGATGAAGGTCATTTTCGTCGGAGACGCTGACCAGCTTCCATCTGTCGGGCCGGGACAAGTCCTTCATCACATGATCGAAAGTGGTAGAATTCCGTATGTGGATTTGCGGTACATTTTTCGCCAAGCGGAAGGATCGTCTATCGTGTCGCTGGCACACGAGATGAAGCGGGGATCATTACCCGACAACATCCTGGAGCCTACAGACGATCGCCGTTTTTTCCCGTGTGACAAGGATCACGTTGCTCCGGTTGCCGTGAAGTTGGTGCAGCAGGCGATGAAGCGCGGATATTCCATTTTCGACGTTCAAGTGCTGGCCCCGATTTACAGGGGGCCTGCCGGTATCGACCTTCTCAACCGCGAACTGCAACAGGCCATCAATCCCAGAAGAGAAGGAAAACGGGAGCTCACTTGGGGGGACAGTGTTTTTCGCCTCGGCGACAAGGTGCTCCAATTGAGCAACCACCCGGAACATCCCGTTTACAACGGAGACATCGGAAAAGTGATCGCCCTCGACGAAAACGTGACGGACGGCATTTGTCTGTGGGTGCGCTTCGATCAAACAGAAGTGGGCTACACCCGCAGTCAGTTGAACCAGTTGAGCCTTGCTTACTGTATCTCCATCCATAAAGCGCAAGGCTCCGAATTCCCTATCGTCGTTTTACCCGTTGTTCAGGCGTACCGCCGCATGTTAAAGCGAAACCTCGTTTACACGGCCGTGACGAGGGCAAAGGCGTACCTCATGCTGTGCGGAGAAGTGTCGGCACTGTCCGACGGTGTGCGCAAAGAAGGAGGATTTAACCGCCGCAGTTTACTTAAAGATCGCCTGCAGAGGGAATAACGACCATTATACGTGGCGCGTTTTTGTCCCATACTATGCGTGCGGGAGGAGGCGTCCCTTTTGCGCAGTTCACAGGATGTGTTGGGTTTGCCGATTGTAGCCGTCAGCTCTGGGAAACAACTCGGAATTGTGCGGGATCTGCTTTTCGACGATCGGCAGCGGTTGTTCGGGCTGTTGGTGGAATCTAAAAGTTGGATCAAGCGCAGGCGCTACATTCCGAGAGAGCACATTGTGTCGTTCGGCCCAGATGCGGTGACAGTGGACAGCGAGGACGCCGTAGAAACGCTGGAAGAAACGTATGACGAAGTCGTCGGGGTGTGTTCAGGAAAGCACAAGTTGAAAGGACTCCCGGTGTTAACGGTGACCGGTTCAGAGTTAGGTCGCCTCGAGAACGTTTATTTCTTGGAAGAAATGGGCACACTAATAGGGTACGAATTGACGGACGGTTTTTTGACCGACTTAAAAGAAGGTCGAAAAACCCTTCATCCGGCCGAACGTTTGACGTGGGGGGACGATGCGCTCATCGTTCCCGGCGATGTGACACCGGAGTCCACCCCCGTTTCGGATAGAAAGTGAGGGAATGCGATGATTCGCTGTCCAAACTGCCAATCCCACGATTTGGGTAAAGTTGGGACGAACCAATATTACTGCTGGAGCTGTTTTATTGAGCTGACGGTGGAAAACGATGAAATATCCGCCGTTTATCAAGTGGAAGAGGACGGCAGCCTCAGTTCGCTGGACGATCTTTTCCTAAAAGGCGCGGATAACCCTATGACTTTGTAGGGCAGCTGAAAGGGGGCCGATTCGTTGAACGGTCGTCGTATGTTGTGGACAACGTTAATCGGAGCAGCGATCACCGTGATCGCCCGTGCGAAGCGGCACAGACAAGCGCCGCTCGCCCGATTGTTTCGCGGCGCGGGCCGTGGAAACAAGATGCTGTGGATGCGCTACACACAACCTGTGATGCACATGGTTCGCCGCATGGCTCGATAAGGGGCACGGAAAACTCTCGCACCCCCTCCGGAATGTCCGGAGGGGGTTTATGCGTAAGGGAGTAAGTTTGGACATATACTGGGGATGAAGGGAGGCGGAAGGATGAAACGAATCAGCGAGCGCACGCTGCTGTTCGCAGCCCTCCTCAGTTTGTTAATCTTGGCAAACCTGTTTTTGTTGACCGAATTAAGTCCCCTGATTTCAAAAGTGTTGGTGTTTTTAAAAGCCGTTTTCTTTCCTTTCTTTGTGGCCATGATCATCTCATATGTCCTCAATCCTGTCGTCACGTTGTTGAGCAGCCGCATGGTGCCGAGATCTGTGGCCGTTTTCTTGATCTACGCGACGTTTCTCGTCACGACCTTCGTCATTTTGATGAACATTATCCCGCTGCTCGGCAAACAGATTCAGGAACTGACCGAACACGTTCCAGAGTGGAACTACCGCGTTCAAATGTGGATGCACAGTGTGGCAGACGGCAAAAGCGCACTGCCAGACAGTGTGCGAGAAGGCATCGACAAATCTTTAGACCGATTGGAAGAAGCGCTGTCTGACGGAATCGAGCGGTTGTTTGTCGGCTTAAAGGGAACGATCGGCCATGTCTTTATGTGGTTTCTGATTCCGTTTGTCGCTTTTTACATGTTAAAAGACTTCAAAGCTATTGAGCGTTCCACGGTCCTCTTTTTGCCGAAACACAACCGCCGCAAGTGGATCCGCCTCTTTCGGGATGTGGACGAGGCGCTGGGGAGTTACATCAGGGGTCAGTTGCTCGTCTGCCTCGTTGTCGGGATTCTGGCGTATGTCGGCTACATGCTCATTGGTTTGCCTTACGCATTGCTTTTGGCGTCTATCGTCGGTTTGATGAACGTCATTCCGTATCTGGGACCGTTTATCGGGGCGGCTCCTGCCGTTCTGGTCGGGTTGAGTGAATCGTGGAAACTGGCGCTTTTCGTCGTGGCGGTCAACGTCGTCGTCCAAATTTTGGAGAGCAATGTCGTCTCTCCGCAAATCGTCGGGCGTACCTTGAAGCTGCATCCACTCGTCATCATTTTGGCTCTTCTCATCGGCGGGCAGTTGGGCGGCATCCTCGGCCTGATTTTGGCCGTTCCCTCTTTCGCTGTTCTAAAAGTCTTGCTGGAGCACCTTTTTATTTACAGGTTCCGCTGAAGACGGGTGAAATGGAGCTCGTGTCCAATTGCGGGATGCGGTATCACCGAGAGATTGTCATCGGAGGTGAACAGGGATCAGTGAAAGAGTGTTCTTAAACGTGCGCATCTCCGGAGAAAACGAAAACCGCTGCGATGCCGCCGTATCGTCGAGGAACTGATCTTGGATGCGTAGACAATCCCGGAAGCTTTTGGTGTCTCAGAGGGAAACAATCGGTCCAGGAACCGTCATCCAGATGAACAGTACTTCATTGTCGGCCTACGGAAGCTACTTTCTGGCAGCAAGGGCTCAGCCGGTCATACATCTACCGTAACAACGCCCCCCTGGAATGCAGACAGACTGGACCGATTTTTGATGCAACACTTTCCTGCCCCCGTTCAAAGGGACGAAGAGAAAAGTTTCGACGCACTTGTTCATGTCCTGGGCACTTTTTTTCGCCAGCTGTTTGTGGAAATGACGGACAAACCTGCGGGCTCTGAAAATCTTTCCCTCTTGGCACGTGAGGCCGAGGCCCATTTGACAGACAGAATGTATGAACTGCTGAGGCCTTCATTTGTTCTGTTCATCAATGATTGCAGAAAAAAAGGGATGCTGGCCGGTGCGAATGAACGCGAGCAGTACGCTTATTTTGTCAGGAATTTTTTTGGGAAGACAAATTGTACAAAACGCTTTTCAAAAAGTATCCGCTGCTTCTTGAAAGGTTGTCGGTATTGATCGAAAACGAGTACGCCTTTGTCCGCTGGATCACCGATTGTTTGGTGAACGACGCCGCATTGCTCAAGTCTCGGTTTTCAATCGATGTTTTCTCCCTTGCGGGAGTGTCTTTTGCGGGCGATTGCCACAACGGTGGCAGGAGAACGGTGTTACTCAGTGACCGAAGGGGAAACAAAGCAGTTCTGAAACCAGTTCCACTGGACAACGCACTCTTGTACAGCGCAGTGATCGAACAGCTCAACCGTTTGCTGGGCACTCACGTTCATGTCCCCGGACTGATTGTCAAGGAGAATTACGGATATGTGGAGTACATCCAGCATAAACCGTGCACAACCCATCAGGAAGTGCGGACATACTACTACCACTGCGGCGTCGTCCTGATGGCCGTTTATCTGCTGAACGGAAATGACATTCACAATGAGAACCTGATAGCGTACGGATCATCCCCGGTGATCGTCGATTTTGAAACATTGGGAGGAGTCATTGAGCACAGCGATCACGCAGCGTTCATTGACAAACTGTTGAAACGATCTGTCATGAATTCCAGAATGCTGCCGGTGAAATTCAGTTCTAAAAATGATGCTGTCAGGGATTTCAGCGCAATGGGGCGGCTTATGAAAAAAGTAGAACGAAAAGTTGTCCTTGAACGTGAATTCCGGTCTGACCCAGTAGAACAAACGCAGGAGATCATCGAGGATGACACCAATTGGCATCTGCCCGAATTTCAGGGCCAAGTTGTAGAATACGACGCCTACCTGCCGGACATTTTAGCCGGATTTAGCGACGCCTATCTGGCCGTCCTGAAAGATCGGCATCGTTTTCTGTCCGGTCTCAGGCGACAAACGCCTGCTTCTTGGACATACAGAAAAGTCCACCGCAGCACCGTCGTCTACCGCTATTTGTCCGCGAGGCTGAACGTGCCGGATATGCTGCGGGACAAAGCTTACACAACGCAATACCTCTACGGGATCTTGGCCAAAAATCCGCTCTTTGAACAGAAAGATCACATCTTGCAAAAGGAGGCAGACGATCTCATCCATTCGGATGTCCCTTATTTTTCGGTTCGTACGGGATGGGTGGATGGCCACGAAGGGATCGGGGTTAGGGAGAAGATCGGACAGTTGAGCTACGGTGATTTTCTCCTGCAGCGCAAGCTCATGCATATCTCTTTTTCGGAAAAAGGGGATCAGATGGAACGGATACAAGCCACCTTGGCGCAACACAACCAACACAACCGCTTTCCCCGCACACCTGTCATCCACTTTGACAGCGTGAGAAAACAGTTGTTCAGAACGATCGTCAACTGCGTCTTTGTGTCCGAGCAGGGAGAAGTAGATTTTATCGCCCTGAAAAAGAACTGGAAAGGTCAACTGGAAATCAACAACCTGAATGACGGCCTGTACGACGGCCTTTTAGGTATCCTTCTCGCCATGAACGGAGAAGACGCGAAACAGGGATTCTTTGCCCGTCAATTGGAGCAGAATGCTCTGAAACGGATCGTATTCCGAAACGGGAAAGACAGCAGTCTGGTCAACGGTACAGGTGCCCTCGTCACTTATTATCTGGCCGCAGGTCAACAGGCTACATTTGATGTCCGTCTATTGTTGAAACTGTTGATGGACATCAGGCGAAAGGTGGAAAAGGATACTTACGTAGATCAGGAATTTGATCTGTTGGGAGGAACAGCCGGCCTGTTGTTGGCCATCACACAGTTGTACCGCCAGCACGGCAAGTACAAAGTACTGAAGAAGATTGCCCTTTCCCTGGGAGATTACCTTGCGGAAAACCGGACCAACCGAGAGGGGACGGTATACTGGCCGTCCAAAAATACCCGCAATGTAGCCGATGTGCTGAAAGGCTTTGCACACGGTCTGTCCGGATACTTGCTGGTATTTTACAGGTTGAAGCACTTGTTTTCTACGGACAGATACGACCAGATCATCCAGGAAGTCTTAAAAACCGAACAGCGGGTGATGGATCGGGAACACCGGACCACAAGCTGGTGCAAAGGATATGTCGGGCTGGGTATATCGCGGATGAAGATGCTGGAGCTTGAGGAGCAACCCGACGTATGGGCGGAACTGGAAACGTGCAAGCGCGAGGTGTTGGACGGTCTGTTCAGGCATAATGACTACTCATTGTGTCACGGTTTGATCGGTTCACTGGATTTTTTGCTGGAGTTGAACCGGAAGGGCTGGTTGGATACCCGGGAAAAAAAGTTGTTGGACGATGTGATCAACCGTTTTTTTCAATCTTTTGAACTGGACCATTTCCATCCGTACAAAATCTCGTTGTTTACCGGTTTGAGCGGCATCCTGTACTTGATCCAGCGGCTGGAAGACGAACAGAAACCGTGTGTACTTTCTCTTCATACTTGATACTCTCGGAAGGGTGAGAACACATGCTGTCCAAAAAGGTGAAGTTCATCCCGCAAATGACTCATGCCGACTGCGGTCCGGCGTGCCTGACCATGTTACTGCACTACTTCGGGATTCCCGTCAGGCCGTCAGAAGTGCGCAAGAACAAACAAGTGAACAAACAATCTGGCTGGAGTTTTTTGGATCTGAAAAAGGTGAGCGAGTCATACGGCTTTCGGACAACTGTCTTGAGGATCACGGATCCGTCCCAACTGTCCGAGATTTCTCTGCCAGCCATTACGTACTGGGAACTCAACCATTTTGTGATCGTGGAAAAAATGGTCCGGCGTCGGGTGCAAATGATCGACCCCAAAAAAGGGCCAGCCACGCTTTCCCTGGAAGTATTCAAAAAAAAGTTCAGCGGTTTTGTGCTCATTTTGACCCCGACTGAACAGAAAAAGGCGGCATCAGCTGGCAGAAAAGGCGAGCCCGACAGCAGCACGTACTCGTTTGCCGGTTTTGTGAAAGAGTCTATCTCCTATCGACGGCTGGTCTTGTTGGCTTTGGTCACTCTGTTGGCACAGCTTGTCATGTTCGGGTTTCCTTTCGCCGTGCAAAAACTCATTGAGATCATTCAGCATTCTGGTAAGCTCTCCCTGGAAAGCTTCATGGTCATGACGGCCCTGTTGGGCTTTTTCGTTTTCATCCAAATTGGAACGGGACTGATTAGGGCAAGCTATCAGAAAAAGGTTGACCGTGTATGTACGAAGCGGTTGTTCGAGCATGTTTTTCGCTTGCCTTGGCGACAGGTTTAGGCCAGAAGCGTCGGAGACTTGATCGTCAGGATCATGGGGCTGGAACGCATTCGCAACTACGTTTTGAACGACTTTGTCTATCTCGTTGTCTCCGGTGTCGTGCTCCTGCCTGTATTGGTCTTCATGACTTTCATCAATGCTGTCTATGCACTCATTCTAGTTTCGTTCATCATCTGTGCCCTGCTGTTCAATTTCGTATTCGGTCTACGGCTGCACAAGTTGGCGTTAGTGGAAAATTACGATCTGAGCGATCATCGGGGGCTGTTGAATGAGTTTCTGAAAGAGCATTATTTTATCAAAGCTTCAGGCATATTTCGCCCGGTTCGGGACAAATGGGCCCGGGCGTTTGATCGTTATCTAGATTCGGCCACTGCCAGAATCAGGCAGCAGTACACCGTAGATGCCGTTAACGGATCTCTGGCCATGATGTCGGTAATGCTATTTCTTGTCATAGGATTTATGGATTATAATAACAATCAGGAAACATTATCCAATGTGTTCTTTTTTATCGCCATGTCCAGCATCATTTTTACACCGGTGGCCAGGATTGCTTCAAGCATCATCAACTGGAACACGGTCCGTCCTATGCTGTTAAGGATTTTAGACATCTTGGAAGAAACGCCGGACGACGATCATCTGGCGGAGGGGAAGCAGTTCAGCGGTGGAGACATCTCGTTTCAGGGTGTCAGTT
Organism: Novibacillus thermophilus; assembly: GCF_002005165.1. Taxonomy (NCBI): domain Bacteria; kingdom Bacillati; phylum Bacillota; class Bacilli; order Caryophanales; family Thermoactinomycetaceae; genus Novibacillus; species Novibacillus thermophilus. The sequence continues at coordinate 1,042,674 of NZ_CP019699.1, forward strand.
TCCAGTATGACAAAACACCTGTTCTCCAAGATGTTCATCTGCACGTCAGGGAGAACGGGAGCGTGGCTATTAAGGGAGAAAGCGGGAGCGGCAAGACGACGCTGCTCAACCTGTTACTGAAGATCCACCGTCCCACGGGTGGACAAATTCGGATCGGCCAGGAGAACATCGCTGACCTGAATACCGGTGGATTGAGGGAAAACATTGGTTTTATGTCTCAGGATGGCGTTTTGTTCAGCGGAACGCTCATGGAAAATCTTTCCCTTTTCGGTGTTGGTTACGATCCCGAAAAAATTCAGAACGCCCTCCGGGATCTGAACCTCAGCGACTACCTAGAATTTCAGAACCTCAACGACATCACGTTGGTGGAGGGAGGCAGAAATTTTTCTGGCGGTCAAAGACAGCGGCTGGCCATGTTGAGGCTGTTTCTGAAGCGGTATCCCATCTTGCTGCTCGATGAACCGACCAACCACCTAGACAAAGAAACCGCCCGGGTGGTCATTGAGGCCATTTTTTCCGTCCCAGCCACGAAGATCATCGTCACACACGACGAGCGCATTCTGGAGAAAGTGGACGCGGTTTACCAGCTCAAAGGGGGAAAACTTGAGCCTGTTTCGGGTCACATGACGGTGCCGCACATGCAGGAAAGCCAACAGGTTTAACGGAGGGGGAATGGAAAATGGGAGAAGGGACCGTTTTGCAGGCATCCCGTTTGACGAAGTCTTTCAGGGCTCAGCGAATCATCCAAGATTTGAGCTTGAAAATTCCCGAGGGGTCGCTGTACGGTTTCCTTGGACCGAACGGTGCCGGAAAAACGACAACGATGCGGATGTTGGTCGGCCTGATTCCGCCGGATGACGGAGAAGTGTTGTTCAAAGGAAAAAGCATCCGTAAGTGGAAATCGGCACTGTTCGAACATGTCGGTTGCCTGATCGATACGCCCAGCTATTATCCTAATCTGTCGGCTTATGAAAACCTGGCATACATCCAGAAAATGGTCGGTAAGCCGCTTAAAGAAATCGACAGGGTGCTGCACGTCACTGGTATCTTCAAAGCGAGGGACAAGAAAGTTAAACATTTCTCCCTCGGGATGAAACAGAGGCTCGGTCTAGCCATGGCCTTGCTGAACGATCCGGAGGTACTCATTCTCGACGAACCGACGAACGGTTTGGATCCGGAAGGCATTCACGAAATCCGGTATTTGTTGATCGATCTGTGCAGGCAGGAGGGAAAGACCGTTTTTGTCTCGAGCCACAATCTAGCCGAAATGGAGATGATGGCCGATCACATCGCCCTGATCGACAAAGGGCGTCTGATTTACGAGGGAGCTTTGGGGACGTTGCTCATGACCGAACAGTACGTGCTTCGCGTTCGCCAGGGTGAGAAGGCCGAACAGTTGCTGGAGGCCGAGGGGCTGGAATTCTGTAAGGAAGCGCCGGGCGCATTTCTGGTGGAAATCGAACAGGAGGAGGTTCCCCGCCTCCTCAGGCTCATGATCAGCCAGCGTATTGACGTGTTGGAGATGGCGCGTAAGAAACAGACACTGGAAGAACTGTTTCTGTCCCTCGTCAGGGACGAGTAGAGAGGGTGCACGCGCGAATATGCGGATCAGACAGCTGTTTCGGGACGTACGCCATGAGACGGAGAAAACGGGCGCCAGGAAACTCTTTGTGGTGACAGTCCTCTTTTCCGTTCTGTCCAGTTTCTTGACGATGGGGTATTTCCGTGCCCACAAGGGAACGTTGATGCAGGAAGGCATGTACGACAGTTTTCAGTTCCTCGGTTTTTCTATTCTTTTCCAATCACTTGCCCTCGTGTTTTTTTCTGCCCTTTTCTGGTACTGGCTGCTTTCCCAGGAGAACAGATGGGGCACCTGGGGCATGCTGTTGACCAAACCGGTGCCCAAATTCAGGTGGCTGATGGTCAAACATGCGGTGTTTTTGTGTTTTTTCGCTGTTTTTGTGTTGTTGAATGCGGCTGTCTCTTTCGTTTTTCTCTTTGCCCAACAGATGGAGATTAACACCTTTTTTGCCCAGGTATACCTGGTTATGCTGTTGATCGGTCCGGCTATTTCATACAGTCAGGCGCTGTTTCACCTCGCCGTAAAAAACGGGATTCTGGCCTCGACGTTGTCCGTCACATGGATTTTTCTGTACATCGTCCAGAACAACCTGCCAACGGTATTGGTCAAATGGCTGCCGGTTTTTTATGTCGGGTTTGTGTGGGATGGAACTGCCATCCTTCCCGGCCGGTTTGTCACGTACCTGTTGTTGACAGTTTTGTTTATGACGGGCGTTTTCTGGGTGTCAGTCAGGAAGAACGATTACGCCTATGAGTGAGAACGGAGGTTGGCTCATGTATTTTTCTGGTGAATGGCGCAAACTGTCCGGGACAGGTTTGTATACCGTCCTGTTGTTGTTTGTGGTGATTCCCGTTGTGTTTCAGGGAACCCTCGGGCTGTTGGCCGGTATTGAACCGAACAACATGCACATCACCACGTTGGATCTGTTTTCCAGAGTGTTTGTCGTCCTGTCCGCAGGTGCACTCGTTTCCATGTCCTTTTTTTCGGAGTATCGCAAAAATGCCCTGGTGAATACGTACCTTCACGGCATCCCCGTATTCCGGCTGTTGTTGCACAAATGGCTGTACGTCGCAACAGGCGTTTGCCTCTTGGTCCTGACGGGCCTCATTGGAGCCGGTCTGTTCGTCCACTTGGCTGGAGGACACCTATTGGACGTCTTTCGTTCCGTGTACCTGTCCGTTTTGTTTCTGTTTGTCGGCGCGCTGTGTGTGGCTAACATGCATTATCTGCTCTGTCTGTTGTTAAAGGAGCATACGCTCCTTTCCCTCATGGTCGCCTTTGCCGGCGCCATCGGCAATTTCTGGATCCCTTCGACCCGGTATTGGATTGCGTTTCCTTGGTCCTATCCATTGCGGGCGCTCTATTTTTCTTCCCTGAGCGTAGGACAACTGGTCTTCGTGGCGGGGTTGCCCTGGTCAGCTCACTGTTGGTGGCTGGACTGATTTTTTCTGCATCCAGGGAACCCCATCGGTTTGCCGGGCTGAGCTAACACACGGATACACTTTATTTCCAATGAACAAAAAAGAAGGTTCAGCAGTCAAACGCATATGAAAAACTTGCCTCAGTCATGAGGTGGTCAGAGGCAGGCTCATCTCGGAGACAGAGACGTGGCTCGAAAAGCCAAGGGCAAGGTGCCTCCAGTTTGTTCGTTGAAGCAGATGGCCTAGCGGACAAAAGGGAAGAGCGTCTGATGGGGTGGAAGTATCTGACTGAAAGAGAAAAAACACTACCTGCATAAACGGGTGTCTTCGGGAGGGTTTCGGTAGGTTTCTCACTCAGCATTGTGAGGGCTAATCGAGTCCATGCGGGAAGCAGGGTTGAAACAGCAAGCATGCCACCGGTGGGCAGTGTGGAAGACCAAAAGTGCTCACGGCCAGGCGGATCGTGAACGGGAGGATACAGTTGGAGCAAAAAAGAGGTGTCTGAGCGATGCGAGACCGCTGGAGGTCGGATGGATTGACAACGCTGATTCCAAAGGAGTATAATACTACCAAATTTTATAGATGAAACGTAACGTTGAGGAAGCCAGAGTACTCTGCAGTCGCCTGACAGAGAGGGCTTACCGCGGTTGAGAGTAGGCCGCCAGGTTTAGCAGTGTACGGCCCGCTTCCGAGTTACACGCAATGTGCCGGTTATAGATGAGCCGTTATCTCCTGTAAAGCGACCGTTTCAACGAGACGGTAACAAGGGTGGTACCGCGGGAAAATAATCCTTCTCGTCCCTTAACCAGACAGGGAGAGAGGGATTTTATTTTGAGTGAAGGTGTACAGGCAAAGGAGGATGTGACCATGAAATCGCACGAAATTCGGCAAAAGTTCTTGGATTTCTTTAGCGAAAAAGAGCACCGCGTCGAGCCGAGTGCTTCCCTCGTGCCGCACGATGATCCGACGCTGCTGTGGATAAACAGCGGTGTGGCGACGCTCAAAAAGTATTTTGACGGCAGAGTCGTTCCGGACAACCCCCGTATTTGCAATGCGCAAAAGTCGATTCGCACCAATGACATCGAAAATGTCGGCAAGACGCCCCGACACCACACGTTCTTTGAAATGCTCGGCAATTTTTCCATCGGAGATTATTTCAAAGAAGAAGCGATAAAATGGGCGTGGGAATTTTTGACAGACCCGAAATGGATCGGATTTGATCCGGAAAAGTTGTCCGTCACGGTACATCCCGACGACGAGGAAGCTTTCCAGATATGGCGGGAAAAGATCGGCCTGCCGGAGGAACGCATTGTGAAATTGGAAGACAACTTTTGGGACATCGGGGAAGGCCCGTGCGGACCGAATACAGAGATTTTTTACGACCGAGGGGAACACCTGTGTGATTCATCTGATCCCGAGTGCTACCCCGGAGGAGAGAACGACCGCTACTTGGAAGTGTGGAATCTCGTCTTTTCCCAGTACAACCACAATCCGGACGGTTCGTACACGCCCCTCCCGAAAAAAAATATCGACACTGGCATGGGGCTGGAGCGGATCGCCTCTGTTGTACAAGACGTTCCGACGAACTACGATACGGATTTGTTTAAACCGCTGATTGAGAAGGCCTCTGACATTGCAGGTGTCCGCTACGGTGAAAGGGAAGAAAACGACGTCGCTTTGCGGGTCATAGCCGACCATGTGCGCGCCGTCAGTTTTGCCATCGGGGACGGTGTTTTGCCGTCTAACGAAGGTCGGGGCTACGTCATCCGCCGCTTGCTCCGGCGCGCCGTCCGCTACGGCAAGACCCTCGGTATCGACCAGCCGTTCATGTATCGGTTGTCGCCGATTGTGGCAGAAACGATGGGGATGTTCTATGCGGAAGTCGCGGACAAACGAGACTTTATTGCCCGTGTGATTCAAGGGGAAGAGGAGCGCTTCCACGAAACGTTGAGTGAAGGCTTGGCCATCTTGGAGCAAATCGCAAAAAAAGCGCGCAACGAAAAGCGAACGGAAATCACAGGTCGGGAAGCTTTCACGTTGTACGACACATACGGTTTTCCGCTGGATTTGACAGAAGACGTCGCCCAGGAAAAAGGGTTGTCCGTGGACAGACAAGGGTTTGAACAGGCGATGGCTGAGCAGCGCGAACGGGCCCGTGCGGCTCGCCAGGACGTCTCCAGTATGCAAGTACAAGGAGGAGTACTGGGTGAAATCAAGGTTAAAAGTGAGTTTATTGGGTACAATGAGTTGGTGTCGAGTGCCAAAGTGGAAGCCATCATCGTGGACGATCAGTCCGTTGACCACGTGTCTGAAGGTCAAAATTGCCGCCTGATTCTGGACCGGACCCCGTTTTACGCCGAAAGCGGCGGGCAGGTGGCCGACCGAGGCATCATTTCGTCCGGTTCCACTCAACTGAGTGTGAAAGACGTACAAAAAGGGCCGAACGGTCAACACGTACACGAGGTGTATGTGCAGAGCGGAGCGATTCACGTCGGAGATGAGGTTGAAGCTGCCGTCGATCGCGAGTTCCGCATGGATGTAGTCAAAAACCACACGGCAACCCACCTGCTACACAAAGCGTTAAAAGAGACCCTCGGGGATCACGTCAACCAGGCGGGCTCCCTGGTAGCCCCGGACCGTTTGCGCTTTGACTTCTCCCACATCGGCAAGGTGGATGAGACCGAGTTGCGGGAAATTGAAAACCGCGTGAATGAAAAGATCTGGGCCAACTTGCCCGTGGAAACGATGAACAAGCCCCTGGAAGAGGCCAGAAATATGGGGCCATGGCACTTTTCGGTGAAAAGTACGGGGAGATCGTGCGCGTCGTCTCTATAGGGGATTACAGTTTGGAACTGTGTGGCGGGACGCACGTGAAGAACACATCCGAAATCGGTTTGTGTAAAATTGTCTCCGAGAGCGGCATCGGGTCCGGTGTACGGCGCATCGAGGCCGTTACGGGGCAACACGCGTTCCGCTATTTAAGCGAACGGCTGCAACTGCTTGAACAGACGGCAGAACTCTTAAAGGCGAAAGAGGCGGAGTTGCCGCAGCGCGTCGAAGCGCTGAGGCAGTCACTGAAAGAGGCTGAGCGGGAAAACGAGTCGCTCAGCGCAAAATTAGCGCAAATGGAAGTCGGGAAACTGCTAGAGAAAGTGACAGACGTCTCGGGAGTCCCTGTTTTGGCCGCTTCGGTCAATGTTTCCGACATGACGCGTTTACGTCAAGTGATGGACGATGTCAAAGTGAAGGTGAAGAGAGGGATTATTGTGCTCGGTGCAGTTGTCAAAGGGAAGGTTCAACTCGTCGCACGTGTGTCCCCCGATCTGGTAGAGGAAGGCTACCACGCCGGAAAACTGGTAAAAGAAGTGGCCGCACTGTGCGGGGCGGAGGCGGAGGCCGGCCTGACATGGCGCAGGCCGGCGGGAAAAATCCGGGTCAGCTCCAGCACGCTCTGGCGGAAGTGCCGAACTTTGTGGACCAGATGGGTAAAAAAGCGTGACAGCTTGCAGGAAAAACGCGTGTCAAGAGAGAATGATTAAACGAAGACCTTCTCATCTTTTCAGGCAAGGGGTGTTGAGCTTGAGTTCGATGGACAAAACGATGCGCTACAATTTCAAAGAAGAGGAACAACCTGTCGACGTGCTCGACGTGTTGATGAATGTTTTTAAAGCCCTTGAAGAAAAAGGGTACAACCCGATTAATCAGATCGTCGGTTACTTGTTGTCGGGAGATCCGGCTTACATTCCGCGCCACAACAACGCCCGAAACATGATCCGCAAACTGGAACGGGACGAGATTATTGAAGAGCTGGTAAAATCCTATTTAAAGGATCGCAAATAAGGGGATGTCGTTCAGGTCATACTATCGGGAGTAACGGTATGCGCATCATGGGACTAGACGTGGGAGAAAAGACGATCGGAGTGGCGGTAAGCGACGACTTGGGCTGGACGGCCCAGGGAGTGGACGTCATTCGACGTTCTACGCCTGACCGCGATTTTGGCCGTTTACAGACGATCGCTTGTGACTTCGACGTGGAACGAGTCGTAGTTGGCTTGCCGAAAAACATGGACGGGACGTTCGGTCCGCGGGCCAGAAAATGCCAGGATTTTGCCCAAGAAGTGGAGCGGCGGCTCGGGTTGCCTGTCACGTTGTGGGATGAGCGGTTAACGACGACGGCGGCAGAGCGAACGCTGCTTACGGCCGACGTCAGCCGCCGACGGCGGAAGCAAGTCGTTGACAAACTGGCGGCTACACTGATATTGCAAGCTTTTCTAGATGCACAAAGGAGGAATTCCCATGCCTGAAAACGGAGCGAGTGAGGAACGGGACATCATTTACATCCCGGATGAAGACGGCAACGAAGAGGCGTTCGAAGTGCTCTTCACCTTTGAATTGGACGAAAACGACCAAAAATACATCTTGGTCACGCCGGAAGAAGACAGCGGGGACGGGGAAGAGACAGAGGTTTTTGCCTTTCGATACGAAGAAGACGGTGACGACATGACTCTTTACTTGATAGAAGACGATAAAGAGTGGGACATGGTGGAGGAGACGTTTAACGCCTTGTTGGACGAGTTTGAGTCGGACGGTGAAGAGGTTTGAATGAGACGTACCGGGAAACGTCCGGCTTGACGGAAGCTTTCGGACCCGACCTCATTCTGGAAGACGAACGCGGACATGAGGAACATTACCGCGTTGTGACGGAAATGGAGATCGACCAACAGCATTACGCTGTGCTTAGACTACACGGAGACCCAGATGAAGAAGCGTTTTTGTTCCGCGTCGTGCCGGACGGAGACGGGTTCATTGTAGAAGATGTGGAGGACGATGACGAATGGGAGCGTGCGGCGGAAGTGTACCGGCAAATCGTATGCCGTCACTGACCGCCTTTTTTAGTCGGTCAGCTTCACCCACGGTCTTCCCCTTTGCCAGGTTAAGTGGATGGTCACCCCGAACAGCTTGCTTAGCAGATGGTCGGTCAACACACTCTCTATTTTACCGCTGGCAAGAACTTGCCCATCTTGTAGCAGAAAGGCGTGGGTAAACAGCGGAATAATCTCCTCTACGTGGTGGGTGACGTACAGCACAGTCGGGCCGTCAGGAGCCTCGGCCAGTTGTTGGACAGCATGCAGAAGGCGTTCCCGTGCCAACAAATCCAAACCGGTGCACGGCTCGTCCAAGATGAGCAGCTCCGGCTTTGCCATCCACGCCCTGGCTAGCAATACGCGCTGCTTTTCCCCTTGGGACAGGACATGGAACGGTTGATGGGCCAGCTCTTCACAACGGAAAAACTCGAACAAGGCATACGCTTCCTCCCTGTCTTTGTCTGACACGTGTTCGTAGATGCCGATGGAAGCGTATTTCCCGCTTAAAACGACGTTTAATGCCGGTTCGTTCTGGCGGAAGCGGTAATATTGGTCGAAGAGAGCGGAGCTCACCCACCCGATCGATTTGCGCAGCTCGCGCACGTCGCAGTGACCAAACTTTTTCCCCAGGACGCTGACGTTTCCAGAGGTGGGCCACGCGTAACCGTTAATGATGTTGAGGAGAGCCGTCTTGCCGGCGCCGTTCGATCCGATCAACGCCCAATGCTCTCCGCGTCGAACCGTCCAGTCGATGTTTTGCAAAATCCAGCGGTCGTCCCGCCGCCAACTGACTGTCTGCATGTCAATGACGTTCAATGTCAAACTCCTCTCACGGTGTTTCACGCTATATGCCCCTATGATACCACATCGCACTTGGAGTGGAACCGCTTGATTTTAAAAGAGAACGCGTATGGAATGCCGCCCCCTTGACCATGCTGGAGATGACAGCAGGGTGAAGGGGTTATGCATTTAAATGGGAAATGGGCGAACAGTCGTCCTCGCAATCTTGTTGTTCACAATGTTCGCCGCTCTCATTGTTCGGCTCTTGCACATTCAGGTGTGGGAACCCGAGGCGTTCGGAACTGGGCACGTCGACCTTCTGACGCAAGCGAACGAACAGCAGACGCAAGTTTTTCTCGCGGACAGCGGAAGGGGGACCATTTACGATCGCCGCGGAGCCGCTTTGACCGGTGAACGGGACTACCACATCATTGTCTTTCCCCTCGCCCGCCCGATCGATCGTCTGACAGAGTTGTCAGCCATTTTAGGGTGGACAGAAGAAGCGTTGCAAGGGGCACTGCGCGAAATCGATCAGCCGCAATTCCTTAAAGATACGAAAACGGGACGTCCGATCGCGGTGTCCGAGGCACAGGCACGCGCGATACAGGACCTTAACATTCCAGGTGTGCACGCGCTCTACTCCGAAGGAGACCGATACGCTCCCAACAGATTGGCGCATCACTTGCTGGGGACCATCCGCTTCAACACGGAAGCGAAACAAGGGATCGAAAGCGGAGAAGGTGTGTCGACAGGTGCCGTTGGCTCGCGGGGACTGGAAAAGTCATTTGATCCGTTTTTACGCGTATCCGGTGTGAACCGAGTGACGTATGCTGTAGACGGGGCGGGAAAGCCTTTGTCAGGGGATCAAACGGAGTGGGAGAACACCCTGGCGTTGGGCAGCGAGTCTCCTAAGTCCCTCGTGACGTCTGTTGATGCCCAGATTCAACAGATTGTCGAACAAGCCTTAGATCAGTCCTCTTCTGCCGCTCCCCTTTCTCGTCGCGGCGTATCAGACGGAGCCGCTGTCGTGCTTGACATTGCCAGCGGAGATGTACTGGCCATGGCCAGTCGTCCCCACGAGGGGGAAAAAGGTGAGGATGGTCTGCCGGGGGAGGCGAACCGCGCTTTGCTTGCCATGGAACCCGGTTCCATCTTTAAAACGGTTATCGCGGTCGCGGCCCTCGATCAAGGAATCGTGCGCCGTGAAGACGAATTTTTTTGTGACGGGAAACTGCATGCGTACAATTTACCCTGCTGGACGTTGGGCGAAGGAGGGCACGGTCATCTCACCTTTGCCGATGCGTACGCCGAGTCGTGTAACGTCGTCTTTGGAGAACTAGCTGTTCAATTAGGTGGAGACACCATTGCTGAATACGCAGACAAACTCGGCATCGGTCATAAGGTCGGGTGGGAAGGACAGGTCTATCACGATCAACAATTTGCTCAATTGCCGGAAGAAGAAGCGGGACAACTGTTTCACGACAAAAGGGACAGGCACGACCGTTACGCGTTGGCGCAAACTGGAATCGGGCAGCGGGATGTCCGCGTCACTCCCCTGCAAGCGGCCAATATGGTGGTATCGCTGTTTCATCCCGGAAAGTTGCACCATCCCCGCGTCGTCAGTGAAATTCAGTACGATAACGGAGATCCTTATTTTACGTTTGAACCACAAGTGCAACAGACGGACAACCCGATAAAGTCGGATACTTTGCAAACGGTGCGTCAACTCATGATCGAAGTGGTACAGTCCGGTACTGCGTCTCCCTTGTCTGATGCCGAGTGGAAGTTAGGCGGGAAGACCGGGACGGCTCAGGTTGCCAAAACTGGAAAAGAACACAAATGGATGATCGGTTTCGGCCCGTTAGACAAGCCTCAATACGCCGTGGCTGTCGTCTCGCGGTATTCAGAAGGCGGTGAAGCGCATCTGGATACATTTCAGGCGATCATGGACGGCTTGGCACGATACGAATCAGAAGCGGACTCCCAGTGAGACACTCGATTTCCCCCTAGACAGACAAGGACAGACCCTCCGACACATAGACTAATCCATATAGTCTTTCGCGGAGGTGGCGTGTTTGGCCGGAATCTTCCCAACGATCGCCCTATTTTTCAAAGATTTAATGGTCTTCGTCTCTTACGTCAAGAACAACGCTTTCCCCCAGCCGTTAAACGAAGAAGAGGAGGACAAGTACTTAAAGAGGTTGCGCGAGGGAGATCGAAAAGCCCGCAACATCCTGATCGAACACAATTTGCGCTTAGTGGCGCACATTGTGAAAAAGTTCGAAAATACCGGTGAAGACACGGAAGATCTCATTTCCATCGGAACTATCGGCTTAATAAAAGGTGTCGAAAGTTACACGCCTGGAAAAGGGACAAAATTGGCCACGTATGCTGCTCGCTGCATCGAGAACGAGATTCTAATGTCTATAGGGTAGTAAAGATTTCATGCTGTTTGTTCGAGGTGAGTTAAGCATGAGCGCGTGTTTCACGTTATGTACCTCCTTATTGGAGGGCATATATGTTCGAAAATAAGTATTAATAAAGAAAGCCCGGGAGGAGTCGATACACAAAACAAAAACCGTGACATTTGGCAACACATAGTTTACACTTAGAGTGCATGACCGACCCAGTGTGTGCTGGAATATCGGCCGTGCTTTTCATTATAGTCATTAAGGCCGAGGGTGATTATTGTGAAATCTCGTGATGTGGATATAAGAAAAGGTCTTCATTATACGTTATTGAAAGACCATAAAAATGACCCTGACACCTTAGTCTTAGATGAAATGACTATATGCCAAGGCGACGCGAGAATAGATGTTGCTGTTATTAATGGAAAAATTAACGGATTTGAAATAAAAAGCGAAAGTGACACATTGGAACGTCTACCGAGACAGGTGGATCTATATAATATGGTTTTTGATACTGTAACAATTGTAACTGGGCCTCGCTACATCGACGGAATATTAGATTTAATACCTGATTGGTGGGGTATCATTAAAACTGAAATGGATTCAGATCGACAAGTTTATTTCTACACTATTCGTGAAGCTCAAAACAATTACAACAGTGATCCTTTAGCAATTGCACAACTACTATGGAGAAACGAAGCTTTGGAAATTTTAAAAGAAAAGGGCTTGCATAAAGGTCTTTTAAGCAAGCCTAGAAGAGTTTTATGGCAAGCTTTAGCCGAAAAACTAAGCATTGACGAACTTAAAGATGAAGTTAGAAAGAAACTGAAGAATAGGTCAAACTGGCGAGGTCATTAACTGTAATTGTTAAATGATGACTTGTTCCTGCTTCTCTCCAAGATGTTAAGTTCCCTGGATTGGTAAGTCTTTCTGAAACTTCTTTTATATACTTATCACCAGCAGAATAATTTTCTCCTTTGAACTCTTTGTGTTCTACGACTTTCCTCGCTAGCTTATGATATTGTGAGTAGCCATTCCGTTTTAAATTAGTACCCTTAAAGATAATGAAGCTATCTCCAGAAGTATAGCGAATGTTAGCGCTAGGCTGAATGATTCGTGGATCTCCTTCAAAAGGTTGAGGGTTAGCAATCCCATAATCACCAAAGAGTGGAATTCTTCTAAGGTTAGAAGAATTGGATACGATTTTATTCCAAATTACCCATTCAGACCTTTCAATTTTTGTAACTTGGTTTGTACCAAGACCCGATAAATCTTCTGGTATTGCCGTAGCAGTTAAAATTAAATTTCTCCATGCCAATATATCTGGTATATTGTTTAAAAGACCGTTTAAGAATAAATATGTTCTTGTCCTATCTTTCGGGTCAACATACTTATAATCAATTAACAAATCTATATTATCAGGTGAAGTATTAAAATATCTTAATAATTCGTCTATATTTTTATTTAAGTCTTCAAAATCATTTTCTGTCAGTCTAAAACATAACCCTAACCTGTCGTTAATTAAAGCGTTTTTAACCTCTCGTTGATAATCTGGATCCCGGTCTGTTCCAGTCACAGGCACAATTTTAACCCCTTGACTGCGGGCATTATCTGATATATGTGATAACGGGTGTGTACCGTCAACCATTCTTTCAGCAGGGTCAATCCATAACATATCAAGGTACAGCATTCTTTCTGTTCCCAAAGTTCTTTTAAAACTGTTAATAATCCCTCTAAATGTTCGTCAATCGTCCTCTTTGGTTGTTCATTTTCATAATCCCAATCAATAGGTGGTACTTCAATGAGGGGAGTTAATCCATTTTTAATGTCTGGATCAAGTTCTTCAATAGCGCCTTGTTCCCCTTTTTTCCATTTCAAGATTGGCACATAATGATTTTTTTCAAACATACTAAATTCCTCCTAAATAAGTTAAATTTATCTATATAAAAAGACACGCCTCAAATTCATGATGCATGTCTTGGTGTCATAATCGTAATCCTCTGTTTTATAATATTTCCGAGTTACTCAAACCACTCAATCGTCCCCAACTTATCTCCAAAACGGATAATAGCATCTATTTTTCGCTTGTGTATCAACTCCAATCTAAATTGTGCAAACTCTTCCGTTACAAGGAAGTAATCTGCAATTTCAGATATCATGACTGCTTGGTCGAAGGCGGCATTATAGATGTGGTCTAAAAACTGTTTCGGCATGAGAAGATATGCCGCCATTTTTTTGGCTTGCTTTTCATCCTTGTTAATCTCATAATCTTTCTTTCCCAATTGATTAGAATAATGATTGTATAAATGGCAAAACTCCTCAGCAATAACTATACGCTTATTGATGTGATCAAGATCATGCTGAACAAATATAATGCCTTTTCGTCCTTCTGATGGAATTGAATAACTACTTTCTTCAGTAGGAAGCAGTTTGATACCATAACGCCAGCAAATATAACCCATATCTATTTCGTCAGGGTATCGAAAATTAAAATTGGATAAAACGCTGTTTGCTTTGTCCTCCCACGTATCATTGATGCTGGTTAGCATTTTAAATAATTCCAAGATGTTCCAGCCCCTAGGTGTATAAAAAAGAACCCTATACAAAAAGTAAGGATTCTCAGGTGTAATTTCTAAGTTGCATATTCTTATATTACAGTTGTGTTATTTTATTTTTCTTAATTCAGCAATGTCGGCTTCATGTTCAATGGACCGTACCGATAAACGTTCAAGTATTTTATCTTGCTTGGCTTGGCTGGTCATTAATGTTTTGACATCTTGAGATGTTTCCGTGACAGCCTGCTTTATTTCTGGAATTTGCTCAACGAATGATTTCATTTCTTGTTGTTCGGCTTGAAGAAGTGAGATCCCTTCAGCATTTTTCACGACTTGTTCTTTCGTTGCGTCTAACTTTGCTTCTATTCCGTCTAAACGCTCGTTCGTTTTTTGCTGTTCTACTTTAATATCAGTGACTTCTTTTTTAAGTGCTAGTAGTTCCTTTTCGATCGGTTGTAATGACCCTTTGATGACAGATTCTAGCATCTCTTTAAGATCACTGTTCATATGGTCATTCTCCTCTCTTTTACTTAATCCTCCAGCTCCCCAAACCCTTCTCCGAATTCCTCATCATCATCTTGCTCAATCTGCTTTCTTATGAATTCCCATGTGTCGATGAGCTGTTTTACTTTCTTTTCCGTGTCTGTGGCCAGATCGTGGAACATTATTGCGAATTTAGGGTGTTTCATCATTTCCTGGAAGACTTTATATTGCTCGGGTGTGAGTTCGATTTCTTGACCGGCGACGGTGACTTTCGAGCTGTTGTTGGGTGACGGATCGTCCGTACGGCCGAGAAGGTAGTCAGTTGTTGTATCGAAAAAATCTGCAAACTTTTGGAGAGTATTGTAATCGGGTTCTCTTTGACCTTGTTCATAATTAGCAATTTGTCCTCGCGAAAACCCAAGTCTATCCGCAAGTTCGTATTGACTTAATCCACGTTTTTTTCTTAATTCGGACAATCGTTTACCGAACATATCTTTGCACCTCATACTCATTATAGGAAACAAATAGTTTCTATACCATATTAGACACAAAAAGTTTCTGAAATGTGTTGACAGAAACATAATGTTTCTTTATGATATACTTAAACAGAAACGTAACGTGTCTAGGAGGTGATGTGAATGGCCGGAAAAAGGGTTAAGCTGATCGAACTGAGAGGTAGCCATAAACGCCCCAAAGTCGCTAAAGAAATCGGTATTACACCTCAAATGCTTGGTATGATCGAACGAGGTGACAGAACTCCTTCCTTGTCCTTGGCGATCAGGATAGCGGAGTACTACAAGGTTTCTGTTGAGGATATTTTTTTTGATGAATTTGGACACGAATCGTTTCCTAATGATCATCCTAAAACAGAAAGGAGGAAGCTCGCGTAAATGGATAAAGAACTTGAACTCACTGTCATTGATGTGTTGTAAAACAAGCGAAAGGAGGAGCTTAGCTTGACCGAACAAGAACTTGCACAACTTAAACAGCAACTCAAAGACGAAATCTTGTCGGAAATACAGTCAAAGCCTACTAAGCGGATGCAGACAGTCTGGGACAGCATCAAGCCAATGATCGAAAGGCGGTTCGGGCACCTTAACGGACCGGAACTGTATCAGCTAACAGCAGCAGTTTCCACAATCATCCGTTATTCACTTGGGATTAGGCAGGTTCGATTCATACCGTACAGCATAGAAGATGATGTCATTCGATTTGTTGACGGTTTGCTTGAAGCCATGACTGATTTGGGAGAAATAAAGAAACAACAATCAGCCTAACGAAAGGAGGTCAACTGAATTAAAGTTAAACGCTTGTATTTAGTTACTGGCGATATGTACGAAGATGTTGAAATCGTAAAGGAAGTGCCAAGTGAGTTAAAGGAGAATGTGTCAGAACTGTTCATTGGCGTGAAGTCTGACACATCCACAGTGTATATCAGTCCAGAAATGATTGTTTCGATTGAGTTAGAGAATACGACACTTAAGGTTATTTCTTCTTAGATTTTCTCGTTTGTGACAAAGCACTGCCGGCTACTTTTTTTGAAGTTTTGCTGTACCGATTGTCTCGCAAAATCTTACTTGCCTTTGTGGCTACACGTTTTGAAGTCTGTTTTTTGTTAGCCAATCGGATCACCTCCTCCCAAAGACTCATTCGACAGGGAGGAAGAAAATCCTACATCAGCCTAACGAAAGGAGAAGATATGATGAACCGGAAACTAGTCTTCATTAAAGATAATGAGCCAGTGACGGATAGTTTAACTGTAGCTGAGACCTTTGGTAAACGTCATAACGATGTGCTCAGGGATATTCGATCGTTAGGATGTAGTAAAGAATTCTCACAGCGCAATTTCGCGCAGTCAACTTATACCAATGAGCGTGGCCGCGAATACACAAAATTCATTATGACAGAGCAAGGTTTTACTTTGTTGGTTATGGGTTATACCGGTCCGAAAGCGATGGAGTTCAAAGAAAGGTATATCCAAGCATTTCACAAAATGCGTGAAAGATTACAGAAAGGTGTAGTACCTCTCAACGATCGGCAAGCACTGATCCAGTCGCTCAAACTCACTGCCGAATTAGCGGAGGAAACTGAGGAACTAAAAACAATTGCACAACAGCATTCGCAAAAGATTCTCGAACTGGACAACAAAATCGAGGAGCAAATCACGCTAGACCATGCAGAACAACGGAAGCTACAGAAAACAGTAGCTCGAAAGGTATACAGCATTACTGACGATCCTGCCGAACGTCGTCGGTTATTTCGCGAACTGTACCGTGAAATCAAAGACCGGTTTGGTGTTGCGAGTTACAAAGACGTGAAGCGCAAGGAGTTGAACAGTGCCATCAATTATGTAACTAACTGGATCCCGAGGAAAGTGTCTTAAATGAGAATAAAAGTGATAAAAGGACCATTGTTCGAGAGGTGTCTTAAGCAAAGTTATATTTACCTCCGCAGAGTTGTAGAGGAGAAAATACGTACTGGTGAATACAAAGAGAAAATAGATTATCAAAGTCAAAGCCGAAGAACAAATTTTAATTGAAGAGGAGAAAGCAGCCCGCGACCAAGAGTGAGGAGTGAAATGAGGATGTCTCTGATGGGAAATCTTACGAAGGGAAATGTAGTGACTAAATGGTAGGCGCGGGCGAGGGAGAAGTTCAAGACATCAACCACTATCTATAGTA
Source organism: Novibacillus thermophilus (assembly GCF_002005165.1). NCBI lineage: Bacteria > Bacillati > Bacillota > Bacilli > Caryophanales > Thermoactinomycetaceae > Novibacillus > Novibacillus thermophilus. The sequence continues at coordinate 1,059,449 of NZ_CP019699.1, forward strand.
CATGGAAATAGGGTCACAAAAAAGACGAACAACGCGACAAAGGAGGCGAACAAACGCATGAGTATGGGACAAGCGATAGCGGAGGCACGACAAGGCATGACGCAAGCGGAGTTAGCGGAGAAATTACACCTAGATAGGACATCAGTCGGGAAGTACGAGACTGGGAAACGTCGAGTGCCGGAACACATGAGAGCCACCATAGCCAGCACACTTGACGATCCGGTGGTGTACTTTGCAGCAGAGGAAGAAGCGACGGGAGGTGTTACGATTCCATATCTGAACGGAGAACGGATAGAAAGGAGCTTATCCGCCATGAAGGAACTGGCGCGGTACGAAGCCCTAGAGGCTTTAGAACATCTTGACCGGGTACGGTTCCATAAGCCGCCGGAATACTGGACTGAAGAAGAAAAAGCAGAAGTGCAACAAGTGATGTACGAACTCCTGGACGCGGCAGCAAGTATTCAAAATCTTGTAGCGGTGTCGTGCAAAGATTATGGTTTTTCTCCCAAGAAAATTTACAAAGAATGGCGTAATACCGTGAAAAAGCGAGGATGGATGAAATGAGAGGGATAGGAACTATCAACTTTATCGGAGATGAAGCAAGAGAGGAAGTCGCAGTATGACTGACAGGGAGCGAATTTCACGCTTAATTGACCGGCTTTCGGTTTTCGCTGAAAGGCAGAAGAATACAGAGGACAACACTGACTTCATGAAAGGATACCTCACTGGAAAATGTGACGCTTATAACTTTTGCATCGAATTGATTCAGGAGGAGTTCGGTTTGAAAGAGGAGGGAAGGGACGAATGATCTTTTTCGCCGGTACTGCTAGGGAGTGGATGAATCTATCCGAACAGCAGAAAAAGGATTTGACCGGATCAGTATTGGTTTTGCAGAAACAGAAAAAAGCCGCTGCTCGAAGGCAAACGGCATAAAGTATCACTACCGTAATTGTACCACGTTGGTGGTGCGATCACAAGGCGGGATTCAGTCCCGCCATCGGGGAGCGTAGCTAAATCGTTATCTAGTTACGCTCTCGGATGGCGCGACTGAGCGCCAGCAAGGCGGTGGCGGAAAAGGTAGACGCTAAAGCACACCCTTAATGAGACCAGCAATAGGTAGTGGAAATAGGCTTGGGTTGGACGCTGCCATGCAGGGTGCAAATCCCTGCCCGCCTTACAAATACGTACGAACGAAAGGAGTGATAAACGTGAATCGGGCAACATCTTCATATGAGCGTTGTCAGCCCACAATCGAATTCTTCTGGTGGTGTCCGGAATGCGGTATCGAAGTTGAACCTTCCGAGATTGCAGAAGATGGAACGCACGATGTATACGAAGGCGGTTGTGGCCAACAGGCTGATTATTGTTACCGGCGCAAAAAGAAAAAAACAATCGCGCTGTAACGCGATTGTTCGAGGGTTTTTTAAAAATCCGCTTGAAGATATGTTATCACGAAAAAACCTCGAAATCAATTGGAGGAGGGATTGCTTTGAATGCGACAGTATTGGCTCCGACTGTCGAGATGGAGCATGAACAGTGGTTGGAGGCAAGAAGAAAAGGCATTGGCGGCAGTGACGCTGCTGCTATTGCTGGCTTAAACAAATGGAAATCTCCTGTTCAGGTGTACCTTGAAAAAACGGGACAAGCTCCTGAGGAAGAGGCGGGGGAAGCCGCCTACTGGGGAAATATTTTGGAAGATGTGGTGGCACAAGAATTTTCTAATCGAACAGGATTAAAGGTACGTCGTAGAAATGCAATTTTACGTCACCCGAAACATGAGTGGATGATTGCTAACGTTGACCGTTTGATCGTCGGAGAACGCACAGGTCTAGAATGCAAAACGGCATCTGAGTACCTCAAGGATGAATGGGCCGGCGATGAAGTCCCTGCAACATATCTCATCCAATGCCAGCACTACATGGCCGTCACTGGTTATGACGCTTGGTGGATCGCTGTTCTCATTGGGGGTAACAAATTCGTGTACAAGAAGATTGAACGCGACGATGAGCTGATCAGCTACCTAATCGACATTGAACGGGACTTTTGGGAGAACCACGTCAAGAAGCGAATCCCACCGGCGTTTGACGGTTCGGATGCTTCCAGTGACTTGCTTAAAGTGCTGTATCCCGAAGCAGCACCGGAAAGTGACATTGAGTTGCCAGATGAAGCAGATAAGCTCATTGAGGCGCTTGAACAAATAAACGCTGAGCTCAAGGAAATAGAAACACAAAAAAAAGAATATGAGAACCGATTAAAAGGGATGCTTGGCGAGTTCGAGACCGGTGTGGCTAGTAACCACATCGTGACGTGGAAAAACGTCACCAGTAATCGTGTAGATACGAAAAAACTTAAAAAAGAGCGACCAGATATTTATGAACAGTATTTAAAAAAGTCGACGTCGAGAAGATTTAATATCAAGGAGGCTAACTAATGGCTCAAAACAAGGATATTAAGAATCAGCTGTCAAAGCGGGCAAATAGTGGTAATGGTAAACCTCAGACACCAGCCCAAACAATTGCATCATATTTAAAAAGAATGGGACCGGAAATTGAGAGGGCGCTACCAAAGCATATGGACGCTGATCGTTTGGCACGTATCGCACTTACTACTATCCGCACGACACCAAAACTTATGGAGTGTAACTTGCCATCGCTCATGGGAGCTGTGATGCAAGCGGCACAGTTGGGACTGGAACCGGGGTTGATAGGTCATTGTTACATCATTCCGTACGGAAAAGAAGCTACATTCATCATCGGTTATAAGGGCATGATCGATCTAGCTAGACGTTCGGGTAACATACAAAGCATTTATGCCCATGCAGTATACGAAAATGATGAATTCGACTATGAACTGGGGCTAAATCCGAAGTTGGTACACAAGCCTTATATGGAAGGTGACCGTGGAGAGTTTATCGGCGCATACGCAGTAGCACATTTTAAAGACGGTGGATACCAAATGGAATATATGCCTAAAGCAGAGATTGAGAAACGTAGAGAACGTTCAGCATCAGCTAAATCGCGTCATAGTCCGTGGGCAACCGACTACGGGGAGATGGCCAAGAAGACCGTCATCCGTCACATGTGGAAGTATCTGCCCATTAGCATCGAGATCCAACAGCAAGCCATGCACGACGAGGTTGTGAAAAAAGACATTACATCAGAGCCGGAGTTCGCTCATGACGTGATCGACATTGAGACCGGCGAAATTGTGGAAGAGCCAGTTGAAGAAGAACAGGTGAAGCAAAATACTCAACCGGATACGAGTGACCCAACAGAAGAAGAGATGAGTGAGATCCTTACTGGAAAATGATGTGACAAATGGAGAAGGGCTTGTTTGCCTTCTCTGATGGCTAGGAGGGAAAAGGATGGCCGAGAGCTTTCCGTTTACAACCTATTCAGGATTGTTAGAACCAAAGCACTATAAAAGAATAGGATCGGCCATCTGGCTCTTTCTATGGTGTATCAGCTCAACAACAAAAGAAGTAGAGAAAGACGGAATAGTCTGGGGGATTGTACTAGGCAATAAACCATTAAAGATTACTGAATTAGCGATGATCTTTGAGGTTAATGAGAAAACTGTCAGGCGTTGGCTAGATACACTTGAACAACACGGATATATACGTGTTACGCGAGTGCCTTATGGGTTAATCCTAACGGTGAAAAATTCTAAAAAGTACAAAGGAAAAAGAGTGGACAAAAATGTCCATTCTCAAGCAGATCGGACAAATATGTCCAATCCAGAGTGGACAGAAGTGTCCGATCACTCGGACAAAAATGTCCACTCTAATAAAGATATTACAAGAGATATTACAAAAGATGATGGATGGATGGATATAACTACACGCGAGGAAGATGTCAAAGGTGACGGGATGCCGATTACCGATGATGCCGTTCATGAAATTTCACCTTTGCGAAAGATTGAGAATCACTTCCTGATGCGTAGAAACTCGGGCGTTTCGCTCAGTCCTGATGACTACGAGTTAATGCAAGAGTTGATCAATGACGGAGTGCCGGTCTCCGACATTATCGCTGGAATCGACCATGCGTTCGACACGTTTCAGCCTCGTTTTAAACATGACAAAATACGGAGCTTTGCATATTGTGAACCGATCATTAGACAGCGATATCACCAACGGACTGAAAGAAAAAAAGCAGAAGGGAGGTTAAAGTCAAATGAAAGCAGCAGGCAGCATGATACAGGACATTCAGGAACGCATAAACCGATTACGGGCGGAAAGACCGGCTGGCTCAACCGACCAACCGGCAGTGACGTATGACTGTTCTAAGTGTAAAGACGAAGGAGGATTCATCAAGCGTGATAAAGATGGCGTGGAACGCTGGGTGTTTTGTGAATGCTGGAAGCAGAAACAGACTGAACGGTTATTTAAGTCCAGTCAGATCACTGAAGAATTCCAAAAGCTGACGTTTCAAGGTTTTGTGACGAACGGCAGGCCAAAAGTGGTCGAAGAGGCTTTTTTGGCGGCAAAACACTATTTCATGAATTTCCGTGATATCCGTGAGAAACGGGAAAACAGCATCGCTCTTCTGGGAGAACCAGGGTGCGGTAAAACGCACTTACTCATGGCGCTATCAAACAACCTAATTAAACGTGGTGTGAGGGTGCAGTATTTTCCGTGGGTGGAAGGATACAACGACTTGAAAAACAACTTGGATCTACTAGACGAAAAAATCTACCAGATGCAGACCGTTCCCGTGCTGTTCATCGACGACTTGTTCAAGGGACGCAGGGAAGCGACAAACTTCCAGATAGAGCAGTTGTTTGCAGTGGTAAATTACCGGTATTTAAATCACTTACCGATCTTGGTTTCTTCTGAAAAAGACATTGATGAGATATGCGAGATCGACATGGGGATTGGATCTCGAATCTATGAGATGTGCAAAGACTATACTGTGGTTTTGAAGGGTGTTCCCGGATTGAATTATAGAATACGAGAGTTGGAGGATGCATATGTGCCCAACGTGCAATAACACTGGAGTTGTAGTAGCAAATGACGGTGTCATAGCGACATTTCAGAAGTGTCCGGATTGTGATCGAACTTTGGAAAACGAAAGACGGTTGAAGTGGCTTCGAAAACAGGTGAAGGAGTACGAACGACGTAAAGGCAGAATGAAAAGGAGCGGGTGACAGTGGGAGAACTTATGAGGATGGTGCTCATAAAAAAGCTTGAGCAAAAGCAGATATATGAATCCAGTGACGGCCGACTGTTACGGCAGTTAACGCAGGATGAGTTGGAAACAGAACTTCAGCGGGCGGAGAACCGGGAGCAGCTACTGCAGGCGCAGGAGGGGTGAGGGAGAATGATCCGTTTCACCGTGCCGGGGCGTCCAGTACCGGCTGCAAGGATGACACATAAAGGGAAATTTGTCAGCAAACAAGCGGAACGGTACTTAAACTATAAAAACAAAGTTGGTTGGATAGCGAGGCAGAATCGAGTAAAACGATTGGAGGGGGCGGTATGCGTTGAATTATACTTGTACCTTCATGGAGGAAGACAGGGTGATGCTGACAATTACGCGAAGTCAATCCTCGACGGACTCAACGGGATCGCTTGGACAGATGATGAAAAAGTGAAACGTTTGGTGGTTGAAAAACGGGGGTGTGGACCGGATGAAGAACGAGCAGAAGTGACAATTGAGTCCATGCCAGAAGTGGAGGATAGCGTAGGGTTATGAAAGTATCGGACAAGTACTGTGTCGGGTGTGTATGGATTATTCGGCACGAAAACAGACGTGAAGGTGTATGCCCATTCGTGAAGTGCGTTAAACGTGTTGGTTGGTCAAGTGCGAAAGAATGGCGGGAGTGTTCGGGATGGAGTTAACAGTCATGCAGTTGGTTTTGTGGGGAACTGTTTTATCGGGAATCTGTTTAGTAGCTGGAGCGTTTATCGGCATTGTTTTGGCGGCACTTATGACAACGGCAAAGGAGGCGGACAAGCAATCAGAACGTTTAAGAAAGGGGAAAAGTATCGACCCGTCGTTATGGTTCTAAAGACGAAGAAGGGTAAGCCGACCGTTATCCGGGTGAGCGGACGTGAATATCAGTTGAGATTGGCGGGGCATACGAAGAGGAGAGGATGATTTAAATGTATCTTGATGAATTATTAAAGGAATTAGAGGAATTGAAAGAAGAAAATGAGCGATTAAAGCAGGAGAATAAAACGTTACAAGGTATTGTAGCCAGTTGTACATGCGATGAATTCGCGAATTGATAAAGGAACAAAGTAAGCACTGCGTAATTCGTTGATGATGTGAAATAAAAAATCCCCTCGCCCGGGGAAAGTTGCTTGGGTAAATTATACCACATATGGGGTGAGGGGAACATGAACCGCCGAGAAATAGAGAAAGCACTTAAAGATTATCATTGGATGGTTAAAGAAATAGCAAGATTGCGTAAAATATTAGGCGGGGCAGGGGAACGTTTGTGCAGACAATACGGAATTGAAAGTACCTTACCCAAGCCGAAAGGAATTAATACGGATATTGTATATAACGAAGTTGCTAGAAGAGAGAGGCTATGGAAACATTTAGAACAATTGGTTAAGAAAGTAGCATTTGTTGAATCTCATATACATTTAATTAGCGATGACCGAGAACGTACAGTTTTATACTGCCTTTTAGAAGGAATGACAATCGCGTCAATCGCTCGACATTTAAAGATGTCGGAAAGACAGGTTTTTAGAACTAGAGACAATATCGTGTCACGAATGTCAGGAATGTCAGGAATGTCAGGGTTGTCACGGAATTTGAATAAAGAAAAATCATGTGTGTAAAATGGGAGGCAGGAACGGTGCGGAATAGTCAAGCGTCTACCCAAACGGGCGGGCGTTTTTTTTTGCAGGAAATTATCTCCTTTTGTCGAAGTATGTTAGGTAAAACGATGAAAGGGGAGAAGTAATGTGGAAAAGGAAAAACTTTTATTTGGTAGAATGTTGGGGGAAATGTACCGAATTCAAAAAAAGTTGGGGATGCAAGTTTCTGATGCAAGGATTTATGGACTTTTAAACGGAGTAGAAGAAGCTATTGATGAAGAGATTGAAAAAATTGGCTATGTTTCAAATAGGGATATTTCCGCAGTTTGTGACGTATTGGACGAATATTACCAAGACTGGGATAAGGTTAGTAAATTAGACGGTTTTTATGAAGTAGAAGATAAATTGAGGAATAAGGGTATTGGAAGGTCAAAGGCAATTAGAATCTTGAAGTATTTATACGCATCCAATAGATACAATGATTTGATAGATAAATTTGACAGTCCAAAATCTCCAGTTGAGGCAAAGAAATTTAAATTAAAAGAATACGATTTATGAAAACTTTTCATTAGCACCCACGTGGTGCTTTTTCTTTTGCAGGAATATCCTCCCTTTTGTCGAATTAAGTTTGGCAGGAGGAGATGATGGTATGAACAAGAAAAAATTAAGGTATGCGATATTAAAGGAAATTAACAGCGGGAATAAAAGGTTAACAGAGAAGGATTTTGGGGTTTCGGAGGATGATTTTGACGAGACTGTACGCTATCTTGACAGAGAGGGTTATCTGAAAGGTCTCATGTACGCTGATGATAGACCTTGTCTGTTCGAAGGAACCGCTTATGTAACAGAAAAAGGGGAAGATTATTTATCAGCAAATAGCAAACTATCAAAAACATATAAAGGATTAAAAGAAATAAGAGATTGGTTGAAGTTATAGCGCCCAAAGGGCGTTTTTTCTTTTGGAATGACAATAAAGGAGGCGGTGGTGATGTAAATGGCGAGAGGCCCTAAGCTGAACGACCGAAAAAAAGAGAAGATAAGGCAGTTGCTGGCAGAAGGGTATGCTAAAAATGCAGTCGCGAAAAAAGTGGGTGTATCATGGGCGACAGTAGATAAGGTGAGTAAGGAAGATGCAGATGGTCTTGAGACTTTACGAGAACAGAAAAAAGAACAGTGGATAAAGGAATCGTGGAAGACAATATATCTCTACATGCAACACGTTCAATCCGAAAAGGTCATAAAGCGGACGGGTGCTAGAGACAGCGCAATTCTCATCGGGACACTTCATGACAAGATGTTAAAGGCAAAGGAACTTGAATTGAAACAACAAGAACTTGAGTTAAAGCGGAAAGAAATCGAAGAACCGCAAACGAGCCGTGTTATTATCGTTGACGACGTGCCAGAGGTAGAAACAGATGAATGAGACTATAGTTAAGGTCACGGATTTAATCAATCGAAACTTTTACCCTGTATGGAGAACGGAAAAGCCGAACGTGGTGTTATCCGGCGGACGTTCCTCGATGAAATCATCGGTTATCTCTTTGAAACTAGTGGCAGATTTCCTGAAAGACGATATGGGGAACGTTGTTTGTTTACGTAAGGTCGGGAAGTACCTCTCTACGAGTTGTTATGAACAGATTAAATGGGCAATCTACATGCTTGGCGTGGAGAATGAATTTTATTTTGGGAAATCGCCACTCAAAATCACGCACCGTCGGACAAAGACGGCTTTTTATTTTTACGGTGTAGACGATCCAATGAAATTAAAGTCAACAATCATCGCGAAAGGCTATGTGATGGCGTTATGGTTTGAAGAATTAGCCGAATTCGACGGAGTAGAGGATATAGACACGGTTGAAGATACGTTTATTCGGCAGGATTTAGACGGAAAAGAGGTAAAGGTTTATTATTCGTACAACCCACCCAGAAACCCTTACGCATGGGTGAACGAGTGGAAAGAAAGCAAAGTGAATGACCCTGACTTCTTTATTCATCATTCGACATATCTTCAGGACGAAAAAGGTTTTCTTTCAAAGCAACTGCTACGAAAAATCGAGAATTACAAAAAGAATGACTATGATTACTGGCTTTGGATGTACAAAGGGGAGATCATCGGGCTGGGAGACATGGTATACAACATGAATCACTTTCACCCGTTGGATGAACTCCCTGATGACGATGATATACTCCTCATCGATACTGCGACGGATACAGGGCATCAAGTGTCGGCGACGGTTCATTGCGCGTTTGCGTTGACGAAAAAACGAAACGTTATTTTGCTTGACACGTGGTACTATTCGCCGGAGAACAAGTCCGTGAAGAAAGCGCCAAGCGACCTGTCGAAGGACTTTTTCGAGTGGATAACGAAAATAAGAGAGACATACAAAAAATCGATCGACAGAATGACGATTGATTCGGCAGAGGGTGCGCTGAGAAACCAAGTTTTCAAGGATTATTCGATCAGGCTTCATCCAATCTCGAAAAAGAAAAAAGTGGATATGATCGACAACGTTCATGACTTGCTGGCTCAAGGCAGGTTTTTTTATTTGGATACGGAAAACAACAAGATATTTATCGAAGAACATAGAAAATATCAATGGGATGCGGATACGTTACAATCGGACGACCCGAAAGTGGTTAAAGAAGACGATCACACATGCGATGCGTTCCAATACTACGTGAATGACAACTTGCGCAAGTTAGGGTTGAAATTTTAGGCGGTGATGACATGTTCAAAGGCCTAATCGCCAAGATAAGGCAGGTGATGTACCGGATGGGACTGCTGAAAGGAATAGAAAAACTGTCTGATCACAAAGATGTGACATTGAACGAGGAAATGTTTCAGCAGATAGAAATTTGGAAAAGTCTCTATAAGGGATACTATGAAAAATGGCACAATATAACGTATCAGACGGTTGAAGGAAGAAAACAACGCATCATGGAAAGCCTGAACATGGCTAAAGCATCTGCTGCGGAAATGGCTTCTCTCGTGTTCAACGAAAAATGTGAAATCAGTATAAGCGATGATACTTTAGCGAATAACATCGAAGAAGTGTTTAAGCAAAATAAGTTTTACAAAAAGTTTCAGGACTATCTCGAATACTCATTCGCACTCGGCGGCATGGTGATCAAGCCGTATGTGGAAGATGAGAAAATCAGGCTGTCGTTTGTTACAGCGGATTGCTTCATCCCGTTAACGTGGCAGAATGAGACGATCTATGAAGCTGTTTTCCCTTCGGAGTACAAAAAAGGTGACAAGAAGTACACTCACTTGGAATGGCACGTATGGGAAGACGGAGAATACGTCATCCGGAACGAATTGTACGAATCTAACGGACAGGACTTAGGCATAAAAGTAGCTTTATCGACATTGTTTCCTGATCTGGAAGAAGAAGTACGAATAAGCGGTTTGTCGAAACCGATTTTCACGTATTTCAAGCCAAACACGGCAAACAATATCGACACTCAAAGTCCACTGGGCATTAGCATCTATGCGAACGCTCTTGACACGATGAAAGCTATCGACACGGCGTTTGACAGCTTGCATCGAGAGTTCAGGCTTGGCAAAAAGCGAATTATCGTCCCTGCTCACATGGTCCAAGTAGTCATTGATCCACAGACAGGTGAGCCGAAGCGTTATTTCAATACCAGCGACGAAACATATGAAGCGCTCAACGCTGATGAGAACGATGTGGACATTAGAGACATGACCGTGGAATTGAGGGTCGAAGAACATATTGAAGCGATTAACGCATTGCTCAATCTGTTCGCGATGCAGACTGGTTTCTCGGCAGGGACATTTACTTTTGATGGCGAGAGCATGAAAACAGCAACCGAGGTCATCAGTGAGCAATCAAAAACATTTAAGAGCAAGCAGTCCCATGAAGTCATTATCGAAGCTAGTTTGCAAGAATTGATTGATTCGATAGTCGCAATTGCTGAACTATACAACATTTTTTCAGCGCCGGAGAATTATGAAGTCGCCATATCCTTCGATGACAGCATAGCAGAAGACAAGAGTGCTGAAATCAATCAACAGATTCAACTTGTTACGAATCAATTACAAAGCCGTAAACGTGCAATCATGCGAATACACGGGATGACAGAAGAAGACGCAGAACAATTGTTACAAGAGATATACGCAGAAGAACGGCAAGGTTCTCCTGACTTCGAGGAATTGCAAAGCGAATCAGTATTGTTTGGTGCAAGGGAGTGATTGAATGGAATCACAGTCGATTGGAGAATTCATCCGATCAAAACGAAAGGAAAAAGGGTTGTCTTTGCGAGAGTTGGCAAGGAGAACTGGAGTTTCTCAGCCTTATTTGTCTCAATTAGAAACAGGAAGCCACAACAACCCTTCTTTAGATACTTTGCGAAAAATATGTAAACAATTGGATGTGGATTATATAGATTTTTTTGTCAGAATTGGATATATAACCGAAGAAGACATAAAAAGCTATGTCGCCAGAAGGTGGTTAAATGAATCCTAACCAACTAGACATATTCACTCAACCCGTCATAGATATTTACCGTACCCTGGAAGAGGAAATATTTTTAATGATGGCCAAACGGTTGAAAACAGACGATGATATTACACGAGAACAAGCGTTTGAGTGGCAAGCTGAAAAAATACAGCAGTTAAATTCAATAAATGATGAGACAATAAAGATGTTATCTAAAACAACTGGTCTTGCCGAAAAGGAAATCAGAAAAATCTTTGAAGAGGTCGGAGATGAAACAATTAACACTGTTGATGAAGACGTGGAGAGAATCTACAATCAAGCGAAAGCAGAAGGAAAGAGCGATATATTAGCGACTTTTGTTGTATTAGGCGCAATGATCTACGGCTTTCAGCGGTTAAGGAAATCTAGAGAATATCAGCGGACAGTTAGCGAATTTCAAAATAGAGTTTTTCGTGATTTCAATGTGTTCATCAATGAAACGCTAATCACAACGAATTACGGCGAAGGAACAGTTGCGAGGATGTATCGCCGTATCGTCGAAGAAGCGGTAAGTCGGGTATTGACAGGGGATATCACGATCAATAAAGCCGTGGCTGAAACTGTTATAAAATGGGCTGAACGAGGCATACAATCAGGATTCGTTGACAGAAGCGGTCGGATATGGAGCCTAGACCGATACGCCGAAGCGACAATTCGGTCAACGGTAAACACTTTGTATAACGAGTTAACGATAAATCGAATGAAAGAGTACGGGACAGACTTAGTTCTAGTTAGCAGTCTTCCTGATCCACGGGAAGCCTGTTCTCGTATACAGGGAAAAGTCGCATCGCTCAGCTATCCGTCGAGCCATCCAAAATATCCGAGCGTATACGAGTTCGGTTACGGAGAGCTTTGGGGTTTGCGGGGGGTTAATTGTCGACATCGCTTTTACGCTTGGTTTGAAGGAATCAGCGAAAATAACCAAGTTCAATACAATGTCAGAGAAGCTCAAGAAAGGTATCAGCTTTCACAAAAACAGCGTTATTATGAACGTCAGATTCGTAAAGCAAAACGCTCTTTGAATATCGCGAAGGAATTAGGAGATGAAGAACTGATACAGCGGTATAGAAGACTTGTCAGAGCCAGACAGGCAAGAATACGAGAGTTTATCAAAGAACATGATCTACCAAGACGATATGATAGAGAAAGAGTGATTGCGTAAGCCGTTAGGGCTTTTTTATTTTGTCCGTTTATGCGTAGTGGACGTTAAATAAAACGCAAGGAAATTACCCATACGGGAGGCTTCAAAATGAGTGAAGAACAAAACACACAACAACAAGCGGCTAACCAGCAAGCCGAAGAAAAACAGGCTGGAGAGCAAGAAACGGGCACTGCTCCCGAAAAAGCAGAGGAAAAACTGTTCAGGCAAGAAGATGTGAACAACATCGTATCCAGAGAGGCTAAAAAAGCACAGGAGAAGTTGTTGAAGCAGCTAGGCATTGACGACTTTGATTCCGCAAAAGAGGGGCTGGAAAAATTCCGTGAATGGCAAGAGTCGCAAAAGAGCGAAGCTGAAAAACAAGCCGAACGACTTCAGAAGTTGGAATCTGATTATAATTCCGTTTCTGAAGAAAATGCTTCGCTTAAAGCGCAAATTGCCGCCATGAAGTCGGGTGTTAAGGCTGAATCTGTTGAGGATGTTGTCGTATTAGCGAAAACACTTGTCGATGATGACACAGATATGAACGAAGCGATCAAGAAAGTCATTGAGAAGTACCCGCATTTTGCGGAAGAAAAGCAAGAGCAAAAACCGTCTTTCACGACGGGACAACACACGAAAGAAGGCAATATGGACGCTTTCGCTAAAACATTACTTGGGAAATGAGGGGTTGATTAAATATGGCAAATGCTATTAACTACGCTGAACGTTATCAACAAGAATTAGATCAGGTTTTAACGCAAGCAACACTTACTAACGCTTTGGAAACACCGAATGTCAACTGGATGGGAGCGAAAACGTTCCACGTACCGACTGTTGACGTGACGGGGTATCAAAACCACAGCCGAAACGGCGGTTGGAATCGTGGAGATGTCACGGTCACTCATGAGCCGTATACGCTTCAGTTTGACCGTGACGTTGAATTTTTTGTTGATCAAATGGATGTCGACGAAAGTAACCAAGCGGCAAGCGCAGCAAATATTACCCGTGTTTTCCTGACCGAAAAAGCGGGGCCGGAAGTGGATGCATACCGCTTCGGGAAAATGGCGACACACGCGATTGATGAAGGTTTAGCCACTGGAGAAGCGATTGACGCAACGAATGTGTTTCAACGTTTGAAAGCCGATATTTTGAAAGTGCGGAAATACGGTCCGTCTAATCTCATTGCGTACCTTTCAAGTGAGGCAATGGACGCATTGGAGCGCTCTGAGTATTTTCAGCGCAATATCAACGTTCAAGATCAGGGGACGGCGATCGAAACTCGTGTCACGTCTCTTGACGGCGTACAGCTTGTAGAGGTTTGGGACGCCGAACGCTTCAACACGGAACACGATTTCACCAGCGGGTTCACGGCAACTGGGTTAGGAATCAACTGGATTATCGTTTATAAAGGGGCTATTGTGGCGAAAACGAAAGTGAACAGCGTATACCTGTTTGCTCCGGGACAACACACGGAGGGTGACGGATATCTCTATCAGAACCGCATGTATCACGACTTGTTTGTGATGAAAAACAAAGCGGACGGCATTGTGGTTTCGCATGTAGAAGCATAGGAGGTCACGTCATGAAGAAATTCAAAAAAGGGAACGTGATTATCCGAACGAATGACCCGCGTGAGGAGAACGAGTTGCGGCTACAGGGATATGAAGAGGTAAAAGAGAAGCCTAAAAAGACGAAGAGAGCATCCTCTCAGTAGGGTGCTTTCTTCTTTGAGGTGATTGCATGGCTTATGACATCGAAAAATACCCCGCACGAAGCGGTAGAGTGATTGGAGAGGACGGACAACTCTACAACATTGTAGAATTGCTCCAAAGCGGTGGTAGCGGAGGTGGTGCGAGCATGAGATTTCATTTTGGTGAAGGAGCGCCAGACGCATCACTGGGAGCGCCGGGAGATGTGTACCTTGATACTGATAGCGGCGACTTCTACCAAAACCAAAACGGCGCATGGAACGTGATTGGTAATTTGCGAGGGCCTCAAGGTCCACAGGGGCCGCAAGGGCCGGAGGGTCCTCAAGGGGAACAAGGTCCCCAAGGCCCCGCAGGAGCAGACGGTGCTGACGGTCGTGGAATCGACGACATCACGTTTGATGCAGATACGAACGAACTTGTTTTTCATATGACTGACAGTACCGAAATCAGAGTGCCGTGGCCAGAAGTGTAGGTGATTGAATGGCATATTTGACATATGACGAATACACTCAATTCGGATTCTCTGAGATCGAGGAAGACGAATTCAATCGGCTATTGCCCAAGGCGAGTGATGTTTTGAATGCTGTCACTCGTGATTTTTATGTGTTTAATGACATTGAGGATGATGTTGAGTTCCGTCGGGGAAGGTTCAAAAAGGCTGTTGCCGCCCAGATTGAATATTTCCATGACATAGGGGCAACGTCGTCACATGGATTAAACGAACCGTCTACCGTCACAATTGGGAGAACGACTGTATCACGAGGATACAGAGGAACGTCACAGGATGAGACGCAATTTAGTATCGTGTCTCCAGATGTGTTGATGTATTTGTCAGGGACAGGGCTTCTCTATCGCGGCGTGAGGGTGGTTTAAATGCGTATCGGTCCGTTGCCGAAGCGTTGGCTCATTCATTCGATTGAGTATTACGAGTATCTCGGGGAGGATGATTGGAGTAACCCGATATACGATGATCCGATTGTGATCAAAAACGTGCGTTTTGACAATTCAACTGTGTTTAGCCGCGATACAACACAAACAAAGGTTTTAGCCGATGCGGTTATTTTTGTAGACGTCACACATAGTGACCCTGTTCTTGATTTTAAGGAACGATCAAAAATTCAGTTCAACGGCAGGGATATGATACTTCAAAAAGTGATTCCCTGCTTTTATCCGCACAAAAACGAGGTCAGACACTACGAACTCGAGGTGATCTGATGGCAGTCAGAGTAAATGTGAAAAAAGACTTAAGAGGTGTCGGGAAACGGGTTTCGCAGATGACTAAGCTAGGGCAATATGCTCTGGCGAATCAGGTTCATGCTGACTCGAACCGTTATGCACCATTGTTGACAGGAGACTTACGCAACCAATCGGCAGTATCGCCGGACAACAAGTCTATCGTTTGGAACGTTCCTTACGCTAGACGACAGTACTACAACTATGGCGCAAAATTCACCACGCCGGGCACGGGGCCAAAATGGGACGAAAAAGCGAAAGCAATTCACATACGATCGTGGGAACGAGTTGTTAAAAGGGCGATGAAGTAATGACACTTGATTTTATGTTGAAGCTGAATCAACTCATTAACAGTCTTGACCTTTATGCGCCTTGCAAGATCGGCGTGTTAGGAGAAGAAGAAAGCCTGTCCATTATGTCAATGCCCGGCGGGGAAGAAACGGTCTATTTCGACGGCGTGCGGGACAAGGATTATCAAGTACAGGTGAATGCGAAAAGCAGGAATCACAATAACTGTTTCAACGCTTTAACAACGATTTATCAAACACTTGAAAATCTAACAGATTTACCGAGCGATAACGGAAGTTACGATTTTCAGGGAATTACCACACAATCATTACCGTCACTCGTGATGCAGGATGAGGACGGTTTTTTTATTTACCAGCTTTCGATTAGCGCAAAAATTACGATTTATGAAGGAGTGAGCTAATGTGGCGAGACAAAAGAACGCTCTGACGGAATATTACGTTGGCGCTATACCTAGCGACGGGTCAACCGAACCGGAATATTTTCGTTTGGCGAAATGGATTTCAACCGTTACGGATGATTCGGAAGAAGAAACGGAAAGTGTAGGGTATTACGACGGTGATGGGACGCCTGAAACAGATGTGATCAGCGTAGCGAAAACTTACACATTCGAAGGGTTTTATGATGATGAAGATCCGGCTATGTCGTTTATCAAGAGTCTTGAGTTTGAGACAGGTGAAGGCCGGAAAATTATGTTTAAGCAAGTGCGAACAAATGGCGACACGCTTGAAGGGCGTGCAACAGTAACTGACATTGCAGTGACAGGAGGAGAAGCGACAGAATACGCGACGTTCAACTGCACAATTGCGTGGGACAGAAAGCCGGACATCACACCCGGTGACGGAAATGGTGGCGGTGGAGTAGAGGGGTAGGTCCATCCTACCCTTACATATTTTTAAGGAGGGATAATGTGGCTATAAAAATTCAAACGGAAAAACCGGAGATTCCTGTCGAAATCGGGGATTTGAAATTTTCTTTTGATGTGTCGGATGAATCGATAAAGAAGTTTCGAGAAGATGCATTGAAGATTCAAAAGGAACTTGAAAACATTGAATCAATCGATAATGACAAGGAAGCACTTGAAGCCGCGAAGAATGTATTGCATCGTGGATATAGTCTTATTTTAGGCGACGGATCATTTGAGAAAATTTATGAGCTATCCCCTTCGGTAATCATTTGTATGAAATACCTAGAGCAGATCGTAGTCGGCATTGAGGAGGAGTTAAGAAACAAGGGGTATTCTCAAACTCAAAAAGAAAAGGCGCAAAAGTATATAAGCAACAAAAAGAAGTAGGTGAAGCGCGTGCTTTCACTTGCTTATCCGATAGATGACACTGTAGAAATTAACGGTGAAAAATACGAGTTAGATATGAGCTTTGATAATGTTATACGGCTTATCGACATGCTTAATGATGATGAATTAGACGACATAACAAAGATTGAGATAGGTTTATACATGCTTTTAAGCGTTGAATTAGATTATGATATCGAGAAGAAAGCAAAGATTTTCAAAGAAATTTTTGAAAAAGTTATTTTAGAAGGAGAAAAAGCTGAGCCTGCCTTGGATATTCAAGGGAATCCTATGCCGGAGAAAAAAGAAAAGGTTATATATTCGCTAAAAGAAGACGCCGAGTATATATATGCCTCTTTTATGCAAGATTATGGAATTGATTTGATCGAAGAGCAGGGAAAGCTTCACTGGTATAAATTTAAGGCTTTGTTATCTGGATTGAGAAACGATACGCACTTTAAAGAAATTTTAAACATTAGAACGATGGAATTGCCAAAAGGAAAAGGGATGGAAAAGGAACGTCGACGAATAATGGAACTAAAAGAAATATATAAATTAAAAGATCAATCCGATTAATATGTTAATATTAAGTAAAAAGTGGCTAGGAGGATTGGTCTTGAGCAAAAAATTGATGTTTGCAAGTGTATTGGCGATCTTTTTGTTGACAGCATGCGGGGGACAAGCGGCCGATGAAATGAAAAGTGAGGCAGAAGACAAACCAAAACAGGAAGAAGTAGAAAAAGAAGAGAAACAAATTGATGTGAAGATTGATGTAAATGAGGAATTAAGTTTTGAGCAGTTTGACGTAAACTTGAAGAAAGTCAGAGTGTATGAAGAGGATAATAAAATATTAGCTGATATTAGTTTAGAATGGCGGAACAATGCGTATGATTACGGTAGTGATGAAATGACATTTTTTGTTGCGACAACATTTGAAGTAAAACAGGGAGATAATGAACTAGAAGAAATCAACGATGCTTGGAATCCGGAAAATAAATCGTCTTCTAATGACGTATTCTTCCCGAATGCATTAGGTGGTTTGTGGGGCGTAGAATTGACTTATGAGTTAACGGATAAAACTACGCCGATTGACATCATTTTTACTCCGAACACTGAAACAGAAGGTAGCGAGACGATAACAGTCGATATTCCGGAATAATACAATGTGATGATTCAAGAACTCCGAAAACGGGGTTCTTTTTTATTGCGCCGAAAGGCAGGTGAGAAAAATGGCAGATGGCAGGGTCGTAATAGATGTCATACTCGACGACGGAAGAGTGGCAAAAGGTGTCGCAAATATCGATAAATCATTAGGTGGTCTAGGACAAACCGCTAGAAGAGGAGCGGCAGTCGTTGGAAAATTAGCAGCGGCATTGGGTTTGGTATATGTCGCAAAAAAAGGGATTGATTTAGTCACTAGATCACTTGACGGAGCTATAGATCGATATGACACATTGAACAATTTCCCTCGTGTAATGCAACAGATGGGGTTTGATGCAGAAGCGTCTGAAAAAGCAATACAAAGGCTGTCGGATGGTGTTCAAGGACTACCAACTCGATTAGACGAAGTAGCTAAAACCACCCAAAGAATTGCAATTATGACAGGCGATTTAGATGGAGCTGTAGAAACCACCCTGGCCTTGAATAACGCCTTTTTGGCTTCGGGTGCGAGCCAAGCTGATGCGGCGCGCGGGCTAGAACAATACGTGCAAATGTTGGCGAAAGGCGAAGTGGACCTGCAGTCATGGCGGACTCTGCAAGAAACGATGGGCGTTGCGCTGAACGATGTGGCGAAAGCGTTCGGTTTCGCTGGTAAATCAGCGCAGAATGATCTTTACGAAGCGTTAAAAAGCGGAGAAATAACGTTCGATGAATTTAACAATAAATTAATCGAGTTAAGCAACCAAACAGGTGGGTTTGCAGACCAAGCGAGAACTGCTAGTGGTGGGATCAGGACAGCATGGACTAACTTAAGTACGTGGATTGTCACTGGCGTCGCTGATGTGATCGGAGCAATCGATGAAGCGTTAGGTGGTACAGGATCGATCGAAAGTGCTATTAACAATTTAAAACCTGTCATCCAAGCTGTTTTTGGGTGGATGGCTGAAATGGTTTTAGTCGTAGCAGATAGAATTCGAATGGTCAAGGACGCGATTGATCCGTGGCTACCGTCGATTAATGAAGTGAGAGACGGTTTTATGAACGTCTTTTCGGCGTTACAGTCATTCGTTATGCCGATTATTCAAGAAGTTGTTAGCTTCATTATGAATGTTTGGGGGCAGTTAGTTGCGTGGTGGCAAGAGAACGGAAACCAAATTATGCAAGCGGCGCAAAATGCTTTTCAATTTATACTTACAATTGTTCAAGCGGTGATGCCAGCAGTTCAGTTTATTATTCAAATTGTGTGGGATGCTATTAAAAACATTATAAGCGGTGCATTATCCGTTATTCAGGGATTGATACAAGTCTTTACCGGAATTTTCACCGGGGACTTCTCGCAAATGTGGGAAGGCATCAAAAAGATATTTTCTGGAGCGATAGATTTAATTATCGGTTGGTTGTCGCTCTCTTTCTTGGGTGGAATCAGGAAAATACTTCTAAATTTATTGAAAAATGGCGTTAAGATTGTTCAAAACATGTGGAAAAACATCGTAAATTTCTTCAAGAACTTTGGCACGAACGCTCAAAACCTTGTTTCCAATATGGTCATGAGAGTTCTGAGCTTTTTTAGAAACTTATTCAATCAAGCGAGAAACATATTTACCAGTTTGAGGGCATCTGGAGTTTCTATTTGGAACTCCTTACGCGAAACTGTTTTAAACGTAGTCAGAGGTATATGGCAAGGCGTTACACAACGTTTTCGGAACATGTTATCCAGCGTTAGAAACACAATGAATAATGTCCGCAGTACTATTTCTAATATTTGGAATAGAGTGATGTCGTTTTTCCGCGGGATTAACTTGTATAAAGTCGGGAGAGACATTATTCAAGGGTTGATTCGAGGAATTGGATCAATGGCTGCTGCTGTATGGGAAAAAGCAAAAAGCATCGCTAGCGGGATAGGAGATACAATTAAAAAGGCTCTTGGTGTTTCATCTCCGTCCAAACTCGCTATTTGGATCATGGAAATGGTTGGGAAAGGGTTAGAAATTGGCGGCGATAGAGCTTTACCCGGCATCAGAAAAACCGCTCAAAAGATGGGACAAACCGCAACCCCCGTCCCAGAAATTCTTAAATTGCGTGGAATTAAACCGCCGTTGGGCAACTTGATGCCTACAGCGTCGTTTGCAACGGCTAGCGGTTCTGCAAGTGCCGGAAGTCCTATATTTTCTCGTGCAATAGATAATAAACAACCCGCTGTTATTCGACTAGTGTTGGGAAGACGCGAATTCGAAACATACGTGGATGATATCACGGAAGTGCAAGACAGAAAAAGCTATAGATTAGAGCGTTTCAGGAGATGATTCTATGATATTTAACGGAATTGACCTTTCCCCTTATTTGCGTATCAAAGAAATACATGGCAGAGGTATTTCACCGAGCGAACTTACGTTGATTGACGTTCCCGCTATGGATGGGGCTTATTATTCGCAGAAGAGACGTCCGCCACGAGTAATAGAAATTGAAGCTGATATCAGAGCGAGTAATCGAGAAGAGTTACGCACGAAATTAGATCAACTGAATGCGATTCTAGATGTCAATCAACCTGTTCCGATTATCTTTCCAGATGAGCCGGATATGATTTATTATGGCATACCTGAGTCGACAGGAGAAGGCAATGAGTATACGTTTTTGCATCAAGTGCAGCTTACGATTATCTGCCCTGATCCGTACAAATACAGCGACGAGGTTATTGTCGAATTCCCGTCTGATGTCGTCACGGTCACGAATGAAGGGACAGCAGAAGCCGATCCGGTGTTTGAACTTGAAGTATTGGAACCCGTGACATTCGCGATGATACAGAATCAAGACGAAGACTATATGATGATTGGACGACCCGTTAGCGCGGAAGAAATTGCTTTTGAGCGCGAAGAAAGAATTTTGCACGATGCGATGAACAGTACGGTCGGCTGGGTGGAAGGGGTGGATATAGATGGTGATATATCTGGGACTATGGTGTCTGCCGACGGAAAGTTTGTGGTCAGCGATTTTGGGGAACCGTCCGAAGCTAAATGGTACGGTCCGGCATTAAGACGCAGTTTACCTGAACTTTTACAAGACTTTCGCGTTGACATACTTGTAGAAAATTTTAATACAACCGAAGGTGTTGGACGTGTAGATGTTTATTTGCTTGATTCGAGTAATCGTACAGTAGCGAATATTAAGATGTCGGACGCGTGGCAAACAATAAAACGAAATAGAGCGAGAGGGTATTTGCAGAATCCTGAAAGAACTGAACAGTTGATTTATACACATGAAACAACATCACAAGCAACGGGAGAGCTTTGGAACGATTTTGACGGTATTTTTCGATTTCAGCGGATAGGAAATCTATGGATGTTATATGTTGGGAAAGTGCGCCCGGATGGAACACATCATGCCCGGAGAATTGTGAGGTACTCTGATACGCTCGAAGAATTTTCACAACCTATTGCGCAAGTGCAGATTCATATGGGGATATTTGATGATCATCCCCCAACTGATCTAGCGATCAAAGACTTGAAAGTATGGAAAATCAATGATCCCGCTGATGATCAAGTTCCATATATCGCGCATGAGGGAGATAGTATTGTGTTTGATCATACGAACGAAGATATTTTATTGAATGGAGAACCGCGAAAAGATTTAAAAGATTTTGGGGCGAAGTTTTTTAAATTAAAACGCGGGAACAACCAATTAATTGTTCATCCGGATTCATTTAATACGAAACTTCGATACCGTAAAAGATTTATATAGAGAAGGCGAGGTTGTAAAAATGTCACCATCGGAAACTGTTATACACATAACCGATCATCAAACTGATGTCATCCTCGACACGATCAGCGATTTTTGGGATGATACGCATCTAAAACAACTGAACGGCGTGGAGACGTTCGATTTTACCACGTTTTCCGATGAGTCGTACTCCGAACATCTCGCTGACCGAAATAGGATAGTTATCCCGGGTGAAGACGGTGAGTTTCTCGAATTTATTATTGAAGAAGTTATACAACACTCTGATCGAACAAAAGCGGTTTACGCAAGTGCAAGTTATTTAGAACTGAAAAAACAGAAAGTGATCGAACCGCAGACATTGAGCGGACAAACACCGCAATCCGCCGTTGATTTTGCCCTATCTAATACAGAGTGGCGGCCCGGGATTATTACTTTTACAAATATTCGAACGATACACATTGAAAATCACACAAACCCGTATAACTTGTTACGTAAAATTGCGAGTGAGTTTGACCTTGAATTGCGTTTCCGCGTAGAAATAGACCACTACCGGATTATCGGGCGTTATGTGGATTTAATTGAACAGGTTGGTGAATGGCGCGGGCGCGAAATAGTGTTTGGTAAAGATTTACTAGGGATAGAACGAAAAGAAAAAACCGATCAAGTTGTAACAGCGCTTATTGGACTTGGACCAGAGCGTGAGGACGGTACACGACTCGAGGTGTTCGTCGAAGACTTAGACGCGTTACAGCGCTGGGGTCGTGGGGGGCGGCATCTCATTGAAGTGTATGAACCGGAATCGACCGATCAAGATATGACAGAATCGCGGTTGCGGGAATTAACTGAAAACGAACTAGAAAAAAGAGTAAATGCAATTGTGGAATATGAAGTAAATATTTCAGATGTCGAGAATGTCCCGGAACTGGAAAACGAACAAATTCGATTCGGCGATACGATCAGAATCAAAGACGAGAAGTTCAGTCCGCCGTTATACCTTGAGGCGAGAGTTCACACGCAAGAGCGAAGCCTTAGGGACAGATCAAGAAAAAGGGTTGTTTTAGGCGATTTTACTGAATACACGGAAGAAGAAGTGCGAGCGATATGGAAACAATTGCGACAACAAATACAACAGAAAATAAGTCGGGCGGAATTATCCGAATATGCGGAACGAAAAATACACAGAAGCGCTTCGCCCCCAGAAAATACGGAGCATTTATGGTTAGACATTACAACAATACCGAATGTGTTAAAGCGTTATGACGAAGAGGAAAACGATTGGGTCAAAATCACTCCGACGCGCGCAGATGAAGTGGGCGCGGAAACGCCGGACGGAGCGCAAGAGAAAGCCGATCAGGCGGAAGAAAATGCGAAAATTTATTCGGAAAACTTTACGATTAACTATGCGCAAAAACAAATAACATCTAGCCCTACGCCTCCCGAAAATCCGGAAATAGGAGACTTGTGGTTTGATAATAGTACCGAGCCGCCCACTTTTAGACGGTGGAATGGGTTGGAATGGGAGAAACTGTCGGCGTCGTCGTTTGAAGAATTGGAAGGCATGATTGACAAAGAACAACTTCCTGACCGTGTGATTGACGCAACAAAACTGGCGATTGACGCGGTACAAGCGGAGAATTTAGCCGAGAATTCAGTGTACGCGGAAGCGATCCAAGCCGAAGCTGTCGGAGCGCAAGCGATTGCGGCGAACGCTATTTTAGCCAAGCATATTGCGGCTGGCGAAGTGACGGCAAATCATTTAGCGGCTGATGCCGTCACAGCGAATGCTATAGCGGCGGGGGCTATTTTATCAGAGCATATCGCATCGAAGAGTATAACGACAGATAAGCTCATGGTGGGCAACCTAGATAATATGATTGACAACCCTAATTTCATAGATTCTATTGAACCTCATCACGTCTTCATGGGAAGATGGGGGCTACTTACAGGGGAACAGTCGTTCGTGCAAGGGAAACCCTCGCTCGAATGCGATGCAGAAGAGCTTGGGGGCGAACAACGAATATATCTGAACGGCGACCACACTATAGAGGTGCAACCGGGAGAGCGCTACTACATGACTGTCTGGGTTAGGCCGTCTGGGCCTAGCGGAGTGACTTGGAACAGGCTCAATTTAGCCTTTCGTTGCGAAGATGCAAACGGAAACTATTTGGCTTTTGCGGGTAGCCAGACATGGAAACCGGGAGTAGACATTCCCGTACGACAGTGGACACAATTAAGTTTGATAGCGGATATTCCAGCCGGAGCTGTCACGATGGCCCCGACAATTCGTGTCTTAGACGACGACGCAAATAATATCTCTCACTATCTTTTCGACGCGGTTAACATGCGGCGCATGGTTGATGGCAATATTATTACCGGGACCTTGGACGCAGGACAGGTGACAATCGGCGGGACGGGGCCTACGCGAGCGCATCTGGGTGTAGACAATATTGAGTTTTATCGAAATAACAACTATACCGGACAAGTCACAACCGCTCAATACGATAATAACCGCGATCAAATTTTAGTTCACTCCCCGAATCAGTCTGCATTAGCCGCATCTGATGAAGTCGGCTGGGGATCGTTGTATAAAGGCGCCTTTGTCGAAGCGCACAACACTTCTAACAATGCGAACGTCAATCTGATAGCGTATAATGGTAGCCGTGTTTCTGAATTCTCAATATCGGCGACAGATGGCGCCGCACTCTTTGGCGGTTTAACAGTGTACGGAGGACAGTCTGTTTTCTACGACCCGATTATTGTCGAACCCCTTAGCGGGACTACAGCTCTCCGTCTTAACATTGAAAGAGCTTGGGAATTCAGGTCATACGGTACAGGCTCTGCAACAGAATTAGGTTTAAAAGCTTTAACGGCGCAAAAAAATTTTTCAATAAGGAACTCTGATGATCAGCGGATAGTCGACTTTAGGGCTTATACAAGCGGCGGTGGTATGTATGTTTACCGCGATTTTACAGTAGCGGGCAGCAAGTCAGCAGTTGTCGAAACCGAAAACTACGGGAAACGTCTCATGTATGCACTTGAGACGCCAGACAGCCGTTTCATGGACGTAATAGAGACGACACTCGAGCCCGGTGAGCATTGGATTGAGCTTAATCCTATGTTCGCGGAGACGATCAACGGTTATAGCGTGTTTCCTATAACGCAAGACGGAGGTAGGGTACAAGTGTTGGAGCGTGAGCCAAAACGCTTCAAACTTCGCGTGATCGGAGAAAAACAAGTGGACGTTGCATGTTGGGTGTACGGGAAACGAATCGGTCACGAAGAAAAATACATGGAAAAAGTAAAAGAGGAGGATGAGTTAGAACACAATGAACATTGATGCAAACAAAGTAATACAAAAACTATCCGCGCAAATAGCGGCACAGGCGCAACAAATAGCAATACTTCAGGTGCAAGTCGAACAGTTGCAGGAACAGATTGAGAAGTTGGAGGGAATTAAAAATCAAGCCCAAAAGGTTGTGGAAAGCCACGAAAAAGCGCAAGAAACAAAAGCGAAATTAGCAGAGCTAGGTAAAGCCGAATAGGCTTTTTTATTTTGCATGGAGGGAGCGGGGATATGTGGAAATAGATGTAATGCAATATTTTCTCACACAGGGGCCGTTCGCGGTCCTTTTTGTGTGGCTACTCATTTACGTTATGCGAAACAACCGAGAACGCGAGAAACAGCTACATCAGACGCTGAACGAGTTCGCATCACGATACGACATCGTGATCGATGAGCTGCGGGAAATCAAAGACCGGCTACCACGGAGGTAGGTGGTTAATTTTTTAGAGGGGGATGATTATGGTTGTTAAAGTAGCAATTGGAGCTGGACACGGTGGTTTTGGGGCAACACCGGGAAAGCGCACGCCAGACGGTGAATATGAGTGGGATTTTAACAACAAAGTCGTTTTAGCTGCTATCAAGTACTTGAAACAATACCAAGGTGTAGAGATTATGCGCCTTGATGATCCATCTGGAAAAACGGATGTACCGCTATCAACCCGTACAAATAAAGCTAATACGTGGGGGGCAGATATTTATGTATCTTGTCACCACAACGCAAACACAGGGGTATGGGGTGATTGGACCGGAACAGAGACTTTTTATTACGTTGGGTCCGCCAAAGGAAAGAAACTGGCACAACTCATCCATGCAAAAGTACTGAAGGCATACGGTTTAAGGGATCGAGGAATCAAGAGAGGGAACCACTTGTACGTCATCAAAAACACAAAAATGCCAGCGGTCCTAATTGAAGGCGGGTTCATGGACTCCACGATTGACATTAAAAAGCTTCGTGACGATAAGGTGCTAGACGCCGCAGGAAAAGCGATAGCAGAAGGAGTTGCGGAGTATTTTGGGTTAAAAAAGAAAATGGGTGGTCAGTCTAAACCATCGAAACCCAGCAAATCCTCTACTAAATCTAGTAAAGGCAGTAGCACAAAATGGACAGGTCAGATTCTTCGGAAAGGCGATAGCGGCCCGATTGTCCGATCTATGCAGAACATGTTGATCTCAAAAGGTTTTAGTCTCCCGAAGTTTGGAGCAGATGGCCATTTTGGCGATGAAACAGAAAGAGCTGTCCGGGCAGCACAAAGAGCAACTGGCATTCCCGTGGACGGCATAGCCGGGCCGCAAACTTACCGTGCATTACGAAACTACTCCGGATCATCATTCCGCTTCCGTCATTGGAATGGTTCCGTCATCAGAAACGGAGAACGTGGAAAGCATGTCAAGGAGCTTCAGGACCGACTGTTGGCACTTGGATACAAGTTGCCGAAATACGGTGCGGATGGCGTGATGGGTAGCGAGACAGCCAATGCAGTCCGAAAGTTCCAGCGTGATGCGGGAATTAAAGTTGATGGTATTCCAGGACCAGAGACGAAAAAGTCATTAGAGGGGAGAGGGTAAGCCATGGAACAAGTACTCATTTTCGCCACAATCTTGGCACCGATCATCACGGCACTTGTCGAATTGGTGAAGCGATCGGTACCGGTTCCGAAAAATGTCATTCCGGCGATCAGTCTCGTGATCGGACTGTTTGTCGGAGCAGTGGCTTATCCGTTCACTGACTTGGAATTGGTACTGCGATTATGGTCGGGAGGATTGGCAGGATTGGCAGCGACGGGCTTGTTTGACCCGAGTTCGACAGTTGCTAGGTAAACGAATGCCCCTCAAAGCTTTGTGTATCAAGGTTTTGAGGGGTAAAAAGGGCATAATTATTGTGTTACTAGCTTTTCGGTTTGATTTCTAAAATTTCAGGAGGCAGATTCACGCCTACTTTATTGAAAATCTCTTTCTGTTTGGCGGTTGGTGTCGTCGTACGATATAGATCTCCATCCTTCGTGGTGAAATGACCCACTTGAAGCCTTTGGACCTCACGACGCACGGAATCCCAACTCGAGCCGGTTTCATTTTCAATCAACCTGACAAGCAAAAGTGCCAGCCAATTAATGATGATATGAGCTCGAATTCGTCTCTCTAGCCGATGGTACATCGGCCGTATGTTTAATGTGGACTTTAACGTTCGAAAAGCGCTTTCGACTTGAAGTAACTGCTTATACCCTAACGCAATATCCTCAAGGGATAACGTATCGTCTGATGTCCGGATTAAGTATTTGCCATCGTATTTCTCTTCATCCCGTATGGCTTGCTTATTCAGTTTCAAGGTACCATCTTTCAATTGGCGGATATATTTCCCGTACACTTTATGCACCCGTAAAGCACATGCCCGTTTGTGGTGGGCTTCATTCGGTAATTGTTTCAAATTTTCAAGCTGCTCCTCAACGGCACAGATGATTTCCTTTCTTTGACGGCGGTCACGTTCGGCTTCTTCCGGATTATAGGCGATCACATAGCGTTTTCTGGCTTCGCCATCTCCAACAATCGATTCTTTTACTAAGAGGTTTTCACGAATGGCATGGAACCGTCCACGTTTATTAAGTGCAGCTTCCACATCCTTTTTGCCTGCCCGCATCCGTTCGCCAATAATATAATGTCCGGCACCACGTTGTAGGATGCGTAGATTTTCTTCGGAGGAAAAACCACGATCCATCACATGGATTATGCGCCCAAGGCGCCAACCCATCAAATCTTTCTTCACTTCCTCAATCACATTCATATCCATCGTGTTTCCTGGCCAAGACCACACTTTAATGGGAATGCCTTCACGTGTAACCGCTAGTCCAATCACCGTTTGTACGAGGTCCGGACGTTTATCTTTCGAGTATCCTTGAAGCCGAAAATCGTCATCTTCCGGGGTTTCGTTGGGAGCGACTTCAAAGTAACTGGATGTCGTATCGAAATAGAGAAGATCAACTTCCAGATTGAACAGGTTGGAAACATTGTCAAATACACGATCTTCCAACAAGCTTTGGGCATCCAATAACTCGTCCATGGCACGGTAAAGCTGATGGCAATGAACACTTGGAAGCCCAGGGAGATAGACATCTTCGGATATCCATTCTTCCATTCCTAATTTACTGGAAGGGGCAAGCGCACGGTTTGCGACCATTGCAAAAATGGCACGTTCTAAATTGATTTCGTGCTTGCGCTCTTTAAAAATCTCTTCGAGAATCGTATCCATCCCTAATTTTTTCCAAAGTTGATCAAATAGCCAAATGCCACCCAGTTGCTTGACAGACCGGAATAAAAATTCAGCTGTATCTCTAATTTTTTGTTTCGACTTCAGTGCCTCTTCGGGTGAGAGGAATCTATTGATACTTTGGGCCAGTCGTTCGAGTACGTCCATATCGAGATCATCTTCACGACCGAATGAATAGATCACCTTCGCTTTCGCATATTTGGCCTTCGGATCCCACACGTTATGAGCGAGCTGAATGTACGAAACTCTTGATCCATCTTTGTTTTTGCGAGTCACCCTTCTAATATACATGCCTATATTATAATTCATAAACATTATAATGTAAACACAAATTTTATTAAACGTGTGCCTATGTAAAATTCAAAAAATTTTAAGCACAAATCCACGAAAAGATTGATATCATAGGAAATACATTTTATTAAAAAGTGAATTTGTGCCTATTTACTGTCGAACTCGGGGTTTGAGTTGGCTGTGAATAAACATGAAGGTGTGACGAAATAATGCAAAAGCCCCATCTCGTGTGAGGTGGGGCTATATTGGCCTAAAATTTTGCTTTTTTACCTTTCACAAGCCCAGTTGTCTTTGTCTCGATCCATTTTTGGCTGGTATGCTGGATGACCCTTTGGTACACCATCCGGGTAAACTTTACGTAATTCAGTGCAATTAGCAAACGATTCTTTTCCACTACCTGTATCTTTTGAAGAAGTTTCCTTTTTAGATGGATTACTCTTTGTTGTGCTTTTCTTCGTAGATGATGTTGATTTTTTTGATTCTACACACCCCTTAAAGCCATCATCCGTGACATACCCGGATTTCCCCCAGATATTTCGTTTTTCACTTTTTGCGGCGTTTTCAGCTTTCTTGTACTGATCGAGATACTTATACGGTGGTTCATATACGTATGCAACACGTGCGAGACCTTCTTTGAGAAGCGTTTCTTGTACTGATTTCCCATCCACAAATATATATGCCAGCAACCTGTCGTATTTATCTCGCTTACTTTTTTCGAACTCAAGAGTTAGTTTTCCACTGTTAACGAGTTGTTTATTGCGGTTGTAAGCCTCTTCCGCGTATGGTTGTTTACAAGATCGCGAATCCTTACTTTCCGGGGTGTCTATTAATAAATATCGCACAGTCTCCTCTTTTCCGTTGTAATTTACCCTTATCGTATCTCCATCCACTGTTTTAACTAACTTTACCTCAACTTGATTTGACTTTGATTCTTTTGTAGTGGTTGATTTCTTTTTTGATGAGCTTTCTTCTTTACTATTGTCATTGGAAGCTGTTGATTTCTTATTTGATGTGTTAGAACTTGTCGATTTTTCGGCGGTAGTGGTTTTAGACTCATCATTAGAGGGTGTTACCTGTTTTCCGGTATTCTCGTTTTTTACATCCGTGCTTTCTTCCTTAACAGTTTGTTCAACTTTTGTTTCATTATTTGCAATGTCTGCTGTTGTATCATTTGTAGTGCCTGCGTCAGTTGTAACTCCGAACGCTATAAAGCTAAAAAAAGTAACAGCTAGGTAGACAAAGCTATGTCTTCTCTTCCGAACTTTACCCCAAAATATAAACCTTTTTGGTTTGATAAAAGCTAAGAAAAAAAGAATAATACTTGCGAAAAACAGCAATAGAAAAAAGTCGTCCAATTAGACCCCTCCCTATATATTTC
This sequence comes from Novibacillus thermophilus, assembly GCF_002005165.1. NCBI lineage: Bacteria > Bacillati > Bacillota > Bacilli > Caryophanales > Thermoactinomycetaceae > Novibacillus > Novibacillus thermophilus. Next base: position 1,089,546 of record NZ_CP019699.1, read on the forward strand.
TGAACATTATAACCTTTTAGTGTTATAAATTCTATCATAGTGTTCACTAAAGATATACTCTATTTAGAACCAGATCATCTGATAAACATTTTCTCAACCTCCTTCACTACATCCACTGCAGACACTTCTATATATCCTCGTCGGTTTTTCACCCGCACATCATATACTGTCGCCTGATCTGTTCTGGACACACGTATAAGCTCATTGCTCAATCTGTCCAGTTTGGCGTCTACACTCTTTAGGACATTTTCTATTAGCTGTTCATAAATCAACCGAAATTTCAGTCCATTCTCACGTATCCTATCCCGATCATACCGAAGTGCTTTTTGTGCAGATCTGAAAATGAGGTATTCCCGCGCCAGCTTCCGATCTCGATCGGTTAGCGTGCCCATACGATCACCTCTTGTAGGAACATTTGTTCCCATTATATTCAATTTGTGGTTATTTTCAAAGAAAAAACCACACCTCTATCCGTGAGGTTTTTTGAATTGAATGCGAACAAACATTCGTATATAATAAAGAACTAGGAGGGGATATTTTTGCTAACAAGAAGGCAGCGAGAGGTTCTTGATGCAATCATTACGTTTACACAAGAAAACAATTACCCACCTACTGTCCGAGAAATTGGCAGCATGATCGGAAGCAAATCGCCGAGCACGGTACAGGACTTATTAAAGAAGTTAAAAAGAAAAGGCTTTGTCACGTGGGAACCAAAGATACCGAGAACAATTCGAATTATTAAAAGGATTGAAAGGCGGGTTAAGCATGGAACAAGAGGAAAGGAACCAGATTATAGAGTTTGTTAAATTTATGATGAAGAAGAATTCAAAGAAGTTTAAGACCGGGGACAAAATGCCCGTTCACGTGAATGGAACCGGTTACGTAATTGTTGAGGTGGAGGGAGTAAACGATGACGGGACCGTTGAGCTAACGATAAAAGAGTAATTTAGTAAGACTGTGGGGGCGAGTGGGAACGATAAGAAGATCTAATAAATAATAAATTTTTCGGATCTTCATTAAGGATTCCCTTTTGTAAAGCTGACAAGCAGAGGGCGCATATCCTGAGAAATAAGGGGGTATGCGCCCATGCATGTTAAGATCATCGAGGGTGAATTTGCTGACAAGTGTCGCCACGCTTGCTATGCTTATCTTAAAGGGAAGTACAGGAGGGAGAAACTCGGTGATCGGGATTTACGCAAGAGTAAGCACAGAGGAACAAGCAAGGACAGGTTTCAGCTTACAAGACCAAATCAAGGAGTGCAAAAAGAAAGCGAGAACGAATGAAGTTATTGAATACATAGATGATGGATTTTCCGGAGAGTTTTTAGACAGGCCGGCATTGACAAAGTTGCGGAATGATGTAAAAGAAGGAATCATTTCTAAAGTAATTTGCCTCGATCCTGACCGACTATCCCGAAAATTAATGAACCAATTAATAATAACGGATGAGTTTGATCGTCTTGATGTTGAACTTATATTTGTGAACGGTGAATATGCCAAGACTGCTGAAGGGCAGCTTTTTTACAGTATGCGTGGTGCTATTGCTGAATTTGAGAAGGCCAAAATTAATGAACGGATGTCTCGTGGACGAAGGGAGAAGGCACGTCAAGGTCGTGTCGTCCGGGACTACCAGATATACGGTTACGACTACGATAAAGAAACCGAACAGTTTATCATCAATGAAAGCGAGGCGGAAATTGTCCGTCTCATATTTGATCTTTTTACGAAGCCTAATGACCTTGTCCGCGGAATCAACGGGATAGCAAAATATTTAACGGAGAAAGGTGTTCCCACCAAGCGTGGTGCAAATGTGTGGCACCGCCAAGTAGTACGACAAATGCTCATGAACCGAGCCTATATTGGAAAATTCTATCAGAATAGGTGGAACACGGAAGGAATGCTTGGTAACAAACACAAGCCAAAAGATGAACGCATACCTATGAAAGAGCGACCTCGGGAAGAGTGGATACCTGTTCCTTGTCCTGCCATTATAGATCGTCAAACCTTTGACCATGCACAAAATCTGCTCTCCGAATCTCGTCGCCGATGGACAAAACAAAGCAAAAGAAGATACCTTCTTAGCGGACTTCTTCGATGCGCCAAATGTGGTAATACAATGACCGGAAGAAAACATCGTAACTGGGGGGCAGATGTTTTTATATATACCGATGAGAAAAATTACTCTGGAGCAAAGCATCCCGGTTGTGGTATGCGGGTTAGGTGTGAAAAACTTGATAAAGATGTGTGGGATAAAATATCCCATTGGTTGAACAACCCAGATGAGATTGCAACGGTAGAAGATGAGACGGATGAGGTTGATTTTGAACAGGCTGAAATCATTCGGTTAGAAACTGAAATTAAAAAGGCAAAAGAGGGCCGTAAGCGGCTTCTCAACCTGTTTGCGGAAGGTTTGGAGATCGGTCAGGAAGAAATCCGAGAATCATTGAAAGGGTTGAAGCGAAAAGAGGAGCATTTAACAGAAGAATTAGAAGAGTTAAAGAAAAGATATAGCGAACTGTCGAATAAGCAATATAGCGCCAACCTTATAAAAGAGGCCGCTGCGTACTATTTAAATCATGGTAAGGAAGAACTGTCTTTTGACGATAAGCAGGCATTGATTAGATATGTAGTGAAGGAGATTAGGGTATATAAGGACGGTATTGAGATATACACTTTCTAAACGCCTCTAATGACATTAGAATCGAGATTTTGATGCACCTTCGATCGTTGAAAAAAACGCGAAAAGACGTCTCTCTGCACGATCCCATCGGAACGGACAAAGAGGGGAACGAAATCACATTGATCGATGTGCTCGGAACGGACATTGACGACGTGATTCAGCGAGTGCAACTGAAAATTGAGAAGAGCAAAATCTATCAACACATTCACATCTTAGACAAACGCGAGCAAGAAGTGATACGCGGCCGTTTCGGACTGGATAACGGCGAGGAACGGACACAGCGTGAAATCGCCCGCAAACTGGGCATTTCCCGTTCTTACGTTTCCCGCATTGAAAAGCGGGCGTTGATGAAATTGTTTCACGAGTTTTACCGGTCGTCAGAATAAAAGGCGAGACGGTGTTCCCCGCCCACTGCAGGAACACCGTCTTTTATGTGCGATGCGTTACTTTTGGTCGTTCGCCTCGTCTTTGATTTCGCTCCGCATGCCTTCGATGCTCTGTTCCCTGCGTTCGTTTTTCGCTCTGATTTGTCTTTTCTGTTCTTCACTCAGTTCTTCTGAGTGAGCTTTGAGGTAATCGCGAGCATCATCCATGTTATCGAGCGTATGTCCGATCATGTTTTCCAACTTCTCAACGTTGTCGGAACGGTCGTCTGGTTTTGCCAAAAGTATTCCCTCCTATATAAAAGTCGTACGCTTAGTATGGACGCGCAAGACATTTTTATGTACAATGTGGCGAGCAACAGGAGCTGATGGGAGGCTATTTATCTCCGCCATCGAATCGTGTATTATAGGGAAGATAGTGAATTACCGCTGGTGCAGGAGTTACACGTTATGAATCGGGAACCGACTCACCTCAACCAAAAAGTTTGGCGCATCCTGGACCAAAGGGGACACGAGTCGGCACTAGACGCCATCGATTCATTCGCCATGGACGATACTCTTTGTGCGTCTGTCGGCGGAAAGCTGTCTCCTCCCACTGCCCGACTGTGGGTACATCGGGATACCGTCGTTCTGGGGATACAAGATACCCGCCTTCCCTTTATCGCAGAGGGACTTAACTATTTGGAAGCGAAAGGTTACCGCGTCATTGTGCGAAATTCCGGAGGCCTCGCCGTCGTGCTCGATGAAGGCGTCCTCAATATTTCGCTCGTGATGCCCGTGGACCGTCCCTTTGCGGACATCGATGACGGATTTGAAGCGATGCGGCAATTAGTCGAGGAGCTGCTTCACCCTTACGTGAGGCACATAGCAGTCGGGGAGGTGGAAGGATCATACTGTCCGGGCCGTTATGACCTGTCCATTCGCGGGGTGAAGTTTGCCGGCATTTCACAGCGGCGCACAAAGGGCGGGATGGCGGTTCAAGTCTTCTTGCTCGTTTCAGGGAGCGGACGGAGAAGAGCTGAGGTGCTTAAACAATTTTACCAGTTGGCTGGTGCTGCCCAGGAACCGCGCGGAAAGCTCTTTCCTTCCATCAACCCGGAAACCATGGCTTCCCTCACCGAATTGTTGTCGATCGGGATGAACACCGATATGCTCAAACAGCGGTTAGTGGAAGTGTTGCAAAACCGGTCGAGCCGAATTATCACCACCTCACGGTTCCCTTTTGAAGAAGAACGGTTTCAGCTCAATCGGCGGCGAATGGTGGAACGCAATGAAAAAAGTTTGTACAAGTTTGATAAAATAAAAAGAGAAATGCCGTTGTAAGAATTTGAGCGCACTTTTTTGGGGCAAATTATGGGATGGGTGGATGCGGTGAAGAGACTGATACCGAAAAAGTTCGTCAAAAGTGTATACGATATCGATTTTAACGAGTTGCAACATCGCGGGTTTAAAGCCATTATTTTGGATTTGGACAACACACTCATCGAAACGGACAAAATGGATGTCACACCGGAGCTGATGCATTGGCTAAAGCAACTGGAATCGATGGGGTTCCGGGTCATGATTGTGTCGAACAACACGAAAACCCGCGTGGCGACATTTGCCAATATGCTTCAGGTTCCTTACATACACGCAGCGAAAAAACCGTTTTACTCCTCTTTTCAAAAAGCGTTGCACCACTTAGAAGCGACCCCGGAAGAAACGGTCATCGTCGGAGATCAGCTGTTGACAGACGTGTTGGGCGGAAACAAAGCCGGACTGTATACGATTTTGGTCGTTCCCATTTCAGAACGCGAGGGGTTTTGGACAAAAGTCAACCGCACGTTTGAAAAGCTGGTGTTCATGTGGATGGATTTACGCGGTATTAAACGCTGGGAGGAATGATGTTGTCGAAAGAGACACGGTATTGTGCCGGGTGTGGTGTTCCGATTCAGACGGAAGACCCGCAACGTTCAGGCTATGTCCCGCCAGAAGCGCTTGAGCGTGAGCATTTAGTTTGCAGGCGCTGTCACCGTATCCGCCATTACAACGAGGTTGGGAAAACTGAGCGGACGGCGGACGATTTTCGTACAGTGCTACAGGAACTCACGACGCAGGAAGCTCTCGTGGTACACATTGTGGACATCTTTGATTTAGAGGGTAGCTGGATTCCTGAATTGTCCCGGTACATCGGCGACAATCCGCTACTCCTTGTGGCGAACAAAGTGGACTTGCTTCCCCAGTCAGTGAGGCCGGAAAAAATCGAGAGGTGGCTTGCACAATTTGTTAAAGGGCGGAAAACAGATCCGGTCGACATCGTCCTGTGCAGTGTTAAGATGAACCTGAATGTCGAACGAGTGGTGGAGAAAATAGAGGAATACCGGAACGGACGGGACGTGTACATCGTCGGGGCCACCAATGTCGGAAAATCATCGTTCATCAACCGGTTGCTGCAACAGTACGGAGACGGTGAAGGGGATGAAATCACGACGTCGTACTACCCCGGGACAACACTCGACGCGATACGCATTCCTTTGGACGACAACCGGGAAATTGTCGATACGCCGGGCATTGTCAACGAAGACCGCTTGAGCGAACGGGTGTCACCTGACGAACTGCGTCTGATCGTGCCGAAAACGGTCATTCACCCGAAAGTGTACCAGCTTAATGACGGACAGACGCTTTTTTTTGGCGGCTTAGGCCGGCTTGACTTCAAACGGGGGCCCAGGCAGCCGTTTGTCTGTTACATGGCGAAAGACTTGTACATACACCGGACCAAAACGGAACGGGCCGATTCGCTTTATGCGGAACACGTGGGGAAGATGTTGTCACCCCCTTTTGAAAAAGGCACACTTCCGCCGATGTGGAAGCAGTCTTTCCATGTGAGAGGGGAGAAGACGGACATCGTCATTTCCGGCCTCGGCTGGGTGACATGTCGGGGAGATGCGGCCGAACTGGACGTTTACGCCCCGAAGGGGATCACAGTCTCGCTGCGACCGGCGTTGATATGAGGACGTCGCGAAAAAGAATGTTCTTATCGAGGGGAGAACTTAAATGGAAATCGGAACACACACGCGCCTTTTGGGTGTCATGGGACATCCTGTTGCCCACTCGAAATCGCCACTCATGCACAACAGGGCGTTAGAAAGTCAAAAGCTCCCGTATACGTACTTGGCGTTTGATGTGCGCCCGGAAGAGCTACCGCAGGCGGTAAACGGAATGCGCGCCCTCGGCGCTCGAGGGTGGAACGTGACGATACCTCACAAAGTGGCCATCATGGCCCTATTGGATGAAGTGAACGATGAGGCCCGTCGAATCGGGGCGGTCAATACGGTTGTGAATGACGGCGGCAAACTGATCGGGATGAATACTGACGGGGCCGGGTATTTGAGATCACTCGAAGTAGAAACAGGTCTTCGTCTGGAAGAACAGCGCGTGCTCATTCTCGGGGCGGGAGGCGCCGCAAGGGGCGTTGCCTACGCGTTGGCGCAGTCAGGCGTTCAGAGTGTCGTCATCGCCAATCGGACTGTGGCAAAAGCCGAACAGCTCCGTTCACTCCTGCAACACCTGACGGACGTCAAAGCGGTTCCTTTGGCAGAGATTGAGAAGTGGATAGATGATCGGACGTTGATCGTCAACACCACATCGGTCGGGATGCATCCCCACGTCGAGGAGACACCTATCCCAGGAGAGTTGTTGCCGGAAGGGGCCATCGTCAGTGATTTAATCTACAATCCGATGAAAACGACGTTACTGAGACAGGCAGAAGGCCGGGGCTGTGTCATACACAACGGATTCGGCATGTTTGTCCACCAAGGGGCGCTAGCTTACGAACAGTGGACAGGGGTTCAACCTCCGCTGGACGTCATGCGCCAGGCGGTATCTACGTAGACAAGGAGTATGAAGATGCGGATCGGAATTATGGGAGGAACGTTTGACCCCATTCACTTCGGCCACTTAATTGCGGCAGAGCGAGTGAGAGACGAACTACCCTTAGATTACGTGTGGTTCATGCCGGCAGCAGAGCCGCCTCACAAACACAGCCGCACCGTTGCAGACCCGATTCACAGGTTGAGGATGGTGGAGAAGGCAGTGGTCGATCATCCGAAATTTTGCGTGTCGAAACTGGAGTTCGAGCGGCAAGGTACATCGTACACCGCTGAGACGATGTCCATTTTGCAGAAGCGCTACCCCGAGCATGAATTCTACTTTATCGTCGGTGCTGATATGGTTCACGACCTTCCAAATTGGTATCGTATCCAACAGTTGATCCAAGACGTGCAGTTTGTCGGATTAAACCGTCCAGGCTACGGCAGACCCGAACTTCCTGATGCCATTGCCAAGCGGGTTCGTTACGTCTCAATGCCGTCGATCGGGATTACGTCGACTGACATTCGCAGGAAAAGGGCGGCAGGGAAATCTGTGAGGTATCTCGTTCCCGAGGGCGTGCGGGAATATATGGAGGCTAATCGGTTGTATGAAACGTGAAAAACTGTTGACCATTGTAAAAAGTGAATTAGATGAGAGCCGGTACCGGCATACGCTTCGCGTGGCAGAAACGGCCGTTCAGCTGGCTCACCGTTTCGGGGCCGATCCAGAGAAGGCTGACGTGGCAGCCCTTTTACACGATTACAGTAAGTGCTGGCCGACAGACAAGCAGCGCCAGTGGATCGTGGAACACAAGATAGGGTATGATTTATTGCAGCACAGTCCAGCCTTGTGGCACGCTTTTGTCGGTGCGGAAGCCGTTCGTGAGCATTTGGGCGTAGAAGATGAGGATATTCTCAACGCCATCCGCTATCACACGTCCGGGCGTCCGAATATGTCCGTACTGGAAAAGGTGGTCTGTTTAGCCGATTATATCGAACCTGGGCGCGATTTTCCAGGAGTTCAGGAAGTGAGGGAACTGGCAGACCATGATCTGGACGGCGCCCTTTACCGTTCGCTGAATAACACGTTGATGCTGCTGATAAAAAATAACCGTAAACTGTACCCGTTGACGGTTGAGGCGAGGAACGATTTGTTAAAGGAGGAGTCGTGACGTTGGATTTAGTGGAAGTGGCGAAGTTGGCTGTACAAGCTGCGGAAGAAAAAAAGGCCGTTCGGCCCGTCATTTTAGACATTCAAGGTCTTTCCGTCATCGCAGACTACTTTGTCATTGCAAGCGGACATTCGGAAAAACAAGTTCAATCTATTGCCACTGGTGTGAAAGACAGTTTAGAGGAAGCAGGCGTACACGTGAGAGGGGTCGAAGGTTATGACCAGGGGCGCTGGGTGTTGATCGATGCCGGCGATGTCGTGATTCACATCTTTCACCGTGACGAGCGCGATTTCTACGATTTGGAACGTCTGTGGGGCGACGCCAAAACGGTTGGAGTTCAATGAGGCGATGGGACGTGAAAACTATCGGCATTTGGCCAGTGTATACGATCGGCTGATGGAAAGCGCTCCGTACGACAGGTGGCTGCAGTGGACGGAAGCACAGTGGAGTCGAATGGGGGTACAACCAAGGACAGTGGTGGACTTGGCCTGCGGTACGGGTACGCTGACGTGGAGGTTGGTCAAAACAGGCCGGACTGTCATCGGGGTGGACCGCTCCGCAGACATGCTGGCCGTCGCCGCTGGTAAAGAGGGACTGCGTCACGGCGCTGGATCGGCTGTCCAGTGGCTGGAACAAGACATGCGCGAACTCATCCTCCCCAGACAGGCAGATGCTGTCGTCTGTTTTTGCGACAGCCTCAACTATTTGTTGACGGAAGAAGACTGGAAAAGAGCGTTTGAGGCAGTGCATAAGGGGCTCGCTCCGAAGGGTGTTTTTTTGTTTGACATTCACAGCCCCTACAAAATCGCGGACGTGTTGGGTGACCAGCTGTTTGCGTGGGAAGAGGCGGACGTGTACTGTGTCTTGAACAATCAGTTCGACCACGAATGCGGCATCGTCAACCAAGCGTTGACGTTCTTTGTTGAACAAAGGGACGGCAAATATGATCGGTTTGACGAGTGGCACCGGCAGAGGACGTTCCCTGTACACACAGTCGTAAAGTGGCTGGAGGAAACCGGATTTTCCGTTCAATCAGTCAGCGCTGACTTTGAAATAGAGGGCGAACCGAAAGAGAACAGTGAGCGGCTGTTTTTCGCGGCGCAAAAGCGCTGAGGGATACTTGTTATAAGAGGGGGCTCCTAGTATCTCACACTCGGATCGGAAAAAAGAGTTGACACAGCCAGGGCCGTTTGCATATAATCAGTATGAAATACGCGGAAAAGTGTTATCGACGATGCCGGGGAGCAGTAGGTTGTATTAAATGTTCAGAGAGTCGGCGGTGGCTGCAAGCCGACGTTGCACACAATCGAACTCGCCCCGTAAGTCGCAGAGGGGAACCGAGTACCTTCTGCCGTTCTGATCCCCGTTACCGGATATTTGAGTGAGTATCTGTTAAAGCTGGTACTAAATAGGGTGGTACCGCGGGAGAATGGTCAACAACCTCTCGTCCCTAGTGATGACACTTGGGGTGGGAGGTTTCATATTTGGGAGTAATTTTTCATTACGTGCAGTTCCAAGGAGGAATGGGTCATGACTCAAGGGTACAATCCACACCAAATTGAACACAAATGGCAGCAGATCTGGGGCGAGCGCCACATCTACCGAACGGTCGAAGAAAGTGACAAACCGAAATTTTACACATTAGAACAATTTCCCTATCCGTCAGGAAAACTGCACATGGGACACATGCGCGTCTACTCCATCGGGGATGTAATCGCCCGCTTTAAACGGATGAACGGCTACAGGGTCTTGCACCCGATGGGGTGGGATGCGTTCGGACTGCCGGCAGAAAACGCAGCGATCAAAAACAACGTACACCCGGCGAAATGGACGATGGACAACATTGCGCACATGAAGGAGCAGCAAAACCAGCTGGGTGTCAGTTACGACTGGGACCGTGAAGTGACGACGTGCCAACCTGACTACTACCGGTTCACCCAGTGGCTGTTTTTACTCTTTTACGAGCGCGGTTTGGCTTACCGGAAAAAGGCGGCAGTCAATTGGTGTCCGGGCTGCCAGACTGTGTTAGCCAACGAACAGGTGGAAGATGGGCGCTGCTGGCGATGCGATACAGTGGTGGAGAAGAAAGAGCTTGAGCAGTGGTTTTTTCGCATTACCGAGTATGCCGACCGCTTGCTGCATGACCTCGACAAGCTCGACGAGTGGCCGGAAAAAGTGAAAACCATGCAGCGCAACTGGATCGGCCGCAGTGAAGGGACGAACGTCACGTTCACAATCCCGGAATTGAATGATGCTCCCGTAACGGTATTTACCACCCGACCCGACACACTGTTCGGCGTCACGTACATGGTGTTGGCACCGGAACATCCCCTCGTCGAACAAGTGATTCGCGGAAAGGCGCAAGAGAGACAGATCCGGGAATTTATCGCGCGCATGCGGAACGAATCGGAAATGTCCCGAACGTCCGCTGATGCCGAAAAAGTTGGTTACTTTACAGGCGCGTATGCGAAGCACCCGCTGACGGGAGAAGAAGTGCCGATTTGGGTGGCCAATTACGTGTTGATGGATTACGGAACAGGTGCCGTCATGGGGGTCCCGGCTCACGACGAACGCGACTTTGCCTTTGCGAAGAAGTACCACCTGCCGATTCGCAAAGTGATCGACCGCCCTGGGGATCCACTCGGTGAGCCGTTGTCCGAAGCGTACGTCGAAGACGGTGTCCTCGTCAATTCCGGCCAGTTTAACGGTATGCCGAACCGCAAAGCGATTGTGGAAATCAGCAAAGCGTTGGAAAGTCAAGGCAAAGGAGAGCGTACTGTCACGTACAAGTTGCGGGACTGGCTCATATCCCGGCAGCGTTACTGGGGAGCCCCGATTCCAATCATCTACTGTGACGCGTGTGGCACAGTCCCTGTACCGAAAGAACAGTTGCCCGTTCTGTTGCCGGAAGATGTCACTTTTGACGGACGCAGCAACCCGCTGACAACGTCCCCTTCTTTTGTTGACACAACGTGTCCCCGCTGCGGTCAGCCGGCACGGCGGGAGACGGACACGATGGATACGTTCATCGATTCCTCTTGGTACTACTTGCGCTATACAGACCCACACAATGAAGAAAAGCCGTTTTCCAAGGAAATGGCGGACAAGTGGATGCAAGTGGACGAGTACATCGGCGGGATTGAACACGCCATTTTGCACCTCTTGTACTCGCGGTTCTTTACCAAAGTCCTGTACGACGCCGGGATGGTGTCGACGGACGAGCCGTTTAAAAGTTTGCTGACGCAAGGCATGGTGTTGAAAGACGGCGCCAAAATGTCGAAATCGAAGGGAAATGTCGTCAGTCCCGATGAGATAATCGAGCAGTACGGTGCGGACACAGGGCGACTGTTCATTCTGTTTGCCGCTCCGCCGGATCGCGATTTGGAGTGGAGTGATTCCGGCGTGGAAGGCAGCTACCGGTTTTTAAACCGCGTGTGGCGGGTCGTGGGTGAACACAAACACATATTTGAAGACAGGCCCCAGGCTGAACCAGACGTTGACAAAGAGAGCAAGGCGCTCAACCGAACTTTGCACTACACGATCAAGAAAGTGACGGAAGATGTCGGGACGCGCTACAACTTTAACACGGCGATCAGTGCGATCATGGAGCTCGTCAACGCAGTACAAAGTTATCCGCAGACGGCCGATCGGGGGACTTTGGCCGATGCAATTGAACATATCGTATTGCTGTTGGCGCCGTTTACGCCACACATCGCCGAGGAACTGTGGCAACAGATCGGCCATAGGGACAGCGTACACGAGCAGGCGTGGCCGACTTTTGACGAAGCGGCCCTCGCCCTGGACGAGGTCGAGCTCGCTGTACAGGTAAACGGCAAAGTGCGCGACAAGCTTACTGTGCCGGCAGGCGCTGACAATAAAGAAGTGGAAGAGATGGCACTGGCGCGGTCCAAAGTACAGCAGCAGTTAAACGGCAAAACGGTGCACAAAGTCATTGTCGTCCCGAAGAAGCTGGTGAACATTGTGGCGAAGTAAGGTGAATTACCATCACTGAAGCCCCCCTTTTCGCGAACGAAAGTCGCGAAAAGGGGTTTTTTTGCCGATATACAATCGTAGAGAGGTTTATTCAGTGGCTTTTAGGTGTGCTCGTAAAACATGCGCTGCACGTGTTGCAAGTCTTTTTCGTGTTTGTGTTGGGTCATGTGAAATAACTGTTGAAAAACGGTCCCCAACTCCTGATCTAGTACGTTTAAACCGTCACGAGTCACACCTCCCGGAACCGCGACGCGCTCCTGTAATGATTCCAGGCTAAACCCGCCTTCTGTCAACAGTTTCCCAACGCCGAGAATCATTTCGTTCACGAGGGAAACGGCGGTTTCTCGTGGGATGCCGGCCACGTCACTGGCTGATTCGGCAAAGCGCTGCATGAGTAAGCAGAGAAAGGCGGGGGCACAACTGGCGAGATCCGAGGAAACGCGTACGTGGGCTTCATTGATTTCAATGGGACGGCTGATGTGGCGAAACAAACGGAAAAGCGTTTTCCGATCGTCTGACGTGAGGCGGGAACCGAACATGACCAAAGCCGCTCCACAAAGCACTGAGTTTGTAATACTGGGGACGACTTTCGCAACTTTTGCCGGAATGCGCTCTTCTATGTCGCGGATCAAGACCGGACTGGTGATGGAGATGACGAGGTGCTCCGGCTGGACCACATCCTGGATGTCGTCCAGGACGTTTCCGTATTCAAGCGGTTTGACACAGATCAATATGATCTCGCTGTTTTCGACGAGGGTCCTATTGTTTGGGGCAATGTGTATGCCCGGATGTCGTGCTGCCAGTTGACGCGCTTTTGCATGGGTACGGTTGTAAATGAAGATGTCGTCCGTTCCCAAGGCACCAGCTTTTAGAAATGCTTCGATCAGGATTTGTCCCATGTTTCCGGTCCCGATAAATCCAATTTTCGCCAAGCGAAATCCCTCCAGTCGTCAACGTGTCATTTATTTAGCCTATGACGGAGGTGAGGCAAATACGACAGAGGATAAACATTCAGTTTTTGGAGGCGGAGGAGTTTGGCAAATTGACGGGAAAGAGGGGGAAGATCGTTGTTTCAAACGTGGTCGAACAGGGAGATAAAACTGATGGCAGTCGCGCTCGTTTGCGTGATTTTGCTTCTCAGCACACTCATGTACTTTCTGTTTACAGACCGGGCTGAAAGTACGGAGGAAATTCCGTTAGGCGACGACCTGCCAGACGGTGGATTCGTGGAAAAGAAAGAGGAGGCGGCAGATGAACCTACGGAAATCGTCGTCGATGTCAAAGGAGCGGTGAAGCAACCGGGGATTTACCGTTTGCCTCCTGACTCCCGCCTTTATCAAGCCATCGAAGCTGCCGGAGGAGCCACTGACGAAGCGAACACGGACCAACTCAATCTGGCTGACTTTTTGATAGACGGAATGGCGGTCATCGTTCCCCGCGAGGGCGAGGAGCTGCATGACACGACACAGGGAACGGGAGGGGAACCTCACACAGGAACCGGGAAAGTGAACATTAACCGGGCCTCTGAAGCGGAGTTGCAGACGTTGAGCGGTATAGGGCCGACCAAGGCGGCCGCCATTGTAAAGGACCGGGAGGAGAACGGGCCTTTTAAAACGGTGGACGATCTGACACGCGTAAGCGGGATCGGAGATAAAACGTTGGAAAACATAAAAGACGACATAACCGTTCGCTAGAAGAAGGGAGCGAGCTTCGTTATACTGGAGATATCTGTCGCTTTGGGTGGGCAAGTCACCCACACGTGCTTGGAAAAATAAAAATGGTGGACAGGGGGTGGGGAGTTGAAGAAGCGCCCGTTCTCTTACGGCAAGATTGTTGCCATCGGCAGCGGTTTTTTTGCGCTGACACTCGTGTGGACTGTGTACAATACGTACATGCCGCTCATTCTAGGTGAGTTTATCGAAAGTCGCGCGATTCGCGGCTCGATTATGGGATTAGACAATTTACTGGCCGTTGTGTTGATTCCCCTCATCGGAGTGTGGTCCGACCGGCTGGATACTCGATACGGCGGACGGCTTCCGTTTCTCATTGTCGGAATGCCGATGGCCGCCTTGTTTTTTGTCCTCATTCCGTTCCTCGGTCGCGGCGCACTCTGGATGCTGTTGTGCGTCGATATCGCATTTCTTCTGGCCATGACGGTTTACCGTGCACCCGTGATTTCGCTCATGCCAGACCATACGCCAGTGGAAAAGCGGTCGACGGCAAACGGTGTCATCAATTTGATGGGCGGGGTGGGGGGACTGCTTGCGTTGTTTGCCCTCGCACCGCTCTACGACCTCTCCCGCTCCTACCCGTTCGTCATCGGCGGGATGATCCTGTGTGCCTCGTTTGCTCTACTTTTCTTCACCGTTGAGCGGCATCCGCCGTACGCTCGTGTCAATATCCAAGACAGCGCTGAAACAGTGCCCCTTCGATCGTTGCGCTCGAATGTAGCCAGGCTTGCTGAACCAACCTTTCGCGGCCATTTTCTCATCCTTTCTGCCATTTTTTTGTACTTTGTCGGCTACAGCGGGGTGGAGGCCCAGTTCAGTGTGTACGCGACTGAACATCTCGGGGCAAGCGGGGGCGAAGCTGGGTTGACCCTCGGTTTCTTCAGCTTGTCCTTTGTACTGTTCGCCCTTCCGGCTGGAATGGTCGGAAGTCGGTTCGGGAAATCGGAAACGATGCTCGCCGGACTGATCGGCTTGCCGGCCCTCTTCCTCATCATGCCGTGGATCACTTCCTTGGCACTGTTGAAAGTGTTACTTTTCGCGGGCGGTATGGCCTGGGCTCTCGTCAACGTACAGGCTTATCCGCTCGTGGCCGATTTAGGGGGCACGAAGAGAATCGGTTTTTTCACGGGGATGTACTACCTGTTCTCCATGGCCTCGTCAGTGGTCGCTCCAGCCGCATTAGGATTTTCGATGGACGTTTTCGGCCACCCCTCCCTTTTTTACACTGCCGCCGCGAGCTTTGCTTTCGCTTTTTTTCTGTTAAGAAAAGGGACGGACCTCGTCAAATCAAAAAAAGTATTTGACGGATCAGAATCAATGCCTATATAATAAATAACAACCTGTACAGGGAACTGAATATTTTGGAGCCTTATCAAGAGTGGTGGAGGGACTGGCCCAATGAAACCCGGCAACCGGTCTTCGCCTTTAGGAGATGCGGTGCCAATTCCTGCAGGACGTTTTCCTGAAAGATAAGGGGAGATTTAGTCTTTTGGTATGAAGCTCTTCCTTATCGGAAGAGTTTTTTATTTATATGTTTGAGGAGGAACCTGACGATGAGTGACGAAAAGCAATACCAGTTTGACACACTGTCCGTCCACGCCGGACAGCAACCCGACGAGGCGACGAATGCCCGAGCGGTCCCGATTTACCAGACGACTTCATATGTCTTCAACGACACGGATCATGCGGCTAACTTGTTCGCCTTAAAAGAGTTTGGCAACATTTACTCCCGGATCATGAATCCGACGAATGACGCCTTTGAACAGCGCGTGGCCGCTTTGGAGGGCGGGGTTGGCGCGCTGGCCACGGCGTCTGGACAAGCGGCTATTACGTACGCGATCTTAAACATTGCCAAGTCCGGAGATGAAATCGTGTCGGCCAGCAGTCTGTACGGTGGAACGTACAATCTGTTTTCCCACACGTTGCCAAAGTTGGGGATACGCGTTCACTTCGTCGATCCGTCCGATCCGGACAATTTTCGTCAAGCGATCAATGAAAAGACCCGCCTCGTCTTTGCTGAGTCCATTGGCAATCCGAAAAATGACGTGTTGGATGTGGAAGCGGTGGCCGCTATTGCCCACGAGAACGGAATTCCGTTAATTGTGGACAATACGTTCCCCACGCCGTATTTGCTGAGGCCCATCGAATTCGGAGCTGATATCGTTGTCCACTCTGCAACGAAATTTATTGGCGGACACGGGACGTCCATCGGCGGCGTCATTGTCGATTCCGGCAAGTTTGACTGGACGAACGGGAAGTTTCCCGAACTGACGGAGCCAGATCCGAGTTATCACGGAGTGGTGTACACAGAAGCACTTGGCCCTATCGCTTACATTACGAAGGCCAGAGTGCAGTTGTTGCGGGATACTGGAGCCGCGCTCTCTCCTTTTAACGCCTTCCTGTTTTTACAAGGGCTGGAGACGTTGCACTTGCGCATGGAACGTCACAGCGAGAACGCGTTGAAGGTGGCTCAGTTCTTACAACAGCACGATGCGGTAGAGTGGGTGAATTACCCCGGCTTAAAAGGCCATCCGTCCTACGAAAAAGCGCAAAAGTATTTGCCGAAAGGACAGGGAGCGATTTTGTCATTCGGGATCAAAGGAGGTCTTGAAGCCGGGAAGAAATTGATCAACAATGTGAAGTTGTTCTCTCACTTAGCCAATGTCGGCGACGCCAAGTCACTGATCATTCACCCGGCCAGCACGACGCACCAACAGTTGACACCGGAAGAACAGCTTTCCACCGGGGTATCGCCGGAATTGGTCCGCCTCTCTGTCGGAATCGAGAGCGCAGACGACATTATAGCCGACCTGGATCAAGCTTTGAACAGAAGTCACGCCTAACGGCAAGGGACCATAAAAACATTTTGATCGCGGAGGCAGCGAAAGCTGCCTCTCTTTACTTGCTAGGCTGTTCATAAAACGTTGCATTTTTTAAAAAAAAGGAGAAACGGGAAAACGGTATAATAGAGAATGGAAGTGAACAGTTGACAGGAGCAGAAGGAGTCGAGACACGTGAAGAAAAGTGTTGTGATGGTAGCGGCTGTTGTTATCATCGGGGTGCTCGCGTTCTTCATGTTTTTGAAAATTTACGGAGACCCGACGGCTTACACGGAGTTAGAACAACGGGTCGAACAGTACTTAACGGAAGAACAGGGCGATGATCCCGATCGGATCGAAAGGATTGAAGTCTTCCGACAAGCGATGAAGCGACCGGGTTATTATGTAGAAGTCGTGTTTAAAGACGAACCTGAGACGGTATATGTTTACTGTGACGAGGGAGGACAAATCGTCCAGTGCGGCAAAAAAGAGACGGGTGCGGACGGAAAGGAGTCCAGTGTCACGCAACGCGAAAATTGAGCGCCGGTTCTATCATACTAGGACAAAGTGTTGTAAAATAGAGCTATTGATTTACCAGTTGGGGGTGGAGATCACGTGACGATTAAATCGGACAAATGGATTCGCAAGATGGCGACTGAGCACAAGATGATCGAGCCGTTCGTCGACCGCAACGTCGGCAAGGGAGAAGCCGTCAGTTTTGGCCTCAGCAGTTACGGCTACGATCTGCGCGTTGCGGATGAGTTCAAAATTTTTCACAACGCGTTAAATCCAGTCATCGATCCGAAAGAAATCAATCTGGACTCTTTTGTTGATTTTAAAGGGGACGTGGCGATCATTCCGCCCAATTCTTTCGCCCTTGCTCGTTCGGTTGAATACTTTCGCATTCCGACGAACGTTCTCGCCATCTGTGTCGGCAAATCGACTTACGCCCGCTGCGGCATTATTACGAACGTCACGCCGTTTGAACCGGGGTGGGAAGGGCATGTCACGTTAGAAATTTCCAACACGACGCCGCTTCCGGCGAAAATTTATGCCCATGAAGGGTTGTGCCAAGTGTTGTTTCTGGAAAGCGATGAAGAGTGTGAAGTGTCTTACCGGGACAAGAAAGGAAAATATCAGCATCAACAAGGTATTACACTACCGCGTATTTAGTTGACAAAAGAGGAATATTGGCAAAAAATGTCGAATACCCACACATCTGGAAAGGGTGTGTGGGTGTTTGCGTTGGTCTGTTTATTGGGTCACTGGATGGGTGACCGGGCTGTGGGTCGGCAGTCTAGGGTGGCTGCCTTTTACCATGTGGTGTTTGTCGCTGGCCGCTGTGTCCGTCGTTGGGGTGTGGCAGCTGTACAGGAGATGGCACGGCTTCCGCCCATTTGTGGCTGCAGTCGCTTTTTTGTCGGCTGCCGCTTACATGACCTGGACCGATGACCACAACCGCTCGGTCTGGCCGGAACACGCCCGCGAGTGGAAAGGCAGCATCACGGGCCGGCTCCTGGAACCTCCTGTGGTGGACGGGAACAGGGTGGACATCATGTTGCGGAGTGAGATGTGGCACCAGGGAGACGACACGTTTTCCACTGGGGGAGAAAAAGTGCTCGTCCGGCTCTATTTAGAAACTTTGGCGGAGCGAGATTACATTTACACGTTCCGGCGCGGCGACTGGGTGCGGGTTGACGTTAAACTGGAGAGGCCAGACGTTGCCCGGAATCCCGGAGGCTTTGATTACCGCCAACATCTGTACAGGCAACACGTGCACTGGATTGGGCGTGCCCAAGACGCCGGTGCTGTGGAACGCCTCACGTCTTCTCGACACGGGCTGGAGTTACTGGATCGTTTTCGGACCTATTTGGGCCAGCGGATCGATTCTGTTTATGAACATCCTGCCGCCGGTCTCGTGCGGGGGATGATTCTCGGTGAGCGGGAAACAGTAGATTTACAAGTCGAACGTCAATTCGCCACCCTCGGCCTGCTTCACTTGCTGGCCATTTCCGGCCTGCACGTGGGAATCGTCCTCGCCATCTTCTACGGGGGTTTAAAGTGGATGGGGGTGACCCGGGAGAGAGCTGCCGCTTTCGCTTTGCTCTTTTTGCCGTTTTACGCGCTGTTGACCGGGGCGAACCCTCCCGTTATTCGCGCCGCCATCGTCGGAGGGCTTGTCCTTCTCGCCGTCATCTACCGCCGCTGGAAAAACAGTGTCCACTTTCTCGCCTTGGCGGCGTCTCTTATGTTGCTCTTCAACCCGTACTGGCTCTTCAGCGCGAGCTTTCAGCTGTCTTTTACCGTAACCGTCGGCATCGTGGTCGGTGTCCCGCTCTTATGCAAGCGAATGCCGAAGCTCCCCGCTTTTCTGAGGGAGACCGTTGCCGTGACCGTTGTGGCGCAACTGTGTTCGTTTCCTCTCATCATTTACTATTTTAATCAGTTTTCTCTCTTGTCCGGTTTGGCCAATTTAATCGTCGTACCCTTCGTCAGTTTCATCGTCATTCCGTTAGGGTTTGCCACTGTTCTGCTAGCAGGCATTGCAGTTCCGCTGGCGACGTTGCCTGCCAAAGTGAACGAATGGGCCGTAGATGTGGTCTTGACAGTGGCCGAGATGTTGACGGACTGGGAGCCGTTTCATCTCGTATGGCCGACCCCGCCCATTCCGTGGGTGTTCGTTTACTACGCCTTGTTGGGAGCGATCGGCAAGTTTTGGCTGTGCAGCGATGTACGCGTTCCCCGGCGGAGGCGTGTCGGCTTGTCGTTAGCCTTTGTCTTCGTCGTCATCTTCGCTCACTCTCCTTTCCCGTGGTGGAACCGCCCGCTCACTGTCACGTTTCTAGACGTCGGACAAGGGGATGCCATCGTCGTGGAGACGCCGCAGCGCCAGACGATAGTAGTAGATGCAGGGGGCACGGGTTTTTTTGAACGAGAGCCCTGGCAAGTCCAGAGAGATCCGTTTGACGTCGGGGAAGACATTGTTCTCCCTTTTTTGCGGCACAAGGGAGTTGCCCGAATCGACTATCTCGTCATGACTCACGGCGATGCCGACCACATCGGCGGCATGAAAGCGTTAGTGGAGAACCTCCCCGTCCGCTACTTTGTGCGCGGGGCGGACACACACAACCCTTCAGAACTGGAGCGAGAGCTCCTGTCTTCTCTTGAAGCTGCCGACGTTCCCGTTTACCGGGTGACGAGTGGAAGCGGATGGCAATTAGAGGACGGGCTCTACTGGCAGTTTGTCCAGCCCGAGCCGGAGGACGTGCCGTCAGACGAGCGCAACGCCCAGTCGGTCGTAGTCCTTCTTTCGTATCAAGGGCGGTCCTTTTTGCTGACGGGGGACGCCGATCAAGAGGTGGAAGAACACATTGTGAACACGTGGGACATCCCGCCCGTAGACGTACTCAAAGCCGGACACCACGGGAGCGATACGTCGACGGGGGATGTGTTGTTACAAACCGTCCGTCCGAAAGTGACCGTGTTGTCTGTCGGAGAGAACAACCGGTACAACCACCCTCACCCTGACGTCATCGAAAGGTTACATCAGGCGGGAAGCTCTATTTTCCGCACTGACCGGCACGGCGGCATTACGGTCCGCGTCCACCGCGACGGTCACCTGTCAGTTGAACAGAGTATCGTTGATTAATGTCCTGTTTCAGATTACTCTTTCCATGTAACTGATTCGATAGTTGTGCCTATTAGTAGTTCACGTAGAGAGGGTTGGAGCAGTGACTGGAAAGCTGTGACGATTATCTTATGCGTAGTGGGATTCCCGTCAATAGCGGTTGATTCACACCAAACGGAGAACGAGGCTGTGTCTAGTGCATCAGCTTTTACTGACTTTCTAGACAGCTGAACGAAGATCGCCAAGGGTATCCTAGTCTCCCCAGACTTCGGGATTAATGAGATTCGGCGGTTTAATTCCGTTTAAACCCGCTTCAAGATTTTTGGCTGCTAGCTGAGACATTTTCAATTCCGTTTCATGTGTAGAAGAGCCGATGTGGGGTGTTGTGACCACATTTTGCATCTTTAAGAGCGGATTGAGCGGATCAACGGGTTCTTGTTTGTATACGTCTAATCCAGCAGCAAGTATTTCTCCTTTTTCTAAAGCATCGATTAAATCTTCCTCGACAACCGTTCTGCCGCGTGAACCGTTAATGAATATGGCCGATTTTTTCATCAATTTAAACTCCCTTTTCCCGATAAGCCCTTCTGTTTCAGGAGTAAGGGGAGTTATGAGACAAACAAAATCGGAATGAGCGAGTAACGCGTCAAGCGTACAAAATGTCGCGCGATACTTTGTGTCAACTTCAGGTTTTCTCGTACGTGAGTGATACAGTATCTCCATGTCGAACCCAAAGTGAGCCCTTTGTGCGATGGCTTGTCCTATTCTCCCCATTCCGATAATCCCTAATTTTTTATGGTGAACATCAACCCCGAATTGTTCCGGCACTAAAAACTCCGACCATTGGCCGCGTTTTACGAAATGGTCTAGCTCGGGGATGCGTCTGGCTGTTGCGATGAGGATACCGAAAATAGCGTCAGCAACCGTGTCTGTCAGGACATCCGGTGTGTTTGTTGCCATAATGCCCCTTTTCGTCAACGCTGTAACGTCTAAATTGTCGTAACCGACGGATACGTTGCTGACAATTTTTAGGTGAGGAGCGCGGTCTAACAGCATTTTATCTACTTTTAACTCTAAGCCGATAATTCCTTCGACTTGATGTAAATATTGCAAAAATCGCTCATCGTTCCTCGTATCGACGTGCTTAAAAAATTCGACCTCATATTTTTGCTGAAGGTCGTGTAGGACAGGCTCAGATACCCGGTTGTATGCAAGGATCTTCTTTTTTGTCATGTCATCATATTCCTTCCGTGCTTATTTTTTGTCGACAATCGACAATATCGTTAACTATAAAATATCGGGAACATAATCAGATGTCAATAAGTAGGTTCACAAAAATTAAAATTAAAAAATGCTTGACAATAAAAAATAAAGCGTATATGCTAAATTTAGTCGATTGTCGACAATCGACGTATTACCGTATAAGCGTACGACTTGTACAGATGAGGGGAAGAAATTCGATGGATCAACCGCTTGTCCACAAATCTCTCAGCCAATTTATTGCCGACCAATTACGCCGCGGTATATGGAACCGGGACATTCAGTTTGGTGAGCGTTTGCTTGAAAGTGAGTTGGCTGAAAGGTTTGAAGTCAGTCGCAGTTCAGTAAGAGAAGCGCTCATGATTCTCGAGCATGAAGGTCTCGTTAAGAGCAAGACGAGAAAGGGAACTTACGTCACCGAGTTTTCTGCTGAGGATCGACAAGAAATTTTGGAACTGAGGACATTGCTGGAGACCTATGCGTTTAAACGTGCGTTGCCTCGGTTAGAGGAAAAACACATAGAAGACCTTGAAAAAATACTTGAACGCATGAAAGTGAAGACAACAGAAAAAAATTGGAGTGACCTGTTTGATCTCGACATGCAATTTCACCACTACATTGTAAAAGTTTGCGGAAACTCACGACTTATCAGTATATACGACTCCATCCATGTCCAAATTAGAACATTTCTCGCCCACCTTGATCAGTATTACTCGAGTCACGAGTCGTTTTACGAAGAGCACAGGGAGTTGTTGGACGCCCTCTTAACACGGGATTCCAACATCATTGACAAAGCGGTTCGACAGCACATTGAGTATGTCGAAGAACAACTGCTCAACTTGTAAACAAGATCAAACTAATCAAGATCAGTATTGGAAGAGTTGACAGCGGTTATTTTCCTTCTGCCGTGCCGGATAGGGCGATCATTGAAGAATGGAGAATGCCCGTGGAACTTTCCGGCTGCCATGCTCACGCGCAAAATGGGACCAGCCCTTGCGGCGGGGTGTACGGTTGTTGTTAAACCTTCGAGTGAAAGCCCTTTAACAGCCGTTAAACTGTTAGAACTGTGTGAGCAAGCTGGTTTCCCCAAGGGCGTCGTCAATCTTGTGACGGGATCCTCCTCTAAGATTGGGAAAGCCATCATGGAAAACAGAAAAGTCCGTAAAATTACGTTTACTGGTTCGACTGAAGTTGGGAAAACATTGATCAGACAGAGTGCTGATCAAGTCAAGCGGTTGTCCCTGGAACTCGGTGGGCACGCCCCGATGATTGTCTTTGATGATGCTAATTTAGATGTTGCTGTAAAAGCTGTCATCGCTTCGAAGTTTAGAAATACCGGACAAACGTGCATTTGTGGTAACCGCATATATGTTCAGTCGGGGATATACGAAGCATTTTTGGAGAAATTTGCCGATCGTGTGAATCAGTTGAACGCGCGTCATTGAACAACTGGACTTTGGCATCGTTGGTTGGAATGACGGGACTCCTTCTGCCGCCCAAATTCCATTCGGAGGGATGAAGGAGAGCGGTATCGGCAGAGAAGGGGGACATGAGGGGATTGAGGCGTTCCTGGAAACTCAGTATGTATCAATAGGGATTTAAGAAAAAAAAACGGGAGGAACAACGGCATGAAGAAAACGTAGGAGTACATTTTCTAAATTCCACGTATTTCCCCAGTTTGGGGAAATAGCGAATTGAGAACTCGTGAATGGAAAGGGGGATAGTATGAGCCAGGAAAAGAGTTGGATACTTTCGAACGATTGACTTAATGTTCATTCTTCATATACAAGCTTAACTAAATAAACCTTGAAAAGAAAATGTTGTAGGGGTCCAAAAATTAGAGATTTTTACTCGTAGCATAGGGGGGATAATATGGCAGCTTATATAAAAACAGAGTGGACGGATCCTGTCACAAACGCAAAAGGTTACTTGGTAATTGATACATTAAAAGGCGGCATCGCTAGTGGCGGAACTCGTATGAGAAAAGGACTAACACAAAAAGAGGTGGCACGTCTGGCTCATACGATGACACTTAAAATGTCTACATTAGACTATCCAATTGGCGGAGCAAAAGCAGGGATTGATTATTCTCCGTCTAATCCAGACAGTTATGGAGTATTAAAAAGGTTTTTGGAGGCCCACAAACCTTATTTAGAGCAAGTGTGGATCACAAGTGATGATTTAGGCACGAGATTGGAAGACATCGCGAGAGCATTGAATGAAATAGGTTTAAAAACGGCTAACGCCTATTTAAATCAATATCCTGAAGCTGAGAATCTAATCGAGAATTTAAATAAAGCATTAAAATTAACGGTTAACAGTGTACCGCTTATTCACATGATTACTGGCTACGGTGTTGGAGTAACGACGCAGAAAGCTTTGGAATGGTTAGGGAGAGAAGTGACAGGGGCGACTGTTTCCATCCAAGGATTTGGAAGTGTTGGTGCGAGCGCGGCGTCATATTTTTCAAATGCAGGAGCAAAGGTTGTAGCGATTGCAGATATAGAAGGGACTGTTTTCTGTGAAGACGGTTTAGATATACCGCTACTCCTAAAGGCAAAAGACGAATATGGTTATATCGATCGATCTAGATTACCAAAAGCTTATTTAAACTTAACGAACACTGACTGTCTCACGTTGAATGTCGATGTGCTTGTTCCAGCTGCCGTTGCAGACGTTATTAATAAAGAAAACGCGCAAGATATTAAGGCGAAGCTAGTCGTCGAAGGAGCAAATATTCCGATAACAACTGAAGGGGAGAAAATTTTAACTAATAAAGGGATTTACGTTATTCCTGACTTCATTGCAAATGTGGGCGGGCTTGGTATGTTTGGAGCTATATTGTTTAAAAATTTGCCTCCAAATGCAGAAAAGATTTTAGACTATTTAAAAGAATCCCTAGAAAGAGCAACCATACATGCTCTTTCTCAAGCGAATGAGGAGGGAATTTCCCCAAGGGAAGCAGCCTACAGATCCTATAAGACAGAACCTATAAGATCATAGAAACTAGATAATTCCAATTATTAGAGGAGGAATTTTCATTATGGAACGTCTAATCGATTATATTGTCGCTGTATCTGATTGGATTTGGGGGCCACCCATGATTATATTGTTGTTTTTAAGTGGGATTTTTTTAACGATCCGTTTAGGTTTTTTCCAGTTCAGATATGCCTTTTATATAATTAAACAGACAATCGGAAGGGTTTTCAAAAAAACAAATGGGGAGGGGACGATATCGCCTTTCCAAGCCCTCACATCGGCTCTTGCCTGTACTATTGGTGCTGGGAACATTGTAGGTGTACCAGCCGCCATCATGTTTGGGGGCCCTGGGGCTATTTTTTGGATGTGGATGATTGCTTTGCTAGCGAGTGCTATTAAGTTCTCCGAAGTCGTGTTAGCTTTAAAATATAGGGAGAAAAATGCGAGGGGCGAGTTTGTTGGAGGGCCCGTCTACTACATGGCCAAAGGGTTGAATATGAGGTGGCTTGGCGTTTGGTTTGCGATAGCTTTAATGATTGAAGTTATTCCGAGTGTCATGGTACAAGGCAATTCCTTAGCCGCAACTGTTCAGGAAACGTTTAATGTGAATCCGGTCATGACGGGGATTGTATCGATGTTAATTGTCGGATTTGTCATTATCGGTGGAATCAAAAGAATTGGAAAGTTTACAGAGAAATTTGTCCCACTTATGGTTGGTTTGTATTTGTTTGGGGCTTTGATAATAGTGATAATGAATTTTTAACATGGTGGGGGAAGTTCTTTCATTAATTTTCACATATGCGTTTCAGCCGATGGCGGCGGTAGGAGGATTTGGTGGAGCAGCTATAGCACAAGCCATTCGCTGGGGATTTGCCCGCGGAGTGTACTCCAATGAAGCTGGAGTAGGAACCGCTCCAATCGCTCACGCATCCGCAACAACAGATCATCCAGTCAGACAGGGTTTATGGGCGGTAATGGAAGTTGTCATCGACACGGTAATTGTTTGTACAGCAACTGCATTTGTTGTGTTGTCTACCGGGGTTTGGAAAAATGAAGGGGCAGGCGGGAATCCTTCCGCACTGACAACAGAAGCGTTTTCTGTAGCTTTAGGTCAAACAGGTGGACTAATAGTTACCATTGCTCTCGTGTTTTTTGTCATATCTACTGTAATCGTTTTATCTTACTACGGCGAAAGACAAGCGGAGTATTTATTTGGGTTGAAAGGCGGAAAAATTATGAAGTTTGTATATGTATTGTCCGTTTTTGTTGGGGCGATCGGCGGTGCGCAAACAATTTGGAGCCTTCTGGACATCAGTTTGGCTGCCATGGCTATTCCAAATATTATCGCCCTAGTGTTGCTTAGCAAAGAGGTTGTCGAAATGAAGCGGGAATTTTTTGCGTCTGAAAAATATTATTTGCTAGATATTAAAAATCAAAACAAAGGTATTTCTTCATAAATAAATATTTGCTGCGTTGATAGAAAAGAAATTTTGGATCTCACAATGCTCAAGACGACGAATAAAATTAATCCTCCTACGACAGTGACGTCAGTAACGACCGATAAACGTGAGTTTAAAGGGGAATGTATTGTGAATAAAATACTGTTTAACGATCGAATCATTGAAAGAGAAAACGTCATCGATATAGAGGATCGAGGATATCAATTTGGAGACGGAGTTTATGAAGTCATTGGTGTATATGGCGGCAAGATGTTTATGTTAGACGAGCATATGGAGCGTTTAAAACGTAGCGCAGATGAAATTCAGTTAAAAATCCCTTTAATAATAAATGATTTAAAAAATAAGCTAAGGGAATTAGTGCTGATTAATAACTTGGAAGAAGGAATAATTTATTTACAGATTACCCGTGGAGTTGCCCCTAGATGGCACACATTTCCGGACGAAACGGTGTCACCCGTCACGATTGCTTACGTTCGATCGCTGAAGCGAATGACTGACTTAGAGAAAAACGGTGTTTCCGCAATTCTTACAGAGGATATTCGGTGGTTGAGATGTGATATTAAAACACTTAATCTGCTTCCAAACGTTTTGTCTAAGCAAAAAGCGGTGGAAAATAGCGCTTTTGAAGCTATTATGCACAGAAAAAATATTGTGACTGAAGCCAGTTCTTCAAACGTATTTATTGTAAAAAATGAAGAATTGTTTACTCATCCGGCAAACAATTTTATTTTAAACGGCATAACCAGAAAAAAGGTCATTCAATTGTGTGAGGAATTAAACCTCAAAGTGAATGAGGAAACTTTTACAGTTGACACTTTACTACAGGCCGACGAAGTGTTTATAACGGCAACGAAATTAGACATTATACCGGTCGTAAAGGTTAATAATCAACCCATTGGAACAGGCAAACCTGGAAATGTTACAAAAAAAATACTACACAAGTTTCAATCCCTCATTCAACCAGCCACGCAGACATAGGAGTACGGCAACGTGTGTGAGCATGCAAGCGAATAAGGTCGGCAAGCAGATAAGTATTCCGTACAAATAGACATGGAGATCTCACAAAAACCTAAAAAAACACCGCCTTCAGTGACGTCTCTGCCTATTAAGCCTTGACGCGCACGTGGAACTTCAGGATAAGGTCAATTCAACCAAAGTTTGATAGAATGGGATGTATCGAACGCATTGCCGATTGGGGGAACGGTCCTTGTATAGGGAGATCGCGAAACAAATTCAACAGGGAAAATGGCGCCCTTTTTACGTGCTGTGCGGCACGGAGACGTTTCTGATGGAGGAAATGATCGCCCACATGAAAACACACGCCTTGCGTGATGCGGATGACACATACAACTACAGCGCTCTCGACTTGGAACAGGTACCGGTGGAATCATTGGTGCAGGAGGCGGAGACGTTGCCGTTTATCGGAGAGAAGCGCCTCGTCGTCGGCCGTAACGCCTGGTTTCTCACAGGTTCGACAGGGAGGGCTGAAGTGAAGCACGATGTGGACGCCCTTCTGGCATACGCCCAATCCCCCCTCGACAGTTCGATCGTCGTCCTTACGGTTCCGCACGCTAAGCTGGACGAACGAAAAAAAGTGGTAAAGCAGCTAAAAAAATGGGCGACTGTCGTCCGATTCACCCCGCTGGAGAGGGGGGAGCTAAGGGCGTGGATCAAACGCAAAGTGTCGCAGTTTGGGGCCCGTATTGAAGCAGATGCGGTAGAAAGGCTGATTCAACTCGTTGGAACTGAATTGCGGCTCATCTATCAGGAATGCATCAAGCTGGCGACATATGTGGGCGAAGGAGGGGTGGTGACTTCACGGCACATAGACGACATCGTGCCGCGTTCACTGGAAGAAGACATTTTTAAGCTGGTCGATTGCATCGGAAGAACAGATATTGAAGGGGCCCTCGGGGTATTTTACGATTTGCTAAAAAAGCGGGAAGAGCCGCTGAAAATACTGTCTCTCATCGCCAGGCAGTTTCGGATCATGTTGCAAGTGAAAGAGCTCTCCTCACGGGGATTTTCGCAAAAACAAGTGGCCTCGATGCTCGGGTTGCACCCTTACCCGGTTAAAATCGCTTCCCAGCAGGGAAAGTTGTTTTCCGAGCAAGCACTGAGGGCGTTGTTGCTGGAAGCGAATCACGCGGATTACGCCATTAAGTCAGGCTACAAAGACAAAACGCTCGCCGTGGAGTGGTACATCATGCGTGTGAACCGTTGGGTGAAGGCTTAACGGCCTCATCTGTAGTTTCAAATTTTCTCCATTACAGGAATACTCCTTTTCTAACTAAGCTAATCATGTTAAGATCGAAAAGAACACATCGCTTCTTAGAAGAAAAAGGAGGGATAAGTTTTAGCTTGTCTTCTTCCTAGAAGACTTTCAATTTCACTTGTAAATTACTAAGTTTGAAAGCGCTCCCCGTACTTTTCGAGAGGGAATCAACGCATATTATTCCTTTCAAAGAATCATTGTTAAACGCGCTTTTACGACTATACACTGGGAGGAGAATACAGTGGACGAAGCAATGTTTGCCCATTACCCTCAGCAGCCTCACGGCGGCAAGCTCGTGAACAGAGTTTTAACCGGGAGGGAAAGGGACGAGGAACTGGCCAGAGCCAAAGAGTTGCCTATGATCGTCGTTGATTTAGAAGCGGTGATCACCATCGAAATGATTACAACCGGTGTCCTATCCCCAAATGAAGGTTTTATGAATGAATCGGACTATAAGTCCGTCCTTCAAAACGGCCGCCTGAGTAACGGCCTCATTTGGCCTGTACCATTAAGTTTTGCTCCAATAGGAAAGCGCAATCAAGAAGTCATTCAATCGCTGGCGGTCGGAGACGAAGTGGCCCTTGCCGATGAGACGAAGGAGCCCGTTGCCATCCTTAAAATTGAAGATATTTTTGCCTATGATAAAGAAGAACGCGCCCGCCATCTCTTTGGGACGAACGATCGCAATCACCCCGGTGTCGATTCAATTTACAGACGCATGGGAGAGTATGCGCTGGGTGGACCGTTAAAACTGTTGCGCCGAGCGCATTGGGGCCCTTTTGAAAAACTGCGCATGGAGCCGAAAGATACGTGGCGTCTATTTTACGAAGAAAAGAAATTTCGTTCCGTCGCCGGGTTTATTACGGGGGCGAACCCACTGCACCGGGGACATGAATATATTCACAGAAATGCCCTCGAAGAAATTGACGGTTTACTGCTTCAGCCTCTCGTAGAAATGGCGAAGCGCGAATACACCCGCCACGAATTTCGCATGCTGGCTTATCGAAGTGTACTTGAGACGTATTATCCGAAAGAGAGGGCCATTCTCTCTCCTCTACGGGTGACGTACATTTTTGCCGGTCCTCGCGAAGCCGTGTTGCATGCGCTGATCATGAAAAATTACGGTTGCACCCATGCACTCATCGGCCGGGACCATGCGGGTATTGGTGATTATTACGACAAGTACGCCAGCCATTCCATATTTGATGAATTCACCCCGGAAGAAATGGGCATCGACATTCGACTGTTCCATGAAGTGTTTTACTGCCTGCGCTGTGACAGTCTGGCGACCGTGCAAACGTGCCGCCACGATGACAGTCTGAGAATTAACATCTCGGGAACCAATATTCGGGAAATGCTCCGCCACGGCATTTTACCGCCAAAAGAGATCGTACGGCCAGAGTCTGCTCGCATCGCCATGCAGGGAATTCAGCCTAAAGGTGTTGACGAAAACAGACAATCGATCTCCCCTGTTGGAAAAATTATTAAAGGAACCTTCCCCTTCTATCTGGAAAGAACGAGACTCGGCGGTCCGAAGCGCGATGTTCCGTTAAAGCCTGAAGAGCTTAACATCCGTGACTTGGAAGCTGTGGTGATGGATGTCCGACACAATGCTGATCGAGTCTACCGTGATGTGTTTGACGAATTCAGCTCGATTGGAGATACGAATCGCGACTTGCATCCAGAATGGAGGAAGCAGGCCCGCGATGCCATGAGATCCCAACAAAAAATGGTCGTAGAGGATTTGGAAGAAAAAGTGAAACAAGCGCCTGCCGTTGCCTCAGATGAATTCATGTACCAAGACAAGGAAGAAGCGCAACGGGAGCTCGCAGCGGCGAAAAAGATTCTCGATGAAATTCCGTCGACACTTCGCAATGAAGATTTAGAGTACCGGACGTGGAATCCGTTGCCGTACGCGCGTTACAGAGGCAGCGATGAACCAGCCAAAAAGAAAGAAAGTGTAAAACCGTAAGATTTAATATTAAGGACTTGCCGCTCGTAGAGCAGCAAGTCCTTTAAACGGGATGCTGTGACACTGTCATTTCTGTAAAGCAAATATAGGATAGAACCTGTAAGTGAGCAGAAAAGAACGGAAACGTATCAACGTTATTGATCGCCGGATTCAAGGTTCTATCACACGAGTGAAAGTTGAGATTGACAGTGCATTTTTTATCGCCATACTGTTGACAAGTCAACGATATTGTAATACAATGCGTATGAAGTTGATTAGTCAACTATAAGAGCGGCTTAGATTTGAAAAGTGGAAAGGAGTATCCCATGATTCACAATCTGTCACGAGAGGAAAAAGGTGTTATCTTAATGCGCCTGATGATGTTCACGGTCACGCTGTCATCGCTCAACGCCCTCACGTTTAATGTGGTCATTCCAGAAATTAGTGAGGAGTTCAATCTGACCCTGGCGCAAGTGAGTTGGCTGTCATCCGCATATACGCTTATTTATGCGTTTGGAACAGTGACGTATGGCAAGCTTTCCGATCGAATTCAATTGAAAAGTCTGCTGACATTCGGACTGTCTGTGTTTGCAGCGGGTTCGCTGATTGGATTCATTTCTCAGACTTTTTGGGTTGCACTGCTTGGCAGGTGTTTGCAATCTGTAGGGGCTGCGGCTGTACCGGCAATCGCATTGATCATTCCGGTGAGATATTTCACACCTGGAAAGAGAGGAACTGCCTTGAGCATGACTGCTGTCGGTGTCGCACTTGGGGGCGCTTTGGCACCTGTCGTTTCTGCGCTTGTCGTCAGCTTTGCGAACTGGAGATGGCTATTTCTCCCCTCTTTACTGTTATTGCTGTTGCTTCCGCTATATCGTCAATATTTGGAACATGAACCGAAAAAAGATTCGCCCACACTATTCGATTGGCTTGGCGGCGGCTTGCTCGCTGCATCTATTTCCCTGCTGTTACTCGGGGTGACGAATCAAGTCTGGTCCTATCTTCCCTTTGGGTTCATCACTTTAATTCTTTTCATTGTGCGAATCCGCGCTGTAAAAGAAGCATTTGTCCAGCCACAGTTGTTTCGAAACAAACAGTATGCCGTCGCGCTGTTCATGTCCTTCACCATTAGCAGCATGGGGATATCTTTATATTTTTTAACGCCGATTTTGCTGTCAGACGTGTATCGTCTCAGTTCCAGTTGGATCGGTTTTGCCATGGTTCCTGCGGCGGTCACCGCTGCCATACTCGGGAGAAAGGGTGGCAAACTGGCGGATCGGAAAGGCAACCGTTATTTGTTCTCCGTTGCTTCAAGTTGTTTAATGACGTGTTTTGTCTTACTGTCCACCTTTACCGGGGCTTCGCCGTTTTTGATCCCTTTCTTCTTGATTTTCGGAAATGTCGGCCAGTCTTTCATTCAAATTGCGATGTCCAATTCCATCTCAAGAACGTTATCCAAAGAGCAGATCGGTGTAGGGATGGGATTTTTTTCTATGGTCAATTTTATTGCCCAAGGAATGGCGGCAGGAATCTATGGGATGATCGCGGAACAGGGGGCATCCTTCCACTGGAATCCATTGCACGTCGCTCAACAAGGCGGTCTTTTCAGCAATATTTACCTTACGCTTGCTGTGTTACATTTAGCGATATTGTTGATGTATCGCGCGTATCTCCACCCCAGGAATTCAAGGTATTCAGCCGAACTATCAAACAACTGATGGGAAATGAAAGAGGCGTTGTAAGGAGGTGAACCTACGTGACAACGATGAACCAGATCATTACTGAACAACTTTTGAAGTGGCCAAATGTAACCCTTAAACCTCACCGGTTTGGCGGGGTCGCCTTCCTCTATAAAGGAAAGGAAATCGGACATCTGCATGGAAATGTTCTGGTCGATATCCTGATGCCAAGGTCGCTTCGCGACCCATTCATTGCGTCAGGACGTGTTCATCCCCACCACATATATCCATCTTCCAGCTGGGTCTCAATCTATTTGAGATCAGAAGAGGATGCAGCCAATGCCGTAGAAGCTCTTCGAGCGAAGTACGAATATTTACTGGAGAACAGCTGACATGTCAACACTTTATATGATAAAATGCTTTCCAGTCGCAGGCAACATGGATTGAGGGGTAAAACAAGTGGAAAGTATTGCGAAATGGATATCGGTGCTGCACCGTCAATTCCAAATTTATTTAAACAGGGAACTGAGGGACTACGACATTAACTCCTCAGAGTATATTTTTCTCGTGAACCTTTATGAAGAAGACGGCGTATCACAAGAAAAGCTTTCCGCAAGTTTGTTTATCGACAAAGCTGCCACGGCACGGGCAATGCGCAGACTGGAACAGCTGGGCTACGTGAATCGAAAGCGCGACCCAAACGACAGCAGGAGCAATCTTGTAACCCTTACGAGCAAAGGAATGGAAATGAAAAAATTTATAAAATCAAAGTTAACCTACTGGACACAAACCATTTCCGAGGGACTTACAGATGAAGAGACAGAAGAAATGGTTAAAAAAATCAAACACATGTCCAGAAATGCACTCATCGAAACAAATCGAAATGACAGCATCAAAGACTGACACGTCTATTTTTCGTTCGCCGTGCACCATCAAAGTGTGACGCTGAATGGAACAGACGCTGTATGTTCACTGGCGCTTGACAATTGTTTTATGGCTTTTATGGCATCTTGCAAATGCTTGAGGAGCGTGATAGACTATTCGTGTTGTTCTTTGAGCGCATTGAACAATCCGGGAGGTGAAATGGATGCCGAACATTAAATCCGCCGTGAAACGGGCGAAGACGAGCGAGAAGCGCCGTGCGTTAAGAGCTTCGCAAAAGTCGGCTCTCCGTACAGCGATCAAAAAATTTGAACAAACTGTTGCCAACGCGAGCAGCGAGGAAGCGCAGGCGGCCTACAGCCAAGTGCAGAAAAAGCTGGACAAAGCCGTGACGAAAGGCCTGTTGCACAAAAATGCAGCTCGACGCCAAAAGTCTCGCCTGGCGAAAAAGATACACAACGCATAAAAAAACGACCCGCGGTGGGTCGCTTTTATTTTGGCTCAGGACAATCCCATCTTCTCTTTTACATCTTGCAGTGTCTGATGCGCAATTTCCTTTGCCCTCTCCGCGCCTTCCGCCAGAATGGCTTCCACTTCGCCGCTGTTGCGAATGTCCTCATACCGTTTTTGGATCGGTTCGAATTCGCCCACGACGACGTCGACGAGGTCTTTTTTCAGACGGCCGTACCCTTCACCCCTGTACATGCGTTCCAGCTCTTTGATCGACTTCCCCGCGAGTAAACTGTAAATCGTCAGCAAATTGCTCACGCCTGGCTTGCGTTCGGGATCATACCGTATCTCGTTCTCCGAATCTGTCACCGCCCGCATCAATTTCTTCTGGATGACAGAAGGGGGATCCAGAACTGCGATGTTGTTCCACTCTGTTTTTGCACTTTTGCTCATCTTTTTCGTCGGGTTGTCGAGGGCCATAATGCGGGCGCCGACTTTTTCGATTTTCGGCTCCGGCACTTTAAACGTTTCCCCGAAGCGCTGGTTGAAGCGGTTGGCCAGATCGCGGGTCAGTTCGAGGTGTTGTTTCTGGTCTTCGCCGACGGGGACATAGTCAGTTTGGTAGAGCAAGATGTCGGCCGCCATTAATACAGGGTAGGTGAACAGACCGACTGACACAGAGTCCTTCCCTTCGCTTTTTTCTTTAAACTGGGTCATCCGGTTGGCTTCTCCCATGTATGTGACACATTGCAACATCCAAGCGAGTTCCGCGTGGGCCGGGACATCAGATTGGACAAACAGAACCGATTTCTTCGGGTCGAGCCCGATGGCCAGGTACAGAGCCGCCAATTCCAACGTCTTTTCCCGCAGTTCTTGAGGATCGTGGGGAACGGTCATGGCGTGGAGGTTGACGACACAGTAAAACGCTTCGTTCTCCTCTTGGAACTGTTTAAAGCGCTGCAAGGCCCCGATGTAGTTACCGAGGTGGATGCGTCCAGATGGTTGCACACCCGAAAAAACGCGTTTCATGTCTCACCACTCCTTGATCGTGTACTGTGCGTTTCGGTATGGACAAAAAAACTTTCCCGTCCATCCAAGGGACGAGAAAGTTGCTCGCGGTACCACCCTCGTTCGTTTCGTTGGAAACGCCCTCACTCATAACGGCGTCCGCCGTCCCTCTCCTGTGTCACACACGGGAAAGGAATGCTCCCGAATCCCAGTTCCCGCGGGGGCCGGACCGGCTTCCCAGCTTCCGCCGGCTCTCTTCACGCGGCTGAATCCCGCAGTACTTCCATCCGTTCGACGCATTTTCCGTATTCAGGTTGCATCTTAGTTTACTTTGTCCTCCCCCTGTTGTCAACCGTGACTGAATAAAGGGACGGCATGTTTGGAATAAATAGGAGTAGCCAATATGGGCATACAGGGGGGCTGTGTGATGCCAAACGGTCAATTGGATCTCAGTCAGTATACCGTTCGAACGGATTTAGCACTGGAAGCACACGAAATGGCGGCACAAAAGCATGGTGACAAGCGTGACATTCCCGGTGTGCACATTGATGAAACTGAAGAAGACGGCATTACTGTCAGCTGGATTACGGTCGAGGACGATCAAGGCGGCGAGGAGCTCGGAAAGCAGCCCGGAACGTATTTAACGCTTGAAGCACCGGGTCTCAGGAGTAAGGACTCCAATTTGCAAAACCGCGTGGCGGCTAAGTTTGCCGAGCAGTTTGAACGCTATCTGAAGCTGATACATATTGATGACAGCGCCAAAATACTCATAATCGGTCTCGGCAACCAGCGTGTGACCGCTGATGCGTTAGGACCTTCTGTCGTGAACAACCTCCTCGTCACGCGTCACTTGTTTGAGCTAATGCCTGATCAGGTAGAAGACGGGTACCGGCCCGTGAGTGCCGTGTCTCCAGGGGTTCTCGGGACGACGGGCATCGAAACGAGTGAAATCGTGTTTGGCATCGTCGAACGTACACATCCAGATGTGGTCATTGCCATTGACTCTCTTGCGTCTAGGGCGTTGCAACGGGTCAACACGACCATCCAGGTTGCTGACACGGGCATTCACCCTGGCTCTGGCATCGGGAATAAGCGCAAAGCCTTGACCAAAGAAACGATAGGCGTTCCCGTTATCGCCATCGGCGTACCTACGGTTGTGGATGCGGCGACCATCGCCCACGACACGATCGACTTCGTATTGGCGAATGTCAACCGGGAGATGACCCAAGAGAAACCGAGTAACCCCCTCGATCCGTTCAACCGTCCGAATGTAAAAGAGTTGCAGTCTCAAGACGTGCCGGAAGAAACGCGTTCGAAAATGATGGGGATGATCGGAACGTTAAACGACGAAGAAAAACGCCGGCTCATCCACGAAGTGCTCAGCCCCCTTGGACAAAATTTAATCGTTACGCCGAAAGAAGTCGATGCCTTCATCGAAGACATAGGGAATCTGTTGGCCAACGGGTTGAACAGCGCCTTGCATCAATCGGTCAACTTAAAAAACGTGGAGGCGTACACCCATTAATTGATGGACAGCGGTTCTACTCTCTCTCGTCTTTTCATATAGGTGAGATAGACAAGCTCGAGAGAGGATGAGCCTTGATGCGCCGGACGTTTCGAGTCGTAACGTTAAATGTGACCGGCCCTGCCATGCGCCGCACATTTGTCATGTTGTGTTTAGGAACGGCCATCATGTTCGTGTTTACCGGAGTGATCGCCATGTTCCAGGCAGAGCGCGAAGCGAGTCCGGGCTCTGAATGGCGCAAGTGGACGTCTGGATTAACGGTCGGAACACTGTTAAGTGTCGTGGGACAAGAAGTCCCCTTTTTGTCCTCAAGTGTACAAGCTTCCGAACCCGTTTCGGTTTCCGGCATACTGTTCCAAATGACGACGAGCATCAACCCGGAGGATCCGCGCAGTTTTCTCGGCAGAGAACTGCCGGGATTCGAGTTGTTTGATGGCGACTTTCTCGTAAAGGGCGACGGGATCGACTATACCGATGCGCCGGTGGAATCTCCTCCCCCTCCACCGGACATGGAGCCGCCAGAGGTGAAACAAGGTGCTGAGAAAGAGGACAAGCCTGAAGAAGGGGAACAAAAGGCGTCTGATGCACCTGAACAGACGACGGATGGAAAAAAACGCGTCTTTATTTACCACACACACTGGAATGAATCGTTTTTGCCCCACTTAAAAACAGACGATAAAAATCTCGCCTTTCATCCAGAAGAAAACATAACGAAAGTAGGGAAGAAGTTAGCGGAAGAGTTGGAGAAAGTGGGAATTGGGGCGGAAGTTTCGGACAAAAGCTATGAAGACCGGACGACAGCGTACTCCGAATCGGGAAAAACGGTGCAGGCAGCGATGGCCAGAGATGATAATTTACAGTACTTCTTTGATATTCACCGCGATGCACAGCCATTGGATAAAACGTCAATTGAAATTGACGGACAAGAGTATGCCCGCGTGATGTTCGTGATCGGCAAAGAAAACAAAAACTATGAAAAAAACTACAAGTTGGCGAAAAAGTTTCACGACACGTTGCAAGAGATGTATCCAGGATTGTCCCGCGGCATTTATTCACCGAAAGGAGAGGGGGTGAACGGCGTGTACAACCAAGACATTTCTCCCCGGGCCCTCCTCATTGAGATCGGCGGTGTAGAGAACACGTTTGAGCAATTGAACCGCACGGCGAGAGCACTGGCTAAAGCGTTTGCCGAAATATACTGGGAGGCCGAACCCGTGGATGCCTCGGCAGATGAATGAAAAATTTAACGGGAGGAAAGACGTCATGCGCTGGATGATCCAACTGTCGATCCTCTGCCTAGCCTTGTTGATCGGCGTGTTCATCGGGATCGACCGGGCAGAACACAACATGCAGGAAATACAAGGGGCAGAAGGGGCGGGGAAGGTATTTGAAGTGTCTATCCCTGAAGAAGGAACGATGGAGATCTCCGTCTTAGGCGAAGAGTACGAAACAGTGCAGCCGATCAGCGAGGAACGCGTTGAAGAGAGCAAGAATGTCCTCGCACACCTTGGAAACAAGGCCGGGGAAGCGTTGGAGTGGGGAGCACGCAAAATTTTGGAGAGAATCTCCGAAATTGTAGACAAATTGACGTCGTAGGGCGTGTTACAGTTTTAAACCGCTGCGACTTTTAAACCGCCTGAGCAGGACGTGGCTTTCCACCCGCGTAATGCCCTGCACCGAATACAATTCCTCGTTAATGAAAGTTTCCAGCTTTCCGAAGTCCTCCACGAGCACGTGCATGTGTAGCGTACTCGGCCCCGTCATTTGGTAAATGCTCGCCACGTTGGGGTTGTTCGCTAAGTTTTGAGCGACTTCGACCAACTGTTTCGGTTCAACGTCAACCTCGAAGAACGCTGACACCTGTTTCCCAACTTTTTCGGAGTTGATCACTGCCGTAAATTTCTCGATCACCCCCCTCTCCATCAACTGGTCCACACGGTCGCGCACCGCTACGCGCGACAAGTTGACGCGTTTCCCCAACTCCACGTACGACAGACGCCCATTCTCCACAAGCAGTTCAATGATTTTGCGGTCGATATCGTCGAGCTTCATTCTTTCACATCCTTGTCAGTGATTTGACAGCTAACCGTATCATACGACATAATTGAACATATAGAAAGTATTATATTTAAAGTTCTTTATTAATGAAAGTCATTATGTCCAATTTTGTACATAATGATAAGAAAACTACCGGGGGGGAGAAACGCATGCGGCACCTTGATCCTTTGTTCCAACCTTATCCGATGGCGATAATGCCTGTTTACGCGAAAAAAGGGATGGTGGCCACTTCCCAGCCCCTTGCCGCCCAGGCCGGTCTGGATATGTTGAAACAGGGGGGCAATGCGATTGACGCCGCCATTGCCACGGCTGCCTGTTTAACAGTTGTGGAACCTGTGTCCAACGGGATCGGAGGGGATGCTTTTGCCCTCGTGTGGACCGGCGGCAAACTCTACGGTCTCAATGCGAGCGGCCCCGCACCGCAAAATATCACGATTGACAAAGTGAAACAGAGAGGGTACGACGCCATGCCCAGTTACGGGGTGTTACCGGTAAACGTTCCCGGCGCCCCGGCGGCGTGGGCGGCGCTGTCCGAGCGGTTTGGCAAACTGCCCTTTTCTAAGTTGTTAAAACCGGCGATTCAGTACGCCGTAGAGGGCTACCCGATCTCCCCTGTTCTGGGGACATGTGGCGCCGTGCGGCAGATGTGTTCCGAAAAAAACTGCGGGGGGAAGAATTTTCCCACTGGTTTGACACGTTTACTCCCGGGGGAGAATGTCCGCACATCGGTGACATGTGGCGTTCTCCCCGACACGCAGAAACGTTGCAGTCCATCGCGGACACACGAGGGGACTCGTTTTACCGCGGAGAGTTGGCGGAGAGAATCGACCGGTTTTTCCGGCAACATGGCGGGTTTTTAAGGGCCGAAGACTTGGAGCGTTACACTCCGGAGTGGGTGGAGCCGATTCACATCCGCTACCGCGGTTACGACGTGTGGGAAATGCCGCCCAACGGACAGGGACTAGTGGCGTTAATGGCGCTCAACATATTAAAAGGGTTTGATTTTGCAGACCGGGACACCCTCGATACGTTCCATAAGCAAATTGAGGCGATCAAGCTCGCATTTGCCGACGGCCAAACGCATATTACAGAGCCCGGCAAAATGGCCGTTTCTGTCGACGACTTGCTATCTGACGCGTACGCTGAGGAAAGGAGAAAACAGATAGGCGAATCGGCTTTGGAACCGCTACCCGGGAAGCCGTTAAGCGGTGGTACCGTGTATGTGGCGACGGCGGATGCGGAGGGAAATATGGTGTCCTTCATTCAAAGCAATTACGAAGGATTCGGGTCTGGATTAGTCGTGCCGGATACGGGAATCAGTCTGCACAACCGCGGACGGAATTTTTTGCTGGACGTAAACCACGTCAACCGGCTTGAGCCCGGAAAGCGACCGTACCATACGATTATTCCTGGGTTTCTCAGCAAGGGGAGTGAGCCAGTCGGCCCCTTTGGGGTGATGGGCGGTTTCATGCAGCCCCAGGGACACGTCCAAGTGGTCATGAATACGATCGACTTTCATTTGAATCCGCAAGCGGCTCTCAACGCCCCCAGATGGAAGTGGGTAGGAGGGAAGAGGGTAGAAGTGGAACCGGCTTTTCCGCACCATCTGGCTTTGTCTCTTGCTGCAAAAGGACACGACGTAAAAGTTGCCTTAGATGCGACAGGATTTGGCCGGGGACAAATCATATGGAGAGATGCGTCGTCCGGAGTTCTCGTCGGAGGAAGCGAAGCGCGCACAGACGGAACGGCAGCCGTGTGGTGAATGGCGTGATGATGAAACACTGGCACTTGTTTTTAGCTTTTTTTCGCGTCGGGATCTTGGGATACGGCGGGGGCCCCTCTTCTATCCCCCTCGTGCAAAAAGAAGCCGTTGGCAGGTACAGATGGCTCAATGACGAAGAATTCGGGGACATTCTGGCACTGGGAAACACCTTGCCCGGCCCGATTGCGACCAAAATGGCAGGTTACATCGGGTACCGCGTGGCAGGTGTTTTCGGCGCTGTGACGGCAACGTTCGCGACAGTGTTGCCGACGGTGTGTTTGATGGTGGTACTGTTGACGGTTTTTACCTCGTTTAAGGACCTGACGTGGGTCGCGGGGGCGACGAAGGGAGTGACGCCTGTCGTCGGGGTCATGCTGGCCATGCTCGCCTTCGACTTTTTTAATAAAGCCCGTACTGGCGGACTAGGCTTGAGAAATACTGTCATCCTCTTGCTGGCAAGTTTTGTCGCCCTGACAGTGTTGCGTGTTCACCCGGGCGCACTCATCGCAGGGTTACTGCTGTTGGCCATCGTTCAACCTGATAAAGAGAAATAAGTCATCCAACGAGCGAGGAGTCTAACAGATGATTTACTGGCACATTTTTTCCGCTTTTTTTATTGCCAATATTCTCGGTTACGGCGGCGGACCGGCGACGATTCCCCTTGTGCAACGTGAAGTCGTCAACCGTTACGGTTGGATGAACACTGAAGAGTTCGGAGAAGTTTTAGCTTTGGGAAACGCGCTGCCGGGCCCCATTGCAACCAAGATGGCAGGTTACATCGGGTTTGAGCAGGCCGGCCTGTTGGGAGCAGTCGTCGCGTTGTTTGCCACAGTAGCGCCGTCCCTTATGATCATGATCGCCTTCTTGCAGATTCTCCACCGTTTTAAAGACTCGCCGAAAGTACAGCGGATGTCGTTGTGGATTCGTCCGACGATCGCCATCCTTCTAGGCTGGATGGCTTACGATTTTTTTTACAGCGCGTACACGGATATAGGCTGGGTGCACACACTCGTTTTACTGATCATGAGTTTTTACTTGTTGGAGCGAAAGAAAGTTCATCCGGCCTTTGTCATCGTCGGCGCTTTAGGGTACGGCGCTGTCTTTTTAGGAGGGTGAGAGGGTGAGTGATAAGTGATCGATGTCGACAGCTCGTATTTTTGTTTCCGATGCGGTACGTCAACATGAGGCTGAACTTGTGCATGCCCAACATGAGCACTCCCCCCATGAGCTGGTCCAGTTCCCTGCTCCACGGAAAAGGAAGAAGAGAGCTTGGGTGTGTTTGTTGTGGAGGCAGGCAAAGTTCAGTTGTCAGCTGTGAAAGGTAAGGGTTGTTCAAACCGCCCATCAAGGCGCCTGCGATAAGGAGGAGGCAGGCCGGCATCAAGATCAGTCCGCTCAGAATGGCGTACCGCTTTTTCTCCCTTTTGCCCAAGGGTGCTGCTGGATCTGGTGCCGCCACCGGGTTCCACATGGGAAAAGCCAAGGCGAACATGGACACGAGATACCACCGGTGAAGCGGGGGGTGTTGGATGAGAAGGGTTAAGACGAACGGTATGTGATAGCACAAGAACAGAACGGAAAATGAGCCCAGGGCAAAGGTTGACGTGTGTACGCCCCGACAACGCCCCTGCCCATCCGTCCCATTCTGCAGGCGTTTTGGAAAAAAAGGGGCGCCGACTGTCCTGGCCGTTTTTCCCAAGTGTTGACGTAATGGGCGGGGAATCCCTGCTAAAATTAAGGGAGGCACGATAAAGTAAAGGACACTCATGTGAATCATGTGCGAACTAAACGTGAGGTGACTGACGGATGACAACGGGCTGCCCGCCGTTAAGTACAGTAAGCCTAACCCGAGGAGAAAGGGAAAGGACTGCCTTTGAAAAAAGCCCACATTCGTCCAGCACTTGACGAGATAGACGTACAGAGCGGCTGTACACAGCAGAGCGACGAGCAGTGGCACGTTCCACACCAACTGCCCTTCGAATCTCAAAATGTCCAGTAACATCTCTGTCCCCGCCTTTCAAGCGTACATTGTCATCCCTACATAATTACGTTGGGGGTCTGGATTTATCACCAGATGTTGCAAAAGGCCATTTCGTGTGCGGCCCTCGTGGAACGGGGTATACGGCCGGCCGAGTGCAATTGATGGCGTCTGACCGGACTGGTATAATATATAGCTGTTACTGGTTGGAACGGAGCAGCGGGAGGTTCGACATGGACGAGAAGAGGCAGCACAACATACGCAACTTTTCTATTATCGCCCACATCGATCACGGAAAGTCGACCTTGGCGGATCGACTTTTGGAGTACACGGGGGCGTTGACAGAGCGGGAAATGTCGGAACAGTTTCTCGATCAGATGGACCTTGAGCGGGAACGAGGCATTACAATTAAAATGCAAACGGTCCGCTTGAACTATAAGGCGAAGAACGGGAAAGTGTACCAACTGAACCTCATTGATACACCTGGTCACGTCGACTTTAGCTACGAAGTGTCCCGCAGCCTGGCAGCTTGTGAAGGAGCGCTCCTCGTAGTCGACGCGGCCCAGGGGATTGAGGCGCAGACGCTGGCTAACGTCTACTTGGCTCTGGAGTCAGATCTGGAAATCATTCCTGTCATTAACAAAATTGATTTGCCCAGTGCAGAGCCGGAACGGGTCAGGCAGGAAATCGAGGATGTCGTCGGGTTAGACGCCCGGGACGCTGTTCTGGCTTCAGCAAAAGAAGGCATAGGCACTGAAGACATCCTGGAACAGATTGTACATAAAGTTCCCCCGCCGAGCGGAAATTCGAAGGCGCCGCTAAAAGCTCTCATCTTTGATTCCGTTTACGACGCGTACCGCGGCGTCATTACACACATTCGCGTCGTCGACGGTTCCATTAAAAAAGGCATGAAAATTA
This sequence comes from Novibacillus thermophilus, assembly GCF_002005165.1. Lineage (NCBI taxonomy): Bacteria > Bacillati > Bacillota > Bacilli > Caryophanales > Thermoactinomycetaceae > Novibacillus > Novibacillus thermophilus. The sequence continues at coordinate 1,131,984 of NZ_CP019699.1, forward strand.
AAATGATGGCGACCGGAAAAGTGTTTGAAGTGGATGAGGTCGGCATCTTTGCGCCGCACCCGGTTGAAGTAGAAGAACTGTCGGTCGGCGATGTCGGGTACGTCGTAGCCGGTATTAAAAATGTCGGCGACACGCGTGTCGGGGATACGGTAACGGACGCCGAACGGGAAGCAGACGAGCCGCTTCCCGGTTATCGAAAAATTAACCCGATGGTGTTTTGCGGACTGTATCCAGTGAACAGCGACGATTTTAACGATTTGCGTGACGCGTTGGAAAGATTGGCGCTAAACGATGCCTCCCTTCGCTTTGAACCAGAAACGTCCACAGCCCTCGGGTTCGGTTTTCGCTGTGGTTTCCTCGGCCTTCTGCACATGGAGATCGTTCAGGAACGGCTTGAGCGGGAATACGGTATACCGCTGATTACGACAGCTCCGAGCGTCGTGTATCGCGTGACGAAAACAAATCAAGACGTGCTCCACGTCGAAAATCCGACCAACTTGCCGCCTGTACAAGAAATCGAGTCTGTAGAAGAGCCGTATGTGAAGGCGTCCATCATGGTACCGAGCGACTTCGTCGGACCTGTCATGGAATTGGCGCAAGAAAAGCGCGGCCACTTTCTCGACATGCAGTATATAGATGAAACGCGCGTGAATATCGTGTACGAATTGCCGCTATCGGAAATCGTCTTCGACTTCTTTGACCAGTTGAAATCCAGGACGCGGGGATATGCGTCGTTTGATTACGAATTAATCGGATATCGACCGTCGAAGTTAGTTAAAATGGATATTTTGCTTAACGGAGAAGTGGTAGACGCACTGTCCACGATTATTCACCGGGACAAGGCGTATTACCGGGGCCGGGCGTTAGTCGAAAAACTGAAAGAACTCATCCCGCGGCAACAGTTCGAAATTCCTGTTCAAGCTGCGATCGGAAACAAAATTATCGCCAGAGAAACGATACGGGCGTTGCGCAAAAATGTTCTGTCCAAGTGCTACGGCGGAGACATCACCCGCAAACGGAAACTGCTGGAAAAACAAAAAGAGGGCAAAAAGCGGATGAAAGCTGTCGGCAACGTAGAGATTCCGCAAGAGGCGTTTATGGCTGTGCTCCAAATCGATGAGAAAAAATAGGGAAGAGTGGTGGCGATGCAGCCGAGATCGGTTTACGTGCATATTCCGTTTTGTATGAAAATGTGCCATTACTGTGACTTTGCGACATACACAGTGAAAGGGCAGCCTGTCGACGCGTACCTTGATGCCCTGGAGGCGGAAATGCACCTCGCCTTGCACGGCTCTCCTGCTGGTGAAGTGCACACTATTTTTGTCGGCGGCGGCACGCCGACGGTTTTAACCGCTGCCCAAATGGAACGGTTGCTGTCGATCGTTGGGAAGTATTTTCCGCACCGGTCAGACGACCTGGAATTTACAGTTGAAGCGAACCCGGGAACTGTCGACCTTGAAAAGCTGGCTGTCATGCGCGACGGAGGTGTCAACCGCCTCAGCCTTGGAGCCCAGTCTTTCGACGATCGCCTGTTACAGGCGATCGGGCGGGACCACGATGCGCGAACTGTCATCGAAAGCATTGACGTTGCAACATCGGCTGGTTTTCACAACATCTCGCTGGATTTAATGTACGGTTTGCCGGGACAAACGGTCGACGTGTTAGATGACACGCTCGAGGCAACCCTCCGCTTAGGCTTACAGCATGTTTCGGCGTACGCTCTCAAAATCGAAGAAAACACCCTCTTTTACTCGCTCCAGCAGAAGGGGCAATTGAGTCTTCCCACGGACGACGAAGAGTACGAGATGTACCAGTTGGTGCGCCAGCGAATGGCCGAAAGCGGGTACGTACAGTACGAGGTCAGTAATTTTAGCCTGGACGGATTTGAAAGTCGTCACAATCAAACGTATTGGCGGAATGAACCGTACTACGCCTTCGGTGTCGGCGCCCACGGATTTACCGACGGCGTTCGCTTTGCCAATGTGCGTGGGCTAAAACCGTATATCCAAGCGGTGAAGGAAAAACGCCTTCCCCGGGCAGACCAGTACAAAGTCAGTCGGAAAGAAGACATGGAGAACACGGTCATTCTCGGACTGAGAATGAGGGAAGGAGTTTCCACCTTGCGGTTTGAGCAGCGTTTCGGGGTTCAGCTAGCGGACGTTTACGGCGACCACATGAAAGAGTTGGAACAAAAGGGGTGGTTGACGCAAGATGAACGTTCCGTCCGGTTGACGGAGAGCGGCTTGCTCTGGGGAAATGAAGTGTTTGCCCGTTTCATCTCGTGAACGACGAGGCTTAAGATTGCGTCAATATTGACAACTGGTCCTGTACTTTGGTACGTTTATGTTAAAGGTTTAGCACTCGAATGGATTGAGTGCTAACAAGTGGGTGATGATCATGTTGACGGAACGTCAACAAAAAATTTTGGCCAGCGTTGTAGAAAGTTTTGTGCGAAATGCAGAGCCAGTCGGATCTCGAACTATTTCCAAGCGCGGTGACATCCAGTACAGCGCTGCAACGGTGCGTAACGAGATGGCGGACTTGGAAGAAATGGGCTTTTTGGAACAGCCGCATGCTTCGGCTGGGCGCATCCCGACAAATCAGGGATACCGGTACTATGTGGACCATTTAGTGCAACCTCGCTCATTGGACCTTGCAGATATTAATATGATCCGGCAGTACTTCACAAAGAGGATTAACGAACTGGAACAAGCCTTTCAACAAATCGCCGTGATTATCTCTCAGCTGACGAATTATACGTCTATCGTGCTCGGTCCGGAAGTGCATCAATGCACTTTAAAACACCTGCAGATTGTTCCGCTGTCCGACCACAAAGCTGTGGCGATTATGGTCACTGATACGGGGCACGTGGAGAAGCGCGGCATTTCTGTCACGAATCCCACTGTGTTAAAGGACTTGGAAAAACTGGTCAACCTCTTAAACGACAAACTGTCAGGCGTGGCGTTAAACGACGTCCGGGAGAAGATGTACTCTGAAATCTTCAGAGAACTGTCGAAACATACGGAACAATACGAAGACTTGATGCGCATTGTGGATCAAATTTTGAAAGCGAATGAACGTGATCGCATTTTTATGGGCGGGGCTACCAATTTGATGAATCAGCCCGAGTTCCACGATGTGCGCAAGGTAAAGCTAATATTTGATCTGTTTGAAGATCAAGACGTGTTGAGGCGACTGTTCGATTCAGAAAAAGCGGGCATCCGCGTCACGATTGGCAATGAAAACGAACTGGAAGCTGTGAGCAACTGCAGCATTATTACCTCGACGTTTACAATACAAGGGCGATACGTGGGCAGCATCGGAATATTGGGTCCTACGCGCATGGACTACGGCAAGCTCATCGGCCTTATCGATTATTTGTCCCAAGATTTTCCCCGCTTGATTGACCGACTGTACGATGCTTCGTTGTGAATCGCGGGATTGAATAAAGTACAAACTTCACCTTGAAGGTTGAAATGAGGTCGATGTGTCACGTACACTGTACAGGGGGTGAATTGAACGTGGAAGATAAAGAAGCAGCACATGTGGAAAACGGCGCTGACGAAGTAAATGAGGCAGAAGACGGACAATCAGAAGCCCCTCCTTCGGAAGCGGAAAGTGGTGCATCTCCTGAACGGGAAGAGGATAAAACACCACATCGTGAGCGCTTGGAAGAACTCGAAAAACACGTCTCCAAGTTAGAACGTGAACTGTCTGAGATGAAAGACCGCTACTTGCGTGTGCAGGCCGATTTGGAGAATTTCAGGCGGCGAACACGTAAAGAAAAGGAAGAACAGGCGAAGTATGCGGCACTGCCAGTTGTAAAAGCCCTACTTCCTGCGCTGGATAACTTGGAGCGGGCACTGGATGCAGCCCGGAGCGAAAATGCGTCGTCAGATGGGCTCGGGCAAGGTGTGGAGATGGTAACCAAACAAATGTTTGATATACTGAAAGAATTTGGGCTCGAGTCGATCCCGTCAGTAGGTGAACCGTTTAATCCCGAATTTCACGAAGCGGTCATGACGGTTGAAAGTGAGGAGCATGAATCGGGAACAGTCGTAGAAGAACTGCAAAAAGGGTATTTGTTGAAAGACCGCGTCATCCGACCTGCTATGGTTAAAGTCAGTCAATAGCGGAAAAAGTAGTTTTAGTGATATGCCATGTACACGTGTTGTTGACAATGAGGAGGTAATGGAACATATGGGAAAAGTCATCGGCATCGACTTGGGAACGACTAACTCTTGTGTCGCCGTCATGGAAGGCGGTGAAGCCACCGTCATACCGAACCCGGAAGGGAACCGCACGACACCTTCTGTCGTCGCTTTTTCTAAAGAAGGCGAGCGGCTTATCGGCGAAGTGGCGAAACGTCAGGCCATTACGAACCCGGAAAAGACGGTTATTTCGATAAAACGTCACATGGGCAGCGACTATAAGGTGAAGATAGACGGAAAAGAGTATACACCGCAAGAAATTTCCGCCATGATTTTGCAAAAGCTGAAGTCGGACGCCGAGGCGTATTTAGGAGAAAAAGTGACAAAGGCGGTCATTACGGTACCGGCTTACTTTAATGACAGCCAACGGCAGGCGACAAAAGACGCCGGCAAAATTGCCGGTCTTGAGGTCGAACGCATTGTCAACGAGCCGACGGCGGCAGCTTTGGCCTACGGACTGGAGAAAGAGGAAGACCAAACGATTCTCGTCTACGATTTGGGAGGCGGGACATTCGACGTGTCCATACTCGAGCTGGGTGACGGCTTCTTTGAAGTTAAAGCGACGAGCGGGGACAACAAACTCGGCGGAGACGACTTCGACCAAGCCATCATCGACTATCTCGTAGAAGAGTTTAAGAAGGAGAACGGCATTGACTTAAGTCAGGACAGGATGGCCATGCAGCGGTTAAAAGACGCTGCAGAAAAGGCGAAAAAAGATTTGTCCGGCGTGCTGACGACGACCATTTCTCTACCATTCATTACGGCTGACGCGACAGGGCCGAAACACCTGGAAGTTAATTTGTCCCGGGCAAAATTTGAAGATTTGACCAGCCACCTCGTCGAGCGGACGATGGGGCCGACTCGGCAAGCTCTGAAAGACGCCGGGTTGGAGCCGAGTGATGTCGACCGCGTCATTTTGGTCGGAGGGTCGACCCGCATCCCGGCTGTTCAGGAAGCCATTCAGAAATTGACGGGGAAAGAACCGCACAAAGGGGTGAACCCCGACGAAGTCGTCGCCCTCGGTGCAGCAGTGCAGGCCGGTGTGCTCTCTGGAGACGTGAAGGACGTCGTGTTGCTTGACGTCACACCGCTCTCCCTCGGAATCGAAACGCTCGGAGGCGTGTTTACGAAACTGATCGAACGCAACACGACGATCCCGACCAGCAAGTCGCAAATTTTCTCCACGGCTGCCGACAATCAGACGTCTGTCGACATTCACGTTTTACAAGGGGAACGGGAAATGGCCGCTGACAACAAAACGTTAGGGAGATTCCAGTTGACGGACATTCCCCCGGCGCCCCGCGGTGTACCTCAAATTGAGGTGACGTTCGACATCGACGCTAACGGGATCGTCAACGTATCGGCGAAAGACAAGGGCACTGGAAAGAGTCAAAAGATCACCATTACGTCCTCCAGCGGCCTCTCAGAAGAAGAAATTGAACGCATGGTGAAAGAAGCAGAAGCCCACGCGGAAGAGGATAAAAAACGGCGCGAGCGAGCTGAACTGCGCAACGAAGCCGACCAGCTGGTGTTCACGACCGAGAAGACGTTGAAGGACTTGGGCGACAAAGTGGACGAAGCGGAGAAGAAAAAAGCAGAGGACGCCAAGGACCGATTGAAGAAAGCTTTAGAAGGCGACGATGACGAGGCGATCAAGAAAGCGAAAGACGAACTGCAGCAAATCGTCCAACAGTTGTCCGTAAAACTGTACGAACAAGCTGCGCAGCAGGCGCAGGCAGCGCAGCAAGGCAGTGCAAACCAAGGTGATGAGAAAAAGGAAGAGGACAACGTCGTCGATGCCGACTATGAAGAAGTAAAAGACGACGAAAACAAGTAAACGTGGACGAATCAATGCTAAACGATGGTTTACAAGACGGTGAGAGCCAGAAAAGCTTCTTGGTTCTGACCGTCTTCATCCGTTATAGAGGCGTTGTCCGTTTGTCGAAACCGGCAGTCACTGTTAACATAGATGAGGCGAACGAATTTGAAGGGGTGAACCCATGAGCAAGCGAGATTATTACGAAGTATTGGGCGTGGACAAGAACGCGTCAGAAGAAGAAATCAAAAAAGCCTACCGCAAACTGGCGCGAAAATACCACCCCGATGTGAACAAGGCGCCCGATGCTGAGGAGAAATTTAAAGAAGTAAAAGAAGCGTACGATGTGCTGAGCGACCCCCAAAAAAAAGCTCAATACGATCAGTTTGGACATGCAGATCCCGGTCAAGCAGGAGACGGTGGATTCGGCGGATTTTCGGGTACAGACGATTTCGGAGGGTTCGGCGACATATTCGATATGTTCTTCGGTGGCGGCAGCAGACGCCGTGATCCGAACGCACCGCGGCAAGGAGCGGATCTGCAGTACAATCTGACAGTGGAGTTTAAAGATGCCGTTTTTGGGACAGAGGCCAACATTGAAATTCCCCGAACGGAAACGTGCGATACGTGTCGCGGAAGCGGAGCGAGGCCGGGAACGAAACCGGAGACGTGCTCAGTCTGTCATGGTACAGGTCAACAGGAAGTCGTCCAAAACACACCGTTCGGACGCATCGTGAACCGCCGCGTCTGTCAAAACTGTCGGGGGCAAGGAAAGATCGTCAAGGAAAAGTGCCCCACCTGTCACGGGTCCGGTCAAGTCAAAAGACGGAAAAAGATCAATGTGTCGATACCCGCTGGCATCGACAACGGGGCAAAGCTGCGGGTGAGCGGAGAGGGAGAGCCTGGGATTAACGGCGGTCCCCCGGGGGACTTGTTCATCATCATCCATGTGAAACCGCACGAATTTTTCGAACGGGACGGGGATGACATTTACTGTGAAGTCCCCATCACGTTTACCCAGGCTGCCCTTGGCGACGAGCTGGAAGTCCCTACATTGGACGGCCGGGTGAAGCTGAAAATTCCTGCGGGAACACAGACGGACACGTATTTCCGCTTGCGCAACAAAGGCGTGCCCCGACTGCGGGGGTACGGTCAGGGCGACCAGCACGTTAAAGTTGTCGTCGTCACTCCGACAAAGTTGACAGAGCGGCAGAAAGAGTTGCTAAGGGAATTTGGGGAAATCGGCGGTGAAGCGACAGAAGGCGAACCGGCTACTTTCTTTGAGCGGATGAAGAAGGCTTTTTCGCGGGACTGACCGGAGAGAAAAGCGGGGGAGCGGTCAACAGTGAAATGGGCGGAAATTAGTGTGTACACGACAAACGAGGCGGAAGAGGCAGTCGCTAACATTTTGCATGAAACAGGAGCAAAAGGCGTGGTTATCGAGGAAGTCCCGTCAGATGAGCAGGATGACCGGGCTCTGGAGGACACCCCTCAAACCCGTCTTGTCTTAAAGGCGTATCTTCCTGTCAACAGCGCGATAAATGAAACGGTTGACACGATACGGCAACGTGTACACGCATTGAGAGCATTCCGCTTGGATGTCGGTTCCGGCAACGTCACCGTTCAAGAAGTTGATGCTCAAGATTGGGAATCTGCGTGGAAAAAATACTTTAAACCTGTTCGCGTGACAAAACGCATCGTGGTAAAGCCTTCGTGGGAGTCATTTGACACAGAGAACCCGGAGGACATCGTCATTGAATTGGACCCGGGAATGGCTTTCGGTACGGGAACGCATCCTTCCACGATATTGTCTCTTCGAGCGTTAGAGGAAACTGTTCACGGCGGTGAACAAGTAATAGATGTCGGATGCGGAAGCGGCATTTTGAGCATTGCGGCCGTGAAACTGGGAGCACAGCACGTCTTGGCCTTAGACATCGACGAAGCAGCGGTTAAAGCGACGAAGGAGAACACGGCGGTGAACGGTGTTGAAGCCCACGTGACGACACGCCAGAACGACTTGCTGCACGGTGTGACACACACCGCGGACATTGTCGTCGCCAATATACTGGCAGATGTGATCACGTCTTTCGTTCCCGATGTCGCGAAGGCGTTGTCCCCGGGCGGTCTCTTCATCTCGTCCGGCATTATCAAGGCGAAGGAATGGATGGTGCAAAAAGCGTTGATTGAGCAGCACTTTGTCATTGCCGCCTCACGTGAGCAGGAGGACTGGGTCGCGATCACCGCCAAAAAGCGTTAAGATAAGAGAAAAGGTGGTTGAAGGGTGCAACGGTATTTTGTCCTGCCGGAACAAATACGAGAAGGACGCGTCACGATTAAAGGCGGCGATGCCCATCACATTGCCCGCGTGATGCGGTACAAGGCGGGGGATGTCATCATCGTTTGTGACAACACGGGAAGAGAGCTAATCGTGCAGTTGGAACACGTGTGGGGGAACGCAGTGACAGGTCGTGTCACGACAGAGCGAACGGCATTGTCTGAACCGCGCCTACGTGTTACGCTCGCCCAGTCACTGCTCAAAGGGGATAAGTTCGACTGGGTCGTTCAGAAAGGGACGGAAATGGGCGTGTACCAATTTTGGCCGTTTCACGCCGAAAGGTCTGTCGTCCGCCTGAGCGACAGCAAAGCGGCGAAACGCCGCGAACGGTGGCACAAAATTGCCAAAGAAGCCGCCGAACAGGCGAGGAGAGGACGTATCCCGGAAGTGAGCAACCCTGTTCGTTGGCGCGACGTCCTAGATCACATCCCGTTGTTTGACGTTGCCGTCATACCGCACGAACGCGAACGGAACCAATCTCTCCCCTCGCTGTGGCAGTCGCTTTCGCGTGTGGAGACGTGCTTAATTATCGTCGGCCCTGAAGGCGGATTCGAGGCAGAAGAAGTAAACGAGGCGCAGCAAGCCGGCGCCTATCCAGTTTACCTCGGGCCGCGCATTTTACGGGCAGAAACAGCAGCTTTGACGACTATCGCCTGCACGATGTGGGCAGGCGGAGAAATGGAGGTTACGGCAGAATGAGCACTGTCGCATTTCATACATTAGGTTGTAAAGTGAACCATTATGAGACCGACACGATGTGGCAACTGTTTAAAAAGGCCGGGTACGAGAGAGTAGATTTCGACGACAAGGCGGACGTGTACGTCATTAATACGTGTACAGTGACAAACACCGGAGACAAGAAAAGCCGCCAAGTCATCCGTCGCGCCGTCCGCCGTAATCCTGACGCCGTCATCGCCGTAACCGGTTGTTACGCCCAGACGTCTCCCGACGAAATTGTGGCCATTCCCGGTGTAGACGTGGTCGTCGGAACGCAAGGACGAGACAAACTGCTGGAACATATCGAAGAGCACCTGCAGACGCGCGAACCGGTCAACGCCGTGAAAAACATTATGAAGAACCGCGAATTCGAAGAATTGGACGTTCCGGCGTACTCGGAGCGCACGCGGGCGTCGTTAAAAATTCAGGAAGGGTGCAACAACTTTTGTACGTTTTGCATCATTCCGTGGGCGCGGGGACTGATGCGCAGTCGCAAACCTGAAAACGTGCTGAAACAGGCGCGTGAGTTAGTGTCCGCCGGGTACAGGGAAATCGTGCTGACGGGCATCCACACGGGTGGATACGGCGAGGACTTTGACGACTACAAACTGGCCGACCTGCTCTGGGATTTGGACAAAATTGAAGGGTTGAAACGCATACGCATCAGCTCCATTGAAGCGAGCCAAATTGACGAACGCGTGTTGGACGTGCTGAACGAGTCAGACAAGATGTGCCGTCACTTGCACATCCCGATCCAGGCAGGGGATGATGCGGTTTTAAAACGAATGCGACGCAAGTACACAGTGGCCGAATACCGGGAGAAAATTGAAAAAATCCGCGAAGCGCTGCCCAACCTGGCCATTACGACAGACGTCATTGTCGGCTTCCCGGGTGAGACGGAGGAGATGTTCGCCAACACGTACCGTGTAATTGAAGAACTCCAGTTTGCCGAGTTGCACGTATTTCCGTACTCCAAGAGAAGCGGAACGCCTGCTGCGCGCATGACCGACCAAGTAGATGAACAAGTAAAACAAGACCGCGTCCAGAAACTGATCGCCCTGTCCGAGAAACTCAGCTTACAGTACGCGCGCCAATTTGAGAAAGACGTGCTGGAAGTCATACCAGAGCAGCCGTTTAAGGAAGCGCCAGAGTCGGGGCTGTACGAAGGACACTCCGACAACTACTTGAAGCTGGTTTTTCCTGCCGATGAATCACTCGTTGGCAAACTGTGCAAAGTCCGCTTGGACAAAGCGGGAGTCGAGTACTGCGAAGGAACGTTCGTCCGGGAAATGGACAGCGTGGCAGATGTCAGCTAAAGGGAAAGGTGGAAAACGGTGAAGGAGATTTCAGCGGGCGGAGTTGTGTACAGAAAAGAAGGCGACCGCCTGGAATTGCTCATGATTGAGGACCGGTATGGCAAGTGGACGCTGCCTAAAGGCAAGCAGGAAGCCGGAGAAGAGGTAGAAGAGACGGCACTAAGAGAAATACGGGAAGAAACTGGGCTCCGTGGGCGCATCGTCCGCCCTTTGATGACGGTAAACTATCAGTATGACGACCCGGAGGGGGAACAGTCGACAAAGACGTGCATTACTTTCTTGTGCAGTGCACCGCAAGAGATGCCACCCCTCAACTTGAAGAAATCTGCCGGCTGGAGTGGCTGGCGCCGGAAGAAGTGCGAGAACGGCAGCAGCAATACGGGTACCCTAACAATGACGCGGTGCTGGAGCGTGCGCTACAACTGGTGGAACACCAGTGAAAGGAGCTGCGGAGATGACGGAACCGTCTTTAGCCTCCATCATCGATCATACGCTGTTAAAACCGGACGCCACTTCGGATCAGATTGACACCCTCTGTCATGAAGCCCTCACTTACCAATTTGCTTCAGTCTGCGTCAACCCGGTGTGGGTGGCCCAGTGCGCCGAGCGGCTGCGAGGGTCGAGAGTCCGCGTGTGTACCGTCGTCGGCTTTCCCCTCGGTGCCACAACGACTGCAGTCAAAGCGACCGAAACGGAGGACGCGGTCCAAAACGGGGCGGCAGAGATTGACGTAGTCCTCAACATCGGGTGGCTGAAGTCCGGTTTCTTTGAGCGAGTGGCAGCTGACATTACCGAAGTGGTACGGGCAGCGGGTACGAGTGTCCCGGTGAAAGTGATCCTCGAAACGGGGTTATTGACAGATGAAGAAAAGAAAACGGCGTGTCGAATCAGTCGAGAAGCGGGGGCAGCTTTTGTGAAAACTTCAACTGGATTTGCCGGCAGCGGAGCGACCGTTCGGGACATTCGCTTAATGCGTGAGGCGGTCGGTCCCCGGATGGGGGTCAAAGCTTCTGGAGGAATTCGCGATTACGACACGGCTATCGCGATGGTGCACGCCGGTGCTTCGCGTATCGGTTCTAGTTCGAGTGTGGCGATTATCAGGCAAAAGTAATGTTTGAAGACATTTTAACGGTCAGGAATTAAAAATCGGACCACACGCGCAATAAAACTACAAAAGGGAAGGAGTGCGAGGGCACTTACGAGGTTGAAGCCCGTCTGAAAGTGGGCGATTTGAGCGTGGCGAGAAAGGCCTGTCAAGGCTATCCAATCGCTTAACCACGTGATCAATGGATAAAACGCGACGAGGCCAGCGACATTGATCAACAGGTGGGCCATGGCCACTTGTTTTCCCGTTCGATTGCCGCCGACGGAGGCTATCCAGGCCGTAATGCATGTGCCGACGTTGCTGCCGAGTACGGCTGCCAATGCAAACGTCAAGGAAACGGCCTTGACGCTGTACAATCCCATCAACAGCGCCACAGCTGCGCTGCTGCTCTGGATGATCGCGGTCAACAGCGTCCACGTCACAACTCCCCAGCCGACACTGTCATAGGCGGAGAAAAACTCCAACATTCCCAGTTGATCAAATGATCGTGCAACGCTTTCCATCGTCTGCATTCCGAGGAATATACACCCCAGCCCACCTAGCGCGAGGCCGGTGAAGCGCAATATGTGAGACGGCATGAGCCAACAGAGGGCTCCGGCTAACAAGAGCGTCACCGTGTAATCTTCAACGGAAAAAGCGAGCAGCTCCGTCGTGATGCACGTTCCGAGATTCGTCCCGAGGATGAGGCCGATGCAGCGCGAAAAGTGCAGCGCTCCGCTGTTGACTAAACCGATGGCCAGCACTGTGACGGCACTGCTGCTCTGGAGAACCGCGGTCGAGATTAGGCCCGTCATAAAACTGATGAATGGCGTTTGGGTAAACTGATGCAGCCAGTACCGCATGCGCTCTCCCGTTAGCGCATGTAAGCCGATTCGGAGGACCTGCATACCGAAAAGGAAAATAGCGAGACCAGTGGCCAGCGGAATGACGAATTCCCGCATACACGATGCACCTCCACCATACTACCAACATATGGTGGTGCCCGTACAAGCATGACAAGTCCCGCCATCTCAAAAAATCATCACTGGCGCACAAGCGTGAAGTGCATGCATGAACATCCATGTGCGGACTGAATGAGTTTCAGCCCGCACTTAAGGTGCCACGAGGCTTTTTGTCAATCGCTTTTCTTCCTTTGTTTTCCGCTTTTCGCTGGCGGTCCGGAGAAACCCGGATCCGGGGAGGGAAAGGTGGCGGAAATCCCCTTTCGTCTGGCCAGGCGTCTTTTCGTTGTCCAGATGGCGGTTGCGGGGGAAAAGGGGGGTGGTTGAACCCTTCTCTAAACTCCGGCGCGTTGTAGCCAGATGTCATATTGTCTGTCCCCTTCCCTGAATGCCGTTCGTAACCTTCTTCTTCGCTGAAGTGGGGAAAGGGCTCACGTCTCATCGTGTAATGGCCGGTAGAAAATCGCGGATCTAGATCAAAGTTGTCAGAGCGGGAAGAGGCATGGTGGGGATCGTTTGATTTTAGCGTTTTGCTTAGTTCTTCTTGCACCATTTTGCGGATGAGCGATCGCAATTTTGCATAGGCCGATTTGTTCGCCACGGTGATTCACTCCTTTCGGCATGACGTCACAGATGTTGTATTATATGTTCACGAGAAAAAAAGGTTAAGCGCCCGGATGAAAATAGGCGTCTGACAGTTTCTGTCGGACAAAACCGGACATACGGTATTGTGAGAGTTCCGGGGAGGTTAGCCTCTGTGCACACACTTCCGCACTACGACATCTTCGTTTCTCCTCATCATCTGGCTATATTAAATCAAAATGTTTGGAGAGAAGAGACAGTACCGGCGTACATCGACTATGGCAAAGGCCCGAGACCAATTCAGTTAAAATACCGGGGTGCCCACTCGCGGTTTTATGACAAAAAGTCGTTTTACATCAAAATGAACGAACGTGAATGGCATTTAAATGCAGATGCCGTCGACCCGTCTCACATTCGCAGCAAATGGTCATTCGACTTGTTTGCTGCTTTATCTGTCCTTTCACCAAAAGCGGCGCACGTGACCGTATCGTTAAATGGACAACTGCTGGGAATATACACATTGCTGGAATCGGTCGATCGCAAGTTTTTAGCCCGCCGCCGTCTTCCGGGCGGTGATGTGTACTACGCCGTCGACAACAGAGCAAATTTCAGTATTGCGTTGAGTGGCAGTGGAAAAAAACTGAAACATGCGTTGACGGAAGGCTATGAGTTGAAGGAAAGGATCAGTCCACTTCCTTGGCGGTCGTTAGCCCGCTTTGTTTGGGAACTCAATACACTGCCAGATTTGCGGTTAGCGTCTTGGCTCAAGACGTACGTAGACGTGCCTTATTACTTGCGTTGGCTGGCAGGTATCGTGCTCACAGGCAATTTGGACGGATTTATCCACAATTACGCGTTATACCGGGACTTAAGGCGGGGAAAATGGCGGATCATACCGTGGGACTACGACGGCACGTGGGGAAGGGACTGTTACGGCAAACGTGCAGATGCTTCCCAAGTCCCGCTGTTCGGGTACAATCGCCTGACGGAACGGGTGCTGTCAGTTCCACCCTTCCGGCGCCACTATTTGAAACTCATGGCCGCCTTACTAGACGGTTACTTTACGCCCAAGCACATGATGCAGCACGCTCTCTCGCTCATGTCGAGAGTCCGTCCAGCCGTTAGCAACGCAGCGGGCGGCAGAAGGGAGATCGTTCAGCGCTTTGATGCCGAAGCTGACGTGTTCCGCTCTTACATCATCCAACGTCGTCAATTTTTAAAACGCGAACTGTCAAAACAGATGTCAATAGGATAGAGACGTGTTTTAACATCCCCCACGGTATGGTATACTCCCAAATGAGACGAGGCAAAGGGGGGATGTTTGTGAGTGATTGTGTATTTTGCAAAATCGTGTCCGGAGAGCTGCCGAGTCAAAAGGTGTACGAGGACGACCGAGTGCTCGCCTTTGAAGACATTTCACCTGCCGCACCTGTCCATGTCTTGATTATTCCAAAGAAACACATTCCATCGATTATGCACCTGAAGGAAGAAGACCTTCCGCTCATTCAAGACATTCACCGGGTGGGGCAACAGGTGGCAGATCAATTAGGCGTCTCCCAAAAAGGCTTCCGCCTGGTGAACAACTGTGGCGAAGACGGTGGGCAGACCGTCGATCACCTTCACTACCACTTGCTGGGAGGACGTCACCTCAGTTGGCCGCCGGGTTAAAGGATTGTTGACACTTTATTAACATTGTGTCTATAATATACTGGATATATTGTGGAATCGAGGGGCACAGTGGCAAAACGCTTGTAAACGATTTGCTGGTGGTCTCCATGCGGTTTCCCACGGAGGGAGGTAATATCATGGCTGAGACACGAGTTCGTAAAAATGAGTCGCTCGACAGCGCCCTTCGCCGCTTCAAAAGATCTTGTGCCAAGTCCGGGGTTATGTCAGAAGTGAGAAAGCGCAAATACTACGAAAAACCGAGTGTCAAGCGGAAGAAGAAATCGGAAGCGGCGCGCAAGCGCAAGTTTTAGGAGGTAAACGGCTTGTCTCTTTCGGAACGTCTCGTACAGGACATGAAGGCGGCGATGAAGGCAAAAGATAAAGATACGCTGAGTGTCATTCGCACTGTTCGCGCTTCGATCAAGAACAGAGAAATTGAACGCGGAAGTGAATTGAGCGACGAGGACATTACGGACGTGCTCTCCCGCGAATTAAAACAGCGTAACGATTCCCTCCAAGAATTTAAAAAAGCTGGAAGAGAAGATTTGGTAACTAAAACGGAACGGGAGATCACCGTTTTAAAATGTTATCTGCCGGAACCGTTGAGTGAGGAAGCTTTGCGCAAGCTGGTAAAAGAAACGGTGAAGGAAGTCGGTGCCAACACGAGAGCGGATATGGGGAAAGTGATGTCCGCCTTGATGCCGAACGTAAAGGGCAGGGCGGACGGAAAGCTCGTTAACCGCCTTGTTCAAGAAGAACTGACGAAATAACGGGTTCGAAGTGACAAGAAACGGAGAGGATTTTCTTTCTCTCCGTTTTGTTATACTAAATAAAGGCGGTGAAACGTTTTAACGGGGTGAACGTATACCCTGTTGGGGGTGACAACATGGGGAAAGCGCGGCTGTGGACATGTCTGTGTCTCGTCATTTTTTCAGGGACCGTAATGCTGGGACAAGCTCAATCGCAAGGCGAAGGAAAGACTGGTTTGGTCTACTGGATTCCTCTTAACCAAACGATTGAACAAGGTTTGACAGCTTACTTAGAAAGGACGTTCTCTGAAGCGGAGGAAGCGGCGGCTGACGCGATTGTCGTTGAAATGGACACCCTCGGCGGTGAAGTGAACGCCGCTTTAGACATCGGAAAGCTGATCGGACATTCTGACATACCCGTCTCGATGTATATCAAAGGAGAGGCCATTTCAGCGGGAGCTTACATAGCGTTAAACGCCGACACAATCTTCATGACGCCGTCGAGTGCCATTGGCGCGGCAGAACCGCGCCTCATAACCGGTGAAACGGCAGATCCGAAGACAGTCGCGTTTTGGGCATCCAACATGCGTGCGGCCGCAGAGGCCAACGGGCGAGATCCCGACATCGCTGAAGCAATGGTTGACCGGAATATCGCGATTGAAGGGTTGACGGAAAGAGGAGAGTTGGTCAGCCTCTCAGCCAACGAGGCAGTGGAGTACGGAATGGCCGACAACATTGTCCAAAATCAACAGGACGTGCTGGACGAGATCGGGTATCCTAAAGCCAGTGTTGTGGAGATGGACATGACTCCCGCCGAGCGGCTGGCGCGAATTCTGACCAGCCCGTATGTCGTGCCAATCCTTTTCCTCATAGGATTAATCGGGATCGGGATCGAACTGTTTACGCCCGGCTTCGGATTTCCTGGCGTCCTCGGTCTGTTGGCGTTCGGGTTGTACTTTTTCGGTCATTTTATTGCCGGCTTTGCCGGTGTCGAAACAGTCGCTCTTTTGGTCGCCGGGATTGTCCTCATTTTGCTCGAGCTGTTTGTCCCCGGCGGCATACTAGGCGTCCTCGGGTTTATCGCGCTCATTACAGGTATCATCATGGCCGCTTTCGATGCGATGTTTGGGATCGTCTCGCTCATGATCGCCATGGTGGTGTCTGCGGTCATTCTCGTGCTGTCTGCGAGGTACTTCGGCACGCGGGGGACGTGGCGCAAACTCACCCTCACTGACCGACAGCAAAACGAAGCAGGGTACGTCTCTTCCCGCTCCTATAAGGAGTTGGAAGGGAAGAGGGGCATGTCTGTCACACCGCTGCGTCCTTCCGGCATCATGATGTTAGACGGAAAACGGTACGACGTTGTCAGCGAAGGGGCGTTTGTCGCTGCCAACCAACCGGTGGTGGTCGTTCAGGTAGAGGGATCCCGCATCGTCGTTCGACCGTCAGGCGAAACGGTACAATTTCACCACAACGAATCATAGGAGGTTTTTGTTCATGGGTTCAAGTTTGCTCGTCGTTCTCTTTTTTGGAGCCCTCGCTATTATCGCGTTGGGCATCTTGTTCACGTTTGTCCCCGTCATGTTGTGGATTTCAGCCCTCGCGTCGGGTGTTCGGGTGGGCATCTTTACACTGGTCGGGATGCGTTTGCGTCGGATTGTGCCGTCGCGTATCATTAACCCGCTCATTAAAGCCTACAAGGCAGGACTGGACATTACCATCAACCAATTGGAAACGCACTACTTGGCGGGCGGCAACGTCGACCGCGTCGTCGACGCCCTCGTCGCTGCCCAGCGGGCGAACATTGACCTTATGTTTTCCCGTGCGGCAGCCATTGACCTGGCAGGCCGAGATGTTCTGGAAGCCGTGCAGATGAGCGTCAATCCGAAAGTGATTGAAACTCCGAAGGTGTCAGCAGTGGCGAAGGACGGCATCGAAGTCATCGTCAAAGCGAGGGTGACCGTGCGTGCGAACATTGACCGATTGGTCGGAGGAGCCGGCGAAGAGACGATTATTGCCCGTGTCGGCGAGGGAATCGTCACGACAAACGGTTCCGCGGAGTCGCATAAAGACGTGTTGGAAAATCCGGACCTGATCTCAAACACGGTGCTGGAAAAAGGGCTGGATTCTGGGACGGCGTTTGAAATTTTGTCCATAGACATAGCAGATGTCGATGTCGGGAAAAATATCGGAGCCAAACTGCAAACAGACCAGGCCGAAGCGGACAAACAAATTGCACAAGCAAAAGCGGAAGAGCGCCGTGCCATGGCGGTCGCCAAAGAGCAGGAGATGAAAGCTCGCGTCGAAGAAATGCGGGCGAAAGTCGTTGAAGCTGAAGCCCTTGTACCAGAAGCGATGGCTGAAGCGCTGCGCTCCGGAAAACTCGGTGTCATGGATTATTACAACATGCAAAACATCATGGCGGACACAGATATGCGGGAAGCGATCGGCCGTGGGGACAACAGCGACAACGGGGAAGACAACGGTCAAATAACTTGAGGTGACGCGCTGTGTTAGACTTTTTTCTGGACAATTGGCTCGTGACGCTCATCATGCTCTGGTTCCTGTTCGGCTTGTTCGGCCAAGGGAATCGTCAAAAAGCTGAGAGACAGCACCAACACCCCGCAGCCGAAAAAAGGCGCCGCGAACTGCAAAAACAACAAGATGTGCTGCGCACTGAAGCTGAGCGCAAGAAGCGTGAGATTACCGAAAGTGTGAAGCGTGTGGCCGAGCAGTTGGAAGGCCGTATGGAGGACGCGCGGGAAACACTTGAGGTGCAGTCACAAGAAACAGAGGAAACAGAAAAATTAACGGACGACGATTCACGTTACGTGAGGGAAGACCCAAAACCGTATCAGCTGGAAACGCCTTCCCCTTATGAACAGAAAGTGGAAAAACCTTATCGCCGGCCCAATACCCATCCTTACCGCCCCGAGCGTCAAACGGTTGTCAACGCGTTTCCGATCGACTGGGATTCGCTGAAACGAGGGGTCATTTGGGCGGAAATACTCGGCAAGCCGCGGGCAAAACGTCCGTACCGCCCCCCTTACGTAAGCCGAGATTCTCTGCGTTGACTGTCTTGTCTGTCCTGCTGCAGTTACAAATTGCCTCGCCAGACAACAATTGTCCTGATGTTCCCCCTTCCTGCGACTCATACTAGGAGCAGAGGGGGTGAAGAGATGCCGCGCAGTACGAACCGGTTGTTAGTGCCGGGTGCGGAGCAAGTCATTGAACAATTTAAGGTCGAGATAGCGTCCGAATTCGGTGTCCACCTCGGGGCAGAGAGTACGTCTCGGGCGAACGGCTCTGTCGGAGGGGAGATGACGAAACGGCTAGTCCAACAGGCTGAACAACAACAAAGTGGGTCATAATTGCTTTACTGGAAAAGTGGTCCAATTGTCGGGCCGCTTTTTTTCATAAATGCTGTCACTTACGCATATGGGTAAGGAGACGGGGAGGAATGTGCGATGCGCTCGTTTAGACGTAAAGTGCGTCAGTTGACATCGGAACTGTTCGATCTTCCACAAGACGTCGCGTTAAACGTTCCCAGAATGACGTTGGTCGGTTCCGTACAGCTGTACGTTGAAAACCACCGCGGCGTGTCACACTTCTCCGATCGCGCTTTACACGTGAAAATCAATAACGGCGAATTGAGAATTTTGGGAGAACAGCTCAAAATTCGTGCCATTTATCCTGAAGAAGTGTTAATCGAGGGGCGAATCACGAGCCTTTCGTTTAAAGAGACGGGACAAGGAATGTAACCGAAAAACGTTGGGCGAAAGCATAAAGGGGAGAGTTAGGTTGCGCGGGAATAAGTTGACCTCCTTCTTCAACGGGTACGTCACGGTTGAACTAATTGGCGGCAATGTCAGTGCACTGATCAACGCCGCTCAGGCAGCCGGTGTCGTCATTTGGGATATTTCATGGCAAAAAAAGGGACACGCTGTCTGTTCTTTGCCAGTGCGCGATTTCCGTCGGTTTCGAAAAATTGCCCGCTCCGCTGGAGTAAAATTCCACATTTTGCACAAACACGGTTTTCCTTTTATTCTCGTCAGACTTGAAAAACGAAAGTTTTTTGTATTCGGCTTTATTATATTTCTCATCGGCCTTGTGGCGGCAAGTAATGTGGTGTGGGATGTGGACGTCGAAGGGAACGACACAGTTCCCGATGAGGAAGTCATTCGTTTAGCCCGGGAAGCAGGCGTTTACCCAGGGCAGTGGCAATTTCGCCTCGAAGACAACGACACGATCCAGCGAAAGTTAATGCTCGAACTGAGTGACGCGTCGTGGGTGGGTGTCCGCATTCAAGGGACGAGGGCCATTATTACCGTTGTGGAAAAAAGAAAAGTCGACGATCGAGAGCGAGAAGAGAACAGCGGCGGACCGTACGATTTAGTCGCCAGTCGATCGGCGACGATCGCCGACTTGTCTGGTGTTCAGTCCGGAAGAGTGCTCGTCGAGTACAATCAGGCCGTAAAAAAGGGACAAAGGCTCGTCTCCGGTATCTACGGCAACGATGAGAGTGAGTCCCAAATGATAGCCGGAGCGAAGGGAGTCGTGATCGGAGAGACGTGGTATGAGACGACAGTCGCTGTTCCGCTGCAGCAGGAGAGAATAGTGTACACAGGCGAACGCGAGATCAGCCGTTACCCGTACATCGGACGCTGGTCGCTTCGCATGCCGCTGTTAGAGAAGGTTTCGTATGATCAGTACGATACCGTCCGACGCGTCAAAACGCTCCACTTTCGCCAGTGGAAATTGCCGTTCGGCATGATCGAAGCAGAACATATGGAGACGAACAGAGAAAAAGTGGTGTACCCGGTTCGCGAGGCTGAACAGCTGGCACTAGCGCGGGCAGAACAAGATGTGTTGAGCAGGCTCGGTCCGCACGGTTCCATTCAGTCGAGCAAAATTTTGCAGAAAGACGTGAAGGATGGTAAAGTGATGTTAAAGATTCTGTTCACCGTCCGTGAAAACATTGCGGAACAACGCCCAATTTTGTTAGAGAAAAGCGAGGACGATACATGACCGACGCGTTAAAAATACAGTTGGCGGACACGTCCGAAAGTCAAGCGCTTTTTGGTCCGCACGATCATTTGCTCAAAATTGTCGAAGAGGAGACCGAGGCCAGAATAGTCGCTCGGGGCACAGAAATTGCCATCTACGGACCGCGGGAAGAGCAAGAGCGATTGGAACAGTTGTTTGAGGCGCTCTTGTCGCTGATCAGGAAAGGAATAGCGGTGACAGAACGCGATGTGCGATATGCGGCGGAGATGGCGCGCCAAGGCAAAGTCTACGAACTCGTGGACTTGTATGAAGTCGAGATTGGAAGAACTTATAAGGGGCAGGTGATTCGCCCCCAAACGCTGGGACAGCGCCACTACATATCGGCGATAAAAAAACACGACATCGTGTTCGGCATCGGACCTGCCGGAACTGGGAAAACGTTTTTGGCCGTCGTGTTCGCCGTCATGGCATTAAAGCAAAATGCGGTTAAACGCATCGTTTTAACGCGCCCGGCAGTGGAAGCAGGTGAAAATCTCGGGTTTTTGCCCGGTGATCTACAGGAAAAAGTGGATCCGTACTTGCGGCCTTTGTACGACGCTCTTTACTATGTTTTGGGTGCGGAACCAGTAACTAAACTGATCGAGCGCAGGACGATAGAAATTGCGCCCCTCGCTTACATGCGTGGACGGACGCTTGACGATTCTTTTGTCATACTGGATGAAGCGCAAAATACGACGCCGGAACAGATGAAAATGTTTTTAACCCGATTAGGGTACGGTTCCCAAATGATCGTCACAGGGGACATCACCCAAATCGATTTACCTCACGGCAAAAAATCGGGTTTGATGGAAGCAGAACGCATTTTGGGTTCCATTGACGGCATTGCGTTTGTCCACCTGACAGAAGAAGATGTCGTACGCAATGCCCTTGTACAGAAAATTATTGAGGCGTATGCATCAGCTGATCGGGGGGCTTTTCACGAATAAGGGGCTAAGACAGATGAACGGCAAAAAAAGGAATTGGTTGCAAGGCATTCGAGAATGGCGCATACCGGGTTACTGGAATACGAGTTCACGGGTCAAGTTTTTGCTTTACGCCGTGTTGGGACTGTGTATGTACAGCTTGCTGATGGGGAGTGTCCTTCCTGAACGTTACGACGTAAAAGTCGGTTCCATCAGTCCTGAGACGATCGTGGCACCAGTGGATCGCATTGATCAGGTTGCGACAGAACAGGCCAAAAAAGAGGCAGCGCGAGCGGTGCCAAGACAGTACAAAACAGACGAGCAAGTGACAGACGAACAGGTGGAAAAAATTAACCGGTTGTTCCTCGACGCCAGGCGGAACGCCGAAGATGACTCCCTCTCAGAAGAGGAGCGCGTGGAGAACATTCGAGACCGGCAACCGTTTGACCTTTCGGATGAAACGCTCAAGAGGCTCGCGCGCATTTCTGCAGATGAACTGGTGCAAACACAGTCGACGACGCGAAACATTGTACAAGACGTGATGAACGGCGGTGTCGACGAATCGGGATTAGAAGAGGCCCGCAATCGCGTGGACCAGCAATTGGTCACGGCTGATCTGGGCAGCGATGCCCGTTTTGTCGCCCGCGAGGTCGCCCGACAGGCCATCGTGACGAACGTGGTGTACGATGAAGCTAGGACGGCTGCCATGCGTGAAGCAGCAGCGGAAAGCGTGGAACCCGTTCGCATCAACCGCGGCGACACGATTGTATACGAAGGCGAAGAAGTGAGTGAACAGCAGTACCGGCAGTTGAAGGAGCTCGGTCTTTTGAACGAATCCGGGAGACTTTGGCCGTATATCGGCCTCACCATTTTTATTATGCTGTTACTCGCTTTTTTATACTTCTCTATTGATCAAGTCAAACAGGACTTGCATCGAGACAATACACGGTTGCTCATGCTGGTGATGATTCTCTTCATCAATACGGCCGGGATGAAAATTGTCAGTCTGGGACAGAGTGTGGAGTTTAGTTCTGTCGGTTACGCGGCCCCCGTTGCCCTCGGGTCGATGTTAATCGCCATTTTGATTGACGTCCGCCTCGCGCTGTTCACCGGGGTCATTTTCAGCGCCGTTGCAGCTGTCCTGTTCAATGTGGAAGGGAGCGGGCTGTTCGACTACCGCTTCGGCTTCGTGACCTTAATCATGTGTTCTGCCGCCGCTTTCGCGTTAGCGGGGGCGAGGTACAGGAGCTCAGTCTTACAGGCGGGTGTCGTGGCAGCCGCCGTCAGCATTGCGCCAATTACGGCGATGCAAATGCTCACGGGGGGAGGCTTCAGGTGGCAGGAGTTTTTAACGTCCATCGGATTTGGCGTGGGAGGAGGGTTTTTGGCCGCCGTCCTCACCATCGGCCTGCTGCCTTTTTTCGAGGCCGCGTTCAGCATTTTGTCCCCGATGAAGCTGATTGAACTGTCGAACCCGAACCAACCTTTGTTGCGCAAGTTGCTCATTGAAGCCCCCGGGACGTACCATCACAGCGTCATTGTGGGGAACCTGGCGGAAAGTGCAGCGGAAGCGATCGGCGCTGACGGTTTGCTCGCCCGTGTCGGCGCTTTTTACCACGACCTGGGGAAGACGAAACGGCCACAGTTTTTCATAGAAAATCAAGTGAACAGCGAGAATCCGCACGACAAAATTTCGCCACACTTAAGTAAAACGATTATCATTAACCACACCCGGGACGGGGTAGACATTTTGCGTGAGGCCAACATTCCGAAACCGATTCAGGACATCGCCGCACAGCATCATGGAACGACACTTCTGAAATATTTTTACCATAAAGCGGTGAAACTGGATGACAGCGGGCAGGTACTGGAGGAGGACTTTCGTTATCCCGGGCCAAAAGCCCAGTTTAAGGAATCGGCCATTGTCGGTATAGCCGATTCGGTGGAAGCCGCCGTCCGCTCCATCAGTCGTCCAACGCCTTCGCGCATTGAGGCCCTCGTGCACAAAATTATTCAGGACAGACTGGAAGACGGCCAATTTGACGAGTGTGATTTGACGTTAAAGGAATTGGATACGATCGCGAAATCGATGCTAGAGACATTGCAGGGAACGTTTCATCACCGCATTGAATACCCTGACGACTCAGAAGATAAAGGAGCGAAACACGCGTAGATGCCGATTCAGATACATCTGAACAATGAACAGTCCGTTCAAGCGATCGGTTCATTTGAAGCCGTCGTTCGACAGTGCATTGAACGGGCTGCCGAAATGGAAGGCGCAATGCAAGGAGAGGTGTCCGTCACCTTTGTCGACGACGAAACGATTCGACAGCTGAACCGCCAGTACCGTCACGTCGATCAACCGACGGATGTCCTGTCTTTTCCGCTAGAAGGCGGCTCCCCCGGCCCTGAAGAAGACAGCGACATTCCCCTTTTGTTCGGAGATATTGTCATTTCTGTGCCACGTGCCGTAGAACAAGCGGAAGCTTACGGCCATTCGCTGGATCGCGAACTCGGTTTTTTGGCAACACACGGGTTTCTTCACTTGTTAGGTTACGACCACGAAGATGAACAAGAAGAGACTCGCATGTTTCAACGGCAGGAAGAAGTTTTGGCGTCCCTCGGTTTGAACCGGTAGAACCTGCGGCACATTGCGGCGCATTCGAGGCAACTGTCATGTCTACTGCTGGGCTGTCCCGCGGGCGAATGAACCGCTGTCGAAATAAGACGGTTACGTGTAGCGAGCGGCGCCACACCCCGATTCTAGCATGGGGCAAGGGAGGTGCGCACGGGTGTCAACGCGCAATCTTGTGAAAAGCTTTCAATATGCTCTGCAAGGGCTTATCTACACCTTGGCCACACAGCGAAATATGCGCATTCACTTCACTATCGCCTTGTGCGTGATGCTCCTGAGTCTCGTGCTCGGCGTGAACCGCTGGGAAGCGTTACTCGTCTTTATTGCCATTACACTCGTCATGATTGCGGAATTATTTAATACCGCTATTGAAACCCTCGTCGACATGGCGACTGAAGAGTTTCATCCTTTGGCAAAAGTCGCAAAAGACGTGGCAGCAGGCGCTGTGTTTCTGACAGCTGGCCTCTCCATCGCCATCGGAATGACTGTGTTTGTCCCGTACGTTTACGCTCTCGTGCACCAAACACTCGTAACGGAATTTTACAACCCGGACATTAGCGCCGTCTTCATTTTGGGGGTGGTTTTGTTCGGGACGATTGCGTTAAAAGCTTGGGCACGCTACCAAACCTGGCATAGCAGTCCGAGCTTGACGACAGCTGTAGCCGTATCCATCGTACTGCTCGTGTGGGGGATGACGTTGCATCTCACGGTTTCACTGCTCGTCACGGTTCTCTCCCTGTTGTTAGTCGGGAGCAAGTTGATGACCCAATCGGACTGGCGATCGGTTTTATGGGGAGCCGTCGTGGGCGGAGCGGTCACAATCGGCGGGTTTTTACTGACTTAACCCTAAAGAGTCATTCGAAAAGACCATGAACGACAAACGGTGTGCTCATCTGAGACAGCAGAGGGAAGCATGAGCACCAAGGCAGTGACCTCGAAGGTCACGTTTTCTGGGAATTAAACATGCCCAGATCTCAGCAGGCGCGTATCGGTGCCGCTGGGTGGGATGTGCGCGACTCTGAAAGGAAACAGGTGATGGCGTTGAAGGCATTAATTGAAGCGGCCACAGCGGCGAGACAACAGGCGTACGTACCCTATTCAAACTTCGCCGTAGGAGCAGCTCTGCTGACTCAAACGGGCCAAATTGTAACGGGATGCAATATTGAAAACGCGTCGTACGGATTGACGACCTGCGCTGAACGAACGGTATTGTTCAAAGCAGTGTCCGAAGGCGAGAGGGACTTCCGGGCTCTTGCCGTCGTGGGGAACACATTGGGGCCGATTACCCCTTGCGGTGCTTGTCGCCAAGTGATGGCCGAGTTATGTCCGCCGGAGTTGACCGTATACCTGGCCAATTTGGCGGGGAAAACTTTGGAGACGACGGTGAAGGAATTGTTACCTTACGTTTTCGACCAGGAGGCGCTGTATGGGAAACGAGAACGTTAAATCCGGATTCGTCGCCTTAATTGGACGGCCGAATGTCGGCAAGTCGACGTTGTTGAATGCGATTCTCGGACAAAAAGTGGCGATTATGTCGAACAAGCCACAGACGACGCGCAACCGCATTCACGGTGTGCACACGGATGAACGCGGCCAGATAGTGTTTCTCGATACACCGGGCATCCATAAGCCGAAATCTCGACTGGGAGATTACATGGTCAAGGTGTCGATGAACACGCTGCAGGAAGTGGACGTCGTTTGCTGGATTGTCGATGTAGAAGAAGAGATGGGGCCGGGGGACCGATTTATCGCCGATGTGTTGAAAAAAGTGGAGACGCCAGTCTTCCTCGTCGTGAACAAAATTGACCGCGTACACCCCGAGCGCCTGCTCCCGTTTATTGATCAGTTTCGAAAAGAACTCGAGTTCCAGGAAGTCATCCCAATTTCAGCTTTAAACGGCAACAACGTCCGGACACTGGTCGAACAGATTTACGAGCGCTTGCCAGAGGGACCGAAATACTATCCAGACGATCAGTTGACGGATCACCCTGAACAGTTTATCGTGTGTGAATTAATTCGCGAAAAAATATTGCACAAAACGCACGAAGAAGTGCCCCACTCCATTGCAGTCGTCATCGAAGACATGGAACAACGCGACGACGCGAAGGGCACGGTCTACGTCCGGGCGACGGTGTATACAGAACGGCCCTCACAAAAGGGAATTATCATCGGTAAACAGGGGAAGATGCTGAAAGAGGTCGGGAGAGAAGCCCGGCAGGACATTGAACGTCTGTTGGGCTCGCCTGTATACTTAGACTTGTGGGTGAAGGTGAAAAAAGACTGGCGCAATGAAGAACACGCACTGCGCCGCTTCGGCTACCGGGAAGATTAATTTATACCTGACATTATTTCCAAGGGATAGGGCTGGCTGAAGCGTCTCATCCTAATCATTGCAAGTAAAAATGGGAGGGATGCGACAGCATGCGGAATTTTTCTTGGTACGTCTTTTCGCTGACCGGAGACATTGACGCGTATTTGTTGTACAAGGCTTCCGACAATATCGATTTTCAGGAAGAGCACACTCCCCCAGATCAGGAGGAAAAGGTGAGCAGTAGGGAGCGGTAGACCGGACAGAGGGAAGAGAAGGCGATGTTGACAAAAGCGGAAGGAATCGTCATCCGCGCGCGCGATTACGGAGAATCTCATAAAGTGATCGTACTCTACACGCGTGAATTTGGAAAAATCGCGGTCATGGCGCGCGGTGTCAAGAAGACGAAGAGCCGATTAAGTTTTGTCACGCAAGTGTTGACACACGGTCAGTACCAATTTTTTGCTGGATCGGGGATGGGGACGTTAAGCCAGGGAGAGGTGATCGAGTCTCACCATGCCCTCAGACAAGACGTTCTCAACATGTCCTACGCGGCGTACATGGCGGAACTGACAGATAAACTCACCTTGGAAAAGGAAGTGAACCCTTACGTTTTCCATTTGTTGTCAAAGACGTTCTCTTACTTAGAAGAAGGGAAAGATGCGGACATTTTGTGTCGCATATTTGAATTAAAGATGTTAAGTGTTGCGGGATACCGCCCGCAATTGGATCAATGTCTCCATTGTGGGGAAGAAGACAAGCCGTTTTACTTTAGTGTGGCCAAAGGGGGGATCCTCTGTCAAGACTGTCGCCTTCCGGAAGAACCGGTTTTGAGCCTCTCAACTTCCGCAGCGAGGCTGTTGCGGTTGTTTCTCCACTTTGACATTAACCGCATAGGTGAAATTCGCGTCAAACAAGAGACGAAAGATTTGCTGGAGCGAGTGATGTATGACTATACCGACTACCACACTGACCTCCGCTTGAAGTCCCGAGACGTCTTAAATCAGATGAAAGCGTTCGAGGAACACAATCCTCGAACCATTTGACAACTTCCGCTGAAATGAGTAAACTTCTTTAATAACAGAAAATCATGTGTGTTGCTGTGAACGGCAGGAGTAACCGACGGTGATGGGTGGAAGCGAGCCGGGGAGAGTGCAAGCCTGGTCCCTAGCCCGGTGAACGGCGGCCTGGAGCAACCGATGAGTGAAGAAGAGGGTATGCCGTCGGCGTACCAAGTAGGGTGGAACCGCGGGAAAAACTCCCGTCCCTACGTTGTGAAGGGTGTCGCAGCGTAGGGACGGGAGTTTTGCGATGGAATAGACGGAAAGGCAGGTGAAGACGTGCAGAGGTGACAGAGAGAATGTCAGCTCTGCACGAAAAAGATGAACTTTCAGGACATGATCTTGACACTACACTCATTTTGGGCGAAACAGAACTGTGTCATTATGCAGCCGTACGATGTGGAAAAGGGGGCGGGGACGATGAGTCCGTTAACGTTTTTGCGGTCCATCGGCCCCGAACCGTGGAATGTGGCCTATGTGGAACCGTCGCGCAGGCCAGGGGACGGGCGTTACGGTGAGAACCCAAACCGCCTTTATCAACACCACCAGTATCAAGTCATTTTAAAACCGTCCCCAGACGACGTTCAAGACCTTTATCTCGACAGCTTGCAAGCATTGGGCATTAAACCTGAGCATCATGACATCCGCTTTGTCGAAGACAACTGGGAAGCCCCGACGTTAGGGGCGTGGGGGCTCGGGTGGGAAGTGTGGCTGGATGGGATGGAGATTACGCAGTTTACGTACTTCCAACAAGTCGGCGGCCTCGACGCAAATCCGGTGTCGGCAGAAATTACGTACGGCTTGGAGAGACTGGCGTCTTACATACAGAATAAAGAAAGCGTCTTTGACCTCGTGTGGGTCGACGGTGTGACGTATGCCGACGTGTTTAAGCAGCCCGAGTTCGAACATTCGAAATACACGTTTGAGATTGCAGATAGTCGTGCGTTGTTCGACATGTTCAGCATGTATGAGAAAGAGGCACAGCGGGCCCTCGAAGCCGATCTCGTGTACGCTGCTTACGATTACGTACTGAAGTGTTCCCACACGTTTAATTTGCTCGACGCGCAAGGGGCGATCAGTGTGACAGAACGTACCGGTTACATTTCCCGCGTGCGCCAGTTGGCTCGGCGCTGTGCCCAAACGTACTACGATTCCCGGAAGCAGTTGGGGTTTCCGCTCTTGAAAGGGGAGAGCGTCCGTGGCTAAGCGCGATTTACTGATCGAAGTCGGAACGGAAGAAATGCCCGCACAAGTTGTGGCTCCTGCCGCTTTGCAACTTAAAGAGAAGTTGGTCGGGTGGTTGGACGAACAGCGGATTCGTTACGACCGGGCAGACTGGTACGGGACGCCGCGAAGGATAGCTGCCCTCGTTTACGGCGTAGAAGAAGAACAGGATGCGTTGAACGAAGAGTTTAGGGGGCCGGCGAAGCGAATTGCCGTGGATGAAAATGGCGCCTGGACAAAAGCGGCTCTCGGTTTTGCCCGGGGGAAGGGCGTCTCGACGGAACATTTGTTTTTCAGGGAACACAAAGGTGAGACGTACGTCTTTGCGCGGAAGGAACAGAGGGGACAAGCCACTGATCGGTTGTTGAAAGAAGGATTAGAGCACATCGTCACGTCTCTTTCCTTTCACAAAACGATGCGCTGGGGCTCGCACTCAGTGCGCTTCGTACGTCCCATTCGCTGGCTCGTTGCCCTGTACGGGAATGAAGTGATTCCCGTTACAATCGCCGGGGTATCGTCGGGGAATGTCACATACGGACACCGATTTCTCGGGACGTCAATGGCGCTGGAGATCGCTTCCGATTACAAAGAAACACTGCGCCGTGGCTATGTCATCGCCGATCCGGAAGAACGGAAACAACGCATACGGGAAGAGTTGCAGAAAATAGCTGACGAAAACGGCTGGAGCATTCCCGTTGAACGTCAGTTACTAGAAGAAGTGACGTACTTGGTGGAATATCCGACAGCTGTTTCCGGTTCCTTTGATCCGGCTTTTCTGGAAGTGCCGGACGACGTGTTGATCACGTCTATGCGGGAACACCAGCGCTATTTTCCCGTTAAGTCGCAAGAGGGAAAGTTGTTGCCCCACTTTGTGACGGTCCGAAACGGTGACGACACGTCACTGGACACAGTGGCCAAGGGGAATGAAAAAGTGCTGCGGGCGCGCTTGGCAGATGCCCGTTTCTTCTACCGAGAAGATCAGAAGCGGTCGCCCTCCTTTTTCAATGAAAAGCTGAAGCACGTTGTGTTTCACGAAAAGTTGGGAACCGTGGCAGACAAAGTTCGCCGGATCGAGGCTGTCGCACGAAAGCTGGCAGACT
Organism: Novibacillus thermophilus; assembly: GCF_002005165.1. Lineage (NCBI taxonomy): Bacteria > Bacillati > Bacillota > Bacilli > Caryophanales > Thermoactinomycetaceae > Novibacillus > Novibacillus thermophilus. Next base: position 1,161,721 of record NZ_CP019699.1, read on the forward strand.
GGCTAGGCGCGGATCAACGGACGAAGGCTCAAATAGAACGAACGGCTGAACTGTGCAAGTTCGATTTGGAGACCCACATGGTGGCTGAGTTTTCCGAGCTCCAGGGCAAAATGGGTGAAGAGTACGCCCGGATTGCAGGGGAAGAACCTGAGGTCGCCAAGGGGATTTTCGAACATTACTTGCCCCGTTTCGCAGGAGACGATCTCCCGGTGACAAAAACCGGCATTGTTGTCGGGCTGGCTGACAAAATCGATACGATTGCCGCCTGTTTTGGGATCGGCATCGTGCCGACAGGGTCACAAGATCCTTACGCGTTAAGGAGACAGGCTGCCGGCATTACACAGGTCATACTGGAGTTAGACTTGCCCCTCATACTGGATAAGTTATTCGATGCCGCCCTTGACGAATTGGAGGCCCGGGACAAGTTGGCCCGTCCGAAGCATGAAGTGGTGCAGGAACTTTTTGATTTCTTCCAACTGCGCTTAAAACATATACTGCAAAGTAAACACGTGCGCTATGACGTCATCGACGCCGTCCTGAAAAGCGGCGTCTCCCATGTGCAAGGTGTCGTCGCAAAAGCGGAGCTCTTGATGGAGCGCGTGTCCGACCCGGCGTTTAAGCGAACGGTTGAAGCCTTCACCCGAGTGGAAAACTTGGCGGCAAAAGCGGGGGGCAGACGGTTGGCGTTCAACGACGCCCTCAACCGGGAAAAAGCCGAAAGCCAACTGACAGACGCTTACCGTCGCGCTTTGCAGCGTTTCAAGGCGGGTGAGGAAAACGGGCGAATTGACGACATGTATGACGCCATCGCCTCAATGGAAGATGCCATTCACACGTTTTTTGACGAAGTGATGGTCATGGTCGACGATGCCGAGATCCGTGCGAACCGCCTCGCCCTGTTGCAAGCTGTGTCTCGTTTGACTCGCCAGTTTGCACACTTCAACGAAATCGTGTTCGCATGAGGTCGCACGCGGCGTGAGCGGCTGCCCTTGCACGCGTGCTCAAACAGGATGACGATGAGAATGATAGGTGTGATCCCCGCACGGGGGTCGACCGTTAAGGGTGGTGGGAAACATCGAATTATCCAAGCGACAGCAGAAAATCATCGAGATCGTCAAAGAGAAGGGGCCGATCACGGGCGAACTGATCGCGGAACATTTAAATTTAACGCGAGCGACGCTGCGCCCGGACTTGGCGATTTTAACGATGTCGGGTTTTTTGGAAGCCCGTCCCCGCGTCGGGTACTACTACGCGGGAAAAACGAGAGACCAGTTGTTCGCCCAGCGGATTCGCCAAATGAAAGTAAAAGATTATAAAGCTGTTCCAGTCGTCATGACGGAAGAAGCATCCGTTTACGAAGCGATCTGCAACATGTTTTTGGAGGACGTCGGGACGCTGTACATCGTACGTGAAGGCGCAATTCTTTCAGGAGTGTGTTCGCGTAAGGATCTGCTCAAGTCCTCCATGGGCAAACAAGACTTAAACGCGGTGCCGGTCAGTGTCGTCATGACGCGCATGCCGAACATCGTGACGTGTTTCCCGGAGGAATCGCTGTTTGATGCCGCTTCAAAAATCATACAGTATCAGGTGGATTCCCTGCCGGTCGTCAAACCGGCTGAAAAAGACAGCGATCAGTTGGAAGTGGTGGGGCGTATCACGAAGACAACCATTACTAAAGCGTTCGTTGAATTAGGGGAGGGACGGGAGACCGTATGACGGATGAAAAAGCTTTACAGTCACCGATCGTCTATGTCATTTCGGATTCCATTGGGGAGACGGCGGAATTCGTCGTTCGTGCCGCGGCCAGCCAATTTAACGGCGGCGATGTACAAGTTCGCCGTGTCCCTTACGTCGACAGTCAAGAAGCTATTGACGAAATTGTACAGGCAGCTCAAGAGGACGGAGCGATGATTGCCTTTACGATCGTCATACCGGAACTGCAACAGTACCTAATAGAACAAGCAGACGAACGAAATGTGCGTTACGTCGATATCATGGGGCCGATGCTCACGGCCTTGGAATCTGCCTACAACCGCCCTCCGAGGAGAGAACCGGGTCTTGTGCGCAAGCTCGACGAGGATTACTTCCGCAGAGTGGAAGCGATAGAGTTTGCAGTCAAATACGACGACGGCCGCGACCCGCGCGGACTGTTGCATGCCGACGTCGTCCTCATCGGCGTTTCGCGCACGTCGAAGACGCCGCTCTCCATGTACTTGGCGCACAAACGACTGAAAGTGGCGAACGTTCCCCTCGTTCCAGAAGTGGAGCCGCCGGAAGAACTTTTTCGCATTTCGCACAAAAAGATTATCGGGTTGACGATTGAAGCGTCACACTTGAACCGCATTCGCCGTGAGCGGTTGAAGGCCCTCGGTCTAACGTCTGACGCCAACTATGCGAGTGTCGAACGCATTCAGCACGAACTCGAATATTCTGATCGGGTGATGAAACGCCTCGGATGTACCGTCATCAATGTGTCGACAAAGGCCGTTGAGGAGACAGCCAACATGATTCTCGACCTGATTCGACAGGGGCGAACCCGTTAGGCGTAAGCAAATGTCAGGGAAATAAGCAGGATTTTTTCGACCCGGTCGCGTATACTATAACAATGGTTTTAGTTTCCAACGGGGAGAGAGGTGATAGGGATTCGTCAAAGAACGGAGCAGTGGGAGCGTGAACATTTGTCCGAGTACGCCTGTCTCAGTTCCGAATCCCGTGGCCGCGACCGCCCGATCGAGCCGTGCCCGATTCGGACCGAATTTCAGCGGGATCGGGACCGCATCATTCACTCTCGGGCGTTTAGGCGGTTGAAGCAAAAAACGCAAGTGTTCATTATACCGGAGGGGGACCACTACCGCACCCGTTTGACCCATACGCTAGAAGTGGCGCAAATTTCGCGCACTATTGCCAGAGGGCTGCGGCTGAATGAAGACTTGACAGAAGCGATTTGCATGGGTCACGACTTAGGGCACCCCCCTTTTGGACACGCAGGAGAAGAAGTGCTGAACAACATTCACCCCGGGGGATTTCGTCACAATGAACAAAGTGTGCGGGTGGTTGAAAAACTGGAAGGCGGCACAGGGTTAAACTTAACGTGGGAAGTGCGTGACGGAATCCTCCACCACACGGGGAAGCACGATGCCAGCACGTTGGAAGGTCGGATCGTGAAAATTGCCGACCGAATCGCCTATGTCAATCACGACATCGACGACGCCGTTCGCAGCGGCATCTTAAGCGGTGAAGACTTGCCAAAAGAGTGTATCTCCGTGCTTGGAGAAACGCACGGTGCACGCATCCACACGTTGGTTTCAGACGTCATTTTAACGAGCGAGGGAACGGGGGAAATTCGACTATCGAAAGAAGTGAGCGAAGCGTTAAACGAACTGCGGTCGTTTTTGTTTAAGAACGTGTACCTCGATTCTGAAGCTAAAAGAGACGAAAACAAAGCGAAAGAAATCGTGGCTTACGTCTACCGCTATTTTACTACGAGACCGGAGCAGTTGCGACAATTTTACTCATATTATACCGAAGACCAACCTATTGAGGAAACGGTGAAAGACTTTGTCGCCGGGATGACGGACCGCTACTTAATCAACTTGTACCGTCAGTTGACACTGCCTAAGCCGTGGGCTTTCCTTTAAAAAAGCGCATGCCCATCCGGTATTTCCGACAAAATTCGCATAATTAAAACATGTCTATTCTAGCAGGAAGTCGAAAGCTTTTGTAGAACATATTACTAGACCGTTTATGGGCAGGAATTTGACGAATTTTGCCGAATGAGTCTGATTCGTAAAAACGTTTGAGGGTGATCTCAGGATGGCGGGGTTTATTCCCGACGAGATCGTCGAACGCATCCGGGATGAGTGCGACATCTTAGATTTGGCAGGTAGATACGTCCACTTGAAGAAAAAAGGGCGTTACTACTTCGGTTTGTGTCCCTTTCATTCGGAAAGGACCCCGTCTTTCTCGGTTGATCCGGAAAAACAGATTTTTCACTGTTTCGGTTGTGGTGCTGGCGGGGACATCTATACGTTGAAGATGAATTTGGAAAATTTGACATTTGCCGAGGCAGTACGTGAGATAGCGAACGAGGTCGGCATTGCCATACCGGATCAAAACGAAGCAGAAGGAGATGTTTCGCACGCGAGGCGGAAAAAAAGCAAAATACTAGAAGCCCTTGACCTCGCAGCTAAGTTTTACCGCTACGTACTCCAGGAGAGTGTCTACGGAACGAAGGCTCGTGATTACGTTGCATCACGTGCCTTTTCTCCGAAAGTTCAAGAAGAGTTCCAACTCGGTTTTGCCCCTGGTTCGTGGGACAGTTTATGGCGCTTTTTAACGCGGCGCGGAATCGACGAGGCCGTTTTACAGGAAGCTGGTTTAGTGATGCCTAGACAAAACGGCCGCGGGTCCTACGATCGTTTTCGGCAACGGCTCATGTTTCCGATTCACGACACGCAAGGCAGGGTGATCGGTTTTGGGGGAAGAGTCATCGGAGAAGGGGAACCGAAGTACTTGAACAGCCCGGAAACACCTTTGTTCAACAAGAGCCGCACCCTTTTTAACTTACATCGTGCGAGAAAAGCGATCCGTCAAAAACAGGAAGTTGTGTTGTTTGAAGGGTATGTCGATGTCATTACCGCATGGCAGGCAGGCATTCACCATTGCGTAGCTTCGCTGGGGACGTCGTTGACAGAAGAACAGGCGCTTCTCATTAGGCGTAACAGCGAAAATGTCATTATTTGTTTTGACGCGGACAGTGCAGGAGAAGATGCGGCCTTGAGGGGGTTGGATGTGCTCAAGAAACAAGGTTGTTCGGTAAAAGTCGCCCAGATGCCTTCAAACACAGATCCCGATGATTACATTCGGCAATACGGGGGGAGGCGTTTCGGCAAAACATTATGGCGGCAGCCATTCCGTTAACAGCATTTAAGCTGCGAAATCTCGAAAAAGGGGTCGATTTAAAAGACGAGGACCAGAAGTTAAAAATGGTGGAAAAAGCGCTGGAGATCATTACAGATCTGCCAACGGCAGTGGAACGGGATCACTACTTGCGGCAGCTTGCCCAAAACTACGATTTGTCCTTTGACGCCGTTAAAATCGAACAGCGGCGGATCTATTACCGGCGCAAAAAAAACAAACAACGAGGGGATAAACCTGGGGGGGAGTGGAATAATAGGAGAATACCCAAACATATGGTCGCAGAACAAGAGTTGCAACCGGCACACTACAATGCCGAACGCCAATTGATCGCGCTCATGATGCGTGACGCCAATCTGGCTCAGCGGATTGAAAAGGAAGTTGGCAGTGCCTTCAACGTTGACAAGTACGCAGCGCTTGCAGCTTATCTATACGCTTATTACGCAGAAGGGAATCCAGCGGATCCTGGACGATTTATCCGCTCTCTGCCTGACGAATCGCTAAAACAGACAGCCTCTCAGCTAGCGATGTCCGATGTGCGGGAAGATGTCCCTGAACACGAAATTGACGATTACGTCAGACAAATTCGCATTTATCCGCTACTAATGGAAATCGAGGCAAAGCGGCGTCAAGTGAGATTAGCCGAACAAGCCGGAAACTCGGCGGAGGCTGTGAAAAACGCTCAAGACCTGATTCGTTTGGAGCAGGTGTTGAAACTAAGGAAGGAGGGAACTTAATTGGCAAACGATCAAAATACAGGGTCTGAAGGTGACATGTCCCTTGAGCAAGTGAAGGAACACTTACTCAATGTGGGTAAAAAGCGTGGAGCACTCACTTATAAAGAAGTGATGGATCAGCTCTCTCCCTTCGAACAGGATTCGGAACAAGTGGATGAGTTTTTTGAGTTTTTAAGTGAACAAGGCATAGACGTTACGAACGACGAAGACGACATCCTCAACCACCAAGCAGAGGACGAGGAAGATCTCCTGGACGATGACTTGAGTGTTCCGCCGGGGGTGAAAATTAACGATCCGGTCCGCATGTACTTGAAAGAAATTGGACGCGTCCCCCTCTTGACGGCGGAAGAAGAAATTGAATTGGCAAAACGCATCGAGCAGGGTGACGAAGAGGCCAAACGGCGTCTCGCTGAGGCTAATTTGCGACTCGTCGTCAGTATCGCCAAACGATACGTCGGCCGTGGGATGTTGTTCCTCGACTTGATCCAAGAAGGGAACATGGGCTTGATCAAGGCCGTTGAAAAATTCGATTACGATAAAGGGTTCAAATTCAGCACTTATGCGACGTGGTGGATCCGGCAGGCTATCACGCGGGCTATTGCCGATCAAGCGCGTACGATTCGCATTCCCGTCCACATGGTTGAAACGATTAATAAATTGATTCGCGTATCCCGTCAGCTTCTGCAAGAGTTGGGGCGCGAGCCGACCCCTGAAGAAATTGCGGAAGAGATGGATCTGACGCCGGACAAAGTACGGGAGATCATCAAGATTGCCCAAGAACCGGTATCGCTGGAGACGCCCATCGGGGAAGAGGACGATTCACACCTCGGTGATTTCATCGAAGACCAGGATGTTTTGGCTCCGGCAGATGCAGCTGCTTATGAATTGCTGAAAGAGCAGTTAGAAGACGTGCTGGACACTTTGACAGAACGTGAAGAGAATGTCCTTCGCTTGCGCTTTGGATTGGATGACGGGCGCACGCGTACACTGGAGGAAGTGGGCAAAGTATTCGGTGTGACGCGTGAGCGCATCCGCCAAATCGAAGCAAAGGCACTGCGTAAACTGCGTCACCCAAGTCGCAGTAAACGGTTGAAAGACTTTTTAGAATAACGGCTTCCTAACGACACTTGTATCACAAAGTGTCGTTAATTTTTTGTTAGAACGGAGTTTGGGACCGCTTTCTAAGCAAATTGTATCGCTTTTTTGTCACGCTTGCAAATGGAACGAGACGGAGTAAACGGAAGAAAAACGCCATATAGAGAGGAATCGTTGCCAAAATTGCGTATAATTCGTTGGAAGCGTTAACAGAAAATAGGTCACACCGCGAAGGAGTAACCCCGCTTTTTCTGTACATGCTAATAAAGGAATCTAAAAGTGGGGGTTTGCTCGATGAAAAAGCGTTACTACTTGTCCCTCTCCGTTGGAGCGTTTTGTTTGTTTATGGCCATGGTAAGCCTCTGGCATCCGTCTGAACCAAAAGAAGAGCAAGAAAGTCAGTCGGCGATGGTGGATGTCGTAAGCGATAAGGAATATAGCGCAGTCACCTCTGAAGAAGAGCGCACCCATTACCGTATTGATGCGCGTTACGACGAGTCGTCCCGTTCTGTAGACGGCAAGTTGCACGTTCACATCCCGAATCACGATGCCCCAAAATGGGAGAAGGTGTATTTTCACCTGTTTCCGAACGCGTTTCGCGACTGGGCGTTCAACAAAGCCGCTGCACCTGAAACGGAAGGACACATCGAAGTGGATCACGTCCGTGTCAACGGCAAGGCCATCAAACCGAAAATCGAGAAGACGCTTATGACACTCGAGTTGCCGCAACCTCTCGCAAAGGGGAAAAAAGCAGAGGTAGAGATGGACTTCTCCGTTAAGCTCCCCACTGGAGCCATGCGCTTAAACCACGTGGACAACACGGCGTTTTTGGCCCAGTGGTACCCGATGTTGGCGGTTTACGACGATGACGGTTGGCACACGGATCCGTACACGACGATCGGCGATCCGTTTTACACTGATATGGCGGACTACACAGTGTCCCTCAAGGTCCCCGCGGATACCGTGTCATTAGCAGTGCTGACGACCCTTTGAAGGGCTCATCTTCCACCGTTCGTTTGGCCCAACAGAACGTCCGTGATTTTGCCGTTGTGATTACGAAAGACTACAAAGTCAAGAGGGGTAAAGTGGGGAATACGGACGTAAACGTCTGGTACCGACAGGAGATGGAGGACGTCGTGGACGAGTTGTTGGCCGCAGCCCAAAAAGGCCTGCATTTTTTTAATGAGAAATTTGGCCCATACGCCTATCCCGAAGTGGATGTCGTGTTGGGGGAAAGCGGACATGGCATTGCCGGAATGGAGTACCCCGGTCTCGTGACGTCATTAGACCGCGTTTCCACTCGAGACGGCGAAGAGGCCGCCGTGAACGTCGTTGTTCACGAATTGGCGCACCAGTGGTGGTACGGAATGGTCGGAAACAATCAGGTGAAAGAACCGTGGCTGGACGAGGGGTTGACGACTTTCTCTGAATCGCTGTACATGAGTGAAGTCGAAGGACGACCAGAGCAACCGTTGTTCAAGAAGGCAGTGATGAGCAGTGAACAAGTACACGCCAAAAAAGGGTTGACTGTCGTCCAACCGGTATACGCCTATCCGGAACAGCTGTACGCACTGATGGTGTACGTCCGCCCGGCTGCCATGTTGTGGGATTTGAGCGAACAAATCGGTTTGGAGAAAGTGGTGGACATCCTACACGCGTACTTTGACCAATACCGGGGCAAAACGGCGACGACGGAAGATTTTATGCGAGTCGCCAGTGAGGTGAGCGGCAAAGATCTAGAGCCGTTCTTCAATCAGTGGCTGTACTTTAAATGAGACGTCCATCCGTTATAATAAAGGGGAACACGGTTTGAAAGGGAGAGGCGGCTTGCTGACATCCAAGCGTTTGCTGGAGACGGCGCACCGGGTACTGGAAAACGCGCCAGTAGCGGACATCGGAACAGACCACGCTTTGCTGCCCTGTTACTTAGTGGCGAACGACTTCGTTCCAACAGCTGTTGCAGTAGAAGTGAATGAAGGACCGTACCGAATGGCCCGCCGCCACGTAAAAAAGTACGGACTGGGTGGGCGAATCAGCGTACGGCACGGCGACGGTTTAACAGTCGTCAAACCAGGTGAAGTGGCAACCGTTGTCGTAGCCGGAATGGGAGGGGCGCTGATCGCAGACATTTTGTCCCGCGGAAAGGACGTCCTGAAGCAGACTAAGCGCCTCGTGCTGCAGCCAAACAGTGTGGCACAAAAAGTGCGGCGGTGGATGATGGACGAGGGATGGCAGCTGACCGATGAAGAACTCGTATTCGAGAACGGTCATTTTTATGACATTTTGGTAGCAGAGCCGGGAAAGCCGACACTCCCTTACGTGGACGCTCATTCCGATGCCCCGCTCTCCTTTTTGCTGGAGATCGGGCCGCTGCTCTGGCGGAGGAGACATCCGCTTCTGCGCCAAAAGTGTGAGAGAGAAATCGAGAAATGGGAACGCATTTTGGATCAAATCCCGGAAGGTAGCGAAAGGCGTTCTGAAGTGGAGAACCGGATTCAAAATTGGAAGGAGCTGATCTTATGTTTGCCCAGGGCGAACACATCGTCCGCATCTTCGAACAGTTCGTCCCGCCACATTTAGCGGTAAAAGACGATCCCATCGGATTACAGGTGGGGACCCTGCGGAAAGAAATAAAAAAAGTGATGCTCGCGTTAGACGTTACGCCGGAAGTCGTGGAGGAGGCGGTTCGTCAGCATGTCGACCTCATTATTGCCCACCATGCCGTCCTATTTCGTCCCGTTCGTTCCCTTCGCACCGATACGCTCAAAGGGCGTCTGTACGAAAAGCTGATCAAACACGACATCGCCGTCTACATCGCCCATACGAACTGGGACATCGCGCACGGCGGTGTGAATGACGTCATGGCTGAAGCTCTAGGCCTTAAAGAAAAGCGCGTGCTGTCACCGGTAAAGTTCCAGAAGCTGAAAAAGCTCGTCGTCTTTGTCCCGGAACAGTACCACGACCGCCTGCTTCAAGTGTTGGGAGAAGCTGGCGCCGGGTGGATCGGAAACTACAGTCACTGTACGTTCAACCTGTCGGGGACAGGCACGTTTCAACCGATGGAAGGCTCCACTCCTTTTATCGGAAAACAGGGAACGTTGGAAAAAGTAAACGAGGTCCGCATTGAGACGGTAGTGACCGAAGATGACGAGCAAAACGTCATTGAAGCGATGCTGGAGGCACATCCGTACGAGGAAGTGGCGTACGATGTATACCCCCTCGATTTAAAAGGCGAAACGTACGGGCTGGGCCGCGTCGGCAAACTTGAACAAGCGGTGACACTCGGTGAGTTAGCCGAAAAGGTAAAACGGACATTTGAGCTGCCGGCACTGCGCGTTGTCGGCCATCCCGAGCGGAGTATTCGCCGTGTCGCCGTAATGGGAGGCATGGGTTCAAAATATTTAAAAGACGCTGTCAGGGAAAGGGCGGACGTCTACATCACGGGAGATATTGACTTTCACACGGCACAGGACGCTCTGGCAGAGGGAATCGCCCTCATTGATCCGGGTCACCACGTCGAACACATCGCCCTTGAGCCGATGCAAAAGCGTTTGTCAGAAGCGATTGCGAAAACGAAAACAGTCGTTATCTTGTCGACAGTGAACACAAATCCGTTTCGTTACGTGTGACTGTCAAAATGTGCGCGTAATCCCAACAAAATGGCCTTGTACGACAGAGGGGATCGTGGTATACTCATAACTGCTGTTTTAGCGGGAAGTAAACCAGGTAATCGCCGGCGGACATCCGCAAGGATCCGCGGGAGGAAAGTCCGAGCTCCACAGGGCAGGGTGCCGGTTAACAGCCGGTGGAGGCGACTCCAAGGAAAGTGCCACAGAAACAAACCGCTTGAGTATTCACGCCAACGTGGAGACTCGATCGTTAGCCGGATGAGTTTCCGACAACCGAATGCTTGTGAATACTCAAGTAAGGGTGCAACGGTGCGGTAAGAGCGCACCAGCAGCATGGAGACATGCTGGCTAGGTAAACCCCACCTGGAGCAAGACCTAGTAGGGAATCAGCGACTTCTCGAGTCGCAGCTGTGGCCCGCAGCGATTCCGGGTAGGTCGCTTGAGCTTTGCAGCAATGCAAAAGCCTAGATAGATGATTACCACTCCACTTGCGGGAGCACGAAGGAAGTGCACGAGTACCGCTGGAGAACAGAACTCGGCTTACGGTTTACTTCCCGTAGCCAGGGAAAAAAGGCGGCGATGCAGCCGTCTTTTTTGAATCAAGGCGATTAATTAAACGAGTTGGGATTGTACTTTGGCCTTAAACTGTCGATCTTCTAAGAGTTTTTTTACAAACAGCGAAAACTTTTGTTGCACCCACGTTATCTCAACGCCGTCTGGATCGTGAACAAAAAAAGCGAGGGCATATCGGTGGTTGTCGACTCTCTCCGCATACAAAGCAATCGTTGCCACATACCGCGTACTCCCGCCTTTTGCCCCTATTCTCAAAATTTTGTCTGAACGGTAAGAATGACTTTCCAGTAAGTGGCGTAAAACGGATAGCCCTTCTCCGGATAAGATTGATTCACTATGGATCTTGTTCATTAATAAAGCGTATTCTTTCGCCGTTGATGCGGGTAAACGGTCTGATATAATCCTTTCAAATTTTGGATTGTGTAAGTGTTTTTCGAGGTGGTTTAGGAGCTGGTCCCGTTCATCCCTCAGTTGTTGATGGATTTTTTTGCAGTACGAGCCGTATTGTTCGCGATCCATGCTGTTAATCAGGTGAATCGTTTCTGCATTAGACAGTTTTTTTTCGTGTTTCATCGCTGCCGGCAACAAAAAGGAAGACGTAAAATAGTAGATGTCGCTGTGATCTTCGATTCCCAGCAGTTTCATCCTGGCGTTAATGTTGTCGACCCCTAACAGGTCAATCAAAAATTCCGTGTTCGCATTGGAGCTGAACTGTATCATGCCGCTCGCTACGTCATACAGGCTGACGTGGCCGTCAACGACATTGTCTCCCAAGCTCTGCAACCATTTATCGTGTGCTCCGCCATCTGTGCGAGGTATGTAAAATTTATCTAATTCAGATAGGCTGATCATTTGGTTTGGGTCAAGTCGACCGTCCACCACCTGTTTTGAAAATTCAACGGCTACGATGATTTTGACACTGCTGGCGAGTGGCATTAATTTTTCAGAGTGATAATCGATGACTGTTTCATCGTTCTCTATCAGGTAGAGCGAGCACTTGTCAGGGTGTTCTCTTACGAAATTTAACACGTCTGTCTCGTCTTTTTTTAAATCTTTTGCTTTTAAATAAAAGGGAATTCCGATTATAAAAATGAGAATGAACGTTACAGTCACCAATACGCCAAACACATTCCGTCCCCTTTCCACTACTGCTTTTCCCTGACGATCGAGCGGGAAGATTCAGTATACGGGTTTGCTGAGAAAGCTTTTTTTGCACCGAGTTGGTGCCATCTGTTTTTGATTCCGCCAGTGAAAGCTTTTATCAATGAACGGATTTTACAGTAGTACTGTTTGTACTCCCTGTCCGTGAATAAAAGAAATTCTACCGATATCATAATCAATGAAAAAGTGAGTAAACCCATTCCGAACAAAATACCTAGATGAAAGGCGCACATAGCAAGCACAGAAATTATTTTGGTTATGCGGTTGAATATTAGGAGCGGAAAAGCTAACTTTATGACGATGGTGGCATACGTGAGAATGATTGACAAATAAAGGTGATTTTCACTGATGGCGGAAAATAAGGGGAGAGAATAGGATTCAACTTGAGAAATGTAGTACAAAGCTGTACCAGAGTTCCACTTCTCGCCCATGACTTGATAGAATGCTGAGATGTAATAAACTAAACAGAGCTGTATCACGCACGCAGCCACCGCATAGTTATGTATAGTGCTGTTTAACAGTTTCCCAAGCGTTTTTTTCGGAAAGCGACGTCTCTTTTTCCTTCTTCTATCTAAAGAAAAGTGCGCGGTATTATTTGTAAACATCATGAAAAATAAAATAATGCGCATTAAGTTGTCTCCGCCATCGCCGATGTAACCGATGCGCTGGTATAGCGAAAAGTAGAATACGAAGGTTAAGATGCTGACAACGCGCCCCCTGTAGCCCAAGATGAATAAAATCGTCACCAGAATTCCCAAGTGGTAGACAATGTCAAAATACAGTAAGGACGCACTGAAGTTGTACAGCGAAAAGATAGCTGGATCGTAATCCGTGATGCCTACGTCGCTGAACAACAAATACCTTTGAAAATAATGCATTAAATAATTGTAGAGGATAATAATTCCGAAAACGATTCTCAAGATACTCGTTCCAATTAAAAAGCGGTCTTTTGCCGCCCACGAAACAAAGGCTGACAGCCGATTGAATGAGAGCACTTTGTTCACCACAAAAACCTCCTCTTACACACGTCATGTTTTTGAGACAATCGTGATGGCACGTAGCGGGCTATTTAAAAGCGACGACTTCTGAATCGATAGGTTGCCAGTCAAACTCGACATACCGCCGTTCAGGTTCGTAGTTCTTCTCATTTCTCTTGGAAAAGGGAACAGGCTCGACAGCTTCTATCATCACTTTAATGGAGTCAATATCTCGCTCCGGATACAACGATTTTGCGTATGAGGATGCAAATTTGAATATTTCCTCTTCTGCCTTTTTGCGGACTTTATCTTCCATTTTTTTAATTTCCTCGTCGATTTTTTCGTCCGTATTCTTGTTTTTCAGTTTGTATACGACGTCTTCATGATTGCCGTTAAAATATTTGTTGATTAAACTGTCCCCTATTCTCAGCATTCTGTTAAAGGGAGTCAAAACGTTGGATCGATTTAAATTTTTCATTGGACTGGTTATATCGATCCACTCACCTCTAGCCAGTTCCGAACCTTTTTTGAGTTTTACTTGTAAAAGGAGGTTGTAATTGACGGTTAAAGGCTCAGGAGCAAACAAGTGCCAGTTCTGTGTAAACAAAGGGTCAATGTAATAAGTTGAATACCGATTGACTTGAACAGATAAGGGATTTGTCGGTCCTGTATCGAATACCAGCAAGACGGTATGAACGGTTAAGAACACGATAAGCAGTACATTAACCACGACCAAGGAGAACAGCCGCCGTCTTTTTTTCATTCGGATCCTCTCTCTTCAAGGCACAGTGCTTCCAAATGGAAGCGCTGTGCCTTTCCATATTAATCAAATGCGACGTCTAAGTTGCTAGCTTCTACGTCGTCTGAAATCTTAAAGATGCTGTGCATTGCAGCCTGTTTTGTAATCTCATCCGCATAGTATCTCACAGCTTCCTTGCCGTAAACATAGGCTTTTTGTGCAGCCTTTGCCACGGCGCCCCAAACGTGGGGCTCATAAACCGTTGAATCGGTTTTTCCTTCCGCTGCATTCACTGTTCTGACTTCCAGGGCACTGTCTGAATTGTGGGATGCGAAAACAGTGGCACCCATGGCGAAAAAGACAGCGGAGCAAAGGATTAGGACAAAAAATTGTTTCTTCAATGCTAACTCACCTCCTTAATTACTAAAAATTTGATATTCTAGAATAAATATCTAGAAATATCAATCAAGATAATACCATTTATACGCATTATTTTAAATAGTACGTTATTAGTAATTTTAATAGCAATACAGTAATAAAATATTAAGTTCTCAGGTGTGCGTATGAAATCATCTCTTGAGTGGTAGACATTTACATGGTCCTTTTTTCCTTCGCGATGCTCTTTTATCTCGTTTTCGAATATTCATTTTGTTTCCAAACACCTAGTCAGAAGAGCTTATTTTGCTGGCGTGCCGACAATGTCGCCTTTTCAACGTCAGTTGGCGAGATGCGCATTCCGCCCTTGCGAAATAATAGTCACAATAGTACAATATTCGTGAAGGTGATGGTATGGGAGATTCGAAGCGGGGGCGAGAGTTGCAATTTGCCAACCTGGTTCGGTCTTACCGAAAAAATCACATCGGAAAGGGACCGGAGAAAATTAAAATCACGTTTTCCGGAAATTGGGCCATCGCTCACATGAGCGGCAACCTAAGTCCGGTAGAACGGTTTATCGCCAGCTCCGAACAAGGGCGGATGATGATTTGGCAGGCGCGCACTCACATGATAAAGGAGTTGTACAGTCAAACGCGGCCGAAGGAGATGGAAGAGCTCGTCGGGGCTAAGTTCGTCCAACTGTTCACAGACATTAACGTAGAAAAAGACGAGACCGTCTCCGTGTTTGTCTTTGACCGGCCGATTGACGGCAGCGATACAATGCACACCATCTAAGGAAGCAAAGGGAAAGCAACGGATGGTTGACAGTACATAAGTGCTGATGGATTAACCACCTTCTTTTCACGCATGATCGCATAGCGGGGATAAGGTGGTTTTTTCTTTACCGCAAAACGATCATCTCGTAAACACCCTGCTGTACCTTTAAAAAATAATAGGAGAGGGTTAGGACAATGAGTAAAGTTAAGAATCGTTGGTTGATTGCGTTGTCAGCAATCGCTATCCACTTGTCAATCGGTTCCGTATACGCTTACAGTGTGTATCAAAATCCGCTGTCTGACCAATTGGGATGGGACACGACAGACGTATCCCTCGCCTTTACGATTGCGATCTTCATGTTGGGCACATCGGCGGCTTTTTTAGGTCGATTAGTTGAGAAATACGGACCGCGTCGATCTGCGCTGGTCGCAGCGGCTTTCTTCGGGATAGGAACACTCGGCGCCGGTTTTTCGGTATCCCTCGCATCGTACCCTCTGTTTTTGTTCTTTTACGGATTTATTGGCGGTATCGGATTAGGCATCGGTTACATCTCTCCGGTCTCGACTCTCGTAAAGTGGTTTCCCGACCGCAGAGGCTTGGCTACGGGGATGGCGGTTCTCGGGTTTGGCGCCGGTTCTTTAATCACGGGTCCCATTGCCGGCTGGCTGCTCATTGAAACGAGTATTCCCAATACGTTTTACATTTTGGGGTTTGTGTACTTGATCTTAATGGTATCAGGGGCCACTTACCTGGAAAAACCTGCGGACGGTTGGATGCCCAAGGGGATGAAGAGCAAAGGAACTTCTGGCACACCGGTTGTCGAAGATCTAGCACAGTTGACAGCAAACGAGGCGGTGAAGACAGCGCGTTTTTGGATGCTGTGGCTGATGATGTTTATTAACATCTCAGCGGGCATTATGCTGCTCGCCGTCGCCTCTCCGATGGCGCAAGAAATTACGGGGATGTCTGCCATCACCGCGGCTAGCGTCGTCGGCTTGCTAGGCCTCTTTAACGGCCTTGGACGGATCGGGTGGGCGTCGTTGTCCGATTACATCGGCCGGCCGAATGTGTACATCGCCTTTTTCGTCATACAAGTCACAGCGTTCTTCTTGTTGCCAAACATTACGAGTCAAGTGGTATTCCCGATATTGCTGTACATCATCATCACCTGTTACGGCGGCGGGTTTGCTTCCCTCCCCGCCTTTATTGGCGACCTGTTCGGAACGAAACAGCTCGGCGCCATTCACGGCTACTTGTTGACATCGTGGTCGATGGCGGGAGTGGTCGGACCGATGGTCGTCTCATACATTTACGATACGACACAAAGTTACACGACGACTTTTACTATTTTTAACGTTTTGCTCGTCATCGCTTTAGTCACATCTTTGGCCATGCGCTTGAATATTAAGAAAATAAGGGAGAAGCAGGGAGTGTCCGATGTACAGAAGCCGTTAACGACATAAGTACGGAGTGATGGTCAATGGGTCGAAAGCAAACGGCCTCAAGGCACATTGTCAAATACAGGATGATGAAGGGGGCGGAAGCAGAAGATGACGTCGCGGTCGAATATCCGCTGACCATTGTGTTGAACGGGGAAGAATGGGCGACGGTCGTTTGCACGCCGTCGGATTTGGAGGACATGGTGTTAGGATTTCTCGCGGCAGAAGGTATCGTTCGCTTTCCCGCTCAGATTCAGTCTCTCACCATCGATGAGCCGGGCGGTTTCGCCTACGTGGAAACAGAGCAGAGACAGTCGGTACCCAAAGGGGATGTGATGAAGCGATTGATCGGATCTTGCTGCGGCAAGAGCCGGCACATTTACTTTCTGAACGATGCCAAAACAGCGAAAACGGTGGCGACTTCGCTGCACATACCGGCAGAAGACTGTTTTCGGTTCATGAATCGGCTGCACGAGATGTCAGCGTCTTTCCGACAGACGGGCGGTGTCCACAATGCCGCCCTGTTTAGCCCAACGGATGTGGTGGTCGCGCGGACAGATATCGGCCGGCACAACGCCCTCGACAAAATTTACGGCTATTGCTTGAAGCACCGCATCCCGGTCGACGACAAACTGATTGTGTTCAGCGGACGCGTGTCGTCGGAAGTGCTGTTAAAAATTTCGAAGATCGGGGTGGGGATTTTGTTGTCAAAGTCAGCTCCGACAGATTTAGCCATCGACTTGGCCGATGAGTTAAATGTGACGGTTGTCGGGTTCATCCGCGGCAACAGCTTTAACGTGTACACACACCCGCACCGCATTAAAGGATTAAATTTCAAAGGAGGCAGATCCCAACATGGGCACAGACACGATATCGCTCACAGTTGACGGGGTTGAACTGCATGCGCGTGAAGGGCAAAATTTATTGGAGCTGATGCGTGAACGCAACATCGAGGTTCCCCACGTCTGTTACCACCCGAGTCTAGGCCCGATCGAAACGTGCGACACGTGCATCGTCCAAGTAGACGGCGAGTTAGTCCGGGCTTGCGGGACAGAGGTCCGAGCGGGGATGACCGTGGAAACGACGTTGCACGAAGTGAAAGCAGCACAAAGAGAAGCGATGGACACGATATTGACGAACCACCAACTGTACTGCACTGTTTGCGACCACAACAACGGGACGTGTGATATCCATAACACCGTGAAGGCGCTCGGCATTGAACACCAGAGCGAACCGTTCAAGCCCAAACCTTACGCCGTCGACGCGACCAACCCTTTTTACCGTTACGACCCCGACCAGTGCATCTTGTGCGGCCGCTGTGTCGAAGTGTGTCAGGACGTGCAAGTGAACGAAACCCTTTCTATCGACTGGTCCCTTGAGCAACCGCGGGTCATATGGGATGACGGGGTTTCGATCAATGAATCGTCGTGTGTGTCTTGCGGCCAGTGTGTCACCGTTTGCCCGTGCAACGCCTTAATGGAGAAGTCGATGCTCGGGGAAGCAGGCCATTTGACAGGTATCGAACCAGAGACCATCAGGGGTATGATCGAGCTGACGAAAAAGGTGGAGACGGGGTACGGATCGCTCATGTCCGTATCAGACGCGGAAGCGGCCATGCGCGAACACCGCATCAAAAAGACGAAGACAGTGTGCACCTACTGTGGTGTCGGGTGCAGCTTCCACGTGTGGACGAAAGGTCGGAAAGTCTTGAAAGTCGAGCCGCATCCCGAATCGCCTGCCAATGGCATCTCTACGTGTGTAAAGGGCAAGTTCGGCTGGGATTTCGTGAACAGCGAGGAAAGGCTGACAAAACCGTTAATTCGGGAAGGTGATCACTTTCGCGAAGCAGAATGGGAGGAAGCGCTCCAACTCATTGCTGATCGACTGACGGAAATAAAAGAAACGGACGGGCCAGACGCCACTGCGTTCATTTCCTCGTCCAAGTGCACCAATGAAGAATCGTATTTAATGCAGAAGTTTGCCCGGGCCGTCATCGGTACGAACAACATTGACAACTGTTCGCGTTACTGCCAGTCCCCGGCGACACAGGGGCTGTTTCGAACGGTCGGATACGGCGGGGATTCTGGCTCCATCCGTGACATTGCCACTGCGGACCTCGTCATCGTCATCGGTTCCAATACGGCTGAGTCCCATCCTGTGTTGGCCACACGGGTGAAACGGGCGCAGAAGCTGAACGGGCAGAAGCTCATCGTCGCCGATCTGCGCCGCCACGAAATGGCGGAGCGGGCAGACATTTTCTTGCATCCGCGGGCAGGTTCCGATCTCGTCTGGCTTTCCGCCGTGACGAAGTACATCATCGACAAAGGGTGGCATGACACTCGCTTTCTGGAAGAACGGGTGAACGGTTTTGAGGAATACGTCGCTTCACTCGAACCGTTTACTTTGGAGTACGCCGAAGAAGTGACGGGAATTCCGAGGGCGACCCTCATCCGCGTGGCCGAAGCGATTCGCGATGCGGACACAACGTGTGTGCTGTGGGCGATGGGCGTCACGCAACAGCAGGGCGGAAGCAACACGAGTACGGCCATTTCCAACTTGCTGCTCGTGACGGGGAATTACGGCCGCCCGGGAACGGGAGCGTATCCCTTGCGGGGGCACAACAACGTTCAAGGTGCGAGCGACTTTGGCAGCATGCCGAACAACTTTCCAGGTTACGAGTCGGTCACAGACGACGCCGTCCGGGCCCGCTACGAACAGGCGTGGGGCGTTGAGCTGCCGAAAGAGCCGGGAATGAACAACCACAACATGGTCAACGCCATTCACGACGGAAAGTTAAAGGCGCTGTACATTATCGGGGAAGACATGGGCATTGTCGATTCCAACATCAACTACGTCCAGGCCGCGTTTGAAAAGCTGGACTTCTTTGTCGTACAGGATATTTTCCTGACGAAGACCGCTGAGTATGCCGACGTCGTGTTGCCGGGAAGCCCCAGCCTGGAAAAAGAAGGGACATTTACCAACACGGAAAGGCGCATCCAGCGTTTGTATCGAGCTCTTGAACCTTTAGGGGATTCGAAGCCGGATTGGATGATATTGCGCGATCTGGCGAATGTCATGGGGGCCAACTGGCACTATGAGCACCCCAGCGAGATCATGGACGAAGCAGCAAAACTCGCCCCGCTTTTTGCCGGCGTCACCTACGAACGCCTGGAGGGGTACAACAGCTTGCAATGGCCGGTGACAGAAGACGGGAAAGATTCCCCGCTGCTGTACACGGAGCGCTTCAACTTCCCGGACGGAAAAGCCCGGCTTTATCCGCTGGAGTGGATTGAACCGGACGGCACCGATGACGAGTACGACTTACACGTGAACAACGGCCGACTGTTAGAGCACTTCCACGAAGGAAACATGACGTACAAGGTGGAAGGCATCCGCGCCAAAACGCCACAGGCGTTTGTGGAAGTCTCACCGGAGCTGGCAAAGGAACGCGGCTTGAAAGACGGGACGCTCGTGCGCCTTCAGTCTCGGTACGGAGCAGTGAAGGTTCGCGCCTTCATTACGGATCGCGTCAAAGGACATGAGCTGTACCTCCCGATGAACGATGCCGGGGAGGCCGCCGTCAACCGCCTGACTGGCAGCAAGACGGATGTAGAGACGAATACACCGGCCTACAAAGACGTTGCCGTGAAGATGGACGTGTTAGAAACAGAAGGAGAGTCGCCGCTGCCTCGCGTCAACCACCGCTTTGGCAACCGTCAGCCGCAAATCGGTGTACAAGTGGAGAAAAAGTGGGAGCGCACCGATTACCGTTTTCCCGGCGGTTCTGTTAAAAAGGATGTGACGTACAGTGGCTAGACCGATCAACCGCATCAAACGGCTTCCAGAATCTGAAGACGTGCGCAAACAGCGTGATCTAGAGGACATTGTGCAGGCGCTGTCCCGCCACAAAACGGCGGTACTGGAGACGATTGAACTCGTGCAAGGATTGTACGATCGGGGGATTTTGCCGCTTTTAAACAGTTTAGTGGCAGAAGGGGACAAAGTGTTGGCCATTGCGGTGAAAGAACTGAACAGGCCGCAAAACGCACGCATTCTGGAAAATTTTGTTCAGCTTGCCCTGCTGGTAGGCTCTTTGGATCTTGAGCGGTTAAAGCCGATGTTGGACAGTGTGAATGCCGGTTTGCAGGAGGCGGCGACAGGAAAAGCGTCGGAAAACCGGGAGAGCCTCATATCCCTGTTTAAAGCACTGCGCGACCCGGACGTGCAGCGCGCCCTCTCTGTCCTCATCAGCTTTTTAAAAGGGATGGGGAGTGAGGGAGACAGGACGTCGTCTGGATGGGACGGGCTTTAATGCGACAAATTTTATGGAGGAGTGATGAATAGTGGGACAATCCATTCCTGAGATCGCACTTCACGACGGGCTAACCTTGCCTGTGATCGGTCTCGGCACGTACAACCTTAGAGGGAACGAAGGAGTCAACGCCATCACGAGTGCTATAGACTCAGGTTACCGGCTCATCGACACAGCGTACAACTATGAAAACGAAGGAGCGGTAGGGGAGGCTGTTCGGCGCAGTTCTGTACCGAGAGAAAAATTGCGCATTACGTCCAAGTTACCAGGTCGGTATCATGCGTATGACAAAGCCGTTCAGGCTGTTCAAGAATCTTTGTTTCGGGCAAATTTAGATTACTACGATGTGTATTTGATCCATTGGCCGAACCCTAAGCAAGATCTGTACGTGGAAGCCTGGCAAGCGTTAATTGATGCTAGAAAGTGGGGCTACGTCCGCTCGATCGGGGTTTCTAACTTCCTGCCTGAACACATCGAACGCCTGGAAAAGGAAACGGGCGTTAAACCTAGCATCAACCAAATTGAATTGCACCCGTTTTTTAATCAAGAACCTTTAAGGACATGGCACAGGGAGCGTGACATTCAGATCGAATCTTGGAGTCCGCTAGCGCGGGCAAGGGAAATTCTACAAAATCGCACACTTCAACACATCGCCCGGCGCCATGACAAATCGATTTCACAAGTTATTTTACGCTGGCATTATCAACTTGGCGCCATTTCGATTCCTAAATCGTCGTCTCCCAAACGACAGCTTGAAAACTTGTCGATATTCGATTTTTCGCTGAACGAAACAGAAATGAGGGAAATATCGGATTTAACGCGTCCGGATGGCAGAATTAACAATCAAGATCCAGCGACGTACGAAGAGTTTTAAGTCGCTTTGAGCGTGTGAAGAAGCGCATCGCTTCACGTACAAGCGGTGCGCTTCTTTCTGTACGCCCAGCATGGGCGTCATCTATAGGGTGAAAGTCCCGAACGGGGGCTGGCGAGCGCCTACCGTAGTCAAAGGCAAGGGTGTCCGTCGCGAGGCGGAATCTGAAGGAAGCCGGAGACAAACGCACGGGTCAAGGTACACGAACTGGATTTGAGGCAGGATTAGTTGGATGAGTTGCCAGAACACAACGAAATCCAAAGCCGCCAAGGGCTCATCCTGTAAACTCCAGTGATCGCGGGCGGAAAGATGACGCTCTTATCTGGGGAGGCCTGCGGAACACGCGAAGTAACATCGTAACCGCAGTCGAGAGGCTGCGCTGAATCCGCAGGAGTCAGCAGAGGCCATAGTACGCAAGTACGGGGCGCCGGAAAGCGGAAGGGCCGAACCGAAAGGAGAGAGGAAACCGATGCGTTCGAGAGAAGAGCGCAGACAGCAGAATATCCCGCAAGGGAGCTGCCAACAGAGAGCAGCGGTGAAGCCGCGAGGGTATGTTGGAGCGCCGAGCTCTTCTCCGGCACAAGTCGCCCCTTCCTCTCGCGAAGACCATAACGACTTGCTGGACAGGATGCTTGAGAGAGAAAATCTCTTGCTCGCATACAAGCGAGTGGTCCGAAACGGAGGAGCGCCCGGAGTGGACGGAGTAACGGTAGCTGAACTGCAGGCTTACCTGAACACACACTGGGCACAGGTGAAAGCAGAGCTCCTAGCGGGAACCTACAAACCCGCGCCAGTCAAACGGGTGGAAATCCCCAAACCTGGAGGCGGCGTGAGGCTTCTAGGGATCCCGAACGCGATGGACCGGCTCCTCCAGCAAGCCCTGCTGCAAGTGATGCATCCGATCTTCGATGCTCACTTCTCATGGGACAGCTACGGCTTCCGACCAGGGAAGCGAGCCCATGATGCGGTCCTTCAAGCCCAGCGCTATATCCAGAGTGGATACAGATGGGTTGTGGACTTGGACTTAGAGAAGTGCTTTGACCGAGTAAACCACGACATGCTCATGGGGAGGGTAGCAAGAAGGGAGCAGGACAAGCGAGACCTGAAACTCATCCGGGTGTACCTCAACGCCGGAGTCATGGTCAACGGAGTATGCCAACGGACAGAGGAAGGGACGCCGCAAGGCGGACCGCTGAGTCCGCTTCTGGCCAACATCTTGTTGGACGACCTGGACAAAGAACGAAAGAAACGCGGGTTGCAATTCGCACGTTATGCGGACGATTGTAACATCTTTGTCGCTAGCAAGCGCGCAGGGGAACGCGTCATGGAATCGGTGATTCGCTTTGTAGAGGGAAAGCTGAAACTGAAAGTGAACCGAGACAAAAGTGCGGTAGACCGCCCCTGGAACCGGAAATTCCTAGGGTTCAGTTTTCTGCCGGACAAACAAGCAACGATTCGGTTAGCCCCGAAGACCGTCTCCCGATTCAAAGATAGAATACGTGAGATGACGAGTCGTTCACGGGCGATCTCCATGGAAGAGCGAATTAAACGGCTCAACCGCTACATCATCGGTTGGGTCAGGTACTTTCGACTGGCATCGATGAAGACGCACTGTGAAAGATTCGACCAATGGATTCGGCGCAGACTGAGGATGTGCCTATGGAAACAATGGAAACGGGTCAGAACCCGTCTTCGTGAACTTAGGGCCCTTGGCGTACCAGAATGGGCCTGCTTCATGATGGCCAATTCCCGCCGAGGACCATGGGAAATGTCCCGGAACACAAACAATGCCCTTCCGACTTCCTACTGGGAAGCGAAAGGGCTGAAGAGTATGCTTTTTCGTTATATGGAACTTCGTCAACCTTTTGGAACCGCCTAGTGCGGACCCGCATGCTAGGTGGTGTGAGAGGACGGGGGCTAGCCGCCCCCTCCTACTCGATTTCTCAAAGCTTTTCACTGTTCAGATGGCTGAAACTCGCGGGAAACGGACAAATGCTGTATACTTACTCTATCTTGAATATACGCGCCTAAGTAACTGAGCACCAGCCCAGAAAGACAACACCAAGTTGTTTCTACGAATCAGCGATTGAGAGAGTGTCATTGTCGGTGGCACAAAGCTTCTTGGGACTATCTTCAAACGGTCGTGAGGTGACGTTATGGTTCGCAGAGGAGTGTTTTGGATCGTTCTCATCGCCGCAATCATGCTGTTATGTTTGATCGTGCCTTTCACCGCGTTAAGCGGTGTCGATGCTTGGTACGGGAGTTTTCTGTTCTGGGTTGTCGCCACGTTGGCGGTCATTGTCATCAATGTTGTCATCACCGGGAGTTGGAGGGAGTAACGTGAGTGCGACTTACATTTGGTGGGGAGTAACGCTTTACACAGTCGCTGCCGGCATTGTCGCTTTATGGTCGAAGAGAGGGAAGTCACGCACGATGTCTGGCTACTTTTTGGGGAACCGCGCCATGGGCGGTTTTGTTTCGGCGTTGAGTTACAGCTCGACGACATACAGCGCCTTTATGTTAGTCGGGTTAGCAGGGCTTACGTATCAGGGCGGAGTCGGAGCGTTAGGCTTTGAGCTGCTCTACCTTTGCGGTGTGTCTTTAGTCGCCGTCTTCGGCCCGCGGTTCTGGCTGGCCGGGAAACGGTTCGGCTACATCACGCCGACGGAAATGCTGGGCGACCGGTATGACAGCAAGGCCGTATCACTCGTCACCGCTGTGTTCAGCTGTCTTTTTTTGATCCCGTACACAGCGGTTCAACTGGCCGGGGTCGGCTATTTGTTGCAAGGGATGACGAACGACGCCATTTCTTTTACGACCGGGACCGTCCTAGCGACGGTCTTGGCCATTGTGTTTTCCCTCACGGCAGGTTTGCGCTCCGTCGCCTGGACGGATGCGCTGCAGGCCGTGTTTATGGTTGTGACGGCTACGTCCGTCGTCCTCGTGGTGATTGACAGTTTGGGAGGATTTGGTTCGCTTTTTCACGCGATTCAAACGGAACACCCTGGCATGCTCACAGTGCCTGGAAACGGGTATTTCAGCTTTAGTACTTTTTTAGGGTTGACACTGCCGTGGATTTTCTTCAGCATCTCTAACCCGCAAGTGAGTCAGCGCCTCTTTACCGTCAAGTCGATGAAAGACTTGCGGCACATGCTCCTCGGCTTTCTCTGCTTTGGATTCATTTATACACTGGTTGCAGTGTTGTGGGGTTTTTTGGCTCTGACTCAGTTTCCAGATCTTCCGACCGCTGACTTGGCCACACCGAAACTCCTCGCCTCGAGCTTGGTGCCGACTGCATTAGGTGTGATTGTGATGATCGGCATTATGGCGGCAGCCATTTCAACGGTGGATTCCATTTTGTTGACGTTGTCTTCCGTTGTGGCGCGCGACGTGTACAGGCGATCCGACGAGGCGCAGCAGCTTTTGATCGGCAAGATTGTCATTCCCATCATCGCCGTCCTCGCTTTCTCGTTTGCCCAGCTGGAACTCAATCTGATCGCCGTGCTATCGGTTTCGGCTTCTGCCGGACTGTTGGTGATGGTGCCGGCCATCGTCGGAGCTTTCTTCTGGAAGCGCGGAACTGCGGCCGGAGTGATCGCCAGTACAACGGTCGGCGGGTTGCTCGTCATCGTTCTCGAGCTCTTTCAGCTAAAGTGGCTCGGGCAAGGGTCCGGTGTTTGGGGGTTGACCGTGTCATTAGTCCTTTATGTCGGCGTCAGTTTGCTGACACGCGCTCCAGAGGAGAAGGCGGCAGCGTTTTTGAGCTATGTCCGAAAGGCATTGCGGGAGAAGGGTGCGGTGTAAGCGAGATGGTTGCATACACGGTGTGATGTCGGCTTACACATAGGTAGTAAGAACAAAAGGAAGAAGGGGAAAGCCATGGGTCAATCGCCGATCACACCGTCGACAGACGAAGATAAACGCATTTACAAGTTGGAACAGTTGCGGGAAGCGGCACGTTTGGACGAGCGCGAAAGGCGGGAGGAACTGGAGGAAGAAAAGGAAGCTGTTAAAAACTTTTGGAAGGCCGTCCAAGCTGGAATTTTAATTGTGAGTGCGGTGGTGATAGCGTACTTCGTCTTCTTTTAAGACGCACTGTGGTAAAATGTAACACAGCACGAAACATGGGAGTGGACAAACGAAGTGGACGTACGAGTAAAACCGACAAAACGGCTGGCCGGAACGATCAACCCGTTATCATCGAAAAACTATACGACCCGCTACTTACTGGCTGCGGCCCTTGCCGACGGGACGAGCACGATCCTCCATCCGGCTGAGAGTGAGGACGGAGAGGCGATGCGTCGCTGTTTGCGCCATCTCGGGGCCGGCATAACAGAGGACGGAGAACAGATGACCGTCACCGGGTTTGGACGCCGTCCGCATCCGGTGAAAGAACTGGACCCGGGAAACGCCGGTGCCGTCGCCCGCTTTCTGATGGCTGTCGGAGCGTTTTTGCCTGAGGTGACGTTTATAAACAGTTATCCCGCTTCCCTCGGGAAGCGGCCCCACGGAGATCTGTTAAAGGCGCTGGAACAAATGAACGTGAGATCGGAGTCGCGGGACGGGAGATTGCCCGTGACTCTGTACGGCGGAAACCCGAAAGGGGGCCACATTTCGGTATCGGGTGCAATCAGTTCGCAGTTTTTAAGTGCGCTATTGTTTTTAACGCCGCTATTGGACGAAAATTCCACTGTAGAAGTCACAGGAGGTTTAAAGTCGAAGCCGGCTGTGCGGCAGACGCTGGACGTTTTAGACCAGGCGGGAATCGCCATTGAGGCAGACAAAGATTTGTTGCGGTATCGTGTTCCCGGCAGACAGGAGTATCAAACCAACACGTACACTGTCCCGGGGGACTATCCGGGGACGGCGGCGATCATGGCGGCGGCAGCGGTGCTCGAATCGGACGTGACGATCTTGCGCATGGACGCGCATTCGCTGCAAGGGGAACGGGCGATCGTGGACGTGCTGCGAAACATGGGCGTGCCGCTCAAACACGAAAACGACACCGTCTCCATTCGTGGCAACGGCCGGTTGCGAGCGGTAGAGTTTGACGGTGACCGGGCGACGGACGCGGTGCTGGCGATGACGGCCGCCGCCGTGTTTGCCGAAGGGACATCGCGTTTTTACAACGTGGAAAACTTGCGTTACAAAGAGTGCGACCGCATCTCTGATTTCCGGAGGGAACTGGTGAAGGCGGGAGCTGTTGTCGAGGAAAAGCAAGATGAGATCATCGTCCGCGGATCACCGCAAGGGTGAAGGGCGGGGTGGAAATTCACTCCCACTACGACCACCGGGTAATCATGGCGCTAACCGTCGTCGGCTTGCGCTCAGATGAAGGGGTGCTCATCCGCGACGCACACCACGTGGCCAAGTCGTACCCCCAGTACTTCGACCACTTGCGCGCCCTGGGAGCCGAGATCGAAAAGATTGACACGTGACAGCGGGTCATGATTGCCCGACAAAGCAGGAGGCAGCATGGAGGTCTTTCGTGAGAATACATGCTGCCATGCTTGCTTTTAGCATCAGAACATACTGACCGATTTGTATGAGAGAGGGGATGTCTTCAGACATCCCCTCCCCCATGTGCTTTTGATTCCCTTGCTGGTGAATGGCATTGTGTTTGCTCACTGCCAATGTAAACGGAATGCAGCGTTTTTTAGCTCTCCTGCCGTCTCATCCCCACTTCTGTGACTCGTTTTTCTTGTGGCGGACGACGAAACGTGCGATGCGCGCCATTGCCTCCCGCAAGTTATCGATGGATGTGGCGTAAGAGCAGCGAACGTGTCCTTCCCCGCTTTCTCCAAAGACGTGCCCGGGCACGACGGCAACCTTTTCCTCCATGATGAGTTTCTCGGCAAATTCGGACGACGTCATGCCGGTCGATTCAATGTTGGGGAATGCGTAAAACGCCCCCGCCGGTTCGTGACAGTCCAAACCGGCGGCCCGGAGTGCGTGTATCACAAAATTTCGCCGCTGCCGGTAACTTTCGATCATGCGCTGCATTTCGTCAAATCCGTTTTTCAACGCTTCGATCGCCGCCATTTGGGCGTTGATGGGTGCGCACAACATGGTGTACTGATGAATTTTCGTCATCGCTTGAATGACGTCTTCCGGCCCCGTCGCGTATCCGATGCGCCAGCCCGTCATGGCGAAAGCTTTGGAAAAACCGGAAAGCAGTACGGTGCGCTCTCTCATGCCCGGGAGGGACGCAAAACTGACCGGGTGGCCGGTGTAATTCAGTTCAGCGTAAATTTCGTCTGAGACGGCCAAGAGATCCAATTCTCGCACGACGTTGGCAATGTCCATAAACTGTTTGCGGGTCATGACGGCTCCTGTCGGATTGTTCGGATAAGAGAAGATAATCGCTTTGGTCTTGTGCGTTACGTTTTGGCGAATGTGGTCCGGGGTCAACGTGAACCCTGTCTCTTGGGTCGTGCGGATTTTAACTGGCACGCCGCCAGCCATGCGAATGATGGGATCGTAAGAGACGAAGCACGGCTCCACGACTAAAATTTCGTCCCCGGGATTCGTGATCGCTCGGATGACGAGATCAATGCCTTCGCTGGCGCCGACGGTGACGAGCACTTCTCTCTCCGGGTCGACGTCCACGGCGAATCGCTCGAACAGATACCGCGAAATCTCTTTGCGCAACTCTAACAGACCACTGTTGGACGTATAACTCGTGTAGCCCCGTTCCAGGGCGGCAATAGAGGCTTCTCTCACGTGCCACGGGGTGACAAAGTCCGGTTCCCCCACCCCTAGTGAAATGACACCTTCCAGTGTTTGGGCCAAATCAAAAAATTGACGAATACCGGACGGCGGCATATTTCGGACGTTTTCGGCAATGCGTGTCATGGTGTGACGACCATCCTTTTATCGTCGTCGCTTTCTTCAAAGACGACACCGTCGTGCTTATACTTTTTTAACAAGAAGTGGGTCGCCGTGGAGACGACTGAATCGAGAGTCGCCAGTTTCTGTGAAACGAAATAGGCGACTTCTTTCATCGTTTTCCCTTCTACAGTGACAGAGAGGTCGTACGCGCCAGACATGAGGTAAACCGATTTCACTTCTGGAAACTTGTAAATGCGCTCCGCGATTTTGTCGAACCCGACATCGCGTTTTGGAGTGACTGTCACATCGATCATCGCGGTAACCTTGCCGTTTTCGTCAAACTTCTCCCAGTTAACGAGGGTGGGGTATTTGACGATAACGTGCTGTTCTTCCAGTTCTTCCACCATTCTCTCGACTTCTTCTTTTGATAGGTCGAGCATGCCGGCCAGTGTGTCGGCATCGTACCGGCTGTTTTCTTCAATCAGCGTCAGCAGCTCTTTCGCTTTAGTCCGATCCAACCGACTTCACTCCTGATGATTTTTAGCGACTAATCATGATCTTATCGCAACACGCCTCAATCGACAACCCATTTTTGACCCTTTCTCCTATCGTATGACCGTGGCGGTGAAAATGAAAAAGCACCTCGGAAAAAGGTGCTGACGAAGTGGTTGGTAAGAGACTAAAATTTTAACCGGCGCCCTGACCCGCAGTTGTTTCCAACACTCGCCGTTCGACGTAATCGTGAAAAAACCACTCCACGATGGCGATGATGAGGGCGGAGAGAACAGACACGAGGTACGTGTACGATTGGTAGATCAAAAGTCCGGCCACCCACACGAAGGCAGCGTCTGCGATGGGAGCCACAAATTTTCCCGCGTACTTGAGGACGATGAGATCGCCGAGGACGTAGCCTATTAGCGTAAACAGCACACTCATTAAGAGTGTCTCGTAAAAAGTAACGGCAAAGTTGACGGTGATAAACAAGGCGATAAACACGGAAATGAATTTAATTCCCAGGGCTTTTAAATGGATCAAGGATGTTCCCCCTTTTTGTCAGGCGACTCCCTATTAGTGTGGCATCCACAATCGCTTTTATGTACGTAGGACGCGGGAACTTCGTTAAATGCAAAATCAGGTGGAGGAATGCCATTCATTTCCTCCACCTGTTTCGTTTGGAGCTATAGAGATATCTCCTGTCCTTTTTGGCTAGCTGTTCGATTGACTGCTCTCGGCTTTGAGCGGCAAGGATGCTGGGTCGGAACGGGTGATGCCGTCGTAAGTCACAGCAGCGAGACACGCTCCCATCAGGGGACCGATCACGTAGACGGGAAACTCAGTCCAGTGGATCGTTCCCCCGAACAGACTGGCGACGACGTAGGGACCAAAGGTGCGGGCAGGGTTGAAGGAAGCGCCCGTCGGTCCAGCTGTCATCATGATGATACCCCCGACGGTCAACCCGATCACGAGTCCCGCAAATCCTTTTGGAGCCCGGGGATCGACGGCGACGGCCATAATGACTATCATCAGAATAAACGTTTCCAGCGCTTCTATTAGAATCCCTTGGACGTAACCGGTAGTAGGCGCGAGTACAGTCGCTCCCACATTCCCGACAGTTGCGCCGCTTTGGCCGAGCACGAGCAAAATCCCGAGCGCCCCTGCGACTCCTCCTGCTAACTGAGCGGTGACGTACGCGGGCACGTCATGCCACGGAAAACGTTTGACAGTGGCAAGTCCGACAGTTACGGCAGGATTGATGTGGCATCCGGATATTCCCCCGAAAGTGTAAACCATCGCCGCCACGATAATCGCAAAGGCCAAACCGATCACGCCGATGTCCGCCAACGTCGCAGCTCCACCGGCTTCGGCCGTTAGGATGCCGTTAAAGGCTGCGGTTCCCGGGCCGATGAGAACGAGGAGTGCCGTTCCGATAAACTCGGCTGCACATCGCTTAAACAATGAGGGTGGATGATCCATCGTGACCACCTCTCACGGTTTTAACTGACCATGCCGTGGGGGTCGATGACGAACTTCTTGGCAGCGCCTTTGTCGAAGTCGCGGTACCCCTTCGGTGCGTCATCGAGGGAGATGACGGTGGCGTTCACTGCCTTGGCGATCTGCGCCTTGTCGTGAAGGATGGCCATCATCAAATCGCGGTGATACCGCATGACCGGTGTTTGACCGGTGACGAAATGGTGCGCTTTAGCCCATCCAAGCCCGATGCGGATCCTCAATGTTCCGACTTGGGCATCTTCGTCGATCCCTCCCGGGTCGCCGGTGACGTACAGACCTGGAATCCCCAGTTTTCCTCCGGCCCGAGTGACATCCATAATCGTATTTAACACAGTAGCAGGTGCTTCCTCGTGGTCTGTTTTATGGCCGTATGCCTCAAAACCGACGGCGTCGATGGCGCAGTCGACTTCCGGCACGCCGAGTATTTGCTCAATCTGTTCGCCAACGTCGTCGTGTTGACTCAAATCAATCGTCTCACAGCCGAAACTTCTTGCCTGGGCCAGCCTTTCCGGCTTCAGGTCGCCCACGATGACGACTGCGGCACCTAGCAGTTGTGCCGAATGGGCTGCCGCGAGTCCTACGGGGCCAGCACCTGCCACATACACTGTGGAACCGGTTTTCACACCGGCACTGACGGCGCCGTGATACCCGGTGGGGAAGATGTCAGAGAGCATCGTCAAGTCGAGTATTTTCTCCATCGCTTGATCTTTGTCCGGAAACTTGAGCAACTGGAAATCTGCATACGGGACCATGACGTACTCTGCCTGACCGCCGACCCAGCCGCCCATGTCGACATAGCCGTAAGCGGAGCCGGGACGATCTGGGTTGACATTCAAGCAGATGTGGGTGTTGCCCTCTTTGCACATGCGACAGCGGCCGCAGGCGATATTAAACGGAACAGACACGAGGTCACCTTTTTTAATAAATTCAACATCGCGCCCAACTTCGATGACTTCACCAGTAATTTCGTGTCCCAGCACGAGTCCCACCGGTGCTGTCGTGCGGCCCCTGACCATATGTTGGTCACTGCCGCAAATGTTTGTCGTTACGACTTTCAAGATGACACCGTGTTCGCACTTGCGTCCGACGTTCAACGGATTGACTCCCGGACCGTCCTTCAGCACGAGCTCTGGGAAATCGATGTTCTGCACCTCGACCTTTCCGGGTCCGGTGTAAACGACAGCCCTGTTACCCGCCATTCCGCATTCCTCCCTTGATAAAGTAATCATTTTGTGCTCGCCAAATTAGGAAGCAAAAACCGTGCCATGTAAGTAAATCGCTGTCCCCGGACATGTTTACAGAACACGCCAGGATAGATGTTCCACTTTTTAACGATTCAGTTGTTCCGTTTTGGAACATATATGAAAATTGTTATAATTAGGGCGGAAAGTGTGATATAATGATCGCGAATCCAACTGTTCGGGAGGTGGTCGCGTTGTCATCCCTGAATACGTGGAGTGATACCGAAATCGTTCAAAAGTCTTGGAAGCGCTGTCAAAAATACGGCCTAAGGCCGACAGATGCAGTTTACGATTCAGTCATGACCGGTAGACGTTTGAACGAAATCATAAAAGAAAACGAAACATTTATTCAACACACTGTTCGCATCTTGGAAAAACTTGCGCCGTACATCCGTCAATCGGGGCATATTGCGACGCTGGTGAGCAAAGATGGGACCATCGTTCACACTGCAGGCGACCCCAGTTTTGAAGAACAGGCCAGAACAGTCCACCTGCAAGTCGGAACCAATTGGCAGGAGCGCCGAAAGGGGACGAACGCGATGGGCGTCGCCTTAGTTGAACAAAAGCCTGTCCGCGTTCACGGGGCCCAGCATTTTTATGTAAAAAATCGCTTTCTGACGTGTGCGGCCAGCCCGGTGTTCACGCCGAGAGGTGAGTTGGCGGGGGTGATCAACATGAGCGGAAGAAAGGAAAGGTTTAACCCGCTCACGTTGTCACTCGTGAGCATGGTGGCCGAAACTTTGCAAAGTCGCCTGTTACTCGAGGAGGCGCAGCATGAACACGTTTTGACCGTAAGGGAGCTTGAGCGCACAGTCGACTTTACCCCCTTTCCGCTTGTATCGTTAGATCACGAGCGCCGAATCATTCGGGCGAATCAGGCTGCGCGGCGACTTCTAGGACAAGATTGCATCGGCAAAGAATTTAAGGAAAAAAAGGGGTTTGTCGTTGAAACGATTTCCGACAAAACTCGTAAAACGTGGCGGTCTGTAGCCGTTTACAAAAGAGAGAGACAAAAGAAAGAACGGCTGTACACCTTTCAAGATATCGCCGGAGCTTGTCCGCGTATCCAACATGTGAAACGCCTTGCTGCTAAAGCGGCCATGACGGATTACCCTATTCTCCTTTTAGGGGAGAGCGGAACAGGAAAAGAACTGCTGGCCCAGTCTATCCACACGGCCAGTCCGCGCGCTGATCGCCCCTTTATTGCCGTAAACTGTGGCGCGTTACCGGACAGCCTCTTGGAAAGTGAATGGTTTGGCTATGAGAGGGGAGCTTTTACAGGCGCCAGGCGGGAAGGCGGTATCGGCAAATTTGAGGCCGCTCATTTAGGCACGATTTTTCTCGATGAAGTGGGTGATTTGTCGCCGCGGGCTCAAGTGGCTTTGCTTCGTGTTCTACAAGAAAAAGTCATCACCCGTGTCGGCGGCGTCAAAAGTCGACAGGTGGATGTACGCGTTGTTGCAGCGACGAACAAAGATCTGTTGCGGGAGGTGAAAAAAGGGACGTTTCGCACTGATTTGTACTACCGGTTGAAGGGTATCCAACTATCCCTTCCCCCGCTTCGCGAACGGAGTGACATTATTCAGTTAGCTGAAACTTTTTTAGAAGAGATGGATTACCCTTCCGCTCGCTTGTCAAAAGAAGCTCAAGAAAAACTTGTCTCTCACAGTTGGCCGGGCAATGTCCGTGAACTGAAAAGCGCTCTCGTTCAAGCCGCTTTTTTGGCCGAAGGGGGCGACATCCGGCCTGAACATTTGCAGTTTGAATGGGATCACGGCGATGATGACCGCACTGACAGTGTTCCCACTTTAAGAGAGGTGGAAATAGCCGCTATTCAAAGATCGTTGAAAGCAACGGGATGGAATGTCAGCCGAGCGGCTGAACTGTTACAAATCGGACGAAATACACTGTATCGCAAGATGAAAGGGTATCAGATCGAAAAATTGTGAAACTGAAGACGTCAATTGCCCGCGTGTCGAAAGGGCGTACAGTGTGCGAGACGATCGCTCTCCAAGTCGTACTTTGCCCAAAGTGCTCAGGCGGGGAGCCGGCAAGGGACGGCAGAAGTGACTGAAAAAGCAGGTTTAAACATTGTGTTCCGCCGCTTCTGCCGCTCCTTGCTGCAGCAAGTACATTTTGTGATACAGCCCTTTTTTCGCCAGCAGTTCCCGGTGGGTGCCCCGTTCCACGATTTCTCCTTGGTGCAGCACTAAAATTTGATCGGCGTCTTGAATTGTGGAAAGGCGGTGGGCAATGGCAATCGTCGTACGGCCTTTGCGCATGTTGTGTAACGCCAGTTGAATCGCCTCTTCCGTTTCCGTGTCGACACTTGCCGTCGCCTCGTCGAGGACGAGAATTTTCGGATTTAAAGCCATCGTGCGGGCGAAAGAGATAAGTTGCCGCTGTCCGCTGGACAGCGTAGTCCCCCGTTCCCCGATCGGTTCGTCGTACTGTTGCGGCAGGCGTTGGATAAACGCATCTGCTTGAACGAATTGGGCGGCTTGTCGAATGTCCTCGTCACTAATGTCTGCGTGACTTAAGCGAATGTTGCTCTTCACATCTCCGACGAACAAAAACGAGTCTTGCAACACGAGCCCCATTTTACGTCGCAACTCCTCGTTGTCGAACGTCTCAAGCGGTGCGCCGTCAATGGTGATCTGCCCCCGGTCGAGGGGGTAGAAACGCATCAACAAATTGGCAACGGTACTTTTCCCGCTTCCGGTGTGGCCGACGAGGGCCACTGTTTCCCCGGGTCGGGCCGTAAATGTAATGTTTTTTAACACGTCGGTCTTCCCGTCGTAAGAGAAAGAGACATTGTGAAATTCGATGTGCCCCCTTTCGATACGCGGTGTCTCGTCTCCTTCTTTCTCGGGGGCGGTTCGCTTGTCGTCCAGCAGGCCGAAGACACGTTCGGACGACACGATCGCTTGTTGAAATTGATTCAGCCACACCATCATGTCATTGACCGGTTCAAAAAAGCGGCCCAAGTAGTTGACAAAGGCGTACAACACCCCAATTTCCACTGTATGTGAGAGCGATTGAAACCCGAAGAACATCAGCACGACGACAACAGCCGCTGCGTAAAGGAACTCGACGGCCGGTCGGAGCAACAAACTGTTCAATTGAATGTTTTTCATTAAAGCGCGGTAATGGTGCTCGTTGATGTGGGCGAATTCGCGCCGCATCCGTTTTTCTTGCCGCATTGCCTGGATGACGTTCATTCCTGAAATCGATTCGTTCAGTTTCGTGTTGAGCTGGCTCAGTTTGAACCTGGCAACGCGGTAAACTTTGGCGCTGAAGTAGCGGTACACGAGCATGAGTCCGACGATGAGCGGCATGAACGTCAAGCACATCATGGCCAGGCGGACGTCGAGGACGAACATGCCGACCATGATGCCCACCAGGAATACGCCGTTTTTCACAAACGTTGACAACACGTGG
Source organism: Novibacillus thermophilus (assembly GCF_002005165.1). Taxonomy (NCBI): domain Bacteria; kingdom Bacillati; phylum Bacillota; class Bacilli; order Caryophanales; family Thermoactinomycetaceae; genus Novibacillus; species Novibacillus thermophilus. The sequence goes on from NZ_CP019699.1 coordinate 1,196,846, forward strand.
ACGAACAAATCTTTGATCGCTTCAGTGTCGTTTGTGATCCGGGAGACGAGACTCCCGCCAGGCGTTTGGTCGAAAAATGTGAGACCGAGGTCCTGCACTTTGTTAAACACATCGATGCGCAGCTGTTGAATAATTTTGAGCGCCACCTTTTGAAAGAGAAGGAGCTGGTAGTAGTTCAGCCCGACAGCGGCTACGTGCAGTGCGCCGTAAGTGACACACAAGATGGTGATCGGCCGCCAGTCAAAAATGCGCGGTGTCAAATAGTCGTCAATAAAGACTTTCGCCAGAATCGGCCCCACGACATCTGCCGCTGTGCCGCACATGAGCAGCAAAAAAGCGAAGGAGAGCGTCTTTTTGTAAGGTTTTGCATAACCGAGCAAGCGGCGAAAGGCCCGATGTGGCGAAAGGGATTCGGTTGTGTGCCATTCGTTCAAGACGTCATGCCTCCTTTGGCGACGAGTGCTTCCAACTGTTGGCTGCGGTAGACGGAAGCATACCATCCTTCGTTGTTCATCAAGTGATCATGTGTGCCGCGTTCGACGATGCGCCCTTGATCCAGCACGAGAATGAGGTTCGCGTGTTGAACGGCGCTCAAGCGGTGCGCGGCAATGATGGTCGTTTTGTTTTGCCGGGTCTGTTTGAGAGAGCGGAGAATCGCCTCCTCGGTTTTGGCGTCAACCGCTGACAGCGAATCGTCGAGAATGAGGATGTCCGGATCGGCGAGCAGTGCCCGGGCAATGGAAATACGCTGTTTTTGTCCCCCTGACAGCGTGACGCCCCGTTCGCCGACGATGGTGTCGTATCCGTCCTGAAAGCCGAGAATGTCCTCGTGAATGTGGGCGAGACGCGCCACGCGTTCAATTTCCCCTTGTGATGCATCGGGGTTGGCGAACGCAATATTTTCCGCAATTGTGGCCGAGAAGAGGAAGTGGTCCTGTGGCACGTAGCCGATCGAACGGCGCAAGGCGTCAAGCGTGTAATTGTAAATCGACCGTCCGCCAATGGCGATATCCCCGTTTTCACAGTCGAACTCTCTCAGCAACAGTTTCAGAACGGTCGTTTTGCCGCTCCCGGTTTTGCCGACGAGCCCGACGGTTTCGCCAGGTTGGAGCGAGAAGTGAACATTTTGTAACGCAGGTGTCTCCTGCCCGGGGTAAGCAAAAGTTTGAATGTGGAACGCGATCTCCCCTTGCGGCCTTTCGTCGACGGCTCCTTCCCGGTTGACGATGTCCGGTTTGATCTTCAGCAGCCGGCTAATGCGGTCGTACGATGCGCGGCCCCGTTCCACAATGTTGAACAGAAAACCGAGGGCCAGCATCGGCCAGATCAGAAGACCTAAGTAAATGGTGAAACTCGTCAATTCCCCAAGGGTCATGGTATTGCGTACGACGAACACGGCTCCGAAGAAAATGGCGAGAAAGTAGGAGATGCCGACGATGAAGGAAATCGTCGGATCGAACAAGGCGTCGATTCGAGCGACGGCCATGTTCTTGTCCACAACGTCAGCCGACTGCTTGCGGAATTTTGCTTTTTCCGCTTCTTCTATGCCGAATGCCTTGACCACCCGCATTCCAGCGACGTTTTCCTGCACTTTGTCGTTCAATTCGGAGAACGCTGCTTGGGCTTTGTGAAACCGTTCGTGCAACAGGGTGCCGTACCGGCTCGTCGCCCAGGCCATGAGCGGCATCGGCATTAACGTAATCAAAGTCAGTTCCCAGCTGAAAAAGAACATGACGATTACCACGAGGCTGCCCATGACAACGGAGTCGACCAAAGTGAGCACACCTTCCCCTGCTGTCCCTTCGACAGCCTGTACGTCGTTTGTCGCATGAGCCATTAAATCTCCGGTGCGCCTTTTTTGGAAAAAACCAGGGGACATGTTCGTAAAGTGTTCGTACAGCTGGTTTCTCAACTGCCGCCCGAGTTTGATTGCAGACCCGAACAGCATGGACCGCCAAATAAAGTTGGAACCGTAATGAATGACACCGGACGCGAGTATCAGTCCGACCCAAACAAGCAGGGTATTGACAGTGAGTGATTTTTGTTCTATGTGATCGACGATGACACCGACGACGTACGGCGGCACCAACGAGAACGAACTCGCTACGATTAAAAAGATAATGCCGATGATGTAACTCTTTTTCTCTTGTACAAAAAACCACCACAAGTCGCGAAAAACACGCATTTTCTTTTCCTCCACCGACTGTATTCGCATATTTGACATAAAAACACCATGGGTGGAACACAACCCATGGTGTGATCGTTTCGATGTACATTGACCGGTTAAGTACTAAAGTGTCAAACCGTCCAAACAAGAGGTTGTGTCATGAACTGTGTATGACATTGTGGACTGTGAGGAAAACAAACCGCTATTTGTACGCATGACACACACCTCCTTTTATTATGGGAATTTTCCTACATGGGCTATTATATAAAGGTTTCGATAAGAAGTAAAGCTTTATGCTTCGCTATTTTTATGACAAGTGAAAAATTTAACCCGCGCACGGTTTGACGTTACACACCTCGAATTGTGATAAACTGGACGAAAAGAAGAGGACAGGGAGTGGTGGCATGAAAAAAGCGCTGCTTTCGTGGAGCGGGGGGAAGGACTGTTTACTCGCCTTGGAACGCATACGTCAGCAAGGGACATATGACGTGGTCAGCCTTTTGACGACGGTGACAGAGGATGTCGACCGGATCAGTATGCACGGTGTGCGGCAGTCACTCCTCGAAGCGCAAGCCCAATCGTTGCAGCTTCCGGTGACAACGGTTCGAATTCCGCCAGCGGCGAACAACGACACATATGAACAGCGAATGCGTGAAACGTTGGAGCATTTTTGCGATGACGGGGTGGATACCGTGATTTTTGGCGACGTTTTCCTGACCGATGTGCGGGAGTACCGGGAACGACAGCTGGCTCAAATGGGAATGAGGGCGCACTTTCCCCTTTGGGGAGAGGCGACAGACCGATTGGTACAATCGTTTTTGGCGGAAGGTTACAAGGCGACGACAGTGTGTGTCGATGCGGAAGCGCTGCCGAAACGGTTCGTCGGTCGGGATCTGACCCCATCCTTTTTTAAGGAGCTCCCGGACACGTGTGACCTTTGCGGGGAAAACGGGGAATATCACACATTCGTGTACGACGGACCGGCATTTCGATCGCCGATACCGATTGTAAAGGGGGATATCGTCCTGCGCGAGAAACGGTTTTACTATTGTGATTTACTGTTAGATCGACAGTGAGAGGCACATGTTCCCCGTTCTTCTCCATATACATGTGAGAAAGAGGAGTTTATTCGGGGGAGGAAACGTGATGGCAGTACGGCCGCCTATTCTGAAACCGGGGGATACGATCGGGATCGTGACGTTAGGCAGTCCGCCGGATGCCAACGTCATTGACGCCCGCATCGCCACATTGCGAAATTTAGGGTTTAATGTCGTATTGGGGCAGTATGTGTACGCCCGGAACGGATTTCTCGCCGGGACGGATGAAGAGCGAGCATTTGACTTAATGAACATGTTCCAAAATGAACAAATAGACATGATATTGCCTTCCAGGGGCGGAGTGGGAGTGGCCGGCATTTTGCCGCATCTCGACTACGGGATCATCCGGGAAAACCCCAAAATTATCTCCGGGTACAGCGACATCACCGTATTGTTAAATGCTTTGTACGAGTATGCCGATCTCATTACGTTCCACAGTTTGATGTTGATTGATTTCAACTTGGCGACTCCTGCGTACAACTACGATCAGTTTTTTGCCGCCACGTCGACATTGACAGCGCCCCGGCCGATTATGAATCCGCCGGGAATTCCGACCGTGAGCCGAGTGCCGGGGAATGTGACAGGGCCCATTGTCGGAGGCAATCTCACGTCTTTCGTCGATACGTTGGGAACCCCCTTTGAGATTGATACGCGAGGGCGCATCCTGTTCCTGGAAGAAATCCGCGAACCGGTGAATACAGTTTACCGGTATATGAACCATCTGAAATTGGCTGGAAAATTCGAGGACTGCATCGGCATCGTGATGGGAGAGTGCACGGGGTGTCAGGTGGCGTACGGCATGTCGTATGAAGATCTCATCAACGAATTCGTCGTTCCCCTCGGCAAACCGCTGATGACGAATCTCGCCACGGGACACGGATCATATAAGGCAGCGATTCCGATTGGAGCAAATGTCAATCTGGATACCGTCAACAACACGTTAACCGTGTTGGAGCCGGCTGTCAGCCGTTGATAAGGGGTTAAGGCGGTTAACCACCCTTCATGCACTACACCCCGACTTCAGCCGGCCTTTGTCCAACTGTTGCAGGGACGCGTTCAGCCCGTCCGCTTCGATAAACAAACCATCCATTGCTTTGGGCGTAGGGCCTCACATTCTAAGCAGAGTGGAAAAGTAGAGCACTTCGTTTGCATGCCTGAAACAAATATCGCTACAACCTGACTGGTAACCTGGGTTGCCGCATTAAAAACTTAATTATATTTTGGTAACCAGTCACCATGTGCTTCAATCAAATCGTCACACAGAGAAACAATATCATCGATCGATAATTCGGCTGATGTATGTGGATCTAACATAGCGGCTTGATAGATGTATTCTTTCTTTCTTGTCATTGCAGCTTCGATCGTGAGCAATTGAGGATTAATGTGGGTTCGGTTTAAAGCTGCTAATTGCTCAGGCAAATCCCCGACATATGTAGGTGCAACACCACTGGCATCCACCAGACAAGGAACTTCGACACATGCTTTCCTTGGGAGATTACTAATTAATCCACCAGTGTTTAACACGTTACCTCCGAACTTAAACGTTTTATTCGTTTCCATTGCTTCGATGATATAGGAGCCATACTCATGAGTACGTTCATGAGTTAAATCTCTGTTATGAACTAAGTGTTCACGCATTTTTTTCCAGTCTTTAATTTGCTTTTCGCAGCGCCTTGGATATTCATCTAACGGAATGTTGAACTTATCAATTAATTCAGGGTATTGTCTTTTGATAAAGTAAGGGTAGTATTCTGCATTGTGTTCGGAAGATTCAGTTACGTAATACCCAAATCGCAGCATCAATTCAAAACGAACCATATCGTCATGCTTGGTTTGTTGTTTTATCAGGGCTCTTTTTTTTATTTCTGGATACAAGTCTTCTCCATTACGTTTAATTTCTAGCAACCAGGCCATGTGATTAATCCCGGCGATTTTCCATTGAATGTTATCCGTCGGCATATCTAATGATCTCAATAATTGATCTGCACACACTTGAACACTGTGACATAATCCGACTGTTTGTATTCCTCCATATTTTATCATGGTTCCAGTGAGTACAGCCATTGGATTAGTATAGTTTAAGAACCAGGCATCAGGACACACTTCCTGCATGTCCCTGGCAAAATCCAACATGACAGGAATCGTTCTCAAACTACGGAAAACGCCTCCAATTCCAATCGTGTCGGCTATCGTTTGACGTAAGCCGTATTTCTTTGGAATTTCGAAATCTGTTATTGTACAAGGATGATACCCTCCTACTTGAATGGCGTTAATGACGTATTTTGCGTTTCGTAAAGCTTCTTTCCGATTTGTGTAGGGAACAATCTTTACTGTTGAATTCAGGCGCTCTTTTAAATGGTTTAACATCATGTCAGAATCCCGTAACCTTTTTTGGTCAATATCGTATAGGGCGAACTCGAATCCTTGTAAAGCAGGAACTGTCATACAATCTCCAAGTAAATTTTTTGCAAAAACTGTACTGCCTGCACCGAGAAAAGTAATTTTCGACATTTTTGTTTGACCTCCTGATCACGTAGAAATACGGAATTGGGTTATTTACTAAATTTAACTAAAAACACTCAAGAGTATTTATCTAAATACTCTTTTTTCTAATAAAATATGATAGCATATGTTTTTTATTCAGAAAATATTGATTAATAAATTTCTATTTGATAATATTTAAAATAAAAATTTATATAACATGTAAAAATACATTGGGATCGATTTTATATAATTTTTTAGTAAATATTTATTAAGTTAAAGCTCTTTAAAAAGAGGTTGAGTAATATGGCCACCATAAAAGACATTGCTGAGCGTGCAAAAGTGTCTGCCTCTACGGTCTCCCGTGTACTTAATAATGATGTGACCTTATCGGTATCCGAAGACACACGGCAAAGGATCGTAAGATGTGCCGAAGAAATGCAGTATAAGACAGTAAGGGAGCGAAAACGAGAAAAAGAAAAGTTATCTATTCATAACAAAAGAATAGGTATTGTCTTGAATAAATCAGTAGAAGAAGAACAGAGTGATCCCTACTTCTTGGACATTCGACAAGGTATTGAAGATGAGTGTCGTAATAGAGGTCTCTTTTCAACTGAGTTATTTAGGCCGAACTGCTTCAGCTTCGGATATCCATTTGATGAATTGGACGGTTTGATCGTTGTGGGGAGATTAAATGTGAAAACGGTACAAGTGTACAACGAGTTAAAAGAATACAGTAAAAAGCGCGCAAACGTTGTGTACATCGATTACTCTCCGTGTGATCAAATGTTTGATTCCGTGGCGGTAGATTTTGAAAAGGCTACAAATATGGCGTTAGATCATTTACTAAGCCTTGGCTATAAAAGTATTGGTTTTATAGGGGCTTGTCAGGTAGAAAAGTTTGGTCAAAAGAAGCAGATTATGGATGATTTGAGAAAAATTTTTTTTGAAAAAAGGATGAAGCAGGAAGGGTTGTATCGTCCTCAGGATACTTATATTGGAAATTTTACGATGAGCGATGGTTATGAGCTCATGAAAAAAGCGATAAAAAGAAAAAATCTTCCTGAGGCTTTTTTCATAGCAAGTGATCCAATGGCGGTAGGCGCGTTAAAGGCGTTACAAGAAAATAAAATTGATGTCCCCACACAAGTTGCCATTGTAAGTTTTAACGACATTGAAATGGCTCGTTTTGCCAGCACATCATTAACCACTATAAAAGTGCATACACAAGAGATGGGGAAGTTAGCGGTAAAACTTTTGTTAGATCGCTTGAATGGAAGGGCAATTCCAATAAAGGTAACAGTACCGACAGAACTCGTGGTTCGTGAAAGTTGTGGGAGCCAACTGAAAAGAAAAGCGACGTACAGCTAATACGTCCATACGAGGTGGTGGTAGATGCTGTGACGATTGTATATCTTCTTCCTTTATCCTAATAGAAACGGAGGTATCGTAATGAAGAACTTTTTAAAGTTTTTTGTTTTAGTGTCCCTTCTAATCTTATTCTCAACTGGTTGTGGCAATGCGAGTGGCGATTCTACCAATGATCCATCTTCTGGAAAAGATCAAGTCACCTTAACGTTTTTTTCCACTATTACGATGGAGCCTCAAAAAGAAGTGATGGCTAGTGTAGTTGATCAATTTGAAGAAGAAAATCCTGAGATAGTTATTGATGACAACTATCCAGGAGGTGAGTACGAAAGTATGCTCCGTGTGAAGATGGCTGCTAATGACATGCCAGATTTATTCGACACACATGGATGGGCAAAAAAACGTTACGGTGAGTATGTAGTTGATCTAAGTAATATGGAGTGGGTTGACAGACTGGACCCTGCTTTAGACCAAATCTTTAAGGATAAAGACGGTAAAGTTTATGCATACCCTTTAAATCAAGCAAAAGATGGGTTGATTTACAATAAAACGCTTTTAAATAATTATGGAATTGATCCTCCCGGCACATTCGAGGAATTTATGGCCGCATTGGAAGAGATTAAAGAAAAAAGCGATGGAGAAGTGATCCCTTTTTGGTTTGCAGGGTCGGATAAAGGTGCGTTAGCTCAATACTTTGATCAATTTGCAACCCCCCTATTAATTACACATCAAGATCATAACTATGAAGAAGAGCTGTTGAATGGATCAAGTCCGAAATTGTGTGTAAAAAGCTCCTCGGTTAGATAAGCTGCCTACATGATGCGTGTCACCTTACTATGTGTTTTTGCTGAATGGCTTTTGCGCCAGGTGAAGTAATCTTCCATATCGAGGTATTTCCGACCACTGGCCCACTTCTCATCCTGTTCCATGAGTAAGGCCCCCAACAGACGAATCACCGATTGGCGGTTGGGAAAAATGCGAATCACACGTTCCCGTCTGCGGATTTCTTCGTTCAACCGCTCGACGCTGTTGGTGGTACGCAGTCGCTTACGGTACTTCTCAGGGAAAGCCAAAACGGCGGTGGCATCATCAAACCCGTTTTCCAAAATACGCATGGCTTTAGGCGCTTTCTCTTCAAAGACTTTCAGCGTTTCGTTCAAAAGCATTCTGGCTGTTTCGATATCCGCTGCATCCAGGATGCCACGGACATGGCGATGAACTTCGTCTCTCAGCGCTTTTGGTGTGGCATCCAGAATATTACGCATCAAATGGGTTTGACAGCGTTGCCAGGTGACCCCTTGGAAATGGTGACGAATGGCACGGACTAAACCGCCATGGTCATCAGAGGTGATCAAATCGACACCACCAAGACCACGTTGTTTTAACCAACTGAAAAATTCGCTCCAGCTGGCTTCCGATTCCGTGTCACCGGTCATGATCCCCAAGACTTCCCGGTAACCGTCTGTGTTGACACCGATTCCTATCATCACTCCTCTGGACCGTACCCGGCCATCCTCACGGACTTTGAGGTACAAGGCATCCACCAGCACAAACGGGAACCGGCGGTCTGAAAGCGGACGATAATTCCAAGCCTCCACAATAGGATCAAGCCTTTTGCACAGGTCTGAAACGGTGGACTTGGAAAAATGAGTGCCGCAAAGCTCTTCGGTAATCTGAGTCACTTTACGTGTGGAAACCCCATTCACGACCATTTCCATCAAAGCCAACACCAAAGCTTGCTCGCTCCGTTGGTAACGGGCAAACAGTTCAGTGGAGAACTGACCGTTTCGAATCCGTGGAACACGTAACGTAATGGTCCCCACCCGAGTGGTTAATTGATGAGGATAGGATCCATTGCGATAGCCTTGACGGGAATCCGTGCGTTCATAGCGTTCAGCTGCCAGCTGTTCGGTCACCTGCGCTTGGAGAATTTGGTTTAATACCGATTCCAGTAATTTCGCTACACCAGCGTCTTTTGAATGTCCTAAAAAAAGTTGCTGCAAAAGTTCTTGATCTACGGTAATCTGGTATTGAGCCATTTCAAAATTCTCCTCTCCAGAATGGTATTTCCGACAACTCCATTCTAACCGAGGATTTTGAAATTGGCTCCTTTATTTTTAAGGAATCCATTTTACACAATTATAAGGACTTAACTTGTTGAATGGCAACTTTGATTGGTCTAATTACACTTTTTTGGCTGAAAAACTTTTAGAGATGCAACAAAAGGGTTTCATTAACAAAGACGTGCTGACGGCACAAAACCATGAAATGGTCAGTTTAATGGCTCAAGAAAAAATAGGCTTTGTCATGGGAGGCTTGACTGGCCATGACGTTGAAGAAATGAATCCTAATGTTCAACTTGGAATCATACCGGTTCCTTCCATCCATGAAGGAGGAATACCGAGTTGGATCGGTGGAGAGCGCCATACTGTTGCCATTTGGAAAGACACTGATCATCCAGAAGAAGCGCGTAAGTTTGTTGAATTTCTTTCCCAACCGGATATAGTCAAAAAGATAGCAGATGGAACAAGCTTACCACCGGGACTAACGGGTGTTGAATCAGATAACTATTTTGCTACAGATTATGAAGCCTACTCACATGTAAAGGTGGAACCGTATTTTGATCGCGTTTATTTGCCGAGCGGTATGTGGGATGTGATGGGAACGACAGCTCAAGAACTCCTATCCGGTTCGCTCACTCCTGAAGAAGTATCAAACACGATGGATGAAGAGTATAATCGACTGAAAGAACAAAAATAACAAAATATTGTTGGAAGGGCAGAATACGGTGTTTCTGTCCTTTCACCAGCTTTTACTTAATTGGAGTTGAGAATATGAGTGAAATCAAGCTTAAATTAAGGCCCCAACTTGTAACAGTCAATTACTTTAAAAGAAAATATGTGAATTCACTATGCTGGATGTACCTTCCGGCGCTGTTAATAGTGTGTACATTTATAATTTATCCGTTTATGAATGGTCTCAAAATTTCGTTTACAGACTGGAACGGGTTTTCTCAAACATATCGTTACGTTGGATTGCAACAATATCAAAGATTGCTTCATGATCCGGATACGTGGGTTGTTGTACGAAACACGTTGTTATATGGATTGGGGAGCACGTTTTTTCAGAATGTCATTGGTCTTCTTTATGCTTTATTACTAAACCAAAATATTCGCTTAAAAACGATTACACGCACAATTGTCTATTTACCAGTCATTATTAGCCCGTTGATCATGGGCTATATTTGGTATTTCTTTTTTGCATATAACGGTGGAGCCATAAATGATATACTCCAACTTATCGGTATTGAACCGATTAATGTATTGGGAAATCCGGATTTCAACATATGGATTATTGTATTTGTGAATACGTTCCAATTTGTGGGAATCGCGATGATCATTTATTTAGCTGGATTGCAAAGTATTTCAAAAGATTATTATGAGGCAGCACAGATTGATGGCGCCTCGAGTTTTCAAAAATTTAAATCTATTACCTTTCCACTATTAATGCCCTCTATTACCATCAATATGGTTATAAATATTATTGGGGGATTAAAACTCTTTGATGTTATCATATCTCTTACTGGCGGTGGGCCAGGTAATGCTTCGCAATCTATGTCGACTTTTATGTATGACTTATATTTTTCCAGACAAGATGCCGGATATGCGGCTACACAGGGAGTATTAATGGTTGTCATTATATTAATTCTCAGTTTAAGTGCTTTGATCGTTTTTAAGCGCAAGGAGGTCGAGGCTTAATGTACAGAACGGATCTTGTAAAAAAAAGAATACTCGTTGTCCCTTCTTTAATGATTGCATTATTTCATTTAATTCCTTTTTACATTTTGTTTACCACCTCCTTAAAGCCAAAAGGTGACTTTAGCTCAAAGTGGATTTTATCCAGGAATATCAGTTTTCAAAATTTTGGCGAAGCGTGGGACAAGGCTAATCTTGGAAATGCCCTTGTAAATACTTCTGTCATCACTGTCTGCGCTGCAATTTTATTGATCTTCTTTGGTTCATTGGCAGCATATCCATTAGCTCGAAGGAATACGAGGTTAAATAGATTGATCTATACGTTATTTATCGCCATAATGGTCGTTCCTCCGTTAACTGTTCTCGTACCGCTGTATCAACTAGTCGTTAACATTGGTATGATGAATACGCTTGAAATCGCAATATTGAATAATGTCGCAGCATATATGCCGCTTACCATTTTTCTATATTCAGGTTTCATTCGCTCCACCATTCCAAAGGAGATTGAAGAGGTTGCTCGTGTTGATGGTGCAACCACATTGAGTATTTTTTACAGGATTGTATTTCCACTGCTAAAACCGGTCACAGCAACAATTCTTATTATTTCTTGTATATTCATTTGGAACGATTATCAGTTTGCGATTTTTTTTCTACAAGCCGAGGAAGTTAAAACTTTTACAGTCGCTTTATCAGGGTTCTTTGGTGAAAATGTGAACAATCTAAATTTGGTAGCAGCTGCGGCTATTATCTCGATGATGCCTATGGTCATCCTTTTCCTTTTCTTACAGAAATATTTTATTAAAGGATTAACTTCCGGTTCAGTAAAAGGATAAACAAATGATAGTGGATGGAGGTTTCCGCTTGGAGTATCCGTAACAGGTGGAGAATTAACAGGATGAGGTCGTTTTGTTGGATTGGAAGGGAGTTACAGGACATATAAAGTGTCTGCTCTTGTTAACCAGAATTTAAAGTTGAAACAGGTAAGGTTATTCTGTTGTTGAAGATTGACGATAACGAATATTAAAGTTTTTTCTGGCTTCAACGCGCTACGGCTGGGTAAGGACTTCCGCATGTTAACGGAAAAACGTTATGTCGAGATGTGCGTGCGTTCAATATAGGATAAAGACATAGTGACATTAAGCATATACAAAGGGAGGTTGTCGTATGAAGAGGATTTTGTTGGCTTGTTCGTCAGGAATGTCCACGAGTCTGTTAGTTGAAAAAATGAAACAAGCTGCTCTTCAAAAGGGGGTTGATGTCGAAATTTGGGCAGTTGCCCAGGATAAAGCGAGCACGGAAATGGATAAAGCAGACGTTTTGCTGATCGGACCGCAAATGCGCTTTTTGAAGCAAAAACTGGAAGAAAAAGCAGATGAAATCAATATACCGGTAGATGTCATTGAACCCGTCGCTTACGGACGGGCTGACGGGGAAGCAGTGTTGAACAGGGCGCTTGAGCTGATCAGGGAAAGGGGACATTGAACGGTGAATAAATTCATGGAAGTGCTTGAAAACGTTTTACTCCCGCTAGCAGACAAACTCAATAATAACCGGTATTTAACCGCATTGCGGGACGGCTTTATGGTGGCCCTGCCGGTGATCATCTTTGGTTCGATCTTCGTTGTGATTGCGAATTTCCCTTTTTTGGACAAACTTTTGAGCCAGAGCGCTTATGAGGCCTACCAATCCGCTTTAGGTCCGGCCTCAGCAGCCACGCTAAGCATTATGGGGTTATTTGTCATTGTCGGTATTGGTTACAAGCTATTGCAGCACTACGGCGGTGAAGCGATTTACGGAGGGGTTGTGGCCATCGCGTCGTTTCTTATCCTCACACCGCAGGTAGTTGAAAGTGTCACCGGTGTTATTCCAACTGCCAGTCTCGGGGCACAAGGGATGTTTTTAGGGATTTTGACCGCTTTCGTTTCCGTTGAACTGTATCGTTTCTTTGTGAACAGGGATTGGACGATCAAAATGCCTGCCGGTGTTCCGGATGCGGTCTCCCGGTCTTTCAGCTCTCTCATCCCGATT